>JBBSQB010000025.1:0-46836 GCA_038258245.1 Chthoniobacterales bacterium
CGTGCTGGACGACTCCGAATGCTTTCGCGAGTCGCGAACTTTCTTGTTGGCGTTGCGTTAAGAAAAAGCCAGTTGCGGCGAGGCGCCGCAACCAGCACGCGAGGCGCGTGCGCTCCCCAAATTCTCGTTGCCGCGTTCTTTGGTCTAACGACCTCGGCTTCCGCGCTCACGCTCCAGCAACAAATCGACGCCGCTGCGCCTAACGACACCATTAAGGTCGTCGCCGGCGTACATCCCGGCCCGATCACAATCAACAAACCGCTACAACTCATCGGCCAGCCTGGCGCTGAGATTCGCGGCAACGGCTCCGGCAATGTCGTTACCATCGAGGCCGATGGTGTCACACTACGCGGCTTCCGCATTACCGGCTCCGGTCTGCGGTTATCCGATGACAACGCGGCCGTCTTCGTCGCTGGCAATCGCGCCGCGATCGAGGACAACGTGATCGAGGATTCGCTCCACGGCGTGTATCTGAAAAAAGTTCACGACTGTCGCGTCGTCGGGAATCGCATTCGCGGAAAAACGACGCTGCTCACTGCGACCAAGCCAATCGAGCAAACGCTGACCGCCGGCATCGGCGAACTCTGCGAAGTGCCCTTGAACGAGAACGAACGCGGCAACGGTATTCACCAGTGGAATTGCGAAAACAATCTCATCTCCGGCAACGAGATCAGCGACACGCGCGACGGCATTTATTTTTCCTTCACCAATCGCTCGCGCGTCGAGCGTAACCGCGTGCACCACGTCCGTTACGGCCTGCATTACATGTATTCCGACAACAACATTTTCGAGAACAACGCCTTCTCGGAAAACGCGGCCGGGGCCGCGGTTATGTTTTCGCACGACATCGTCATTCGCGGCAATCATTTCACCGACAACCGCGGCTCGCGCGCTTACGGCATTCTCTTTCAATCGGACGAGCGCGTGCGGGTGGAAGGGAACATCATTCGCAACAACGCCGTCGGGCTTTCCTTTCAGCAGGCGAACAACTTTGTCGTTAGGGGAAACGACGTCTCTGGCAACTACATCGGGCTGCGCTTTTACGGCAACTCCGATGGGAACGCCTTTACCGAAAACCGCTTCCGCCAAAACCTGCATCCGGTCGATGTCGACGGCGCGGGCGACAACAATCGCTGGGCCGTCAACGGTGTCGGCAATTTCTGGAGCGGCCAGGAGACTTTCGATTTGAACGGCGATGGCGTTAGCGATCTTTCGCATCGGGAACTGGACCTCTTCGGTTCGCTCCGGCGCGATCTCCCGGCGATCGCGCTGCTTTCCGGCAGTCCGGCGGTCACGCTGCTTCGTTTTGCCAATGAGCGCGCCGCCATTCCCGGCCTGGCCTCGATCGAGGATCCCGCGCCGCTGACCTCGAATTTTTGGACGATCCGCGCCCAACGCGCGGCGCGCGCCGCCATGCCTAACGAGCGATGAGACATCGCGGTGAATTTAATCCAGGGAGCGCACGCGTCTCGCGTGCTGGTTGTTGCGTCTCGCGACAACGAACTTTCTCTCAGAACGGAAGTCCGCGAAGGCGAGACGCCTTCGCTCACGCGCGAGACGCGCGTGCTCCCCAGCCATGATCACCGCGACCAACCTGATCAAGAACTACGGCCGAAAGGCCGTTTTGCGTGGGCTTTCCTTCCAGGCGCGCCCCGGCGAGATCACCATGCTGGTTGGCGCGAACGGCGCGGGCAAAAGCACGACGATGAAACTGTTCGCCGGTCTTGCCGTGGCAGACGGGGGCGCGGCTCTCATTGCTGGCCATGACGTTAGGCGCGCGAGGCGGCAGGCGCAGCGTGCGCTCAGTTACTTGCCCCAGAATCCTGATTTCCATCCGCGTTTAACCTGCTTGCAGGTGCTCGAATTTTATCGAAAACTGCGCGGCGGAAAGCGAGATCGCGTCTCGATTGTCCTCGAGCAACTGGGCCTGACGAACATAGCTGGCGAGAGGACCGGGACGCTCTCAGGCGGCCTGCGTCAGCGGCTCGGGATTTCGCTCCTGCTTCTGCCGGATGCGCCCGTGCTCCTCCTCGACGAGCCGGGGCTCAGCCTCGATCCCGGCTGGCGCAACCGGCTGCGCGAAATTCTACTGGAGGAGGCGGTTCGGGGAAAGACCGTCCTGATGGCCACGCACCTGATCGCGGAATGGAACGGCGTCGCGCACCGTTGTTTGCTTTGTCAGGATGGACGCATTGAGCGCGAGCTGGATCCGTCGGATTTGCCTAACGATTTCGATTTTGAAGAGACGTGCCGAACCACCACTCAGGGGAGCGCACGCGCCTCGCGTGCTGGTTTTGGCGCCTCGCCAAAACAGGCTTCGACAGACCGCACTGAGGAAAAGTTCGCAAAGGCGAGGGCGCCTTTGCCAGCACGCGAGGCGCGTGCGCTCCCCAGATGAACGCGCGCATCGCCAACCTGACGCAAAACGTCATGCGTCCGCTCGAAGCCGTAACCGTGCGCGAACTTCACGCCGCCATTCTCAACCGTTACTTGCAAGTCTTCTGCGTGGTCGCGCTCACGGGCGGGGTGGGCGCCGTGCTCCTCCCTGAGACGGGCGCCGGCGCTCCGCTGTTCCTTCTGCAAATTGTACTTTATTTCGTCTCGCTCTTCGCCTTGATTATCGGGACGAGCAGCGCGCGCGCGGAGAGTCAGGAGTGGCCGCTTCTTTTCGCGCAACCGATCCCGCGCCCGGCTTTCCTGCTCGGGAAATTTATCGCGCTCACCGTGATGTTCGCAGGTCTGCTGGCCCTGTGCTTCCTGCCCGCGCTATTCGTTAGGCCGGCCGACGCGAAGTTGCTCCTTCTCTACGGCCATGCGCTCACGCTCGCGGCCACTTTTATTGCGCTCGGCCTCAGTGCTGGATTTCTCGCGCGCGACCGGGGGCAGGGTTTGGTTCTTGGCGTGACCGGGTGGCTCTTCCTCCTCTTTGGTCTGGATTTGGTCGCGCTCCTTCTGGCGCATTCTTCATTTCTGCAACGCGTCCCCGACCTTTGGGCCGCGCTTCTGATGTTGAATCCCCTCGACGCCTTTCGGATCGACGCACTCTTCGCCATGGAACGGATTCCAGCGGAAGGCGCGGGCCAGTCCGGCCTAACGAGTTTGTGGCTCGCGCACAGCGGCCTCTGGTTTGTCATTATTTCAATCGCCTGGATGAGCGCGCTCCTTGGCTTTACCGCCAGTCGGCTCAACCGTTGGGAGGAATAGAAATGGCTGCTGCATTGAAAAGACTCGACGTGCGTCCGCTCATTGCGCGGGGCGTCGAGCCGTTTGCGAAAATTCGTTCGGCCATTGATGCGCTGAAGGCGGGCGAGAGATTGATGGTGATCGCTCCGTTTCTTCCGTCGCCTCTGATTGAAAAATTAAAGAGCGAAGGCTTCCGCTCCGAAGTGAATCATCAGCCCGATGGGGCCTGGGCCGTGAATTTTTGGCGGGACGATTAACGGCCGCACCCGTAGTCTCCAGTCATGGCGCTGGAACGAGGGAAATTCAAACAGCTCATCACCGAAAGCACGCTGCGGAGCTGCCAGCTTTTTGTCGGGCTGCCTGCCTCCGATGTCTCGGCCATCGCGGCCGTCGCCATTCCGAAGCACCTGGCGAAGGGTGAATATTTATTTCACGAAGGTGCGCCCTCGGAAGGTTTTTACGTTGTGCAACGCGGCGGAATCAACGTCCACCGCGAAAGTGCCGCGGGGAAGGAACAGGTCATCCATCTTTTCCGGCCGGTCGAATCGTTCGCCGAGGCGACGCTGGCCACAGATGGTGGATACCCGGCTCACGCACGCGCGGTGGAAGAAACCACCGTCCTGCTCGTTCCGAAAATCGATTTCATCGAACTCCTGCGCCATCGGCCGGAGCTCGCGCTCCGCATGCTTGCCTCGATGAGCCAGCATCTGCGCGTGCTCATCGCCTTGCTCGACGATTTGACTTTGAAAGACATGGAGTCGCGCCTAGCCAACTGGTTGCTGACGCGTTGTCCACGGCCTTTGCCTAACGAGTCCATCGTGATCGAACTCGACCGAACGAAGCGTGTGCTCGCCGCTGAGATGGGGGCGACGAGCGAAACACTTTCGCGCACCCTGGCGAAGTTTCGCGACCAGAAGCTGCTCCTGATTAAAGGCAGGACCTTGACCGTGACCAGGCCGCGCGCCCTTCAAAAACTTCTCCAGAGCAATCTCGGCGAGTTGTAGGTTTGTTTCCGCACGGTGCATTTGTGGCAACCTTGATTTGGATCAAGGAGGGCGCGGCCTCCGCGTTGTAAAATCGGGCCATGAAACGGCGCAAAAGCCAGTCTCCTCGCGAAGTCACTTCTCTCGAAAGGAAGCGATGAAGACAGAGACGGATCTGATTCTCCCGGGAGCCGAACTGGCCGCTGCTAAAATGCCTGGCCACTGGCTGCTCGCGCGGCTGGGCAAACGAGTCCTGCGCCCCGGCGGTCTGGAGTTGACTCGATCCATGCTGCGGGCCCTGGACATTCGTAGTTCCGATGCGGTGGTGGAATTTGCCCCAGGGCTCGGAGTAACAACGCGTCTCGTGCTCGATCTCCATCCCGCTTCTTACACGGGGATCGAAGAGAACGAAGCGGCGGCCAATCGCATCGGCCGCACGCTCATAGGTAATCGGCAAAAATGTCTCGTCGGCAACGCCACACATACTGGGCTGCCGAATGAATCAGCGACTGTCGTTTACGGGGAAGCGATGCTTACGATGCAAGGCGCGGCGCAGAAGCGTCAGATCGTGCAGGAAGCCGCGCGCATCTTGAAACCCGGCGGCCGCTACGGCATTCACGAGCTTTGCCTCGCGCCGGACGACCTGGATGATTCGATCAAGCAGGAAATCCAGCGCACGCTTTCGGAGACGATTCATGTCGGGGCCAGGCCGCTCACCCTCCTGGAATGGCGCGCTCTGCTGGACGCGGAGGGTTTCAATGTGCGGACGGAAATGTTGCGCCCGATGCGCTTGCTGAAAGCGGATCGCCTCATTCAAGACGAAGGCGTTCCCGGCGCGTTGCGCTTTGCCTGGAATCTTTTTCGCGATGCCGAAGCGCGGCAGCGTGTCCTGGCGATGCGGCGGGTCTTTAAAAAATACCGTTCGCATCTCTCGGCGTTCATGCTCGTGGGCATGAAGCGGCCCGAGAAAAGCATGCGCGATGAGGTTCCACCCGACGAAGCGTTCGCAGCGAACGACGGCGCACCCGCCGATGAAAGCAAGAGCCGCCGGGATGCGGACTGGCGCCGGGCGAGGTATTCCTAGCGATGCAGTTCCAGCTCAAGATCTGGCGGCAGCCGAATGCGACGGCGCAAGGAAAGTTGTTCGATTACAAAGCCAAAGACATCTCCCCGAATACTTCCTTCCTCGAAATGCTCGACATCGTGAACGAGCAACTCCTCCATCGCGGCGAAGAACCGATCGCTTTCGATTCCGATTGCCGGGAAGGGATTTGCGGCACCTGCTCACTCACCATCGATGGCCAACCGCACGGGCCCGAACATCCCGGAGCGGCCTGTGAGCTTTACATGCGAAGCTTCCGCGATCGCGCCACCATCCTGGTCGAGCCGTTTCGCGCGCGTGCTTTCCCGATCATCAAAGACCTCGTGATCGATCGCAGCGCGCTTGATCGAGTCGTGCAAGCAGGTGGATTCGTCTCTGCTCGGACCGGCGCCGCGCCCGAGGCGAATTCAATTCCGGTGGCAAAACACCGCGCCGAACTCGCGATGGAAGCGGCGGCCTGCATTGGCTGCGGCGCTTGCGTGGCCGCATGTCCGAATGCGTCGGCCATGCTCTTCACCGGTGCGAAGGTTTCCCATCTCGCCTTTCTCCCGCAAGGCGCACCCGAACGCCATCGTCGTGTCCTCGGAATGGTGCGCGCTATGGATGCAGAAGGTTTTGGCAATTGCTCAAATACTTACGAATGCGTCGCGGTCTGTCCCGCCGGCATCCCGGGCAGCGTGATGGCAAAGATGTTTCGCGAGTACGTGATCGCTTCCGCGGTTGAAGCGGGAGGTGAATAAGACGGAGGGATGATGGTTAAACTCAAGAGAGTGTATGAGAAGCCTGACAAGGACGATGGCGTCCGAATTCTGGTGGACCGGCTCTGGCCTCGCGGCCTAACGAAAGCGAAAGCACGGCTCGATCTTTGGTTAAAAGAAATCGCGCCCAGCACCGAGCTGCGCAAATGGTTCGGCCACGATCCTGGGAAGTGGAAAGAGTTTCGCAATCGTTACCGGGCGGAACTAAAGCGTCATCCCGACGAGGTGGGACTGATCAAGAGCAAGGCGCGGGAACACACCGTGACTCTTCTCTACGCCGCGCGCGATCAGGAGCACAACGAAGCGGTTGTCTTACAACAGTTTTTGGAAAAGATCTGATGGCCGAAGAGACAAAGGCGACTTTGCTCGCGCACGATCATGGCGAACTCGATGACTTGCTCGCCGGGTTCTTTGCGGCGCTCTCGGCTGGCCAGATCGAGCAGAGTTTTGCGAAGCTGGACCGTTTCTGGGCCCGATTGGCGATGCACATTCGCGCTGAGCATTTGCATTTGTTTCCAACCTTATTGTGGGCGTTGGAGAACGCGCCGCAAACGAAGCAGGCCAACAGCAGGCCGTCTTTGCAGAAAGCCCGCAGCACCATCTCGCATCTGCAAGAGGACCACGACTATTTCATGCGCGAGTTGGCCGCGACAGTGAAGCAAGTAGGCAAATTGCGCGTCGCTGCTGATAAGGTCAGGTCTGCCGATCTTGCAAAAGTGCAGGAACAAGCTCTTGGCGTTAGCCGGAGACTGGAGACGCATAACGAGCTCGAAGAATCACAAGTCTATCAATGGGCCGATGTCTTACTCGAGCCCGCGGAGCGCGTAGGCTTGAATGAAAAAATGCAAAAGGAATTGGGCAATCTTCCGCGGCGTTTTCGCTCGATGGAAGACTTGTCCTCCAAGATATGAAGACCCTGACGGAACCAAATGAACAGACATCTCCTGTCGCCTGGCTGATCGTCGCCGCCGCGGGCGTGCGCGCGGCTTTCGGCGTCATCATGGCGGTGGACGCCTGGCTGAAATGGCAACCGTCCTTTGCCGCGCACTACGTGGGTTATTTGCAGAACGCCGCCAAAGCGCAGCCTGAATGGCTCGCGCCCTGGTTCAATTTCTGGCTGCGCATTGTCCCGCCCAACGCCGATCTCTTTATCTCGGCGACAAGGATTATCGAAACCGCCATCGCCGTCGGGCTCCTCCTCGGCCTGGCCCGCCGTTTCACCTATTCGTTAGGCGCGGTTTTCAGCCTTCTCATTTGGGCGACGGCGGAAGGCTTTGGCGGGCCTTACACTGCGGGCGCGACCAACCTAGGCCCCGCTCTCGTTTACGCGCTCGTCTTCATCGCGCTGATTCTTTTCGCGCGCACCCTCGGCAGCACGCCCTACAGCCTCGATTATTACATCGGCCGGCGCTTATCGATTTGGGGATCATTGATGGAATGGGCGCCGAAAGCGATATGGCAACGCACGCCGCCCACGCTTGATTGGCCGCACCAAGTCGCCGCCATCGCCGCGATCGCCCTCGCGTTGCTTGTAGCCCTCGGCACTCTGGGCAGCGCAGTCAACGCCGCGCCGCCCACTCCCGAAAATGCGGCCGCTGCCGTCTCGCCGCTCAACATGGCAGCGAACGCGCCGGTCGCTCGCCCTGCTCCTGCCGCGCTGCCTCCATTAATCGGCACCGGCAATTCTGTTGCAGTCACGCTCGTCGCCACCGATGCCAACATCGAAATCGCGAGCGGCGTGCAGTATCGCGCCTGGACTTTCAACGGCACGACGCCCGGCCCAATTCTTCACGTGCGAGAAGGCCAGACCGTGAACGTGACATTTGTCAATCACGGCAACATGGGCCACTCGATTGATTTCCACGCCGCACAAGTCGATCCAGCGGTCGCTTATCGTTCCGTCGAGCCCGGCGGAACCGTGCGGTTTTCCTTCGTCGCAAAAGTTCCCGGCGCGTTCATTTACCACTGCGGCACGCCGCCAGTCTTACTCCACATCGGCAACGGCATGTATGGCGCGATCATCGTCGATCCGATCGAACCGTTGCCAGCGGCCGATGTCAGTTACGTGCTGGTGCAAGGCGAGTGGTACTCGCGCCAGGTCAGCGGCACACTGATGGCTGGTAATTACGATAAGATGATGGCCGTCAGACCCGACGAAGTGGTTTTTAACGGCATCGCCTTTCAATACAAGGATCATCCGTTGACCGCGAAAGTTGGACAGCGCGTCCGCTTCTATGTTGTGGATGCCGGTCCGAATCTCTCCAGCGCCTTCCACATCATCGGCGGAATATTTGCCGCCGTTTATCCCGATGGCGATGCGAAGCATGCGCTCAGCGGGGTTTCCACTTGCCCGATCGCCCCAGGGCAGGGCGTCGTGCTCGACGCCATCATGCCGCACCCGGGCAAGTATCCGATCGTCGATCACAGCATGCGCAACATGACGATCGGCGCTGCTGGTGAGTTGGAAGTCACGCCGTAAGATGACATCAGGTTTCGCAGCAACTGGCCTGGCTGCTTTGAAGCCGTTGATTATAACGGAAGCTCCCCATGATTCCGCCGGTCAATTTTCTGTTTCAACGACTGTGAGTTTGGGGACCAATTTGATCGCCCAAACAAGAATCGCGGTCAGCCACAAAACGGCCGCGGCGATCAGGTGGAGGGCGCGCGCCCGCGGCGCGAGGTCGGCAGTGAAACGCGAAAGCATCGCGGTGGCGAGGAGCGCCGCTACCACGATGTGGAAAGGAAGTCGCCGGGTGAAGAGATGTGCATTCCCGCTGTGCCCGAGAATTACGCGAGTCGCCACCGTAAGAATGACGAACGCGAAACCGGTGAGGAAGATGATGTGCAAGGCCGCGACGCGCAGTTGCGGCCAGAGCGCTTGTGTGACGAAACCAAGAAGGATGGCCGCGAGACCAGCGCGGAGGCAGTTACCGAGAAAGCTCCGGCCGGTGCGCGGCATTTGCGCTACGAGGTAAACCACGATCGCGGCTATGCGCAGCCACGCGCTTAGACTCGTTAGGCCGAAAGCTGCGAGGGCAAAGGTCGCGTCAATCGTTAGTCCCACGATTAAGGCAAGAGCTGCGTTCCCGATCCAACTGGAAGAGGGCGCGCGCAATTCTTCCATCGTGGAAAAATTGAGCAAGAGCGGCAGCATGAAGGGAGCAACTCCGAGAATCGCGAGCAGAGGGAATCCTTCCTGAAGAAAGGCTGCACCCATCCGGTACGTAACGGAGTAAGCTTCGTTTTCGAAAACCGCGAGCAGCACGGCACCGGCGAGGGCGTTCACCAGACTCAAACCAGCGAGCGCAAAGTTTGGCGGCGGCGACTCCCGCCGTTGAACAAAGCGGCGGCCGAGAACGAAGAGAAAGAACGCCAGGCAAAGACCGAAAGCCACATCACCGGCGCGATTCGTTCCACCCAAGTGCAGGCCGGCCGCGAGTAAATCCAAGGTCAGGAGTATGAGCAATTCAGCGCGGGAAAAATGCGGCGCCTCCAGCAGTCGCGGACCGGCCGTTCCGAGAAAGCCGATCACGAAGGAAGCGATGAATCCTTCAATCATCAGACGAGCGTGAGAGACACCGGGATATAAGGCGCTTATTCCCGCGTAGTAGAGGATCCAGAGGGACACGCCGAGCGCTCCGAGCAACAGCCCGATGGGAAAGAAAATCCGGAACGGCTCCCGGCAAAACAGGTCGAGTGTCCCTTCGCGTTTTTGCATGGTCATTCTGTCACGGCGGCCCCAACTGCCTTGGGCTCCTCCTATCCGATGTCTTTCATTCCAGGTTCTTGATCCAGATCAATCTCCTGCCGCAATCGCGCTGGAAGCGCGCCCCGTCAGGAGGAATTTGTGGCGGAAAGGAAGAAACAAAATGGATTACCTGGTTGTCTTTTTGACCGCAATCGCGATTGCGACCTACGCGCTGATCGTGGAGCGCGCTCTTCCGAAAGAATAAAGCGGGAACGCCGTGGACTTCCGGCTGGCCGGTGCGCAGTTTTGATTCGGATGAAAAAGCGCCCGTCTCAGGCGAGAAAGAAAGCTCGCGGAAGCGATGGTGAAGGTGGGAGATCTTCGCGCGACCAGGCCGCAGTGGTGCGACCATCAACGCTCGTCCCTAACGACAAAGATGAGCCGATCCGATGCGCCAGCCCGCCGTGCTCTCTTCCTGAAATCGAAGATTGAAGCCCTTTGGGCTAACGAGTTGTTTCGGCCTCGTGCGCGACATGGACCAGATCCTGGCGTGGATCGATTTTCCATCTTTGACCCACGGCTTCCAGTTCCTCGCTTAGCGGCCAGCGATCGGGCAACGGCTCGCCGACATGCTCCGGGCTCGCGCCCTTCAGGCTCATGCAGTTTGCGTTGTCGCCAATCTCCGTGATGCGCACCAACTCTTCCGGCGTGAAAGTGACCTGCGGCAAGGTGGCCAGCTCTTCGATCTTGCCTTCAATCGGCTTTGCGCTCGCTCCCGGTTCCTGGATCAGCGTCGGCACCACCGTTGAGACGGCGAGTTGTTGAAGATTCCAGGCACAGGCGAGTTGCAGCATCGTTAGGCCATGCGCGTCGGCGATCGGGCGCATCCGCTCGATTTTTTCGCTCCCCGCTTCGACCCAGCCGGCGGGACGAAAAGTGCGGTGATCGCGCGGCGCGAATTCGTGGCCGGGCTTGACATCATCGTGGAAGAGGCCGCCGTAATCGACGACGCGAGTGAGTACCTTCACGCCGTTGCGGTCGGCCGCGGGGAGACAAAGGCTGCCGGGCCACGGCTCGAGGGGATTGAGAATAATCATGGCCCAATCGAGCAGACCCTGGAAGCGTTCGAGCGCGAGAATGAGATCGAGCGTGACTCCATTGGCCGGGCCCGGCGCAATCCCGAGCTGACTCGTTAGGCCGACGTCTTTCAGTTTCTCCATGCTCTTCCAGACGGCGTCGCTCGTGTAGCCGGTCGCATCGGGATTGTGCAGCAGAAGCAGATCGAACCGATCGATCTGACAGCGGGCGAGCGATTTCTCCGTCGCGGCGCGCAGGTAATCGGCGAACGCGCTCGGCTTGCGCAAAGTGGCATCGGTGAAACGCGGGAAGCCTTTCGAGCCCGCGCGTTCGCCTTCGTAAAAATCATGCCCGACCGCGCCGACCAGGCAATAGCTGTCGCGCGGCAATCCCGCGAGCGCGCGCCCGAGCAGCATATCCGCTTCACCGGCGCCGTAGACATCGGCCGTCACGAAAGTGCGGATTCCTTTTTCGTAAGCGAAGCGGACGAGGGCGATGAACCGGTCATCAGTCAACGCCTCGCCGTAATGCATGAAGCGGCCCGCACCCCACATTCCAAACGCTGTGTTTGTCAGTTGCATGGATGAAAGCTAGTGCACTGGAACATTTGGGAAAGAACCTTGCTCCATTGCGAAACTCGACTGCTTTCTAATACGTGCTCTGGTCTTGGGTTCGTTTTCCTGGTCTCACTTTGGCGGGTTATAGTGGCACTAGCGCTCCGGCCAGCGAATTCGGCCCAAACTGGTGGGATCAGTCAAAACGCCCATCCGCTGCGCGAAGGTGTCGGCGATGCTGACGGCGCTGTTCTTCGCTTGTTCGCTCGCCGTGCCGGCGAAGTTTTCGTCGACTGTTTCCACAAACAGCGTCAGCCAGCGCTCGAAGTGGTTCTGGTTCAGGGGCAGGACGGCGTGTTTGGGAAAGGGCGCGCCCTGGTAGTTGCCCGATCGGAAAAGCATCGACTCCCAGAAGCGATACATTTTCGGGAGATGCTCGGCCCAATCGACATTGGCGGTTTCGTTGAAAATGGGCGCGAGCAATTCGTCACGATTCACCCTGGCGTAAAAAGCATCGATGAGCGTTTTCACGTCTTCGGGATTTTCGATGTCGCAAAGCGTGTGCATGGGATCGCTGACCGCTACGCTCCGCTGAGACGCCTGAGTGGCAACCGCAAACGCGGCGGAAGTTTGATCTGGGTCAAAGATTGGGCCGAGAAAGAATTTCGCTGATAAGCGCCCTTTCAAGAGGCGACCACCTTACCGTCGCGTTTCGTCGAGCGCGATCCAGCCGTCGCCGCGATGACCAAAGGCGAAAACATCGGGATGCAAAATTTCCGCCACGATCTCGGCCGACTCGACGAGGCGCGGACCCGGCCGATTAAAGAAGTGGTGGCCGTCGATCAGGTAGACGCGCCCGTTCTTCACCGCGCGCAATTCCGACCACGCGGGATTTTGCACGAGCTGATCGAGATCGCGGATCGTTTGGGGAATCTGAAAACCGCAGGGCACGAGAAGAATGACGTCTGGGTCGGCGTCGATGAGTTGGCGCCATTCGAGCCAGGACGAGTGCGCTCTAGGTTTGGCCAAGAGGCTGAGGCCGCCGCCAATCTCGATTAGATCCGGCATCCAATTGCCGCCCGCCATGAGCGGGTCCAGCCACTCCAGCGCGACGACGCTGGGACGCGATGAGGCGGCCCTGGTTTTCTCGCGTAGCGCCGCCAGTCTTTGCGTGAGGCGCATCACCAGTTCTTCGGCTTTGTCGGAAACGCCGAGCGCGCGCCCGATGCGCCGGATGTCTTCCCAAACGTCGGAGAGATTGTTGGGCTGAAGGGAGACGACGGCTGGCTTCGCGCCCATCCAGTCGTGAAGGGCCTGCTCCAGATCGCGCGGCGTGACGGCGCAGACGGCGCATTGGGTTTGCGTGAGGATGAGATCTGGCTGCAACGCGCGCAGACGATCGGGATCGACCCGATAAATGGAAAGCCCGTCGGCCACGATCGCCTTCACGCTCCGCTCGATCTCCGCGGAGCTGCCGTGCACCGGCACCTTCGTGGCGCTGCAAATCGGCAGGTCTTCCACGCCGTTCGGGAAATCGCATTCGTGCGAGCGCCCGACCAGTTGATCGCCGAACCCAAGCGCCGCCACGATTTCCGTCGCACCGGGCAACAGCGAAATGATGCGGTGGGACATGACGTGACTTTAGCGCGCTTGGTGAGCGAGGGGGAGAATCCAGTCATATCCGCTCTGCGCACCAGCGTGTTTTCCATCGCATTGGACGAGTTTCGCCACTATCATTCGTCTCGATGGAGCGAATCGAATCGAATCCAAAAATTATGATGGGGAAACCGGTCATCGCCGGCACGCGCATCACGGTTGAATCGATCCTGGAGAAGCTCGGCGCTGGTGAAAGCGTGGAGGCAATTGTCGCCGAACATCCTCGGCTCACGCGGGAAGCTGTCCTGCTCGCCGTCGAGTTTGGCGCAAAGGCTATCAAGGCCGATGTCGTTTATCCGATCGTTGGAGCCTCGGTGTGAACCTCCTCGCGGACGAGAATATTGGTAAGTCTATCGTGAGCCAGCTCCGCCGTGCGGGACACGAAGTTCTGTATGTCGCCGAGATGACAAGGATTTCGGGGAGCTGATCTACAGGCAGCGATTGATCCACGCGGGCGTGATTCTCGTACGCTTGTCCGGCCTGAGTATCGACGCCAAGGCGAGAGCGGTGAAAATTGCTCTGGCTGAGCACGGCTCTGAACTCGAAGGTTCGTTTAGCGTTATTGGTCCCGGCAACTTGCGTATCCGCCGGCTGCAATAGCTGCTCGCGAGTCGCGTGCGCTCCCAACGGTCTATCGACAACGCGTTCGCAAACTCGTTTGCCACTAATGGAGCCGGAATAAATGGGCGCGCGGTGGTTCTCACGGGCATGAGCGTTGTGAAATCGGAGCAACCGGGCGGTCGGAGAATTTTGGAAATCGGGCTGCTCGCGGGAGCAGTGGCCGCGATCGTGATGACGGCAGTGATGTTGTTGCTGCGCGCGGCGTTCGGCGTGGCCACGCCGCTGGAATTGATCGGCGATCGGATCTCTGTGCTTATTCCGGCCGGACCATTTCTGGAACTGATGGGAAAGGTGGGCGGCTACACGCCGATGAAGAAACTGGGCGTGGGCTCGGTGATCGGTGGTCAGATTTTGGTGGGCGCGATCGGGGGATGGATCTACGCCTTGCTGGCAGGCAGAGGGAGGGGATCAAGCGCGCGCAATGAGCTGTTTTCGCTCGGGCTTTTTGTTGTTGTGCCCGTGCTCGTTTTTGCCGCGGCCCTCTGGCCTGTCCTCGCCACGCACTATCGCGGGTTGCCAATGGGCTTGGCGTGCGCGGTTACGATCGTCGGCCTGGTCCTCGCTTTCGTGGCCTACGAACGAACGCTGGTGGGTGGCTATGCATTTTTGACCCGGCCCGCGAAAGGGCGGGGGACGAGCGCGGTGTACAGTCCGCAAATCGGGCGGCGCGCGGTGGTGCTCGGCGGCATCGGATTGGTCGCGGCGGGCGGCGGGATCGGTTTGCTGCGCAAACTCTATGGCGACGCCACGTTCAGCTACGACGGCACGCAGTATAAGGGGAAGGATCTGGAGGCGATCACGCCTAACGACAAGTTCTATTGCGTGACCAAGAATATAATCGACCCAAAGGTGAACCCGGCGCTTTGGCGGTTGCAGATCGGCGGGATGGTCGAGCGCGGGCGCTCCTATTCGATCGAGGAAATTAAAGCGCTCACGCCGGTGACGCAGGAGACGACGCTGATGTGCATCAGCAACGGGATCGGGGCAGGCCTGATGAGCAATGCGATGTGGAAAGGGGTGCCGCTGCGCGCGTTGCTCGAGGCGGCGGGCGCAAAGTCGGAAGGGAAAAAGGTGCTGCTGCACGGAGTCGATAATTACACCGATTCGTTCCCGATCGAGAAAGCGATGAACCCGAACACGCTGATCGCTTATGAGATGAATGGCGAACCGTTGCCGGAACGGCACGGAGCGCCAGCACGCATGGTGGTGCCCGGTTATTTCGGCGAGAAAAATGTGAAGTGGGTCACGCGGATCGAGGTGACGGGTGAGGAAGCGAAGGGCTTTTACGAGAAGCAGGGTTGGGGGCCGGACTTCAAGATTCCGATTCGATCGCGCATCGACGATCCGGGCGACAAGGCGAAACTGGAATTGAGCAAGCTCTCTGGCGGCATGCGAATCAAGGGCGTGGCGTTTGCGGGCGATCGCGGAATTTCGCGAGTGGAAGTGACGGTGGATGGCGCAAAGACCTGGCAGGAAGCGCGGCTCGATTATCCGGGCACGAAATTGACCTGGGCGCTCTGGAGCTTCGACTGGCAGCCGCAAAGCGCGGGTGATCATCTGCTCAGCGTGCGCGCGACCAATGGCGATGGTTTGTTGCAAGCGGAGGATCCTTCGCGGCCGTTCACTTCCGGAGTGACGGGCTTTCACTGGGTGAGCGTGCATCTCGCCGGCTGAGTGAGGGCCGGGCTTCGCTTCTCGCGGCGCGATCTTCTTCTCGCGCTGCTCGGTGTGCTGAGTGTCGCCCTCCTCTGGCTGGGAAAAGGAGCGGTCGCCGCGCAGCCAACGCAGCGATTTTTCTGGATCGTGGCGGCTCAAGCTGCGTTGTGCGCCGCGGGCACCGGGCTCATCTGGAATCGCGGGTCGTCGCGCCTAACGACCGGCATTGTGATTGGCGTCGCTGTCCTGTTGCGATTGTCGTTGCTCACGCAAACGCCGGCATTGTCGGACGACATTTACCGATACATCTGGGATGGGCGCGTGCAGGCGGCCCGCATCAATCCCTATCGTTATATTCCAGCGGACCCGCATCTCGCCTTTCTGCGTGACGCGCAAATTTATCCGCACATCAATCGCCGCGACTACGCGCCGACGATTTATCCGCCGCTCGCGCAAGTTTTCTTCTGGGCGGTGACGCGGGTGAGCGAGAGCGTCATCTGGTTCAAAGCGGTGCTGTTGCTGCTGGAAGGCGGGACGCTCTGGCTGCTCGCGCAGTTGCTCGGCGCACTCAATTTCCCACGGGCGCGACTTCTCGTTTACGCCTGGAACCCGCTGGTTCTTTGGGAATTTTCCTCCGGCCACATCGATCTTTTGATGACGCCGCTCGTTTTGCTCGCGCTGCTGGCGCATTGCCGAAAACGGAGCGCGTGGGCTGGAATTTTCCTGGGTGCGGCGACGCTGGTAAAATTTTTTCCGCTCGTTCTCCTGCCCGCTTTTTACAAACGTCGCCAATGGAGATTGCCGATCGCGCTCGGGCTAACCATCGCGCTCAGCTATCTCCCGTATTTAAGCGTGGGACGCGGCGTGTTTGGTTTTCTTTTCAATTACGCGGGCGAGGAAGGAATGGCGACGGGTCGATTCTTCCTCCTGCTCCTGGCGCGGCATCTCTCCGGCGGCGCAGAGATTCCAGCGTGGATCTACTTTGTGTTTTGTGCCGCGCTGATCGGGTGGCTCGTTTATCCCGCGATCTCGCAACGCGCCCATTCGCGGGGAGCATTTCTTCGGTACGCGGGATCGATCGGCGGCGTGTTCATGTTTCTCCTCTCGCCACAATACCCATGGTACTGGCTGTGGATGACGCCGTGGCTGGCGTTCGTCCCGCGGCCTTTCGTCTGGCCGCTGCTATATGTCAGTTGCGCAGCGCTCTTGCAATATGCGGACTGGTTCGATGGCTCCCGCTGGATCAATCCTTATCTGGCTTGCGATCTTCTCCAGTTTGGGCCCGCGATCCTGGCGGCAGGCGCGCTCTATTTTTGGCGGCGACGCTCGGCGCCGGCTGCTACGGCAACCAGCCGCCCACTGCTTGAATCGGTTCCAGTTGACCAGTTTTCGTGACCCATGCGGCGATGGCCTGGCGGCCTCCGTTGGTCGACGCTTTGGCGGCGGGCAATGGCAATTCGGCCGCGCCGTCGGTGAGAGGTCCACTCGTTAGGCCGAGAACGACGAAATCATGCTGCAATTTCCGGCCGCTGTTTTCGCCCGCTTTCACGTGAATGTTTTGGCCGAAGCCGAGACGGGCCAGATGCAGTTCCAGCTTCTCTCCATTCGCGGAAGCGGGAGCGAACTTCGCCCTCACCGTCCCGTTTTGGGCAAGGCTCAAACGCAGCACGCCGACGCTTTCCTGCGAAGCATCAGGCACGCTGCGCCGCCGCCATTCCTGCCCATCAAGGACGAAGCCCGGAGTGTAAACGCTGCTGCTTTTCCACGCCGCGGAGTAGGCGTATTGGCGCGCCGTCCATTGCTTCGAGGCGAACGGATCCTTCCAGCCAAGCCGATCCCAATAATCAACATGGAACGCGAGCGGAACGAAGTCGTGCCAGAGCCCGTGCTCTTTTTGCAAATCGCTCAACCACGCTTCCGCCGGCGGGCAACTGCTGCATCCCTCCGACGTATAAAGTTCGAGCAGATGCGTTTTGGTGGGCGCACTGGCCAGGGTGAGATCGCTTGCCTGCGCGAATGGCGCAGCGGCCAGCCCAGCAACACCGAGAAGAATAAGGAATCGAATCATCGAGATAGGAGTATATTTTGCCCTGTTTATTTCACAGCCGGCGCGAGTCTGGCTGGAATAAGCGCGTCACTTCTTCCTCTTAAAGAACACAACAATTTGAACCTAATGAAAACCATTACCATTTTCCTCGCTCTCGCCGCTCTGGCGATCTGGGCGATGTTTGCCGTTCCGAAAGCACCTGCCAATCCGCCGAAACCCGAGCAGAAGGGATTCGCTGTCCAAAAATCCGCAGACGAATGGCGGAAGATTCTGACGCCAGCGCAATTCCAAGTGCTTCGCGAAAAAGGGACCGAGCGGCCCTTCACCAACAAATTCGCGAACAATCACGAGCACGGTGTCTACAAGTGCGCCGCGTGTGGTCAGGAGCTCTTCTCCTCCGAGACGAAGTTCGAATCAGGCACCGGCTGGCCCAGTTTCTATCAGCCGATCGCGCCGGGAGCAGTGCGTGTGCAGCAGGATCGTTCGCTCTTTATGACGCGAGAAGAAGTGGTTTGCAGCCGTTGCGGCGGCCACCTCGGCCATGTTTTTGACGATGGTCCAAAGCCGACCGGTTTGCGCTATTGCCTCAACTCGGCGGCGATGACTTTTACGAAGCAACCGTAATCTGCAGCCGCGGTCGCGGACCGCGGTGAGGGCGGCGTCGATCATCGGCGAAGTAATCTTGGAGCTTTGATTTCAGATTATTGGCCACGGCTTACACGGATTCAGCTACGAAAGCGGCAAATTCTCGTGCCCTCACAACTGGATTGCCACGGCTAATTTGGAAAATTTGGCCGGCCTCGGAACACGCTCGACAATCGCCCGCGTTATCGATACGACTGGCTCGATCTTGGGCGGGATGCGTGTTCGACAGTTTTCCGTGGCCAAATTCTATTCAATATAGTATTTCTCAAAAACGTGACTCATCTCGCTTCCTCTCGTTCGTGCCACGCCGTGGGTTTCTTTCGGCGCGTTGCCTTTTTCGGCCTCGCTCTTTCAGTCCTCGCATTCTCGTCGTGCCGGCAACGGGTCGAGCTGGTCAGCCCTGCTGAAGATGATCTGGTCGTCCTGAATGGCTGTGTCATTTCCGCCTGCAACTACCTCGCCGTCGTCAAAACCAAGCATCGGCTCGAGCCCGATTTCTGGGCGAAGGTGCTGCTCGTCCGCTTTGCGAATCATCCGGCCGGCCATGCCTATTGCGTCTGGGAAACGGAAGGAACGATCTACGGTTACGACCGCAACGCCGGCGGTTTCCCCATTCCGGTTTATACGCGCGATGCGCGCGCGATCGCCATCGTTCTAGCGCAAGGCTTGAGCAAAATCATGAAGGAATCGCTCTCCGTGCAGAACGCCGAATTTGTCGAGCCGAAGGACGCGAAAGTCTATCGTTACTCCCATGTGAAACCGGCCGCGCCGGACCGCATCATTGGTTTGGCGTCGATCGATAATCGACGGCTGTCCGTCGTTGGTCCGTCTCACTGAGACGCGTCCTGGTCGATCTATTTTTTCTCGTCGTCCCAAGTCTTCTTCAAGTAAATCACGCGGCCCGAGCCGATGTGATAAACCTGATACGCGCCCGGGTTCTTCTGGTAATATTTTTGGTGATATTCCTCGGCGGAATAGAACGGCTTGGCCGGAAGAATCTCGGTCGCGATCGGCTTATCGAATTTGCCGGACTTCGCCAGCTTTTCCTTGGCGGCCTCGGCGGCTTTCTTCTCCTCGTCGTTTCCGTAGTAAATCGCGGTGCGATACGATTCGCCGATGTCGTGGAATTGCCCGTCGGTCTGGGTGGGCTTGATCTGCTGCCAGAATAAATCGATCAACTGGTTGTAGGAAATCTGGCTGGGATCGTAGGTAACTTCGATCGCTTCGCGATGTTGCGTCGTCTCCGAAGAAACCTTCTCGTAGGTTGCGTCTTCTTTGCTCCCGCCCGTGTAACCGACCACCGTTTTGACGACGCCTTTCGCGTGATCGAATGGCGACTGCATGCACCAGAAACAACCGCCGGCAAAGATGGCGGTTTTGGTTGGCGCAGGCGTGGGATCGGCGGCGGAAAGCGAACCAAGGCTCGCGAGTAGAAGCAAAACAGGAGCGACAAAATATCGAATCATGATGGAAGTTGGACTGCGGTGGCGGCGTTTTATTGCAAGGTTTCGGCCTTTCCCAAAGCATTCCGCGCCGTAACCTCACGCGGATGCGCAAGGCGAGACCGCTTTCTCCGACGGCAGCGGCGGCTGAATTCGTCCCGCAAAATTTTCTCACGCCGTTTGCGTGGCGCGACGTCTTTGCTGGCGATGGCGCGATTGAAATCGATTTGGGCTGTGGCGACGGAACTTTTCTCGCCGAAATGGCGGCACGTTATCCGCACCGGAATTTTCTCGGTATCGAACGTCTGCTTGGCCGGGTACGCCGGGTTTGCACGCGGATCGGGCAACGCCGGTTGAACAACGCGCGTGTTTTGCGCCTCGAAAGTTCCTACGCGATCAGCTACCTCATCCCGCCGCAATCGGTCGCCGCGATCCATTTGCTCTTTCCCGATCCCTGGCCGAAGCGGCGTCATCAAAATCGGCGCATCGTGACGGATTCCTTCCTGCACGCAGTGCATCGCGCTTTGCGGCCAGACGGCCTGTTTCATTTTGCGAGTGATCAGGCTTCCTATTTCGCGGACTTGCGAGACGGGGCAGCCGGCGCGCCGCATTGGACGCGAGAGGAAGTGAGCGCGGACGCGTTTCCGCTCACCACCTTTGAAAAACATTTTCGCGCGCAGGGCGCGGGCACTCATCGGTTGTCGCTGCGGAAGACTTCGCCAGTGATGGACGAAGTCGCTTCGAGATGATCGCCAAAAAATCGCAGGGTGACGGCGCCGCTTTCGTCCTGGCGAAAAAGTTTGATGCCGCGCGTGCGAACCATCTCCGCCCACTCGTCGGTTAATCTTTCGCTATTCGGAAAATCGCGTGAAGTAGCCACGATGATTTGCGGCCGGACCGCGTCCAGAAATTCTGGTGAACCGGAAACGCCTGTGCGATTTTTCCCTTTCACCAGAACGTCCGCGTGAAGATCGATATGATGGGCGAGCAAAGCGTGCTCTGTCGCCGTTCCGCTGTCGAAGGTGAAAAGGATGCGCGGTTTTCCCTCGATCAATAGCTGGATGACCAGGGTCTGATCGTCAGCGGCCTTGGCCTTAAATCCGGCCGGTGGAAACAAAATGCGTGCTGTTACGTCGCGCGAACACTTCAGTTCATCCCCGGTGACAGCCACCGTGCGGTTGGGAAATGTGGCGACGAGCGCGGAGGTCAGAGCGCGATGGACTGGCGAGCGATCGGGCGCGCCGTTGTCCACGATGAGGCGCGGTTGAAAATCATGGAGCAACGCCTGCGCGCCACCGATGTGAGCGGCATCGCCGTGACTGATGAGAAAACCGTCGAGCCGATCGATGCCGCGAAAATGCAGGTAGCCGCGAACGGTGTGTTCGAATGCGCGTTGGCTTCCGCAATCTAAAAGCCAGTCGTTTCCGCGCGTGCGCAGGTGCGCCGTGCCGCCCTTTCCAAGGTCCAGCACGGTCACTTCCGCATGAGCGCCGCTCGGCCAATGCGGGCGTTCGGTGTAGAAATGGCCGCCCGGCACTTGTGCAAAAGCGTGGACGAGCACGAGAACCAGTTTGGCCAAAGCCCAGTTAGCGTTGTTGAAAATGACCGAGAGCCATCCGCAAAACGGCGCGGCGAGGAGCGAGAGCAAACCGCAGGCGAGGATAAAGAACGCAATCGGAACGACGAGCAGATTGGCCAGCAACGAAATCGGCGTGACCAGATTGAAATACCAAAGCATGAGCGGCAGTGTGCCGAGCCAGGCCGCGAGCGAAACGGAAAGTGCGCGGCTCAACCACCAGAGCAGATGATTCGTTAGGCGGCGCAGGCGGCTGAAGAGAACGCGCGGCAGAAAGGGATCCGGCTCGCCCCAGCGATGGAGGCGACGCGCAATCGGATCGGCCCATAGAACAATCGCGCCCACCACGCAGAAGGAGAGTTGAAATCCGACGGCGAAAAGCTGGTTGGTATCCCAGATCAAAATGAGGATGGCGGCTGCGCCAAGACTGTTGAGCGCGAAGACGCGGCGCTCGACGAGAAACCCACCCAGCAACACCGCGGCCATGAGCGCGGCGCGCACGCTGGAGGAATGCAGACCGGTGACGGTCGAGTAAAAGAAGAGCGCGGGAATGATGAGCGCGATGGCGGCCCGCCGCCGCAAGCGCACGAGGGAGGTTACAATCCAGAGCAACTGCGCGACGATGCCGACGTGGAGGCCCGCGACGGCGAAAAGATGAAGCGTGCCCGTTTGCTGAAATGGCTCTTCAATATCTTCCGGCGTTTGGTGGCGCAGGCCGAGAACCATGCCGGTAATGAGCGCTTCCACATCGGGCGAATCACCGAGGCTGCGCGTCAGGTTTTGCTGCATCCAATGGCGCGATTTCTCGGCCGCGCGTCGAATCCAATTTTCCGGACGTTGCGTCAGGAGCGAACCGTCGCCTTCGTAGTTTACGGAAAGCTCGTGATAAATGTCCTGGCGCGCGAGCCAGGCGCGGAAGTCGAATTCACCGGGATTGCGAGGCGGCGCGATCGGCTTCGTCAGGCCAAAGAGTTGCAGCGCATCGCCGATTCGCGGCGCGCCTTTCCAACGCACGTAGATGGGCGCGGTGGTAGGAAATTTGCGATCATTCCAATCGATTTCGCGCAGGCGAAAGATAAACGACGCATAGCCGGTGGCGGACATTTTCGGCTCGCTCGCGACCACACCGGTCGCGGTAATAGCCTCTGGTTGATTCCCGAGCAGAACTGATAATCGCTGGCCGGCTGTGCCGGTGATGTGGGCGAGATGCAGGAGGCAAAAACCGGCGGCGACGGCGAGATAGGTGGCCAGACTGCTTTGCCTAACGAGTGCGACCAGTGCGCCGCCCAGCAGAACGGAGCCCGCCGGCCAGAAAGGGAGCCAGCGCAGCCAATCGGCGACGACGATGCCGGCGCCTGCCGCGAGAGTCAGGCCGACGAAGGGATGGCGCGGCTGGTGAGTGATGGGGGTTGCGAGGGAGGAGTTCAGGAGGAGGAGGGCGGGGGGAACCGATCTTCTTTTACCGAGCGCGAAGGTCTTTCTCTATTTCGTTAGCCGCCTCCTCGTTAGGCACGAGTCGCTGCTGCCCGGTGGCAAGAAGTTTGAGGGCAACCTGTGGCCATTCGTCGCCGCAAAGAAGCGCGACTTTGGCGCCGAGTTGTTCAGCGGCCTGAAACTGTTTTCCGACCTTGGCGGACGCGAGCGGAAAATCGACGCGATGTCCTTTGTTGCGCAGTTGCTGGGCGAGAGAGATGGCCTGTTCGCGCCGTTCCTCCTTGGCGATGACGACGTAAACATCCAACTGTTGCGCGCCACTGATGGCAGAGTCTCTTTGCGCGCGCGCCCCGGGAATTTCCTCAATCAATTCTCCGAGCACCACGTCGCCCATGGCGAAACCCGCGGCCGGCAACGATGTCGCGCCGTCGCTCAAATGCGCGATGAGATTGTCGTAGCGGCCACCGCCGGAAAGCGCGCGAAATTTCCCGGCTCGATCGAACGCTTCGAAAACGATCCCTGTGTAATAGGCAAGCCCGCGCACGATGGCGAAATCGATGCGAGCAAAACCGGCAAGGCCGCGCGCCTTCAATCCGCTCATGACGCGATCGAGTTTTTCGCTTTGACCGCCGCCGTCGAGGATAATGAAGACCGGATCGGCGAGCGGGCCGAGACGCGCCGCCGTTTTCTCGCGGGGCTCGCGTTCACTCTTGTCGATGATCTGCAAAATCTCCGGCCAACGATCTTCGGTCACGTTTTGGGTGCGCAAGAAATCGAGCCAGAACTCGCGATCGCTGATCCGCACGACAAAGTCGGATTCGGCGAATCCAAAAGCGCGCAGCAAATCGATATTGAGCGCGATCAGCTCGATGTCCGATTCAACGGAGGCCTCGCCGATGAGGTCGCAGTTGAGCTGATAATGCTCGCGCAGCCGGCCGCGCTGCTGTTTCTCGTAGCGAAAACATTGCGGGAGCGAAAACCACTTGAGCGGTTTCTTGTAAGCGCGCTCGTTCGTCGCGACGACGCGCGCGAGGGTGGGCGTAAGTTCGGGGCGGAGCGTGACTTCGCGGTCGCCTTTGTCGGTAAAATTGAAAAGCTGGCCGACAATTTCAGGGCCGCTCTTTTTGGTGAGCAGCTCGGTCGGTTCCAAAACCGGGCCATCCCATTCGACGAAACCATAGCGCCGGCAAACTTCGCGCCACCGTTCGAAAATGTAGTTACGCGCCGCGCAATCCTTTGGCAGAAAATCGCGAAAACCGGGCAGTGATTGCATGACGAAGTGGAGAGTTTTCAGAAACGAACAGGCGCGGAGTAGTCAGAGAGTAGGCAAATCACGAAAAGAGTTTGGATGAATAAATTCCGCGTTGATGGAGTCCGATAGAATTCACAACGGAGCATCCGTTAACAACAGCAAAGGACAATTATGAAACAAACAACACTAGTTAAATTATTGACGGGCGGAGCGGCCTGCGCCTTGGCGCTGGGCACTGCTTTCGCGCAGGAATCCAGCACGACGACGACTACGACCGATGGAGCGACGGGCGTTTCGGCGACCACCGCGACCGGCACGAGCGATGTGAGCGCGTCGACCACCACGACGAGCTCCTTGAACGGCACGGGCACCATCACCACCTTCACGCCGGGCTCGGACTTCATCATGTTCCGCTCGCAGGCGAGCGCCGAACCGATGAAGTATTATTACACGAAGTCGACCACCGTCGTTGATCCGGAAGGCAAGACGGTCGAGTTCTCGGCCCTGCGCCCCGACATGCCGGTGACCTACACCTACACAAAAGAAGGCGATCGCATGGTGATCACGAAAGTGACGCTGGAAAAGCCGATCACCTACTACGAGAAGAAGGAATCGACCACGACGACCACGACCACGCCCTAAGCGGGTCGCTTTTCGTTTTCAGGTAAAATTCGAGCGCTCGCGGGAACGTGTTTCCCGCGGGCGCTTTTTTTTTGGCGGTCCACTTCTTGGGTCTCGCGCTAAAGAACATCTGTAGGGCGTTTCTGTGAAACGCCTCTTCCAAGGCAGCGAGGCATCTGACACAGACGCCCTACAGGTGATTGCTTTGGGGAGGGATCAAGCAGAAGACTTTAATCTTCGTAACCGCGGGGGAATTTTTGGTGCCAGTTCCAGGCGCTCGTGATGATCGCGTCGAGGTTTTGAAATTGCGGGCGCCAGCCGAGCTCGCGCGTGATTTTCTCGGAAGCGGCGATGAGACGCGGCGGATCGCCGGCGCGGCGCGGACGCTCGACCACCGGAATTTCGTGGCCGGTAATTTTGCGGCAGGCTTCGATTACTTCGCGCACACTGGAGCCGCCACCGGTTCCAAGGTTGTAATAGCCGCTCTCCTTGGCGCCGAGCGCCAGAATGTGAGCACGAGACAAATCGAGGATGTGGATGTAATCGCGAATGCAGGTGCCATCCGGTGTTTCGTAATCGGTTCCAAAAATCTCGACGTGCGGTTTTTGACCGAGCGCGACTTTGAGCACGTTGGGGATGAGATGCGTTTCGCAACGGTGGTCTTCGCCGAAATTCTTTGAGGCGCCAGCGGCATTGAAGTAGCGCAATGCGACGAAGCGCAGGCCGTGAATCTCGTCGTACCAACGGAGAATTTTCTCGAAGGCGAGCTTGGATTCTCCGTAGGGATTGATGGGACGTTGCGGCGCGGTCTCATCAATCGGCACTCGCTCTGGCGGCCCGAACGTCGCGCAGGTGGACGAGAAGACGAGCTGCCCCACGTCAGCCTCGATCATGGCATCGAGCAGGTTGAGGCCGTGGGCGACGTTGTTGCGAAAATACTTCGACGGATTTTCCATCGATTCGCCCACGAGCGCGTGGGCCGCGAAATGCATGACCGCGTCCGGCTTCGCTTCGCGCATGACAGCGGCGATCTGCGCGCGATCGATCAGATCGCCTTCAATGAAATGTGCGCGCGGGTCGAGCGCCCGGCGATGGCCTTCGGTCAGATTGTCGAAAACAGCAACGTCGTGGCCTTCGTCGAGGAGAAGCTCAGCACAAACGCTGCCGATATAGCCGGCGCCGCCGACAACGAGAATTTTCATCGCGGGAGGATGCGCTCGCCCGGCGACAAGTCAAAAACTCTGGAGCGCTTGCTGTGTCCGCGCCTTATCCTGGATGGCGACGATCATGCGGCGCGCGATGCGCATGCGGGCGCGCGGTTTGAGGACCTTCAGGCTGAGTTCGCTCGAACCCCATTCCAGAATATCGATATCGACCCGGCGCACGCCCCAGCGGCGCATGGCGAGCCGGCTGGACTTGTAAAGATCGATCGTACTCGTTCCGATGAGGGCGCTGCCGTAATCGTCGATTTCATAAATTTCGTCGGTGCCGACGATGCGGAATTTTGTGCCGAGCGGGAAACGCGACCAATCGGCCGCGGCGCTGCGGACCCTGGCCGCGCGCAGGCGTTTCCCGAGAGCATTGCGAGAGCTCCCTTCACTATGGGTGTAGGCGGTGGTACGCACTTGTGCGATGCGGCGCGTCGGCGAAGTCGAAACGACGGTGTGCGGAGTGGTTTGAGTAGCGCAACTGGCCAGGAGAAGGGCCGGCGCTACCACGATGAGAAATCGCGGGAGCATGATGATTTGCGAGACCCCGCTGAATAGCGATTGCTGCGCGCGGACGCAAGGGATAATTTCGCGCGCGCCGCGCGGCGCAGAGAGATGACACTCCCAAAATTCAGCCGGGTTTCCGTGGCGCGAAATGTCGTTTTGGATGGCCGCCTTGCGCTCTATCACAAGCGCCAACGCTGGCTGGCGGTGGCGGATTTGCACTTCGGCTACGAGCTGAGCCAGCGCGCCGCGGGCCGGCTCATGCCGATGTGGGGCATGACTTCAATCGCGGATCGGCTGCAGGAATTGCTGGCCGATTATCAACCGGCACACCTCATTATTCTGGGCGACCTGGTGCACGATCGTGTGGCGACGCGGGAAGCGCGGCGGCTGCTCGAGCAATTGGCGGAACGCTGCGAGCTCATCGTCCTGGCCGGTAATCACGATCGGCAATTGATCCGCGAACTCAGCTTGCGCGAATCGTGGCAGACGGACGGTTTTTATTTTCACCACGGCCATTGCGCGGCTGACGGAGCAGACGCGATCCAGGTGATCGGGCATCATCATCCGGCCGGGACGGTGAGCGACGGCGCGGGGTTGCGATTAAAACTTCCGGCGTTTGTGCAACAGGGAAGATGCTGGATCATGCCGGCGTTTTCGCCGTGGGCGGGCGGCGTTTCATGGCGCGGGGATGGAGAAAGCCGCATTTGGCTTTGCTCGCCGAAGCGGATTCTTGCGATGCACGGCGATTGAGAAGCGACGCGCGCAAGGACGAAAGGAGGCGCGCCCTGAAATCGCGGACGCGCAGAAGCGCGTCCCTCCGAAAGAGCGGCCGTGGGTCATAGACGAGTCAGTCGCAATTGAGCGCACGGCGCGCGAAAGACCGGAGGGACGCGAGGTTGGAAATAAGGCGGTCCCGCTTGGGAGAGCGGCGCGCAAAGGATCGGAGGGACGGCGCTTCCGCGCGTCCGCGAATGTTCGAGGGGATCGCGCGCTAGATTTGGGGGTCGGCGCTGATCTCCGCGGTGCAATGCGGGCAACGCGTCGCTTTGATCGGGATAGTCATCGTGCAGGCGGGGCATTCCTTCGAGACAGGATCGCTCTCTTCGTCCGGCCGTTTCAAACGATTCACTGCGCGCACGACCAGAAAGATGCAAAACGCGATGATGAGGAAGTTGATTAGGAGGGTGAGGAAATTGCCGTAGTTCCAGGTGATGGCTCCAGCTTTCACCGCTTCGGCCGGAGTGGCGAAGGTGCCGCCGCCCGGCGCTTCTTTCAGAAGCATGAACTTGTTTGAGAAATCGAGGCCGCCGGTCAGCAGCGCAATCGGTGGCATGAGGATGTCTTTGACGAGAGACGTAACAATCGCGCCGAACGCGGCGCCAATAATGACGCCGACCGCGAGATCGACGGCGTTGCCCTTGACGGCGAATTCTTTGAACTCTTTCAGCATCGGTATTTCCTTGGTTAACCAGTGACAATGTTAACCAGTTTTTGCGGAATGACGACGGTCTTGCGCACGGTCTGCGAGCCGATGAATTCGCGCACCCGACCGTTGGCGAGAGCGGCGGCTTCGAGTTCTTCTTTGGTCGCGTTCAGGTCCGCCATCATGCGGTCGCGCACTTTGCCGTTCACTTGCAGAATGATTTCCACTTCGCTTTCGATAAGGAATTTTTCGTCATGCTCCGGCCACGGCTGCGCAGTGATGTCGCCGGGCGCGCCGCTAAATTTCTGGCCGAGCGTTTCCCATATTTCGGAGGTGAGATGCGGCGCGAATGGATTGAGAAGCACGAGCAGCGTGCGTAGCGCGCGCACGGGGCGGACCTCGGCGCTGGTAAAGGCGTTCACGAAAACCATCATCTGGGAAATGGCGGTGTTGAAGGAAAGCGCTTCGATGTCGGCGGTGACTTTTTTGATGGTGGCGTGCACGATTTTTTCCTGCGCTTTTTCCAAGGGCGCGTCCTGAACTGTCTCGGAAAGAATCCAGTCGCCGGCCTGGTTTTCCTCCATGATTAAACGCCAGGCGCGCGCCAGAAATCGCGAAACGCCTTCCACGCCCTTCATGCTCCAGGGCTTCATTTGCTCGAGCGGTCCCATGAACATTTCGTAGCAACGAAACGCATCGGCGCCGTATTCGTCGATCACGAGGTCAGGGCTGACGACGTTGCCGCGGCTCTTCGACATCTTTTGATTGTCTTCGCCGAGGATGATTCCTTGATTAACCAGTTTTTGAAACGGCTCGGGTTTCGAGACGTGGCCGAGATCGAAGAGCACTTTCTGCCAGAAGCGGGCGTAAAGGAGGTGAAGCACGGCATGCTCGGTGCCGCCGATGTAGAGATCGATTCCGCCCGGTTGCGCTCCGCCCATCCAATATTTCTCGGCTGCTTCGCCGACGAAACGATTGTCGTTACCCGGGTCGCAAAAGCGCAGGTAATACCAACAGGAGCCGGCCCACTGGGGCATGGTGTTTGTCTCGCGCGTCGCTTGATCGGAGTAGTGGACCCAATCTTTCGCTTTGGCGAGTGGCGGCTCGCCCGTGCCGCTTGGTTTGAAATCATCGAGCGGAGGCGGGACGAGCGGCAGTTCTTCTTCGCCTAACGAGCGATGTTTTCCATTTTCCCAAACGATCGGGAACGGCTCGCCCCAGTAGCGTTGTCGCGAGAAAAGCCAGTCACGGAGCTTATAGCGGACGTCGCCGCGCCCAATGCCTTGCTCTTCGAGCCAGGCGATCATTTTTTCTTTCGCCTGCGCGGTCGGCAGTCCGTCGATGAGCGGGGAATTCATGGCGCATCCTTCACCGGTGAAAACGGGAGGCACGTCTTCTCCGGGGAGCGCACGCGACTCGCGTGCTGCCGAAGGCGCCTCGCCTTCGGTCGGGCGGCGGTGGACCGAGGCACCACGCGAAGAGGGTTTTGGCGAGTCGCCAAAACCGGCATGCGAGTCGCGTGCGCTCCCCTGCTCGGACGCCGCTGCGTCGCTTTGGGGTGCGACGACGGTGCGGATTTCAAGTCCGAATTTCTGGGCGAACTCGAAATCGCGCTCGTCGTGACCGGGGACAGCCATGATCGCGCCGGTGCCGTAACCCATGAGGACGTAGTCGGCGATCCAAATGGGAATTCTTTCCTGGTTCACCGGATTGATGGCGAAGGCGCCGAGCGAGACGCCGGATTTATCCTTGGCCAGATCGGTCCGTTCGAGATCGGACTTGGAGGAGATTTGCGCGCGATAATGGCGGACGGCTGCGCGCTGCTCGGGCGCGGTTAGTTGATCGACCATCGGATGCTCGGGCGCGAGCACCATGTAGGTCGCGCCGTAAAGAGTATCGGGGCGCGTGGTAAAGACGCGGAGACTTTCCTGGCGTCCTTCGATTTTGAATTCGATCTCGGCGCCGACGCTGCGTCCAATCCAATTGCGTTGCAGAAGCAGAATGCCGGTTGGCCAATCGAGGCCGTCGAGTTCATCGATGAGGCGCTCGGCATAGGCGGTGATGCGCAGCATCCATTGCCGCATCGGCCGCCTAACGACTGGAAATCTGCCGACCTCGCTCTTGCCGTCGATGACTTCTTCGTTGGCCAGGACGGTCCCGAGACCCGGGCACCAATTGACGGGCACTTCCGCGACGTAGGCGAGACGGACGCTGTCGGGATCTTCGCCGCGATAGGTGGAGATCGGTTCGGCCCGTTGCGTCCCGGAGTTGAACCAGGAATGATAAATCTGGAGGAAGATCCACTGCGTCCATTTGAAGTAGCGCGGGTCGGTCGTGCTGACTTCGCGCTCCCAATCGTAGGAGAAACCGATCCGTTGCAACTGCGCTTTAAATTTCGCGATGTTCCGCGTGGTGGTGATCTCGGGATGTTGGCCGGTCTTGATCGCGTACTGTTCGGCCGGGAGACCGAAAGCGTCCCAGCCCATCGGATGCAGGACGTTAAAGCCGCGCAGTCTTTTGTAGCGCGCGATGATGTCGGTGGCGGTGTAGCCCTCGGGGTGGCCAACGTGCAGGCCCGCGCCGCTCGGGTACGGATACATGTCGAGCACGTAGTATTTCGGTTTGGTGGAATCGAAATTTTCGTCGTCTGGATTGGACGCGTGAAAGGCGCGGCGCTCTTCCCAAAGCTGTTGCCACTTCGGCTCAAGGCGATCGAAGGGATACGGTTTGCGGCGCTCGTTCATGCAGGATGAATGAGGAACACAGGAACAGAGGAAAGAAACCGAAAAATGCGGTCGGACCGGATTTTCGCGGGCGCGCGCGGTCTTGAACGCTTTATGGTAACGCGTGCTTTCGCTGGTGATCGCCACTCACAACGCGCATAAGACGGCGGAATTCCGAACGCTCATTGGAGCGGAGTTTGCCATCGAAGATTTGACCCGATATCCCCAGGTGCCGGAGCCGATCGAGGATGGAGAAAGCTTTGCGGAAAACGCAGCGATCAAAGCCATCGCGGCGTCGCGCCGAATCGGCGGATGGGTGCTGGCGGACGATTCGGGGCTCGAGGTGGACGCGCTGAAAGGAGCACCGGGAATTTATTCGGCGCGTTACGCGGGCGACAAGGCGAGCGCAGAGGAGAATGTGGCGAAGCTGCTCAGGGAACTTGCGAAGGTGGAGAGCCCTGCGGACCGCCGCGCGCGTTTTCGTTGTGTGCTGGCGCTGGCTCGTGACGGCAGGGTGATCGCCACAAGTGACGGCGCGATCGAAGGAACGATCGTGCGCACACCAGCGGGCGGGGGAGGATTTGGCTACGATCCAATTTTTGTCCCGGACGGTTTTGCAAAAACCTTTGCGGAAATTCCCGCTGCCAGCAAAAACGAAATCAGCCACCGCGCACGGGCGGTGGCTGATCTCGGGAAAACGCTGGTGAATCTGCGATGACCCGAAGCGAAATCAGCGTGCGACCGCGGCCTTAATCTGGTAGCCGATTTTTTTGATGCCGACGGAACGCACGTGATCGAGCACCGTGATGACGTCACCGTGCAGCGCCTGCTCTTCCCCGCTCAAGGAAACCTTGATGTTCGGGTTGCCCTGATAGAGGCGATAAAGCCGCGGCAGGATTTCGCCTTCGGTGACGAGCTGATTATCGAAGTAGACGTTGTTGCCGGCGGTCACGCGAATGGAGACGTAGTCCTTAACCAAAGGATTCTGCGGCTGAGCGGAGGGCGCCGGCAAATTCACCAGGATGCCTTTCATGTGCGTCTGGCTCAAGCTCACCATCATGAAGCTGGCGAGGAGGAAGAACATGATATCGATCAAAGGGATGATTTCGATGCGCGCGTGTTTTTTTGGGATGGGTGATGCAACTCTCATACGCTTGTTTTCCTAGAACTGCGCTCCGGACATGGTGAAGGTGATCGGCACCCGGACTTTGCTGTAAGGCGTGCCGGGGCGGAATCTCCAGCGCTGGAACGCAGAGGTGGCGGCGTTATCGAGAATGGGGCTGCCGGTGCTGCGTGCCATGCTCGCATCGGTTACGTTTCCACTGGCGGTATCAATGGTGAGGACGCAGACGCCGCTACCGGTCTGTTTCGCGCGGCGCGCTTCGTAAGGATAGGAAGGCCGCGGCGAGAAAAGGGCTTGGGCGCGCGCCGACGACATCGAGACGGGACCGGAAGGGCCGGAAGTCTCGCGGCGGATCGGCTGCTGGGGCGCGCGGCTTCGCTTCGGCTGGGGCTTCGGCGGAGGAGTGGGTTGTTCCTCTTGAAACTCCGGCTGCGCGTCAGGTGGCGGAGGCGGCGGCGGGATATCGGGTTCTTCCGGCGGCGGGGTCGGTTCCGGCGGAGCGGGTTCCTGCTCAAGCACGGCGCTGACCGCTTCGGGAATATCAGCGACGTCCACGGGCGGCGGTTCGGGCGGTTGGATGCCGGCGACGACCAGGGCGCCGCCCATTAGAAACAACGTCGCACCAAAAGAAGCCCAGACCTGCCACTTCGGAGCTGGCCGATATAACTGCGGTTTTGGGACAGCCATACTCTTCTATTGTTCGGCGGCACCCGGCGCGGGAACGCCGACGCCGGAGCCGCTCTTGATTTCAAATGCCATCTTATAAAAACCGGATGAACGAATCACGTTGAGCAACCGGATGACGTTGCCGTGAAGCGCTTCGCGATCTCCGCGCACGAAAATCTGCGACCCAGGGCTGGTGGCATGCAGCTTCTGCATTTCGGTGAGCAGGCTGTCGATGCTCATGCGCCGCTTGTCGAAGTAGAAGAACCCATCGCGATCGACCGAAAGGCTGACGTAATCCGATTTGTTCTCCGTCTTGCCCGAGAAGCCGATGGGGAGATCGACTTTCATGCCTTTCATGTGGACCTGGCTCAGGCTCACCATCATGAAACTGGCCAGCAGAAAGAACATGATGTCGATCAACGGAATGATCTCGATGCGCGCCTTCTTGTGCGGAATTGGGCTTCCAATATTCACTCTGGTGTTTTCTTTATGCGGCTCTTTTGGTGGACCGGCCTGCCGATCTTAACTGTTTGACGCGCTCGCGACCTCGATGTCGTGCTTCGCCTTGCTGTTGGCATCAAGCATGACTTCGAGATTGGTCGCTGCGGTCTGCAGTTCGAACTCCAGGTTAGACACGCGCGAGGTGAAAAAATTAAACGGGATTAAGCAGAAGATGGCGATACCGAGACCGCAGGCCGTCGCGATGAGCGCTTCGGCGATACCACCGGTAACGGCCTGCACGGCCAATTCGTCGTTGCCGAGCGAACCGAATGATTTCATCAGACCGGTGATGGTGCCGAGCAAACCGAGCAACGGCGCCAGTGTGACCAGCGTATCCATGACGACGAGGAAGCGGCCGGCGCGTTTGATCTCGATGCCCGCCGCGACTTGCAGAGCGCCCTGCAGCGACGCGTGGTGGTGATTCAAACCATTCCAGAGCATACGCAAGACGGGATCGCGCGTTCCGCGGGAGAGGCGCGAAGCCTCCGCCACGTCGCCATTCTCGATCGCGGTGAAAACTTTCTCGGTGCGCTTGGGATCTCTTTTCATCCAGCGGCCGAGCCACCAGCAGATACGCTCGATGACAACGGTGAGGCCAAGGATCATCGTAATGACGATTGGCCACATGATCGGGCCGCCGGCCTGGAATTTTTCGACGAAGAAATTATTTTCCCGGGTGAAGAGGCCGCCCGCGGGCTTCGGCGTCGGTGTGGCGGAAGGGGCTTCGGTGGGAGCGACGGTCGCCGCCACGCTCATCGCGGGGGAGGCGCCAAAGGCAGGCGTCGCCCCAGGCACGGCGGGCGTCATGCCGGGCTCGACAGGCGAAGTTCCCGGCATCGCACCAGCGGGAGCGATGGGCGCGTTCGGATCGACGGTGGCGCCGGGCGAAGCTGCTGGATTGGTTAAGGCAGGGTTGGCCGCATCCGGGCTGCTCACGGGCGAGGCCGCGGTGGCGGTGGGTTCCTGGCCGAACGAGGTCAGCGCGAAGGCGGTGGAGCAAAGGCAGGCAATCAGCAGTTTTTTCATATTTAGGTTTCTTTTACCGGCTCGCGTGCCGGTGACTGTTTCTCGCGCTTCTTATCCCAGAGAGAATCAGGTTACGTCGAGAAAAACTTTTCATCTTCTTCAACGGCCACATTCCATTCACGAATGCGCCGCTCCTTGGAATCGGATTATCTGTATCGGGGGGATGTAGGGCAAGCCTTTCAATTTTCGTTTTTTTTATGAGCGCTGATCTGCGCGTGAGACCGAATTTCGCAGCGCGGGCCAATCTCCGATGGTCGCTTCCAATCGATCGCCGGGCTGAATCGGCCCGACGCCCGATGGAGTTCCCGTTAAAATTAAATCGCCCGGTTGCAACGTGAGCGCCTGGCTGGCGAAGGAAACAATTTCCGCCGGCGGATAAATCATCTGGCTGGTGCGGGCCTGTTGTTTGATCTCGCCATTTTGTTTGAGCGTGATCGCCAAATCGGAAACATCCACCTCTGTGTAAACAAACGGGCCGACCGGCGAGTAGGTGTCGAAAGATTTGGCGCGCGCGAATTGTTTCTCATTTCGCTGCAGGTCGCGATCGCTAATGTCTTCGCCAATGGTGTAGCCGAAAACGAAATCGAGCGCGCTCTCCACGCTCACATTTTTCGCGACCGCGCCGATGACGATGGCGAGCTCGACTTCGAAATCGGTTTGATGTTCCGGAAACGCGATTTCAATCGTGCCTTCGTGTGGCAGAAGCGAGGTGGGCGCTTTGAACCAAATGAGCGGCGTGCCCAGCGGCGTGCGCTGCATCTCTTTAATATGGTCCGCGTAATTCAGCCCGACGGCGATCAACTTGCCCGGCGCGACCGGGACCGCGACCTCGAGATCGCGCAACGGCCGCGTCGCGCCGTCGAAATCGAGGCCGAGCCAAAACGGTTTGCGTAACAGGTGAACTTCGTCGCCGCGCACTTCGCCGTAAACGATCGAGCCATTGGAAAGGAAACTGCCGAAGGTGCGCATGAGAGTGGGGGATTCTTGGTGACGCGCCCCAAATGAGTCAAGCGCGCGCGGGCCCGCTATTTCAATTTGATTGCGATAAAATCGCGAACGGTTTTCCGCTCGGAGATGGAAAACGGTTCCCCATCATCGTCCCGGAACCAGAAGGCGCTCGAGGAACCGCCGTCGAGATTCAGGGCCCGCTCTACTTTCAATGCCTGGCTTGCCGAAATCGCCGACAGGATTTCCGCCAGATCGGCCAGCGAAACGGACGAACAGAACCCGATCGCCGCCGTGTTCGTTTTGTCGATGGCGACGAACGTCCGGCGCGCGTCGCGCTCTTTCTTCAAGCCAGCCACCGGTCGATTCCGCTCCACCAAAAAGGGTCCGCACTGCAACGCTTCCTTCACGCGTTTGGAGGAATACTCGGCCGTGCGCTGGAGACGCAGCCGGCCTCGCGCCACGCTCACGACGCCGGAGAGCAGCCGCGCTTTGCGCAACGGCGCCACCACCTTTCCTTCCCTAACGAGTAACCCAACGGGCGCATCCTGCGGATCGAAATATCCGCCATTCACGCCGGCGAGGAATTCTCCGGCTGACATTACTTCGGCCAGATCGCGTCGCGGTTCCGCCGGTTGATCGACGACGGCAATCGTCGCTCGGCTTGAATCGAAGAGCGCAAGATGCAGCGTGGCGCGGGCGCCGCTTTCGTTGTCGACTGCGCGCAATTCGAGATGACGACAGACAGCGTCCGACGCCGACGCCGGTTCCGCGGAGACAATTTCCCACGCGCCCGGCGCGGAGCACGCCGCCGCCAGAAACAGTAGAAGGGCAACAAACCGTGTGATCATTTCAAAAACTACTTCACGCCCGTCGCAAAAACCGTCTGGAAATGCGGGCTCTCTTTCTCGCGCGCGACCACTGTGACCTCGATTTTCTTGAACTTCGCTTCTTCGAGAAATTGGTGCAGTTGCACTTCGCTGAAGCCGAGCCAGTGATCCGCGTACATCTCTCTTGCGCGCTCAAATCGATGGCTGAGCAAATCGAGAATAACGAGCCGGCCGCCCCGTTTCAAAATGCGATGGGCGCTGGCCACGGCGCGTTCCGGATGCGGCGCGTGATGCAGGGCCTGGCTGAGAATGGCGAGATCGATCGTGCCCGCGTCGATCGGCGGATCTTCGATGTCGCCCAGCCGGTATTCGAGATTCTTGAAGCCGTGTTTGCGCGCAAGGCCGGCGCCGAATTCCACCATCTTCGGCGCGTTGTCGATCGCGATCACTTTGTGCGCGGTCTTGGCGAGCAGTTGCGACAGCGTTCCTTCCCCTGCGCCGAGATCGGCCACATTTTGCGCGGGCAATAAGGTAATGAGCGTATGGGCGAGCGCCTGCCACGACCGGCCCGGCACGTAGCTGCGACCGAAACGGCCGGCCAGCTCATCGAAATATTCGCGCGCTTTATCCTGGCGCTTGCGCAGCGCTACTTTGAGCGATGTGCGATCGCGCGTCGCTTCCGGGATTTCGCGCGCCAGCGTTTGCATCAATTCATGCACCTGTCGTCGCGCCGCGTTTTCCGGCTTCGCCTGCGTTAATCCGTAATAGACATTCTTCCCCGCGCGCCGGTCTTCCACCGCACCGGCTCGCTTCAACTGCGCGAGATGACTCGAAATGCGCGACTGCCCCATGCCGAGAATATCCTGCAGCTCGGCGACGGTCAGCTCCTCCTGTTCGAGCAGAAGGAGCAGGCGCAACCGGGTCGGATCGGCGAGGAGACGGAGAAAATTAAGGGTTGACGCCATTTTGCTCCGACACGATATATCGACGCATCATGATTGGTCAATATGTCCGACTAATTAAACTGAAACCTCAATTCTCTTTCTCATGCTCCGCCGTTTTATTTTTTCTTCTGAATCCGTAGGCGAAGGCCATCCAGACAAAGTCTGCGACACCATTTCCGACGCCGTTCTGGACGCTTGCCTCAAACAGGATCCGCACAGCCGGGTGGCCTGCGAAACCTTTGCCAAGAGCCACACCGTCATCGTCGGTGGCGAAATCACGATCCCAAGCCTGACCGCGGGCACCGCGCTCGAGTCCGTCGTGGGGATCGACCAGATCGTGCGCGATGCAGTGCGCGAGATTGGTTACGTAAATGACGACGATGTTTTCCACGCCGACAAAATTGATATTCAAAACATCATCACAAACCAGAGCCTCGACATTGCCCAAGGGGTGGATGCGCGCGAGGCCGAAGGGAAAGGCCACGCGGAACAGGGCGCTGGCGACCAGGGTTTGATGTTCGGTTTCGCCTGCGACGAAACGCCGGAATTGATGCCGGCGCCGATCATGTTCGCCCATCGGCTCGGACGCGAGCTGACCCGCATCCGCAAGAGCGGCAAAGTGCCCTGGCTGCGGCCCGATGCCAAATCGCAGGTCTCGGTGATTTATGAAGGCGGCAAACCGGTCGGCGTTTCCAATGTCGTCGTCTCGACCCAGCATGCCAGGGACGTCAAGCATTCCGAGATTCGCAGCTTCATCCTCGAAGAAGTGATCCGGAAGGTTTTGCCTAACGAGATGTTGAACGACTCAACCGAATATCTAATCAACCCAACGGGCAATTTCGTGACCGGGGGCCCGGAAGGTGACACCGGCCTGACCGGGCGCAAAATCATCGTCGACAGCTATGGTGGCTGGGGGCGTCACGGCGGTGGCGCGTTCTCCGGCAAAGATCCGAGCAAAGTCGACCGCAGCGCCGCTTACATGGCGCGCTGGGTGGCGAAAAACGTGGTGGCCGCGGGCCTGGCCACGCGCTGCGAAGTGCAGTTTGCCTATGCCATTGGATATCCCGATCCGGTCAGCATGAACATCAACACCTTCGAGACCAACACGGTCGATGAAGAAGTGATCGAGCGCGCGGTGAGCGAACTATTTTCGTTCAAACCCGCCGACATCATCGACCAGCTCGATTTGCTCCGTCCGATTTACAGCAAGACCACCAACTACGGCCACTTCGGCAAAGACGATCCCGATATTACCTGGGAAAAAACCGATAAAGCGGAGGCGTTGAAGAAAGCGGCGAAGTAGTTGTCCGCAGATTTCGCAGATTGACGCGGATTTTTTTTGAATGGAAAAGGACCCACAGAGCCACGCGATCATTGGCGCCGCGATGGAAGTCCATCGAGAGCTGGGATCGGGCTTTCTTGAGCTTGTTTATCAGACGGCTCTTGCTCTTGAGTTTCAGCAGCGGGCCATTCCTTTCAAAGCGGAAGTCGCGTTGCCCGTTCGGTATAAAGGGAAGCTCTTGACCTGCGGTTATCGAGCCGATTTTGTTTGTTACGAGAATTTTCTCGTTGAGACAAAGGCCATTGCGAAGCTAACGAGCGCCGATGACGGCCAGCTTTTGAATGAGTTAAAAGCGACCGGTTACGAGCGTGGTCTGTTACTGAATTTTGGCTCGCGCAGCCTTGAGTTTAAGCGCCTCGTCCGAACCCTCCCCGAAAATCTGCGTCCATCTGCGAAATCTGCGGAAGACCTTCAGGAAATAACATTATGAGCACACAAACCATCACCGAAAAACAAAACGACTACAAAGTCGCCGACATCAATCTGGCCGATTGGGGCCGCAAGGAAATTTCCATCGCGGAAAAGGAAATGCCGGGTCTCATGTCGATCCGCGAGAAATACGCGAAATCAAAACCACTCGCCGGCGTGCGCGTGACCGGGTCTCTCCACATGACGATCCAGACCGCCGTCCTCATTGAGACGCTCGTCGATCTCGGCGCGAGTGTGCGCTGGGCCAGTTGCAACATTTTCTCCACGCAAGATCACGCCGCCGCTGCCATCGCGAAAGCCGGCGTGCCGGTCTTCGCCTGGAAAGGCGAGAGCCTCGAGGAATACTGGTGGTGCACCAACCAGGCGCTCGCTCATGCGGGCGGCACAGGCCCGCAACTCGTCGTCGATGACGGCGGCGATGTGACCTTGCTCATCCACAAAGGCTACGAACTCGAAGACGGCGCCGATTGGGCCAAATCCAAATCCGGCAACAAAGAAGAGCAGGTCATCAAAGATCTCCTCCTCGAAGTGCAGCGCGAAAATCCGCTTCGCTGGCATGAGATGGTGAAGGAATGGCGCGGCGTTTCGGAAGAGACGACGACCGGCGTTCATCGCCTCTACAAAATGTTCCAGGAAAACAAGCTCCTCATTCCTGCGATCAACGTGAACGACTCCGTCACCAAATCGAAGTTCGACAATCTCTACGGTTGCCGCCATTCCCTCGTCGATGGTCTCAATCGCGCGGTCGACGTCATGATCGCCGGCAAAGTCGCGGTCATCTGCGGTTACGGCGATGTCGGCAAAGGCTGCGCCCAATCACTTAAAGGTCAGGGCGCCCGCGTCATTGTCACCGAGATCGACCCGATTAATGCGCTCCAGGCAGCGATGGAAGGCTACGAAGTCACCACCATCGAAGACACGCTCGGACGCGGCGACATCTACGTCAGCACCACGGGCAACGTGGACATCATTAGCCTGGAGCACATGAAGGGAATGAAAGACCAGGCCATCGTCTGCAACATCGGCCATTTCGATAACGAAATTCAGGTCGACCCGCTCAACGAGGCGGAAGACATCAAGCGCACCAACATCAAACCGCAGGTCGACAAGTACACCTTCCCAGACGGCCATGAAATCTTCATGCTCGCGGAAGGCCGGCTCGTGAACCTCGGCTGCGCCACTGGCCACCCGAGCTTTGTCATGTCGAATTCGTTCTCGAACCAGGTCCTCGCGCAGCTCGATCTTTGGGCGAACAAAGACAGCTACAAAGTCGGCGTTTACGTCCTGAGCAAGAAGCTCGACGAAGAAGTCGCCCGTCTGCATCTGGAAAAGATCGGCGTGAAGCTGACTACGCTGAACGCGAAGCAAGCCGAATATCTCGGCGTGCCGGTCGAAGGTCCTTATAAGTCCGAGCATTACCGCTACTAAGCTCAAACAAAATCAAAACAAAAAGGCGAACGGCCCTGGTCGTTCGTCTTTTCTGTTTTTGGCAGGGACGGCGCGCTGCTCGTCCGTCGATCGCGATCGAGCTGATCGAGCGTCATGCCGACGGCGGGATCCGCGTCGAGTTCCGCATCGCGGCGCAATGCCTCACCAACGCCCTCATCCTTGTCGTACAGCACGGACGGCAGGGATCGAAAGAGGTGCGCCGCGAGGATGGCGCGTTCCGATGTTGGGAGATCAAAGCTCAGCTTTTCGACTTCCTGATGGTGACCATATCGGACACACTTCCACCTCGCCGGTCGATCCTTTCCTGCAAGATTCAAAAGCTGATCCCTCTCCCCCTTTTGTTCAACTGGGCGCCCACCGAAGACAAGAGATCGAGCACATCACCGGCCCCCATAAACTCGAATAGCACCGATTGTCCGGTGAGTGCAGGAGCGATTTCAAAAATCACCGTCCTAAACCACGCCTCTCGGTTGTGGGCGGGATACCGTTTGAGCCGTTCGAGCCCAGAAGCCGTAAACTTGAAACGGTTACCATGCGCAATACCATTGCGAAGATGGTATACAAGTTCCAAAGCAGGAGCATGGTCGAAATAACCATGATCCTTTAACGCATCGCCTAGCGCCAGTAGTGAACCCGTGAGCCAGACGCGGGGAAGTTCGACGTGAATCGCGTTATCCGCCAGATCAACGAGAGCATCTTGAGTGTCGAACGACCATTTGGTTCCATCCTTGCGTTCTACAAAGTCACTCGGCCGGTCCGAAATCAGGCGAACAAGGGCGTTGCTACCCATCCGTGGGACACTGCGGGCTGCAGCGATTTGAGCTAGATATCCCCGCACCAAATGCTGCGCAAGTTGTCCCACCTCATGCGCTGCTGCTTTGTCGACATAGTTTGCCATGCAACGGTGCTATATCTATAGCGAGAACGAGATCAGCCAATCCGAAAGTGTTCGCGAGCGGGCTCGCTGGCCTGAGCGCGGATGGCGACGAGCTAACGGTATGGGCATAGAATCGCCTAGCTAATGGGAGGAACTGTCATCCGATTGGCTGGCGGAAGTCGATGCGGTAGGCGAAGGCGCTCGAAGCCAGCGGAATACAATGACTACAGCCGGGATGCCGATAAGAAGAGACATCGGCGACAGGACGCGGTTCATTACGCCTACTGCTGCATTTGCAAGCGCCTTGGCTGCAAGGCTCGAATTCCCTGGCAACGCTTGGTGCAACGATGCGAACTCGGTGAACCAGCACAGCGCTAGCCAAACGCCCAGCAGGACTATTAGTATCCAAACAAAGGCTTTTTGCTTAGGGCTCACGTTATGCGCTCACACATCTAACGAGAATTGTGCGAAGTTCGTAATTCATGGCGAACAATTTCGTATAACACGCCCGTCGGATCGGCTGGTCCGGCTTAGGCATTCGGCGTGGTGGATGGGGTGGCGCTCGCGTGCTCATCGGCGCGGATGATGGATTGGTCGAGGTAGGCGAGACCGCCTTGGGCGTCGCTGATGTGATCGAGGGCGATGGTGAGGAGACTTTTCATGAGCTGGGTCTCGACCTGATTGCGGGTGGTGGCGGCGGAGCTTTTGTCGGTGGCGACGCTGCCTTTGGTGGCGAGTTGGGCGTCGCGCGAGGGCATTTGGGGCCGGGGTGAAGGGTGTGACGGGAGGATGCGAAGAAATGGGGCGGTCTGCCAAGCAAAAAAATGCGCGATTCGAGGCCGGGCGGACGGTCGGCGGAGGTCGGTTTATCTCTCTGTGAGAGATGGCGGGCTTGAGAGCGCATGGTTTCTGTCATTCGCGATTTCAGAAATGGTCCACGGAAGAGAGCTTGGGGCATTGCAAATATTTGAGGTGGTCTGCGGAAGGTTGTTTAGGCCGCTGGAGATGGAAGCGAGGGGAAAAGTTCGTTTCGGCGAGGCGCCGAAACCAGCACGCGAGTCGCGTGCGCTCCCCCGGAGGAAAGAAGATAGGTGGCAAGCGGGAACGCTTGCCCTACAGGAGGCCGATTAAAAGCACGATCATGAGCAGGATTGATCGGAGGCGGGCTTTCCGGAGGATTAGGAGCAGGATTTATTTGGGAGTGGGCTTTGGGCCCGCGAGATCCTTCATCAAGCTGCGCGCAGCGCCTCTGCGGGCTCTGTGATCTCTGTGGTTAAATCGTTCCGGCCGATTAGGAGCACGATTACGAGCAGGAGCACGAGCAGGATTGACCGCGTCGCGCTCCCCAGCTAACCTCAGCGGATGAGTATGCCATCCGTGCTCACGGAGGCGGCCCGCACATCATCGTCACGCCGCGTCAGCGAGAGCAAATCACCAGCCACTGGGTCGCATCGCGACGCATCCACCGTTCTTAAAAATATCGAGCAACACGTTTTGCTCGACGGTTTTAAGATCGTCATCGATCTCGAAAAAAGTCGCGGCTGTTATCTTTATAACTCGGCGACCGATTCGAAGCTGATCGATTGCTACGGATTTTTCGGGTCGATGCCGATCGGCTACGATCATCCGCATTTTCAAAAGCCGGAGGTGCGCGAGGAACTGGCCCGCGCCGCCTGCATCAAAATCGCGAACTCCGATGTTTACTCCGAGGCTTATGCCGAATTTGTCGACACACTTGTGCGCGTGGCGGGTTATGCGCCGCTCCAGCGTTATCTCTTTATCGAAGGCGGCGCGCTCGCCGTCGAAAACACGCTGAAGGCGGCGATGGATTGGAAGGTGCGCAAGAACATGGCCGCCGGTCGCGGCGAACGCGGGACGCAGATTCTGCACTTCCGCCATGCCTTTCACGGTCGCAGCGGCTACACCATGAGCCTGACGAATACGGATCCCCGCAAGACCGATCTCTTCGCGAAGTTCGACTGGCCCCGCGTCTCCAGTCCATTCATCGACTTCTCGCTGCCGGAAGCGGAGCGCGAGAAGGACGTGATCGCGCGCGAGAAGAAATCGGAAGACGAGATTCGCCAGTGCATCGCCGATCGCGGTGTCGACATTGCGGCGATCATCCTTGAGCCGATCCAGGGTGAAGGTGGCGACAATCATTTCCGCAAAGAGTGGCTGCAAAAGCTGCGCACGATTTGCGATGAAAACGAAATGCTTCTCATTTTCGACGAAGTGCAGACCGGCCTCGGCACGACGGGTCGCGTCTGGGCAGCGCAACATTTCGATGTGCAGCCGGATTTGATGGCGTTTGGCAAGAAGGTGCAGGTCTGCGGTGTGATGGCCGGGCCGCGTCTCGATGAGGTGAAAGACAACGCGTTTCGTTTGCCGAGCCGGTTGAATTCGACGTGGGGCGGAAATTATACCGACATGGTGCGCTCGACGCATTTCTTGCGCATCATCGAGGAAGAAAATCTGTTCGAGAACGCGGCGAAAGTCGGCGACTACTTCGTGCAGGCGCTCGATCAGTTGCAAAAGGACTGTCCGCAGATGAGCGCGGTGCGCGGCCGCGGTTTGTTCATCGCCTTCAATTTGCCCGATGCGAAGACGCGCGATCAACTTTGGAAGGCGCTCTTCGATAATGGCGTTCTCGTTTTGAAATCGGGCGAACGCGCCATTCGTTTTCGTCCCGCGCTCGACATCACCACCGAAGTCGTCGACGAAGTGATCGGCATTTTGCGCGAGCAGCTCCGATAAATGGGGTAGGGCGCGACCGCCGGGCGCGCCGCTCGGCGAACGATTACAACTTTTTTACCCTAACGACTCGCGGACGGCACGGCGATCCGTCCCTACCAATTTTATGGAAAATGTTCTCAAGAAGCTCGGCCTGGCCGACGAAAATCCCGGCGCCTTTTTTGGTGAGTGGGGCGGTAAAGGCGAAGTCATCGAAAAGATTTCGCCGATCGATGGCAAGGTGATCGGCCGCGTGCGGACGGCGTCGGATGACGAATACGAAACGGTCGTCACGCGCGCACAAGAAGCCTTTCGCACCTGGCGCACCACGCCGGCGCCGGTTCGAGGCGAAACCGTTCGCCAGCTTGGCAATGCCTTGCGCGACGCGAAGAACGAACTCGGCCAGCTCGTCGCGATGGAAGCGGGCAAGATTGTTGCCGAAGGCGAAGGCGAAGTGCAGGAGATGATCGACATCTGCGATTTCGCGGTCGGCCAGTCGCGCATGCTTTACGGCCTAACGATTCAATCGGAACGCCCCAGCCATCGTCTGATGGAGCAATGGCATCCGCTCGGGCTCGTCGGCGTGATTTCCGCCTTCAATTTTCCGGTCGCGGTCTGGTCCTGGAACGCGGCGCTCGCGGCCGTCTGTGGCGACGCCACGATTTGGAAACCGTCGGAAAAAACGCCGCTCACCGCCATCGCTGTCATCAAGATCGCGGAACGCGTTTGCCGCGACACGGGCGTCGATCCCGCGATCTTCACGCTACTTATCGGGAATGGTCCAAGCCTCGGCCAAAAAATGGCCGCTGACCCGCGCGTGCCGCTGGTTTCGGCCACCGGCTCGACGCGGATGGGTTTCGACGTGGCCAAAACAGTCCATGGCCGGCTCGGTAAAACGATCATGGAACTCGGCGGCAACAATGCGCTCGTCGTCACGCAAAGCGCGGATGTCGAGATGGCGGCGCGCGCCATTTTCTTCGGCGCAGTCGGCACGGCGGGGCAGCGTTGCACATCGACGCGGCGGGTCATCATGCAGGAATCGGTCGCCGATAAGGTGCGCGAACAGTTGCTGGCCGCTTACAAGTCGGTGCGCATCGGCGACCCGCTCGATCGCCAGACTTTAATGGGGCCGCTGATTGATCAGGCGGCGGTCGAGAACGTCGAGAAATCGATCGCGAAGTTGAAGGAAGAAGGCGGCGAAGTGCTCTATGGCGGCGAACGGTTGAGCGGCGAGAAATTCCCAGGCGGCTGCTACATGACGCCGTGTCTCGCGAACGCGAAAGCCGATTTCAAAATAGTGCAGCATGAGACGTTCGGGCCGCTGCTCTATCTGATGACGTATCGGGATTTCGACGAAGCACTGGCCACGCATAACAACGTCTCGCAAGGTCTCAGCTCGGCCATTTTCACGAACGACATGCGCGAGGCGGAGAAATTCGTGAGCGCAGTCGGCAGCGATTGCGGAATCGCCAATGTGAATGCCGGCACGAGCGGTGCGGAAATTGGCGGCGCGTTTGGCGGCGAGAAAGATACGGGCGGCGGCCGCGAGAGCGGCAGCGATTCGTGGAAGAGCTACATGCGCCGGCAGACGACCACGATCAATTTTTCGGCCGAGTTGCCGTTGGCGCAGGGCATCCAATTCGGCAGCGACGAAGGCAGCGCGAATCTGTGATCCGGGGAGCGCACGCGACTCGCGTGCTTATTTCGGCGACTCGCCGAAATGTCTTTGGAGCGGAGATTTTCGGATGATCCCAGATTTGCCTCGTAAGCATTCCGTCTCCAAACAAAGTTCGTGAAGGCGGGTCGCCTTCACCAGCACGCGAGTCGCGTGCGCTCCCCGGGAAGATCGGACCACGGATGTCTCTCCAGAATGACAACCTGACGAGGATCAGCTAGTTTTTAGCGTTATGACGACTGCCACTATTTCGAAAGACCCGGAAGCGGAACAGAAGTTTAATTGGCCGCTTTGTTACGACGCGGAGAATCTGCTCCTCGAGCGGATCGACGCCTTTCTCGCGCAGAATAGCTTCGCGCGGATTCTCTCCGAGCGGATGCAGGCCGAGACCGGCACGCTCTTCTTCGATTGGGTCGATCACCTTGTCCTGCCCGAAGCGGATGAAAAAGCACTGCGCGATCTCGGGTTCACCGAAGATCCGTTAGGCGAGAATAACGAGAGCCTAAAGGCGCTCTGGCATCCGAAAGCGATGCTGCCGCGCGTCCTCATCGCGAAGTCGAACGCCAAATATCCGACCGCGGTGGCGATCCGGCCGGAGTTTGTCGCCGACTTCGCCGCGCTCCACGGGATCACGAACCCGATCGAAGGCGAACCGTTTTCACGCTTCCGCAAGGTGCTCGCGTTCGAGGAAAACGACGCTGCCTTTTATGCGATCGAGCGGCGCGGTTATCGCGGTTACGTGTCGGCACCCGGCGACGTGCAGAAGTTTCTCGCCGCGCGTGAGATTTGGCAGACGCGCCGCCGCCGCTGGGACCGCGATGTGAAGGGTTACGCCTACTCGCTCGAGCGTTTGCAGGATGTGATCGATCTCGTCGGGCCGGACCTCGCCTGTCATCTCGTCTTTGAAGAAGAGCGCGCTTTCTGGCAGAAGCGCAATCGCGCCGCGATCGAGCAGAAGCGCCGGCAAGACTCGTTAGGCTTGGGCTGGGCGAATCACGATCACCATACTTTTCGTTCGTCGCGCAAACATTTTGTCGATCTCATGAAAGCGTGGGACATGCTCGGCTTCCAGCGCCGCGAACGCTACTACGCTGGCTCGCAGGCAGGCTGGGGCGCGCAGATTGTCGAGCAACCGATCGAAGGGATCACAATCTTCAACGACGTCGATCTTTACTCCGATGAAACGGAAATCGATTTCTCCAGAGAACCGCTCTCGCCGGAGGAGAAAATACTGCGCACCGTAGGGCTTTGGGTTGGGCTGCATGGCGAAAGTTTTCTCGATGCGGGGATGCATCACCTGGAGTGCCGCTTTGATTACGAGCTCCTGCGCGAGCAACTCGCCGCCGCCCATATCAAGACGATGGCGCCGTTTTCCGATTTCCCTTTTCTCAAGCAGGCTTTCACCCAAGGTGAGCGATGGGCCGTGCGGCGAGAGCGAATCACCAGGCTGAGGACGAGAGGGCTCCTCACCGAGGAGCAGGCGCAGAAATTTGCGAAAGAAGGGGCGATCGGAAGTCACCTCGAAAACCTGCAACGCAAAGGCGGTTTTAAGGGCTTCAACCAAAAATCAGTCAGCGTCATCATTGAGTTGACTGATCCGCGCAAGCAGGACGCGGTGCACAAGTCGGCCTAACGAGCGTCGCGATTTGGGTCATCGCGGGCGCAGACATTTTGTCGTCTTGAACCGGCGAAGCGCGGTGACGGACCTCACGATTGGTCGATCGCTCGGCGGCGGGACCTACGATGAGATGCCGCAAGCGGCATAAACGCATTTGCTCGATTCGCGAACTCTCGCCGGCTTCGAGTTCACGATCAGGTGAGACTCACTTTATGTTGACCGCTTAAAGCGGTCGATACAGGATGATGGGACAATGAAGAAAACGCTCTTGCATGGGTTGTTTCCTCTGGTGCGCGCGGAAATCCTTCGGCTTCTCTTCACGAACGCGCGGACCGAGCTGTATGTGCGTCAACTCGCTCGCTTGAGCGATCTCTCACTTCAGACCGTGCAGGATGAGCTGGCCAAACTGGAAGCGGCTCATCTCATTGCCAGTCGGAGCAACGGTTACCATCGTTTTTACCGAGCCGACTCGAAGCACCCTCTCTATGCAACGCTGCGAAAGCTTGTCGTCCGCGCAGCCTCGCA
>JBBSQB010000026.1:0-45549 GCA_038258245.1 Chthoniobacterales bacterium
AAGTGCTTTCCATCACGTGCCGATAAGTCTTGAAGTCGTCATCCGAGACATGGCTCATCTGCGGCGGCTCGAATTGGGCGAAGCCATGACCGGCGTGGTCGATCATGTCGTAATAAACGCCGAGGAAATCCCATTCCTCCGTTTCCGCAAGGTAAGTCGCGGCGTTGTGCACGGAAGCGCATTGCGCGTAGACGCGGGCGAAAGCCTGGAGACGCGGATCATCGTTCGCGGGCAGCTTTTCCAGAAAAAACGGGAGCATCTGCGCCGAAGTCAGAGTCGACGCCTGGACCCGAAGTTTCTCCATGACCTCGGCCAGGTCCTTCGGGTGGAACGCAGCGTCATCGGCTGGCCCGGGATGCAAGGCGGCTTCGGAGTATTGATTGGAGACAACTGCCCCGGCAACGGACTCGGCTGGATGCGAAGCAAACCAATTAACCACCACGCTCCGACGATCGTTTTGACTGAGCAGATTCCAGAGCGCTTTCACTTTGCGTGAATGACTGCTCACAGGTCGCACCGACTTTCCGTCCGCCGTCGGCTCCACAAATCCGAGGACGCCGTGTTTATCGCCGCGTTTCCCGCTGGCGATGGAAGTCCAGAGCATCGGCGACAAAATGGGCCGGAGCGTAGCGATGTTTCCGCTGCTCCCCTCCTCGATCAATCGGAGCAGGTTCGGCATTTTGCCGGAATCGAGCAACGGCCGCAGGAGCGGCCAATCGGCGGCATCCCAGCCGATTAACAACACCCGTTTGGCAGAGCTTTTGTTCATGAAAAGAAAAGGGCCTCCGCTTCAACGAAGCGGAGGCCCGAAACTAATTCAACTCAGCGCGACTAGGCGCGGCGACGCTTGATCGTAGCTCCCAGAACGCCGACGGCGCCCAGAGCGAGCATCGCCATGGTGCCGGGTTCGGGTATTGCTCCCGCGGCGATCGCAACTCCCGGCGTCGACTCATAGGCCGCGCCGGTGAAGTCGATCACGCCCGCGTTCACGTTCAGGAAAAGCCAACCATAGTGAAGGCCATCGGCGGCGCTGAACTGGAAGCCCGCATACGCATTGGTGCCCGGAGGAACCTGCGTCGCGAAGCCGCCGTAAAGAGTTCCGCCATAGTTCGAGCCCAAGACGACTTGGGAACTGGTTTGAAAGGTGCTGGACGGTCCAATATTGGTGCCCATCATCAGAGCGTTCGCGTAGTTTACGAACGGCCCGACATATCCAACGACACCATTACCGGCTACCGCCGGGTCAAAATTTAAGTGCCAGTTTACTTGCGTTCCGCTGTTCGGATAACGGTTCTGAAAAGTGAAATCGATAGTTCCGTTTCCGTCGACATCCCAGTTCGTAAACACGTCCGCGCCGCCCGCCGTGTTCATGGAGTCGGGTGGCGGAGTGGATGAAACAGGATTGGCGTAAGCCGATGTGCCGCCCGCAATGGCCAGGGCTCCGACTAATCCTTTAGAAAGTTTGGCTGCGCTCTTGTGTGTCATAGGTGCGTTGATACGAGAAATTTAGAGGCTACGTCAACCACTAAATTAAAAAACTTAACGCAAATTACTTCCCACCCGAGCGCAGCCGAGGGATGCGCATGGTCATCATCATGGCGATGAACAGCAGTGCCGAGGCCAGGAACCATGGCGCGCCGGGAATTTGCGGGACGCGCCCCGGTTCGATGAAGAAGGCGAAGATAAAGCTGAATAATCCCGGGCCGATCAACAGGGCGATCGAGCGCAGGCTACCGATGGCGCCTTGCAGTTCGCCCTGTTCGCGTTCGCTCACCCGGCGCGTCATCATTCCCTGCGCGGCCGGGCCGGAGATGCCCCAAATGGAAATGAGCGGGATCGAGCCGAGGAAAAAGGCGCCGGTTCGCGCGAGCCCCGCCGCGAGCAGGCCGAGCGCGCCGAAGAATTGGCCGAGGTAAAGCGCCCGGCGTTCGCCGAATCGCGCGACCACCGGCCGCACCACCCCGGCGGAAACAATCACGGAAGTCACCCCCACCAGCGCGAGCGAGACCCCGATCCAGCCTTCGCTCCAGGCGTAACGAAAAATAGCGTAGAGCGCCCAGACGTTGAAGACCTCGTGCGCGACGTAGCCGACGAATTGGATGGTGGCGAGCTGGAACAACTCCGGATGCGAGCGCAACAGAACGAGCGAGCCGACCGGATTCGCGCGGCGCAGGGTGAAACGCTGGCGCCGTTCGCGTGGAAGCGATTCCGGGAGAACGAAGAAACCGTAGAGTGCATTCGTTAGGCTGAGCCCGCCCGCCACCCAGAAGGGCAGCCGCGGATCGGCCGTACCGAGCACGCCGCCCAATGCCGGCCCGAGGATGAAGCCGACGCCGAACGCGGCCCCGATCATGCCGAACGCGCCCGCGCGTTTCTCCGGCGCCACCACATCTGAGATGTAGGCCATTCCCGTCGAGATGCTGGCCGCCGTTACTCCAGAAATGATGCGCCCGAGAAAAAGCCAGCCGAGCGAAGGCGCGAGCGCCATCACCATGTAATCGAGACCGAGGCCAAGGTTCGAGAGCAACACCACGGGGCGCCGTCCGAAGCGATCCGAGAGAACGCCGAGCACCGGCGAGAAAACGAACTGCATCAGCGCAAACACCGTTCCGAAAATGCCAAACCATTTCGCCGCGTTCGGCGCGTCGCCGCCGAGGAAATTGAGCACCAGCGTCGGCAGGACTGGCGCGATCAAGCCAACGGCCAGCATGTCGAGCGTGACGGTGACGAAGATGAAAACGACAGCCGCTTTGCGTTCTTTCACGCCCGGCATTTACGGTGAAAAGCTGCGCGCGCCAAGTTCCCACGCGCAGCGATTTGATGAAGCCGCGATTTCTGAGATGGATAACAATTCATGAAACATCCGCAGCTCGGTTCGTTCCTTTTGATCGCCTTCCTTTCCGGCGCGACCGCGTTCGCGCAAAGCCCGACGCCATCGCCCACGCCACCGATTTATTCCGAGGAGACGCTCACCGCGATGAAGCAGTTACAACAGGCTGCGCTCAGCAGCGATTACGCCTACCGGCAGGTCGCGCATCTCGCGAATAACATCGGGCCGCGCCTGACTGGATCGGCACAGGCGCAGAAGGCGGTCGAATATGTCGCGGGCGAAATGAAAGCGCTCGGCCTCGAAGTGCAGCTGGAGAAAGTGATGGTGCCGCATTGGGTTCGCGGCGAAGAAACCGCGGCGCTCGTTCAATATCCGGGACAGGCCGATGGCACCACGCAGAAAATCGTGCTCACCGCGCTCGGCGGCAGCGTCGCCACGCCCGCCACCGGCCTGACGGCGGAAGTCGTCGTCGTGCCCGATTTCGATCATCTGAAATCGCTCAGCAAAGAAAAGGTCGCCGGCAAGATTCTCCTCTTTAACTACCCGTTCGATAAACAGATGGCCGCCGAAGGACAGGGCGGCGAAGCCTACGGTGAAGCCGTCGAGTATCGCTCGAAAGGCCCGAGCGAAGCCGCCAAACTCGGTGCGATCGCCTGCCTCATCCGTTCCGTGGGCGGCGCGGATTATCGACTGCCGCACACCGGCATGACGCGCTACGAGGAAAACGCGCCCAAGATTCCGGCGGCCGCCGTGACTGCCGAAGACGCCGACTTGATCGCCGCCCTCACGAAAGAAGGCGGCATCCGCATGAAGCTCGTCCTTACGCCGAAACAACTGCCCGACGCCGTCAGCTACAACGTTATCGGCGATCTCAAAGGCAGCGAACATCCCGAGCAGGTCGTCATCGTTTCCGGTCACCTCGATTCCTGGGATCTCGGCACCGGAGCCATCGACGACGCCGCCGGCGTCGCCGTATCCCTCGAAGCCGCGCACCTCATGCGCCAGCTTCACTTACAACCGCGCCGCACCTTGCGCGTGATCGCGTGGATGAATGAAGAGAACGGTTTGCGCGGCGGAATCACTTACGGAAAGGAACACGCGAAGGAGGTCGCCAATCATTTCGCCGCCATCGAGACCGACCTCGGCGCCGGGCATCCCATCGGGATTTACATGCAAACCAAACCAGAAGCCCGGCCCTTCCTGGAACCAATCGCGAGATTGCTGCGCAGTTCCGGCGCGGGCGAATTAAGGTTCACGGAAGAAGCCGGCGCGGATCTCATTCCATTGGAAAAAGCCGGCGTCCCGACCTTCGCTCCCATTCAAGACAGCCGTTTTTATTTTAACTACCATCACACCGCCGCCGACACGCTCGACAAGATCGACCCAAAGGAACTCTCCGAAAACGCCGCCGTCGTCGCCACCCTGGCTTACGCCCTAACGAGTCTGGAACAGCCGCTCCCTCGTTAGAGCGTGTAGCAGCAGAGTTCGGGGAGCGCACGCGCCTCGCGTGCTGGCGCTGGCGCCCCCGCCAGCGCGAACTTTCCTGCGTTTGCGACACTGGCTCACCGCGCCCAGCAAAGCCTGTTTCGGCGAGGCGCCGAAACCAGCACGCGAGGCGCGCGCTCCCCGGACCTGCCGCCACGCACGAGGCAATCATCGCTCTATGGCATCTGGTCTGCGGCTACGAATGCGTGACACTCTAAGCGCCCGCGCACTCTTCCTCCGCCACGATCGGCAGCAAGTCGGCCAAACGTTGGCGCAGGACTTCGTTGCTCCCGGTCAGATCAGTGCGCGCGAGCCGCAGCATCAAACTCGAATCGACTGGGTCGAGATGAGTAAAAAGGCGCTCACGATTTACAAAATCGGATCGAAAACCAAGTCGAGTCTTCGTCGAAGAATTTTCACGGAATTGGGCAAGCAGGTAGCTACGATGGGTTCGAACTCTTCGCTCAAATGTTTCCAGACCAGTGGATGCGTGGCCGAAAAGCGCAGGTCTCCTCGCTTATCGGGACGCGTGTCCGAAATGACGACCCAATTCACCTTTCTTGCCGCTAGATCGTGTATCATCTCCTCTTGTCGGTCAGCCGTGGCCGGAAAGTAAAAAGCAAGATCCCACAATGGCGATTTCCGATCCAGGATAGGATAGAAAGCCGGGGTAAAAGGCACGGCTAAAACGCCCTCCCGAGACTGAATGTTGTCCGCGACGAACTGGCGTAAACCGAGGAGCAGACGGTTAGTTCCGGTGGGCACAAAAATCCTATTGCCGGCGGCGAATGGCACCCAAGGCGTAGTGGAAGTGAGGCGATGATAGCGCGAAGTCTGTCTACCGACGGCGACAATCGCGATCGTGATGAAAACCGCCAACACGCTCCAAAGATAAAACTTATTTTCTGTGAGTGTGCCGGGCAAAGCTAATGCGATGAAGATAAATGGGTGAATCACCTGCGCGAGGTGACTAAAATCTGCTCGAGAAAAAGCGTGATGCAGATAAAAGAGACCGACAAAGGCAGACGCGGTGTAGACAGCGTGATGAGGGATCGCGGCCGAACGCATTGAGAGGGAGAAAACGATCGCCGAGATGTAACCCAGCGGCAGTACAACGAAGAAGGCTCCGAGCAAAAATTGCCTGGACGCAAGGGCATTCGCAAACGGTGAAACCCGCCAGGGCCACGGGACGGGTAAGGCAAGATTGGTTCCGTTGCGAAAGATCGCCCGAATGGACTGGAGGTAACGCGAGGCAAAGCCAGATGCACAAAGAAACAGTGCGATCATCGGGATCAACCCGAGCACGATGCCAGCAAGCCACATTTCGATTTCTGGAAACGTCAGGGGTCGCATGCGGCCGTGAAGAAAAAGGAGGAGCAACGCCTGAGCCAACAAATTGTAAAGAGCGTGGTTTCTACCAAAGAAGACGCAGAGACCGAGGAAGATACCCGCATTCAAGAACTGAGCGGGCGACGGTGTTTCGAGCAGGCGAAGCGCGACCCAGATCCCGCCAAGCAGAAGCGTATGGTCGAAAAGCTTGTAAGACGGATACATCCACAGGAGGAGGGCCACCCCAACGGCCGTAAGGAGCCAGCCATCGTGCGCAACGCGACTGGCGATGAGCAAGCCAGCCCATAGTCCAATAATCTGAAAAAGAGTCTCGGAGAAACGGAGCGCGACCAGCCCTTTGCCAAAGAAGAAGACACCCAGCGCGCTCCAGTAATACCGGCCTGGGTCGTACGACTGAAAATCCCGCAGTGGCACCTCGCCCGCAGCCGTGCGCTGCGCGCCATACCAAAGGAAACCTTCGTCTGCGAGATTGATGCCCTGCCGGCCGTGCAGAGCGAACGCTGCGAGGGCGAGCACGCTGGCCAGCAATAGTAACTCCGCCGGCGAATGAGAAAGCATGATCATAGCCTCCAGCGCTGCGACCATTTACCGGCGGAAGTCACAGATCGCACTGATCACTTGCGCCTGTTCTGCCTCGGTCATGCCGGTGTAGAATGGCAGGCGCAAGAGACAGTCGGAAATGTGTTCTGTGACTGGGCAATCACCTTCGCGCCCCCCAAAACGGCGGCCCATCGGCGAAAGATGCAGAGGTAGATAATGAAAGACAGCCAGGATCTCGCGTCGCAACAGATGCGCGATCAAGGCCTCCCGACAATCCAGCGACGGCAGAACAAGATAGAACATGTGATAGCTCTGCTCGCATTCGGCCGGCACGATCGGGAGGCGGATCTGATTTTCCGTCGCCCACTCACGCAACTCACTTTCGTAGGTTTCCCAAATCCTGCGACGCGCACTTTGAATCTCCTCACGATGTTCTAGCTGGGCGCGCAGAAACGCGGCGAGCAGATCGGACGGCAGATAGCTCGACCCCAGGTCAACCCAGTTATATTTGCCCACTTCCCCGCGGAAGAAACGGCTGCGATCCGTTCCCTTTTCTCGTATGATCTCAGCCCGTCCGACCAACGCCTTATCGTTCAGCAATAAGGCACCTCCTTCGCCGCATGTGAAGTTCTTCGTTTCGTGAAAGCTCAGGGTTGCCATGGCTCCAAAAGTCCCGAGGTATCGTCCGCGATATTTCCCGAAAAGCCCGTGAGCATTGTCTTCAACGATGGTTAACTGATGCCGCTGGCTAATCTCCAGGATGGCGTCCATGGCACAAGCCACGCCGGCATAGTGGATGAGAAAGATAGCCTTTGTTTTATTCGTTACGTGCTTTTCGATCTGTTTTTCGTCGAGGTTCAAGGTATCGGGACGGATGTCAACGAAGACAGGCTGCGCGCCGCGCAGGACGAAGGCGTTGGCGGTCGAGACAAAGGTAAATGCAGGCACGATGATTTCATCACCAGGCGCGAGATCGAGAAGCAGCGCAGCCATCTCAAGTGCGTGGGTGCAGGAGGTAGTCAGGACCGCCCGGTTTACGCCTAACGAACTCTCGAGTAGGCGACTGCATTCGGCGGTGAATTTGCCGTCACCGGAAAACTTCGGCGCGGCGATGGCTTCCTTAATGTATTCGACCTCCGTGCCGACGGGGAAAGGCCGGTTGAAGGGTATGCGGATCACGTGGGATAAACCTTTTTGGCTATGAGGAGGAGCGACCCTCCGGCAGGCAATGAAAATCCTTTACGAATGAGGGCGCGTTCCCACGTGAGAACAGTTTCACAGAAAGCGTTAAGAGAGCGGCTGATTTTGAATTCCTCCCAGGGATCAAAATCGTTAAAGCGTTTCCTTTTCATTCGCGAGAGAAGCATAAGCGGCAGCAGGAGAGAAACAAAAGAAGTGACGAATTCGACGCGGAAGCCAACGCTCTCGACTTTGCGATATAATTCAGCCCTTCGATAACGCCGCTGGTGCTGAGCGTGGTCATCGCTGGCGCTCCAGAGGAATGGGTGCTGCGGAACCGTCAAAATCACGCCACCGCCCGGACGCGCGGCGTGAAACACTTGCTCGAGCACGGCAAGGTCGTCGACTACGTGTTCGATTACGTCGAAAGCTCCTACGACATCGAACTCATTGCGAAACGGGATGTGGCGAGCATCCATTTGGTAAAGTTCCACTTTTGGAAGGCGGACTCGGGCAAAAGCCAGCCCATCGGCAAAGAGGTCGCTTCCCTGAAGTTGAAGCGCCGAAAAAGTTTCCCTCAGCCCTTGCAGGACGAACCCAGTGCCGCAACCGATCTCGAAAAGACTTCGTGCCTGGGGAAAGAATTCTCGTAGCGCCCATTGAATTAGCCGGTTCCGCGCCCGAAACCAAAAATGGCCTTCCTCCAATCCCACCAGCTTCGCAAAATACTCCGGCTTATAACCTGCGTGAGCCGCGGGCGGGTCCTCGGCGAAGCGGAGAATTCCCCCCTGCTCGGCCGGTTCGTACCCGCACACAGCGCATTTCCATTGCTGGTGTGCAAAAACGGTATCGCACGCGAGACAGCGCTTCATGAGACGCTCAATTCCTGAGCCATTTATGGAAGGCGTAACGAGCGCCCACACTTTTCCAACCTAGATGGCGATAGGCATGCTGCACGGCAGAGTTAGCGATGTGTGTTGGTCCCTCGATCCAATTCACCTCCGGACGAAGTCGGTCCATCCCCGCGCGCGTCACGATCTTGAATAACCCATGTCCGGCGAAATCGGGATGGATCGCTCCAATGCTATAATGACCTAACCGAAGGCCATGCTTCGCTTCGAGGGTCGATGGCCTTTTCCAAGCAGAGTAACCTGCCACGCGTTCGCCCGTGACTAACACATACACCCAGTCCGCCCATCCCTTTGCGCAGGAGCGAATCCACTCTTCATAGAAGCCAGTAGCAGCCGCTTCTCCGATCCGGGGGTCGGAATGAAATCTTCCGAAATGCCCAGCAAAAGCCGCGCGTGCCGTTTCCGCCAAGGCGTCGACATCACTCGGTGTCGCCAGGCGCAAGGTGAAACCATCCCGCGCTGGCGGGTCGGCGTTTTCCGACCGCTCCGCCTTCTGGCAGTCATAAAGAAAATCCACCAGTGTATCCATGAGTTGAAACCCGTTGGACTCGAGCGCATGCGTCACCACGATCTGAGTCGCGCTGGGTTTACAAAGTAGAAACTCCGCCCCGCGCGCGCGCAAACGATCAGTGAGGCGGGCAATCAAACTCCCAGCGACAAACTCAGCATCCCGGGACTTGGATTCAATCGCCAGAAACCGGGCCGTCCACATCGATTTTTCCAGGAGCCTGCTTTCCCAAGGCGACGGACGACAGAGAGTAAAACCAAGCACCACACCGTCGTTTTGCGCAATAAGCCCCAACGTGCTTTCGTCTTCCAGAAGTTGCGTCATCTCATCCAGCCAGAGCGCTTCCATCTCCTTCGTCGTCCTCCCTGGAATCCCACAAAAGCTCTCCGAGGCAAGGCCGCGAAGCCGATCGAGATGATCTCTGCCCAAGTCTGAAATCTGCAGCGCCGCCATAACAAGACTGCGCCCCTATTCCTCCTTGCGGACCACGTAGGCGGGACGTTTCATCGAACGAAAATGCATTCGGGCAAGATATTCACCCATGACTCCCAAGGTAAAGAGTTGCGCACCAGAGAAAATGGCGATGATCGAAGCGAGAAAAGGAAAGCCTGGAACACTTCCTTGATAGAGATAACGGCCGAGCACATAAAAGAAGATGCCCAAACCGAACAAAGTACAGGCAAAACCGACCAGGCTGGCGAGCTGCAGCGGCGCGGTGCTGAAACCAGTCATCATGTCAAAGGCATGTCGCAGGAGCTTGGCGAAAGTATAGTTGGATTTTCCCGAGTGCCGCGGATGGAAAGGCACGGTGACCGCGGCAAACCGACTCGTCGCCCAGGTCAGTAATACGTCGATCGAGACGGAGGGCGTCTGATAGTTTTGAAACGCGTCCCGGAGTTGAGTGCGAAAAAGGCGAAAGGCGCTGACGTTCTTCGCTACCTCCGGCCCGACTGCCGCCTGCAGCGCGAAACGAGTCAGGCGCGAAGCGATCCCTCTCAGGAAACCATTATGCGCCGCCTCTGGCGCTCCATAGACCACATCGCAGCCCTCATCGAGCCGAGTGAGAAGGCGCGCTATTTCTTCGGGTGGATGCTGCAAGTCGTCGTCCATCGTCACCACCAAGTCGAAGCGCGCGGCGCGGATTCCACAAAGAAGGGCGTTATGCTGCCCGTAGTTGCGCATCAGATTGATCCCGCGAACCGCACTGGAAGTGGCTGCCAGTTCGCCGATGACCCCCCAACTGCGATCACGGCTGCCATCGTTGACGAGGATGATTTCAAAAGAGGCGGCCACCTTCGGTAAGGTCTCATTGAGCCTGCGCATAAGCTCGGGCAGCGAGTGCTCACTGTTATAGACCGCGACGACGACAGAAAGTGAACGCGTAGTTGAATGAGCTTGCGGAGATGACACGACAGTACCTTTAACCGGGCCGAGACAGTTTATCACGTCTCATCTGCAAGAACGCACGGATTCCCGACTTCCCGCCCGTTGTCATGCGGAAAAATCACTTCGCCGCGAAAGAGGACGCTCGAAAACAGCGCGACGACTCCAAAAGCAAGGAGAAGCGCGAACCGAAAGAACATTAGGGACCGCGCAGAAATTTCTTCGCCTTTCCGCTGGCCACCTGAACAGTTTCCCCATTCGTGAGACTACGGTAAACTTCGAGACATTTGGCGGAGGTTTTCTCAAACTGATCTTCTGCAAGGTTGGCCGATGGCGATCGATGAGAGCGTTGAGCGAATTTTGATCGCAACTGGAATGATCACGCAGATGCTTCGGTTCGATCCCATGGCCGCAACCATATGCAAATGTCTCTTTTGCTTTGCCAGCATAATCGAAGAACGTTTCCGCTCGATACGGCGTAAAACTCGTTTCTGATATGCATTTTCTTTCTGCCACCGGTCTGTTCTTCCTCGCAGTGGCCGGCTTGGCCTATCTGCCGGGAGAGGTCCTGCTCCTTTTCCTGAAGCGAAAGCTGAGCCCGTTGGAAGATGTCTGTCTCGCCTCCTCCGTAGGGCTTTTAATGAGCGGGCTCGTTTATTGGCTAATGGGGTTCGGCCATCAAGGGCGGCTCTATCTTCTCTGGCCCGTAACGAGTTTAACGTTGTTCCTCTTCCTGCACGCGATCCGGCGAAAACGCAGGCGACCGAATCTGCCACCCTCGTCACGGCGGAGGCAGACATTGAAAAACCTCCGCCAGATCGTTCGGGGTTCTTGCTGGCCGGCATTATCGCGCTTGGGATAGGCCTGCTGGCCTTCCTCCCGCAATACGGCACAAACCTGACATTACAGAAGGACGGCACGATCAAGATCTATCCCGCTTACGATGTCTTCTTTCATCTGGCCGTAGCTAATGAGCTAACTCACTCCATCCCGCCCCAGGCGCCGGTCTTTGCCGGGCAGCCGCTTAATTATCATTACGGGATGGATCTCGCGGTCGCGATGTTCGCGAATGCGACTGGGTTGCCGACCGAAGATCTCCTGTTCCGTTTCATGCCGGCCCTGTTTCTTACTCTTTCCATCTTGAGCGTCTTTTGTTTCGCTCGTGCATGGCTCAACTCCGGATATTTCGGCGCCCTGGTCGCCTTTCTGGTTTTTTTCGGCGAAGATTTTTCATTCGTGCCTGGTTTTTTCTTGGGTGAAAAGACGGACTGGTCGATCTTTTTTTTCAAAGTCCCGACCGTTCTGTCGTTATTCTATATCAATGCGATGCTTCCCGCGCTTGGACTGCTCTTCGCCGGATTTTTTTGCCTTCAAAGATACCTGCGCGAACGCACAACGGCGTGGCTCATCCTTTCCACCGTCCTATTTGTCGGCCTCGTCGAGGTAAAGCTGTTTACCGCGGCGCACATCATGTGCTGCCTTGGCATCGGAGCTATTATCTACGGTTTGGTGTTCAAGGCTCTTGATTTGTTTCGGGTCGCCGCTCTCACGGCCATTCTCACCATACCGTTCGTCCTGTCCGTCTTTTTGCATAACCGCGGCGGAGCCCATTTTGTAACCGCATTTGTCCCCTGGACCTATGTCTCGAATGCGATGACAGCGATGGGCATGAAGAATTGGTTCGCCAATAGCTTCGCTTTCGCCGCGATTGCCCTGCCCCTCTACCTTATCGGTTGTCTTGGCTTGCGCATACTGGGCATACCCAGAGTTTTGGGAGCCATCGTCAGACCGACTGGCCCGTCCGGTTTGCGCTTCGTTCTGGCACTGTTTGTCGTCACGGGCGTCATTATTACGTTAATGGTCCAGATTGTGCCTGCCGACAGCGTCAACGCCTACAATAATAGCGCATGGTTTCTCGCTCAAAGTAAATACGTGATGTGGCTTTTTTCGGTTGAGGTCCTTCAAAAACTCTGTCGCCGTTCCGTTATCAAAAGACAAAGTCGCGCCGTAGTCGGGTTCACGCTGACCACGGCCGCGATAGCCCTGAGCATTCCCTCCACCGTGCAGCACTTCTTACTGGAGAGATATCCTAATCGAGTCCATGGATCCTCAACCAACTCAGCGAATCAGAGCTACAGCAAAGATGTGGTCGAGGCCCTCGCCCACCTGAAGCAAGAGGCACGGCCAGGAGATGTTGTGTTGCCAGGTAAGAATCTCCTCGGTCCCGTGTTGGCGCTCACTAAGTGCCGAGTACCGCTCGGCTACTTCGCCATGTATCTCGTCTCGAAAAATGATTTCCTGGAAAGAGCAAAGGCGGAAAAGATGTTCTGGCGGAGTTGGAAGCTGGGACGAATACGGGACGAGATATTGAAAGAGGCTGACGTTCGCTTTATTATTCTCGACAAGCGGTCGGAAAATGTTCCCTCGGTTCTTCCGAGTTCGATTGTTGAGATATTTTCGAACTCGGAATACGCCCTATTCCAAGTAACACTTTAATTGAGCGGCCAGGCAGGGCGTCAGACCAATTCACGACTCGTTAGGCGGCGAAACGCTTCCAAGTATTTGGCCGTGGTCTTTTCGATCACTTCCGGCGGGAGCGACGGGCCGGGCGGGGTCTTGTCCCAATCGAGCGTCTCCAGATAATCGCGCACGAACTGTTTGTCGAAACTGCGCGGGCTTTCCCCGGGCGCGTAGGAATCGGAGGGCCAGAAGCGCGAGGAATCCGGGGTCATGCATTCGTCGATGAGGAGCAGTTCCTCGCCGGCGAGGCCGAATTCAAATTTCGTATCCGCGACAATGATGCCGCATTCGGCGGCGTGTTTTTTCCCGGCCTGATAGAGTTCGAGGCTGAGATCGCGCACGCGTCGCGCGGTTTCTTCGCCGAGCATCGCGCAGCATTCCGCCCAATCGATATTCCGATCGTGCCCCGCTTCGGCCTTGGTCGAGGGCGTGAAGATCGGCTCCGGCAATTCCGAGGCGAGCTGCAACCCGGCCGGCAGTTTGATTCCGCAAACGGAGCGCGTCTCCTGATATTCCTTCCAACCGGAGCCAGCAAGATAACCGCGCACCACACACTCCACGGGCAGCGGCTTCGCTTTCTTCACGATCATGGAGCGACCGGCCAATTCAGCCTGAAACGAGCGCAACCGATTCGGGAACTCGTCAAAGTCCGCGGTGACGAAATGGTTTTTGGCGAAGGTGAGGCACTTGAACCAGAAAGCCGACGTTTGATTTAACACCGCGCCCTTGTGCGGAATCGGATCGGGCAGAATGACGTCAAAGGCCGAGAGGCGATCGGTCGCGAGGAAGAGAAGCGTTTCGCCCAGATCGAAGACTTCGCGGACTTTGCCGCTGCGCAGTTTATTAATCCCAGGAAGTTCGAGCGTGGTTTGCATGGCGATCGGTTCGAGCGTTCTATCGTGACAGGAACGGCCCGTGACTCTCAACTCTTCACTTCGCACTCTCAACTTTTTCCCGACATGGCCGGCCTTGTTGTAAAACCGCGCGCCCGCATTCTGCACGGACACGATTGGGTCTTCAGCGGCGAAGTGCTGAAGGCGTTTGGCCAGCCGGTCGATGGCGACGTCGTCTCGCTCAAGGACGGGCGCGATCGCTTGATCGGCAGCGCGATCTACAACAGCAAATCGCAGATCGTGGCGCGCCGTTTTTCGCGCCGGAAGCAACTGCTCGATCTCGATTTCTTCGAGCGGCGGATCGCGCAGGCGGTGGAATACCGCGAGCGGCGCGGTGTCGATCCGAAGCTTTGCCGTGTCGTTTGGAGCGAGAGCGATGGATTGCCGGGCCTGGTGGTCGATCGTTACGGCGATCAGTTGGTCCTGCAAACGCTCACTCTGGCGATGGACCAGCGAAAAGATTTGATCTGCGATGCGCTGGTCGCGGTCCTCAGAGTTGCCAATATCATCGAGCGAAACGATGCGCCGATCCGTCGAGCAGAGGGCTTGGGCCTAACGAGTGGCGTCCTGCGCGGCGTGGCCGCGGAGGCGGAATTCGAAATTGCTGGTGTTCGGTTTGCGGTCGATCTGCGTGAGGCGCAGAAGACAGGATTTTATCTCGATCAGCGCCCGCACTACGAAGTCGTCGCGGCGCACGCGCGGGGCCGGCGCGTGCTCGATTGTTTTACCAGCCAGGGTGCTTTCGCGTTAGCTTGCGCGCACGCCGGGGCAGCCGAAACCACCGCGGTGGAAGCGAGCGCGGAAAGCTTGCGCGCCGCTCGTGAGAATGCGGCTCGCAATGATCTTCAGGTGCGCTGGATCGAAGACGATGTCTTTCAATTCCTGCGAGGCGCGGAAAAGCGAGAAGCGCAATACGATCTGATCATTCTCGATCCGCCCTCTTTCACCAAAGCGAAAGGGACACTACACGAAGCAATGCGCGGCTACCGCGAGCTGCATGTGCGCGCTTTCAATTTGCTCGCACGCGACGGAATGCTCGCGACTTTTTCCTGCTCGCATCACGTGAGCGCGGAGGCGTTCGGCGAAATGTTGCGGGACGCGCTCGTGGACGCGCGTCGCTCGGCGCGGCGGCTTCGGCGCTTCGAACAAGCGATTGATCATCCGGTTTTGCCCACCCTTCCCGAAACCGAATACTTCAAAGGATGGCTCGTCGAAATGATGCCTGGCCGATAACGCGTCGGCGTTTTTTCGATGTGCAAAATTCAACCACTCCCTCGCAAAACTTGTGGAATTCTAAAGTGACGCCGCTAATATCATCGCGGCGCGGCGCACACGATTAAGACCACGCCGCCTTTCCCAAAACATCCATGGCCGAACGAATCCGACCAATCGAACAAATGCTCGAACTCAACGAGGAAGACGCGGTCTCGACCGAACATCTCGATTCCCAAGTCCAGAAGGCGCATGAGCAATTGCTCCAGCTCAAACGCCAGCAGGAACAAATCGAGAAACAAAAGCGCGAGCTCGAGGAATTGAGCCGGCGGCAGGAGGAACTCGAACACGGCCGCGCCGACATGACCGACAAACTGACGCGCTCGCTCGTGATTCTGGAACGGGAAGCTTACGATTCGCAGAAGAAGCTCGAACAGCTACGCGCCACCCGCGAAAGTTTCTCTCAACATTTGCAGTTGCTCGAATCAATCGATCCGAAGAGCTGGAACTCGGCCGATTTGCACAAGGAATTGAGCCGCGCCCTGAGCGCAGTCGATGATTCGCGCGCGGAATACAGCCAGCAGCGCAGCCGATTGCAGGCCAGCGAGCACGCGAGCGGCGAGGTGGGCTTGCCGGAAGTCGCACCCGAACTCCGGGGCGGCGGGACCATCCGCAGCTTCACCGAATGGATGCTCATCGGTCTGGCTCTCAGCCTGCCGATCATTTTTTTCTCGATGCTCGGCCTTCTCGCCTTTTTTTGGATGACGGCAAAAGTCCAGTAGGCCCATGGCTCGCCGATCTTCAAAAACGTCCACGCCGCTTAATCAAAAACAGCAGGACCTCGCCCGGCAGGAATCGCAGTTGCGCGAGCAGATGCAAAAGCTCGAGCGCATGATTGAGGAAGCGCCGCGGGTGGCAGAAGAAACTTCGCGCCGCCAGCGCGAGGAAATTCTTCATCGGGCGAGCGAAGGGAGCAGCCGGCTTAATGTGGCCATCGCTTTGCAGGATAAACGTTATGGCGATGACGATGGGCGGGGGCGTCCGCGCCGTTCGATGCGGAAGGAGCGTCGCGAAGGACGCATCATTTTCATTGTGCTCGTCATCGCGCTGGCCGCCGCCCTCCTTTGGCTGGTCACCCATCTGCCTTTCTGATTAGCCTAACGAGATGGCTATCGATCTCGATGTCGCCGCGGTGGCGGCCCTGGCGCGCCTGGAATTGACGGCGGACGAAACGCAACTTTACCAGGGACAGTTAAGGCGCGTACTCGAATACGCCGGGAAATTATCCGAAGTGGACGTGGCTGGCATCGAGAGCAATGCGCATGCGGCGCCCATCTTTAATGTCTTTCGCGAAGATGAAACGCGTCCTGGCCTAACGAGCAAAGAGGTCTTGCGCGAGGCGCCGCGCTCCGCGCAGCAACTTTTCATCGTGCCCAAAGTCGTCGAATGACGGCGGCGGATTTGCGAGCGCTCGACATCGCCGGTTTGCAGAAGCGGCTGCGTGCCCGCGAAGTCAGCCCGCGCGAAGTGATCGAGGCACTGCGGACGCATGTTGAGCAGATCGATCCGACGATCGGTGCGTATCTCTCGCTCGATTTTGAGCAGGCGCTCAGCGAAGCGAAAAACGCGAATGTCGATCTGCCACTGGGCGGCGTGCCCATCGCGGTGAAGGACAACATCAGCGTGAAGGATCAACCGCTCACCTGTGGGTCGCGCATGTTAAAGAACTATCGCGCGCTCTACGATGCGACCGTTGTGCAAAGATTGCGGGCGGCGGGGGCGATCCCGCTGGGGAAGACGAACATGGACGAGTTTGCCATGGGTTCTTCAACGGAGAATTCCGCGTTGCAACAGACGCGCAATCCATGGGACCACGAACGCGTGCCGGGTGGCTCGAGCGGCGGCTCGGCCGCGGCGGTTGCGGCGGGCGAAGCGTTTGGTGCGCTCGGCTCGGATACCGGCGGTTCCATTCGGCAACCGGCGGCCTTCTGCGGCGTGGTCGGATTGAAGCCCGGCTATGGTCGCGTTTCGCGCCATGGTCTGGTGGCGTTTGCGTCTTCGCTCGATCAGGTCGGTCCGCTCACCAGGACGGTGCGGGACAGCGCGCTGCTTCTTCAAGCGATCGCCGGAGCGGACACAAACGATTCGACCTGCCTGCCTGAGCCGGTGCCGGATTATCTCGCGGCTCTCGGAAGGGATTTGCGCGGAATACGGATCGGTTTGCCGAAAGAGTTTGCCGGCGAAGGAATCGACCCGCAGGTCAAAGGAGCGGTTGAGGCAGCGGTGCGACAATTGCAGTCGTTAGGCGCAGAGACGATCGAGATCTCGCTTCCGCACACCGACTACGCGATCGCGGTCTACTACCTTATCGCGACGGCGGAAGCGTCGGCCAACCTGGCGCGCTTCGATGGCGTGCGTTACGGCCATCGAACCGAAAAGCCGTCGAATCTTTTCGATCACTACGCGCGGACACGCGCGGAAGGTTTCGGCGCGGAAGTGAAGCGGCGCATCCTCCTCGGCACCTTTGTGCTCAGCTCCGGTTATTACGACGCTTACTACTTACGCGCGCAAAAAGTGCGGCAGGTGATTCGCGAAGATTTTGCGCGCGCCTTCGCCCAGGTCGACGCCATCGTCTCGGCGACTGCGCCGACCCCGGCGTTCAAGTTTGGCGAACACGCGATCGATCCGTTGCAAATGTATCTGGCCGACATTTTCACGAACGCCGCGAACCTGGCCGGCCTTTGCGGGATCAGTCTGCCGTGCGGTTTTGCGAGCGTGGATGGGAACGAGCTGCCGATCGGCTTGCAACTGCTCGGCCGCGCTTTCGATGAAGCGCGCCTTTTGCAGGTCGCTCACGCTTACGAGCAGAGCTCCGAATGGCACAAGCGGCGGGCGCCGCTCGGCTAGCTCTTCGCTTTTACTTTGGTAGGGACGGACCGTCGGGCCGTCCGCCCGATGTGGGTGTTTTGGTCTAGTCACGCACAACGGCGGCGCGCCCGGCGGTCGCGCCCTACCAACGTCATCCAGCGGCGTTCCCAGGAAGTAATCATCGCTGAAAACGCGCACACCACTCCAGGACCCGGTTCGCCGGTTTCATTTTGCCATCCGCCGTTGTGTTCCCTAGGCTGGCGCGATGAAACGGCTGTGGGGCTTCATCATTGCCCTCGTCGGTCTTGCCCTCGTCATCCTCGCGGTGACGCAATACCTGACTCACCGGACGGCCGGACGCAAAAAAACTCCGGCGCTTCGTCCCGGCGAAATGGTCGTCTTCTCCGACAGGAATTTTCAATTTCGCATGCCGGAAGGCTGGGAGCGCAAAACCGCGCCGCCGTCCACCGCCGGGATGGTTGCTTCGCCGGCGGCCAGCGATCTCGAAAGCAACATGGTCACCACGAGCGAGTCTTACAACGGCACGCTGCGCGCCTATGTGGATGCGAACCTTGCCGCGCTTCCTAAACTGGCGCCCACCGCAAAGGTGGTAAACGAGCTTCCATTTCAGACCCATTCTCAACTGGCCGGGCGGAAACTGAAATTGGGGAACGAACTCAAAGGGAAAGCCCTCGCGCAGTTCATGTATTTTTTTGCCGGACCCGAAAAGAAGAAGATCATCGTCACCTGCACCACGCCCGCCAGCAACGCAGCGCAGATGGAACCCTTGTTCGACGCCTGCATGAAAACCTTCGCGTTAAGCGAGGCTGCTCAGCCAGCTACAGGCTCACCAAAGCCCTGACTCCGCCAACGCAGTCGGGGCCGCATCTTCGGGAAGCGATGCAGCCGCGCAAGGAGGAGCGCTCGTTAAAATTGAAAGTAAATGAAAGGCGCGTAATGCGCCGGGATAAATAAGAGGACGAGCGACACCGCACCACCAAAGCCGGCGGCGAAAGCCATATCGGGCCCGCCGCGCCACCAACGAGAAAACAACGCCCTGGAATTGCACCAGTGCACGACCGTCAGCACTGCGATCGCCAGAAAAATCCAGCTTGGCAAACTGATCTTCCCAGGATTTTGGAATAAGACGAAGCTGCGCGCGATGAGCAGGGCCTGATGGAGATCGGGAGCGCGAAAGAAAATCCAGGCAACGCAGACGATGTAGATGGTCAAGGGCCACGCCAGCCAGCGCATCGCGCGCGCGAGCCAGTCGCCTTGCGATTTTCGATCGCTCCATTCCCGCGCGATGACCAGCGCGATCCCGTGCAGCGCGCCCCAGATGACAAAGGTCCAGGCGCCGCCATGCCAAAGGCCGCCCAGCACCATCGTGATCATCAGGTTGCGCGAGGTAAACCAGCGCGAGCCCCGGTTTCCGCCTAACGGAATATAAAGATAATCGCGGAGCCAGGTGGAGAGGCTGATGTGCCAGCGATGCCAGAAATCTCCCATGTTGCGAGCGAAGTAGGGGAAACGAAAATTGATCGTCAGTTCGTAGCCGAGGAGACGCGCGCAAGCGATGGCCATGTCGGTGTAGCCGGAAAAGTCGCAGTAAATTTGAATGGCGTAGAGCAGCACCGCGATCCAGGCACTGGCCGCCGTGAAATTTTGCGGAGCGGCGAAGTAGCGATCGGCCACCGGCGCGACCACATCGGCGATACACGCTTTTTTGATGAAGCCGGTCAGGAAAAGAACGAGGGCGCCGCGCACATCGACGCGATCGAACGTGCGGGCGGAACGCAGTTGCGGCAGAAACGCGGTGGCGCGCACGATCGGGCCAGCCACCAGTTGCGGGAAAAAGCTGACGAAGAAGGCCAGCTTCAGGAGATTGGAAACCGGCGCGAGCGTGCGGCGATAGACTTCGATGGTGTAGCTCATCGATTGGAAAGTGTAGAAGCTGACGCCGACCGGAATGACGATATTGAGCGTACTCATGCTGGTGGGCAGGCCGAGCCACGACAGCAGCCCGGCGGCCGACAGGATGAAGAAGTTGCAATACTTAAAGAGGGCGAGCGTACCGATGTTCACGGTCAGGCTGAGCAGCAACCAGGCGCGCCGCGCGGCCGGCTTTTGCGCGCGACCGAGCATCAGACCGACGACGTAATCCAGCAGCGTCGAGCCGATGAGAAGGAAGAGAAATTTCCAGTTCCACGCGGCGTAAAACGCATAGCTGCAGGCGAGCAACCAGACTTGCCGCGGGACATTGCCACGCAGGGTCCAATAGACGGCGAAGACGGCGAGGAAAAACCAGAGAAATCGGAACTCGACGAAGAGCATTACGGAATTCGTTTATCAGCCACCTCGCCAGCGAACTTTTCGGCGACGAGCCGGGTGAAGATTTTCGCGCCCTGTTCGTTCAAGTGATCAGGATCCGATCGCATCTGCGTGCGGTACAATTCGGGGTAACGATGGAGATCGGCAAAGGCGAGGACGGGGCCGGGAGCGGAAGCTTCCTTGGCGAAGCGGACGGAGCGAATCGGAAAAGCCGGAGGGACGATGAAGACGAGAGTCGCGCCATGATCGCGCACGCGTGCCGCACAATCTTTCCACACTTTCTCGGCGTAACGATCGGCCGCGTGGCCGACGGGAGCGCGCGCGGCTTGCGCAATGTCGTTCCGATACGACGCGCGTTGTCGTGGCGGCAGGGAACTGCGAGCCGGCCCGAAACCGTCATGGTCCGGCCCCAGCGCTGGTTGATCCTGTGCTGATGGATCGAGGCGATCCGCGGCCAGGGTGGCGCCGGCGCCGACGTTAGTGGCACGCCGCAGAAATTCCTTGAGATGGAGTTTAATGAACTCGCGCAACTCCCAGGCGCGAGCGAGGTGACGCTTCAACTTCTCCTTCTCGCTCCAATCACCGCTCTTGCTCAGCAGGTTTTTCGTTCGTTCCCAATCGTGCCAGTAGAGCAGGCGCTGCGTCCCGCGATGAGCAGGCCAGGGTTTGAGATGGAGGTCGTCGAGCTCCATGAACACCCATTGCAGATGAGGCAGTTTCTGCGCGAGCACGCGATCGAGGACGTAAGCGCTTTCCGGCAGCATCATCGCGTCCAATCCGAAATTGAAGGAATGGGTCGGCCGGCCCAGCGCCGTCATTTCTTCGTCGAAAACGCGCGGAGAAATACCGCGGTAAAAGCGACTTGATCCGATGAAGATCGTATCCGTGTCGCGTCCATGCTCGCGCAGGAAATCGAGCTTTTGGCTGAAGCCATCCACGTGCGGCTCGGGCAGAACGAATTGGAGAAGAGCGCAACTGCCCAGAAATGCCGCGAGAGCGGCTCCCACGCACAGGCTGCGTTGCCAAAAAATGGAATGGTTCGCGTTCGGGGCGCTTCGGTTCAAGCAGGGGCAGCTTGATCAATCTCCGCGGAATTGGAAAGCGCGAGGAAGGGCGTGAAGATTTCGAGCGAGCGATTCGGGATGGTGGCGGTAACGCAGGTGAAATCGGGTTCGTAGGTCACTTCATCGACGGTGCCTTCGCGATGGAGACGCGCCAGCAAATCCTGCCGCGCGGTGGGCAATCGCAAGGTGACCGCGAGCGTGCCGTGCGCGACGAACTCGGAGATGCGCGCGATCAATTCGTCGAGGCCTTCGCCGGTCTGCACGGAAATGAAAACGGCTTCAGGGAAATGTCGACGCAAGGCCGGAAGCGCGTAAGGATCGGTCACCTTGTCGATTTTATTGAAGACGATGAGCGTCGGTTTTTCGATGGCGCCGAGCTCGTCGAGCACGCGCTTGGTCGTGTTATAAAATTCCATGACTTCATGCTGTGAAGCGTCGAGCACGTGAATGAGAAAATCGGAGAGGGTGGCTTCTTCGAGCGTGGCTTTGAAGGCTTCGACCAGTTGATGCGGCAGTTTGCGGACGAAACCGACGGTGTCGGTGAGCAGCAACGGTTGTTTGTTTGGCAGCGCGACCTTGCGCGTGGTCGTGTCGAGGGTCGCGAATAATTTATTTTCCACCAGCACTTCGGCTCCGGTGAGCCGGCGAAGCAGCGAGGACTTGCCGACGTTGGTGTAGCCGACGATGGCGGCATTTGGAACAGGCGCGCGTTTGCGATCTTTTCGCTGCGTGGCGCGGGCGCTGCGCACTTCGACGAGCTCGCGTTTCAAGCGATCGATCTGCAGACGAATCTTGCGCTTGTCCTGTTCGAGCTGGCTTTCGCCTTCGCCTTTCGCGCCGATGCCGCCGCCTTGTTGCCCGAGGTGGCTCCAGGCGCGCGTCAATCGCGGCAACGAATACTGCATGCGCGCGAGGTCGACCTGGATGCGGGCTTCCCGCGTGTGGGCGCGCGCGCCGAAAATATCGAGGATGATTTCCTGGCGATCGGCCACGGTGACGCCGGCCAGTTCCTCCCAATTACGCTGCTGCGACGGGCTCAGCTCGTTATCGAAAACGATCACGTCGCACTGGTGTTCCTTTGCAAAATCGCAAAGCTCCTGCGCTTTGCCGGAGCCGATGAGATAACGCGGATGCATCTCGCGATGATGCACCAGGCGCCGCTCGACAATGGGCAGGCCAAGCGTGTCGACCAGCTCGACTAATTCCTCGAGCAAACTCTCCGCTTCCGGCTTCGTGGCTGGATCGAGGTACGCGCCGACGAGCAAGGCTCGCTCGACCATCTTGTTGCGCGCTTTGATCTCGAACATCCCGCCATTATAGCAGGAAGGCGGGAGGGCGCTCTACTGGAGCAGGTAGGATTCGAGGAGAGCGACGCCGGTCTGGGACGAGCTCGCGCCGCGCACGATGACGGTGTAATTGCCGGGCTTGGGCGAGAAGAGGATGGCGGCATCGAGGGGGTTTCCCGGGGCGAGATTGGTCGCGCTGATGGCGGTGGCGTTGGCCGCGTCGTGCCAGTTGTCGTTCGCGGAAGTGAGCGCGCCATTCGCATCGTAAAGTTCGATCTTTGGATTCGCCAGATAAGCGGGCACGCCCTGGTTCGCGAGATCGGGACCGATCGCCCGTATCAGTAATTGCTGCGAACTGTGCACGATCAACCCGCCGATGAGGACATTGTCGCCGGTGCCGACGTTGGCGCGCGCCGAAAGATTGAGCAGGCGCGCATGCCCGATAACGTCGGCATCGTAAACTTCGATGAGGCCAATGCCGCCGGCCGCTCCGGCGCCGCGCAAGATGGCGGTATAAGCGCCGACCGGGAGATTGGCCAGAATAGCCGCCTCGCTGTCGTCGCTCGGCGCCAGGCCAGTGGCTTCGATCGCCGCCGCCTGCGAGCTGTTGCGCCAGTTGTCATTGCCCGCGATGAGGGTTCCTTCGGAATTGCGCAGTTCGAGCACCGGATTGAGCAGGTTTGAGGATAAGGGCACTCCATTGGCCTGCAGCGAAGGCCCGAGACCGCGAATGATGACGCGTTCTTTTTGCCCGGCGGTGCCGTTGATAATGAAGCCAGCGATCGCGACCTGATCTCCACCGCCCACCGTGGCGCGCGCGGCGATGTTCGCGAGGCGCGGCTCGAGGATGCTGTCAACCCAGGCGATGTGCGAAGCGATGCGCGTGGAGTAAAAGCCGGAGGGGACAGGCGCGTCGCCGGTGATGAGATTGCTGTTCTCATCATAGAGCCCACGCTCGTCGAAAATGGCGGCGAAAAGAATGCCCTGTCGCTGCGGGCTGGTATAAACCGAATCCACGTCGTAGTGAATGCCGGCCAGTTTCCAGACGCCGCCGTCATCGACAAAGAGCGCGCCGCCGGAATCGCCATTGGCCAGATGGCACTCGTTAGGCAAACCGTTCTTGTCGAAGGTTGCATAAACCATGTCGCCGCCGGGCGGCAATGGCTTGATGGCGGCGACCGTATTTTCGCCCCAGCGCTGCACCGTATCGGTCGCGCCCCAATTCCAGCCGCGAAACGCGCCATTTACATTCAACTGGCCGCCACGCTGTTTGCCGCGGCCGATGGCGACGCAATGTTCGCCGACCTCGCTCTTGCCGGCAAAGAGCGGCGCGTAATCGGGCAACGTTCCGTCGATTTGGAAGATGCGCAGGTCGCTGTCCGGATCGTCGAAGTGGGCCAGCGTGTTATAGGTCACGCCGCGATAGGTGAATTTCCCGTCCGCGAAACCGATATGCTGCGCGGTAATGAAATAATGCGGCGCGATCGCGGTCCCGAGATAATCGCCGAAAATTCCTTCCCATTGCCAGCCGCTGTTCGCCAGCGTGCCGGTCGGCGCGGTGGTATTCGCGGTCGGATCGCCAGACCGATAAAGAATAATGGCGCTCGCCTTCGGCGCGGTGCCACACAGAAATGCCGCCACCAGGAAAGCGATCGCCACCAGCGAGGCGAAATGGTGTTGGCGAGTGATCATGGCATTTACGGATATTGAGGAGAAATTAAACCTAGCACAATTCGCCCTCCGTCGCTCGAACGGCACAAATGCCGCTCTAAAAAGTGAATATTCTTTATGCAACACAGTGAGATTTTGCAGAATGCGCCGCCCTCCTGGCCCGACATGACGACCGATCACCTCAATAAGAAATCGCCTGCCTCAACCGACCAGGCCGTGCCGGTCCCGCATTTGATCACCGCTCAAGCGCAGCAAAACCCGAACCGGCCGGCTCTCGTTTATGGCAGCCAATCGCTTTCCTACGGCCAGCTAGAAGCCCAGGCCAATCAGCTCGCCCAACACCTTTCCGCGCGTGGTGCGCGAACGGATGCTGTCATCGGCCTTTGCCTCGAGCGGTCGCTCGATTTTGTGGTTGCGGCGCTCGCGGTGATGAAATGCGGAGCCGCTTATTTGCCGATGGACCCGGCGCATCCCGCGCAACGGCTTCAGTTTATCGCGCAGGAATCCGGCGCTGCCTTGGTCGTGACGCGCGCACAGTTCGCCGGAAATTTCGGGCAGGCCGTTGTCTTGGAAAACGAGCGGACGGAGATCTCGCGCGCCGCGTCGACAGCGCTGTCTGCTTCGTTAGGCGCCGATCAATTGGCCTACGTTATTTACACTTCCGGTTCCACCGGTCAGCCGAAAGGCGTTGAAATCACACATCGCAATCTGGCGAACCTGATCGCGTGGCACGCGCGTGCTTTCGATCTCGATGCTTCGACGCGCGCCACGTTTCAAGCCGGCGTCGGATTCGACGCAGCCGTTTGGGAAATCTGGCCGCATCTCGCCATCGGCGCCTCGCTTCATCTGCCGGATGACGCCACCCGCATGTCGGCCGAAGCGCTGCGCGATTGGCTGATCGCGCAGGAAATCACGATCAGCTTCGTGCCGACAGCCATCGCCGAACAATTGCTCGCGCTTTCGTGGAGCGCGGAGACGCCGCTGCGTTTTCTCCTTACTGGCGCCGACACGCTGCATCGCCGTCCGCCGCGCGGTCTGCCTTTTGCCTTCATCAACAATTACGGGCCGACGGAATGCACGGTCGTGACTACTTCGGGAGAAGTTGCGCCAGAAGGCAGCGGCGTCCCCTCAATCGGGCGGCCGATCGATCAAATGGATATCCGTCTCTTTGATCCGCAACGCCGCGAAGTGGCGGAAGGCGAGACCGGCGAAATTTATATTGGCGGCGCCGGCGTGGCCCGCGGCTATCGCAACCGCCCCGATTTAACCGCGGAGCGTTTCGTGCCAGATCCATGCGATCGCAGCGCGCGGCTTTATCGCACTGGCGACCTGGGCCGGCGCCTAACGAATGGCGAAATCGCCTTTCTCGGGCGCATCGACGATCAGGTGAAGGTTCGCGGTTACCGCATCGAGCTGGGGGAAATCAACGCGGTGCTCGCCGAGCAATCCTCCGTGCAGTCGAGCGTGGTCATCGCACGCGAAGACGAACCGGGCGACAAACGGCTGGTCGCCTACGTCGTTCCCGCAAACGGCTCCAAGCCTAACGAGCAATCGCTGCGCGGGGCGCTGCGCCAGCGGCTTCCCGATTACATGGAGCCTTCCATTTTTGTCTGGCTCGACGCGTTGCCATTAACCGCCAATGGCAAGATCGATCGCGACGCCCTGCCGCCTCCAGCAGCGATCGCTTCGAGCACGGAAGAAAATTTTGTCGCGCCACGAACGGAAGTGGAGCAAACCCTCGCCGGCATCATCTGCGAAGTTTTGAAATTGCCGCGCGTAAGCGTGCACGACGATTTCTTCCATCTCGGCGCGCACTCGTTGCTCGGCGCGCAGATCATCGCCCGCGTGCGCGGCATTTTCGGAACGGAACTCAAACTGCTCGACGTTTTCGATTCTCCGACCGTGGAGCAATTGTCCGTGAAGATAGAGGAGGCGCTCACCCGCCAGCTCAACGCCATGAGCGAAGAAGAAGTGGCCGCTGCGCTTGCTGCGCCGATTGAAGACGCAGACAATAGCGCAGGATGAGCAGCACCGATTCCAGCCTGAGTCTTGTTCGATTGCTCGAACCGGAAGTTCTGGCCAATCCCTATCCGCTTTATAAAAAACTGCGGACCGAAGATCCGGTTCACTGGGATCGCTTCATGCATACCTGGGTGGTGACGCGTTACGCCGATGTCCTCAACGTTCTTCATTCCTTCTCAGCCGATCGCACGCCGACGCCCGCGCAACTTTCGGCCATGGGCCTCGAAGGCTTCAACCCAATCGCCAAGGTGATGGTGAAGCAGATGCTCTTCATGGACGCGCCGGCGCACACGCGTCTGCGCGGGCTCGCCTCGGTCGCGTTCACACCGAAGCGTGTGCGCTCGTTGCAATCGCACATTCAGGAAATCGCCGATGCGCTGCTCGATAAAGTGCAAAAGCAGGGACGCATGGATGTGATCGCCGATTTCGCCGCGCCCATGCCCGCCATTGTCACCGCCGAAATGCTCGGCGTGCCGACGGAAGATCACGTGAAGTTAAAGAAATGGTCGGCCGATTTCGCGGAGATGCTCGGCAATTTCCAACATAACCCCGACCGCATGGCCGGCGTGCTCGAGAGCACGAACAACCTCGTCAACTATTTCCAAAACGCGATCGCGCAGATGCACGATCATCCGCGCGAAGGTCTCATCCATTCGTTCATGACGGCGGAACTCGACGGCGATCGCCTAACGGAAGAAGAGATCGTCGCCAACTGCATCGTCACCATGGTCGGCGGCCAGGAAACGACGACCAACTTGATCGGCAACGGTCTGCTCACGCTTCTGCGCAATCGCCCGCAACGCGAACATCTGCGCGATCATCCCGAGTTGATCCAGCCGGCCGTCGAAGAATTACTGCGCTACGAAAGCCCGAGCCAGCACACCGGGCGCATCGCGCGCACCGATGTGCAGATGGGTGGCAAAGAAATTCGCAAAGGCCAGGCCGTCATGGCGATCATGGCCGCGGGCAATCGCGATCCAGAACGGTTCCCTGAGCCAGACGAACTTCAGCTCGAGCGTAAGGACAACAAGCATCTCGCCTTTGGCTGGTCGAGCCACTTCTGTTTCGGCGCGCCGCTCGCGCGAATGGAAGGACAAATCGCGTTCGCCACCTTGCTGCGTCGTTTGCCGAATCTTGAATTGGTTCCCGGTCCGCTTACCTGGCGTGACAACTCCGGGCTCCGCGGTCTCACGGCATTGCCGGTCACTTTTTCCGCGAGCTGATGGAGCCTAACGAGACAGCGACAGCCGGGCTTTCCGACGCCCGACGTGCGCTTCTCCAAAAATATTTACGCGGTGCCCGCGCGCGACCCGCGACGACGACGGACGCCATTCCGCCGCGCGCCGATGGCGGCCCCGCGCCGCTCTCGTTCAGCCAACAGCAAATGTGGCTGCACGCGCAACTGGCCGACGCCTCTTTGATCTACAACGAGCCGGTTACGATTCATCGGCACGGCGCGCTCGATGTTTCTGCGTTCGAACGCAGCTTCCTCGAAATCGTGCGCCGGCATGAAGCGTGGCGGACGACGTTCGCGTGGCAGGGTGAAGAAGGCGTGCAATTCGTGCAGCCGCCGCCGGCGCGCCTCGAACTTCCGTTTCATGATCTGCGCAATCACCCGCAGGCGGAAGCAGAAGCGTTGCGTCTCGCCACCGCCGATGCGCGCCAGCCCTTCGATCTGACGCGTGGGCCGATGTATCGCCTGCGTCTCGTCCGCATGGCCGATGAAGCGCATCGGATTTATCTGACGCTTCATCACATCATCTTCGACGGCTTTTCGCTCTACCGCGTGCTGTTGCCGGAGTTGATCGCCGCCTACGAAGCGTTCTCGCAAAACAAAACGCCCGCGCTCGAACCGCTGCCCATTCAGTATCCCGATTACGCAACCTGGCAGCGCCGGAAGTGGCAGGAAATGCCGGCCGCGCATCTTTCGTATTGGGAAAGCACGCTGCGCGATTTGCCCACGCTCAATCTGCCGACCGATCGCCTGCGGCCGCCCGTGCAAACTTACGCCGGCGCGATGGAAGTATTCGAAGTCTCGCCGACCACGAGTGCCGCTCTCAAAACGCTCAGCCAGGAGCAAGGCGTGACGTCGTTCATGACGATGGTCGCTGCGTTCGCGGCGTTGCTCCACGGTTACACGGGGCAGGAAGACATCGCGATTGGCGGAGTGAGCAGCGGACGCAACCGCGCCGAAACGCTCAAGTTGCTCGGCTGTTTTCTGAACACGGTGCCGATCCGATGTTCGTTTTCCAAAGACAAATCCTTCATGGAACTGCTCGCGCGCGTGCGTACTGCAACCCTCGGCGCGCTGTCGCACGATGAAGTGCCGTTCGAGTTGCTCGTGCAAAAATTTGCGCGGCAACGCGATCGCAGTCGTTCGCCCCTCGTGCAGGCGCTCATCGTCGTGGAGCCGCCGCTCGATCCGCTGCCATCCGGTTGGGATTTCAGGCATCTCGATGTCGAAACCGGCACGTCGAAATTCGATCTTCAGCTCGGCCTCGACGATCGCGTCGAAGGTTTGGGAGGCAGCTTCATTTATAATAGCGACCTCTTCGATCGCGAGACCATCGCGCTGCTGAAAAGCCGCTGGCTCAGCTTGCTCGATCGCATCGCCGCGGCGCCGCAGACGCGTGTGTGTGAGTTAACGAACGCACAATTACCGTCGCCGGTCTGGAACGAAACGCGCACCGATTATCCGCGCGCTTCGAGCATCCAACGCCTCTTTGAAGAACAGGTGCTTCGCGCTCCCAACGCCGCCGCCTTGCTCTTGGGCGACGCGCAATTGACCTACGCGGAACTGAACGCGCGCGCCAATCGTCTCGCGCATCGTTTACAAAAGCTCGGCGTCGCGCGCGATGTGCCGGTTGGCCTTTGGATGGAGCGCTCTTTCGAAATGGTGATCGGGCTGCTCGCCATCCTCAAAGCGGGCGGTGCTTACGTGCCGCTCGATCCCGCCTACCCGGACGAGCGGTTGCGCCTGATGATGGACGACACGCAGATGCCGGTCATTCTGACGCAGGAAAAAACGGGCGATCGCCTGTTGCCGATCGCCCGCGAAAACTTCGCCAGCGAAAGCGACGCCAACCTCAAGACGGACAGCCGGCCCGAAGATCTCGCTTACATCATGTACACGTCCGGTTCGACGGGCCGACCAAAAGGCGTCGCGGTCCCGCATCGCGCGGTTGTTCGTCTCGTCCGCAACACCAACTACGCGACCTTTTCGCCTAACGAGATATTCTTGCAGCTCGCTCCCATTTCGTTCGATGCCGCTACTTTCGAAATCTGGGGCGCGCTGCTCAATGGCGGACATCTCGCGCTCATGTCGCCGGCGCCGCCCGCGCTCGAAGAAATCGGGCAGGCCATCGCGCGTCACGGTGTGACCACGCTTTGGCTCACTTCCGGATTGTTCAACGCAATGGTTGATGAACGACTGGACGACCTGCGACCGTTGCGGCAGTTGCTGGCCGGCGGCGACGTTCTCTCACTCGCGCATGTGCGAAAAGCCCGCCGCGCGCTGCCCCAAACTCGTTTGATCAATGGCTACGGCCCGACGGAAAGCACGACGTTCGCGTGTTGCCACACCATCGACGAAGCGACGCCGCTCGATGTTTCCATCCCGATCGGCCGGCCGATTGCCAATACGACTGCTTATATATTAGACGCGAACCGGAAGCCGGTGCCCATCGGCACGAGCGGCGAACTTTACCTCGGTGGCGACGGGCTGGCGCGCGGCTACTGGCGGCGCGACGAGTTAACCGCCGAAAAATTTGTCGCCGATCCTTTCACAAAGGAACCAGGCGCGCGCCTTTATCGCACGGGCGACCTGGCCCGCTGGCGCAGCGATGGCGCGATTGAATTTCTGGGCCGCGCCGATCAGCAGATCAAGCTGCGCGGATTTCGGATCGAGCCCGGCGAGATCGAGGCGGCGTTGAAGGAACAACCGAACGTGAACGACGCTGTGGTCGTTGTTCGCAAAGATGCGCACGGCGACAAACGGCTGGTCGGCTACGTCACCGGCCCGGCCAGCGTACCCGCGCTGATCGAAGCTTTGCGCGAAAAATTGCCCGACTACATGGTGCCGGCCGCCATCGTTCCGTTGCCCGCGCTGCCGCGCACGCCCAATGGGAAACTCGATCGCGACGCTCTGCCCGCTCCTGATTTCGCCGGCGACGAATCGGCCCGCGATTTTGTCGCGCCACGCACGCCGCTCGAAGAGAAGCTGGCCGATATTTGGACGACCGTGCTCGACTTGGAAAAAGTCGGCGTGCGCGACGACTTCTTCGATCTCGGCGGTCACTCCCTGGCCGGACTGCGCATCGTCAATCGCTTGAGCGACGCTCTCGGCGAACGCTTGTCGCCGGTCATTTTCTTTCACGCGCCGACCGTCGCGGCGATGGCCGAGCTGCTGCAGCAAAAATATCCAGCGGCGGTCGCTCGTTGGACGGGCGCGCCGGCCACCGTGGCCGCGTTGCCGGCGATTATTCCGCGCCCGCGGCGGGAAGCCGTTGCTCCGGCATCACTCGCACAACGGCGCTTTTGGTTGCTCGATAAAATGCCGACGACCAACCGAGGCGATCTTTGCCTAACGACTTTTCTCGAACTGGATGGATCGATCAATGACGCGGCGCTTCAGAAAGCGGTCGATCTCGTGGTGGCGCGGCATGACGCGCTGCGCACTTCGCTCCGCCTGAAGGACGGGAAGCTGCAACAAATCGTCGCGCCGGAACGGAAGCTCGGCATCTCGCGCCGGCCGAATAACGCGCCGTTCGACCTGGCCCGCGGCCCGCTCTTCCGCCTGGAACTGCTCACGCGGGCCGCCTCCGAAAATCAACTCCATCTCAACTTCCATGGTGCGGTCGCGGACTCGTGGAGCGCGGAGTTGGTCGCTCAGGAGTTACGCGAGGCCTATGCGGCGTTCGGCCGCAGCAGTCACCCGAATCTGCGCGAAGTTCCGAGGCAGTTCGCCGATTACGCGGTCTGGGAACAGGAGCAACTGGCCGCGGATCGCTTCGCCAAACCAGCCGAAACTTTTTCCGCCACCTCGCCGGCTGATCTTTGCCTAACGAGTCGCAAGGGAACGATCGAACGGCTGCGCCAGAATTGGCCGCGGGATCTAATCGAAGCTGCGCATCGACTGGCGCAGAAGGAGCAAACAACGCCGGGCACCTTGTTTCTGGCGCTCTGGCAATCTCTCTGGCACGCCCGCTCCAGCGAGCAGGAGTTTTTCACCCTCTCCCCAAATCCGGAGCGCAGCCGCGGCGACCGCGCCACGATCGTCGGCCCGATGGAAAATCCGCTTTGGGTGCGTGCGCGTCTCGCTGGGAATCCGACTTTTCGCGAGTTTGTGCGGCGGACAGCTGAGGCGATCAAAGAGGCAGCGGCCACCAGCGCTACACCGTTCGATCTTGCTTTGGACGGACTGAAGCTCATGGAAATTCCCGCCAGCTTTTCGTGGAAAGCGCAGGAAACATTTACGGTCCGCGGCGGCGAAATCTCGCCGCTCGAGGCGCAGGTCATCGATGGCGGCGCGACGTTCGAAATCGTTTACGACAGCGCCCGTTTCAATCGGACGAACATGGAAACGATGCTGGCCGATTACGAAAAATTGTTGCGCGCCGCGCTGGCGAAACCGGAGCAGCCTCTCTCCGCTTTGGTCGCGAAAGTGCGATGGATCGCGGACCGGCCACTTCCGACACCGGTCGAGCCGACACCGACGGCGGAAAGCGTGCGGCCCTATCTCGGCTTGCAGTTGCAACTGCTCACCATCTGGAAGGAAATTCTCGGCCTGAACGAGCTCGGCATTCGCGACAACTTCTTCGCGCTCGGCGGCAATTCGCTCCTCACTTTGCGCATGCTGCATCGTGCCGAAGTCGCCTGCGGCCAGCCAATTTTTCCGGAAGCGTTTTTCCGCGATCCAACCATCGAAACGCTGGCCAGCGAAATCGCGCGGGCCGCCATGACTGAATCGGCGACGATGTTGAGGATCAACGACACCGGTGCGCGGACGCCGTTTTTTTACCTTCACGGCGACCTTTCCGGGGGCGGTTTTTACAGCCTCAAACTTTCGCGCGCGCTCGGTCCCGATCAGCCGTTTTACGTCATGCCGCCGCAGGATGTGCGGATGCTGAAGGAAGCGCCGAGCATTCCGGAAATGGCGGCAATGCACCTGGAGGAATTGCGCAAGGTGCGGCCGCACGGCCCGTATATCATCGGCGGTTTTTGTCTCGGTGCGCTCGTCGCATACGAGCTGGCGCAACAGATTGTCGCCGGTGGGGAAACGGTGGAGATGCTCCTGCTGATCGACGCCGCGCCGGAAGACAAAGCACTGGCCGCCCTGCGACGGTTGTCGGTTAACGTCGCGCGTGTGCGTCATTGGGATCAGGCAACGCAGATCGAACATTTCCGGCAGTGGGCCCTGCGCCGGACGCAATTCTCAATGTGGATGGAGATGAAATGGCCGATGAAAGCGCGACTGATCGGGCGGCAGATTCTCAATCGCCTGCCGTCTCTCACAGCGCGACCGATTGCGGAGTCCACCGCGGCGCCATCGAAAACGGGATTGGAGCAGGAGCGCGACATGCCTTCGGCATTCGTCTGGGCGTCGGCCGGATATCAGCCGCAACCTTATGCCGGCCCGGTCGCGGTTTTACTATCGGAAGATTTGTTGCATCGCGGCGATCATCTGGGCGCGGCGTGGCAACAGCTCGCGCCGCAAGTGCAGGTGCATCCGTTGAAAGGGAGCCACCTCGAGTGCATCACCGCGCATGTCGATGATCTGGCCGAAACGATGGAACGGACTTTAAAATGAAGAGCGCGACTTTGCCGCGACTCAGACGCGCGAACGCATTTCGGCATTTGCGAAAACTCCCTTCACCGGAGCACGAAGTGGATCTCTGGCTCGCGCATCTCGATGAAATTACCGACGAGGAATTCGGAGACCTGGGCGCCTTGCTCAACCCCGAAGAAACGGCGCATGCGGAGAAGTTCTTCTTTCCGCGCGATCGACAACGGCAGATCGCCACGCGCGGTTACCTCCGTCATCTCCTCGGCGAAAAGCTGAATCGGCCGGCGGTGTCACCCGTGTTTGAGAAAGGCGAGCATGGCAAACCAACGCTCGTGCGCGAAACCGGGAACGGCCCGCATTTACACTTCAACCTTTCCCACACATCGGGCTGGGCGTTGTTCGCTCTCGCTCTGGATCGCGAAGTGGGAGTCGATATCGAATCGGCCGATGCTCTGAGCGGAGGACGTGATCTCGACGGACTCGCGGCCCGCATTTTTTCCGCTAACGAATTGCAGACCTGGCGCACTTTGCCGGACCGGGCGAGCCAGCGCGCGGCGTTTCTGCGCGCGTGGACAAAAAAGGAAGCGCTCGGCAAGGCGACTGGAGAAGGGCTCGGTCGCGCGGAGAGCGGCGCGGCGTGCGACTGGATTTTGCACGAACTGGCTGTGCCCGCTGGTCTGGTCGCCATGCTTGCCGTCGCCGCCCATCGTCCTTGAGAACGCTGCTTCAGATTCTGCCCCGCCTTCCCGGAACGCGTGGCGGCGTGGGCGATTACGCGCTCGGCCTCGCGCGACTTCTGGCCCGAGATCACAGCGTGCAAACCATTTTTGCCATCCCAAAAGTGGAAGCGAAATGCGTGGAGGAATTTGAGGTGCGCACGATCGATCCGAAGACGAACGCGAGCCTAACGAGTAAGGGCGCCGATTGGATTCTGCTGCACTACGTGAACTACGGTTATCAAGCGCGCGGCCTCCCGACGTGGATGCCCGGTTTTTTAAAACGCCTGGGCGCACCGGCGCAGCCTCCGCTCTTCACCATTTTCCACGAGCTCTATGCCACCAGCTCGCCCCGGCACAGCGCCTTCTGGTTGCAACCGTGGCAGAAACGCATCGCGCGCGACGTCGCCCGGTTATCGAAACATTGCGTGGTGAGCAGCGGCACGGTGGCGGAACAACTCCGTGCGCTCGTTTCGGAAGCGAAAATTTTCATCCAGCCCGTGCCTTCAAATTTTGGCGAGCCGGCGCTTTCGCCTGCGCAATTGGCGGGTCGCGATCCGCAGCGCTGGGCGATCTGCGGCGGCACAGCGATGGTGCTGCATAATCTCCGATCCTTGGCGCGCCACCGCCCGTTCCTTCCCGCCGAAGTGCAGCCTAACGAGTTATTCGTGATCGGCGGAACGGAAACGGCGGAAACGCACGCTGCCATCCGGAGCCTGAACGATCTCAAGATTTCCTATCATCCGGCCGTGACAATTGAAACGGCCTCAGAACTCCTGGCCACCTGCGCTTTTGGCTGGCTCGATTATCTCGACCGGCGAACGGTGCCGCTGGAGGTGATCTTGAAGTCTTCCTCCTTCTCCGCCTTCGCCGCTCATGGCGTCATTCCCGTTTTTCCATGGGGCGGTTCTCCGCTTTGCCTGGACGGAAATTGTGTGCCCGGTCCATTTTTTGCGAACCGGCAGCAAAGCAAACTGCCAGCGCCTAACGAGCGCGACAGCGCGGCATGTGGAATCTACGAATTCTACCAGCGCCACGCAGCCATGCGAAACATCGCGCGGCGGACCGCGCATCTTCTTCAGCCGGGCGCGCCGAGCGCCCTTGATTGAAACAAATCGGGAGAGGCCCGGTTTCCCGAACCTCTCCCTCTCGGAATGCGTTTGCGGTCTTGCTTACTGAATCTTGTAGACTTCGACCAAGGCGACCCCCGTCGTGCCGCCGGCGCCGCGCACGATCGCGGTGTATCGGCCGTCGGGCAACGTGGCGTAGATGGCCGATTCCTTGTCGTTGGTCGGAGCGACGCCGCTGTCTTCAATTTGCATCTGCTGGCTATCCTTCCAATCGTCGTTCGTGGCGATCTGCTTGCCGTTGCTGTCGTAGAGTTCGAGTTGCGGGTCGGCCAACGGAGCGGAGATGCCGGACTTGCTGAGCGAAGGTCCGATCGCGCGTACGACCACCGTGGTCTGCGAGAGGCTGCCCCCTGCCGCTGCCCGCACGATGAAGCCGCCGATCAGGACATTTTCGCCCGTCGCGACAAAGCCGCGCGTGGCGATGTTGATCAGTTCATGCACACTCGCTGTTTGAGCGAGATACTGCGGAGCGATCAAACCAGCCACCACTGGTGTCTGCGTGCCATCACTCGCGATTTTAATAATCGAGCCGCTGCCCGTATCGGCGACCAGGATATTTCCATCGCTATCAACCCCGACGCCGCTCGGCGTGTCGAGGCCCGTGGAGACCTTCACCGTTTTCGCGCCGGTCGGCGAGATGCTGAGGATGCGGTCGCTGCCGGAATCGGCGACGAGCAGGTTGCCCGCCGCGTCGAAGGCGAGCCCGCGCGGAGCATTCAAGCCCGTGGTCACGAAGTTACTCTTGGTGCCGTCGGAACCGATCTTGACGATCGAGTTCGTGCCGGCGGCGGAGACAAACAGATTGCCGTTCGCGTCGGTGGCGAGGCCGCTCGGATTACTGATGCCAGTGGCGAGCGTCGTTTTCGTTCCGCCCGCACCGATTTTGACAACCGAATTCGTGCCCTTGTTGGCCACGAGGAGATTGCCGTTGCCGTCGAGCGCGAGCGCGCCTGGCGCGTTCAAGCCGGTGGCCACGGTCGACTGGCTGCCATCGGGCGCGATCTTGATCACCGAATTGGTGAGGGTGTCGGCCACATAAATATTACCTTGGGCATCCGTGACGGTGCCGGAGGGCGTGAGGATGGTGGATGGGATATTCACCTTGGTCCCATCCATACCAACGCGGACTACGGTTGGCGTATTGGAGACGTAAATATCACCCGTGGCAGCGTGGGCGTGGGCGGGAATCATGAGACCCGCGAGGGTCAGAATCCCGGGAAGAAGTAATAGTTTTTTGATCATAGTTTGTTTTTGTTTGTTTTTATTAAGAATATGGAAAATGAGCCAGATACGTGCCAATCTTACGATCCACACGCAAAAAAGAATGGGGCCGGCGTTGAATAGTGCTTCCGCTCCGGAAAAACCGCTGTTCTTATCCATAAAGTTGAGCCTTGCGAGCGTTTGCGCTCCGCCTCGGTCCCGTCTTTGCTGAGCCCGTGCATCCCTTCGCTTCATCCACTCATCTCGCCTGCCCGGATTGCGATGCGATTTTCGCCGCGCCCATCGTGGGGGTGGGTCAGGAAGTGCTCTGCTCGCGCTGCGGCACGCTCCTGTTCGTCCGGCGCAAGAATTCGCTCGTGCGGGCGACCGCGCTGGCGATGGCGTCGGCGGTTTTGTTTATCCTGACGAATTGCTTCCCGTTTCTGAGCATGCGCGCGGACTTTCGCGAAAGCAGCATGTCGCTCTGGCAAAGTGTGGTCGGCCTGGAGACGCAGGGTTATCCGGCGCTCGCCGTGGCGGTGGGGATGTTTATCGTGGCCATGCCGGCGCTGATCATTATCGCGCTGCTTTACCTGCTCGTGCCGCTGCTGAATCGGCGGCGCTGGCGCGGCGCCGTCCAACTCCTGCGTTGGATGCGCCAGGCGCGGCGCTGGAACATGATCGAGGTTTACCTGGTCGCCTCGCTCGTCAGCCTGGTAAAATTACAAAAACTCGCGCTCGTTAGTCTAGGCGCCTCCTTCTGGACCTTTACCGCGCTGATCGTCTGCTTGATGGCGGCGGTGACGGTAATCGATTACCGCGAAATCTGGGCGCTCCTGGAGCGAGCGAAATGAATCACGAATTCTCTCGCGCTTCGGCCGCGCGCCACGGGCTGGCCCATTGTTCCACCTGTGGCTTCCTCGCGCCCGTCAAGGAAGAGGTCTGCCCGCGCTGCCGCTCGACCTTGCACCTGCGGCATCCGCAAAGCCTACAACGCACCTGGGCGCTGCTCATCGCGTCGCTCCTCCTTTACTTCCCGGCGAACGCGCTGCCCATTCTCCGCGTGGAATCCGGCAACGGCGTCCAGGAAAGCACGATCATGCGCGGCGTAATCCAGTTCTGGCAGGAGAAGGATTACCCCATTGCGATCGTCATCTTCACGGCCAGTATTGTTATTCCCGTGTTGAAAATTCTCGCGCTTGCCGTGCTTTGCATCGCCGCCCAAACAGGCAAGAGGCCGCACTTGATGACACGTATCTATCGCGTCACCGAGGTCATTGGGCGCTGGTCGATGATCGATATTTTTGTGGTCGCCATTATGGTGGCGCTGGTGCAACTGGGTTCTGTCATGTCGATTCTGCCTGGCCCAGCCGTCCTTTCTTTCGCCGCCGTTGTCATCCTGACCATGATCGGCGCCATGACTTTTGACCCACGCCTGATTTGGGATGCAGCCTATCGCGTCGAACAGACGAATAAACACAAGCATGCCTGACGCGCCCGAAGATCATGAGCCGGAGATCGCTCCGCTCATCAAACGCAAACGCGGGATCTCCCCGGTTTGGATTCTCCCGATCGTCGCGGCGTTGCTCGGCATTTGGCTGGTCGGCCGTTATTTCGCCGGGCGCGGTCCGGAAATCACCGTGCGTTTCGAGACGGCCGATGGCGTGATCGCGGGCAAAACGCCGGTCCTTTGTCGCAGCGTGAATATCGGCACCGTCTCCGGCGTGACCCTGACCGATGACCTCAAAGGCGTGGACGTGACGCTGCAAATGACGAGCGCCGCCCAGCGGTTGCTTCGGAAGGACACGCAGATTTGGATCGTGCGGCCGCGCTATGGCGCGGGCGGTATTTCCGGTCTCGCCACCCTCGTCTCGGGAACGTATGTGGCGCTCGAACCTGGCGTGTCCAAGGACACGAAAGATAATTTTATCGGCCTCGAGCAACCGCCCGTCACTCCGCGCGGCGTCCCCGGCCTGCATTTTCGCCTCATGAGCAATAACGCCGGCGGCCTCGATCCTGGCTCGCCCATTCTCTATAAAGGGCTCTCCGCCGGCAAACTTGAGACGCGCGTCTTTCATCCGGAAACCGGGCAGGTCGAATTCGGCGCCTTTATTCAAGCGGAGTTCGCCCATCTTGTTAGGCCGCAAACCAAATTCTGGAACGTGAGCGGTATCGATCTCCAAGTCGGCTCCGGCGGCGTGCAGGTGCGCACCGGCACGCTCGAGGCGCTGCTCATCGGCGGCATCACCTTCAGCGAACCGCCGCCTAACCAGAAATCGGACCCGGTTTCCGATGGCGCTCTCTTCAACTTGTACGATTCATCCAGCGACGCGCAGAAGCTCGTCCTGAAAATGCCGCTGCCCTATCTGCTGCTCTTTACCGAAAGCGTGCGCGGCTTGCAGGCCGAAGCACCGGTGGAATTCCGCGGCATCCCCGTCGGGCGCGTCCAGGACATCTCCTTTAAATATTTGCCGGACGATCCCGAGCATCGCGTCCCCGTCCTGATCAAGATCGATCCATCGCTCATCGCTCCTCTTTCCGAAACCGACCGCGCTGGCGCCCAAAAATTCATGGCCGATAACGTCGCCCGCGGCCTCCGCGCCACGCTCAAATCGGGCAGCCTCCTGACCGGCCAGCAATATATCGATCTCGATTTCCAGACAGATGCCAAGCCCGATTCCGTCGTCGATCTCAACGATTACAAAGTGCTGCCCACCTACCCTTCGCAGTTCCAGCAGTTGCAGGAAAAAGCCGTCGCCCTTGTCGATAAAGCGGGCGCCACGCTCAGCTCCGTCCAGTTGACTTTGCAAAATGTCGACAAAACCGTGAGCGGCTACGGCGATCAATCGCCGCTCTACCAGACTCTCTCCAGCACCTTGCGCCAGCTCGACGACACGCTGCGCTCGCTCCGTTCCTTTAGTGACACGCTTGACCGCAAACCGAACTCGCTCATTTTTGGCAAACCGGGCGGCGTCCCACCGCCGAAAGGCAAACAACCATGAGGTTACTGAAAACGTCCATTCATCGGTCACTACCCGGCGCGTGCGCGCTTCTTCTTCTTTTATTCGCAGGCGCGGGTTGCGGCGGCAGTGCACAGGAATACTACCGGCTCAGCGCGGCGCCGGCCGGAGCCGACCATCGCTCCGGCGGCGTGCACATCGGCGTCGGCCCCATTTCACTGCCCGCTTATGTCGACCGCGCGGAGTTGGTTTACCAAAGCAGCGACAACCGTTTCGAAGTTCCGGCCAACGCGCACTGGGTCGGCTCGCTCCGGGAAAATGTCGCGCGCGTTCTGGCCGATGATTTAGGAACGGCGCTGCACTCGGGCCGCGTCGCCCTTTATCCGTGGCCGGCAGGTGCGCAACCCGACTACACCGTCTCGGCCGACATCCGCCAATTCCACGGCATCAGCGGTGATGACGCCATCCTCGAAGTCTCCTGGCATTTGAAAGCCAACGGCCACACCATTCGCCAAAGCCGCGACACCTTGCGCGAGCCGATCCAGGGCGATGGCTACAATGCGGTCGTCGCAGCGGAGAGTCGCTTGCTCGAACAATTCGCCGCGCGCATCGCCCGCAGCATTCGACCTTAACGTTTCGCGTCAGCCTTGCGACCGCGAGGAGGCCGAGAGCGGTTCCGCCGTTTCCAGATTCTTGATCACCGTGCTGAGATAGACCGACTCTGGATAGTAGGCTTTGTATTTGGTGATCTCCGCCCGATTCAAAACGCGAAAGCCGTAACGCTCGAACATCTTCTCTCCGCGCCGGCTTTCGAAGGTCACGATCTGGCCGTAAACGTAGCGTTCGCCGCAGCGGTAGAGATAACTCAGATACGCGCTCATCAAGCCGCGCGTCGTCGACATCTTCCGCGCGTCGGGCAGCAGATTGATGTGAAAATGCGGGACGCGGCGCGGCGCGGCCGGCACTTCGCGCCAGCCGTTGCTCACCATCCAGCGAATGAAACGGCGCGAGCGCTCGTTGTAGCGCGGGTAGCGCAGAAGCGCGCGGAAGAAAAGGACGACGTTTTGCTGGAAGGCGTAGAGCTGGTTGAGCAGCGGCTTGCGCGACCCGAGGAGGTAACCGCGAATCTCGCCATCAATCTCGAGAACGAACGACGATTCCGGCTCATGATCGGTGTAGTAAGTGGTGAGAAAATCGGCGAACAACTCGCGGTCTTCGTAAACCGGATCGATCGGCTCGCCCAGAAAGCCAGTCTGGCAACAGAGACGCCGGACCGCGTCCCGATCCGACGGGTGGTAACTGCGAATGGTAAAAGTCTTGTCCTCGCTCATTTGAGAATGCGCTATCATGCGCCAGCGTCTTCAATTTGCAAAACTTCCACGTCGTAAAATTGCGACTTCCGGAAAAAACTTTTGCGTCGGCTAGGCAGAGCAATCGATCGCGATGTGTTCAAGGCCATGCTACCCGGGTCTTCCTGCGCGATCCCGAAGTTAATTTATCTCCAAGGGGCTCATCCGGTGCCCGTGGTCAGCATTTTACGCGTTCCCCGACATGAATTCGTCAAGATGCGTAAAAAAATCCTCTCCGAAAGTAAAATACGATTGACTCCAGACGCGCACCGTTGCGATAAATGCCCCGCGAATTCCGTGGTCGGGCCGTCGCAGGAAATTCTGGCTGAGACCATCGGCTCAAACTCACCTTTTTATGAAACAACGCACATCCACACTCTTGCTGGCTCTTTTTCTGGCCAGCAGCCTTTCTTTTAAAGCCTCAGCCCAGTCCAACTATTGGTCTGCAAACACGCAAAGCCGCGCGGCTATTCGGACCGACAAAGCTGTGGCCAGGCTCTCTTATCCAAAGGAGTTCAAGCTCTACAATCTAAATATTGGACCTTTAAAGCAGCAGTTGTTGTCGACCGTAGGCAATCCTTCGCGCTCGGCGGTGATTGTTTTGCCAAATGCCGACGGCCAATACGAACAATTCGAAGTATTTGAGGCTTCCAATTTCGAACCAGATTTACAGGCGCGATTCCCTGAGATCCGGGCTTATTCCGGTAGAGGCATCACGGACAAGTATGCCACTCTAAAATTGAGCATTTCGCCGCAGGGAATCCAAACCATGGTTTTCCGGACGCAGAAAGAAGATGAATTCATTGAAGCCTATTCCCAAGACCACAGCATCTATTCGGTATTCAAATCCCACCGGGAAAAGGGAAAGCTGCCCTGGACCTGCTTCACGCCGACGGACCAGAAATTGGCCGCGGGTATTAACTCCCAGATTCCTGCGCAACCTTTAAGTAATGCTGGCCAGATCAAGACCATGCGTCTGGCGCAGTCCTGCAACGGCGAGTATGCGAACTATTTCGGCGCCACTAACTCCAGCCAGGTCAATCTGGTTTTGGCTGCTTTCAACGCAACCCTTAGCCGATGCAATGGTGTTTATGAAAAGGACCTGGGCGTGCACCTCAACCTTATTTCGCAAACCACCGCTGTGATTTACTACGATCCGGCGACAGACCCCTACTCAAACAACCTAAACCAGTGGAATTCCCAACTGCAAGCGACGCTCACTGCCAACATCGGCGAGGCCAACTATGATATCGGCCACATGTTTGGTGCTTTCGGAGGTGGTGGAAACGCCGGTTGTATTGGTTGCGTTTGCGTCAACGGACAAAAAGGGAGCGGAATTACTTCGCCCGCTGATGGAATTCCCATGGGAGATAATTTCGACATTGATTATGTCGTCCATGAGATGGGTCACCAGATGGGCGCCAATCATACTTTTTCCTTCTCGAACGAAGGGACCGGGCAAAATAAGGAGGTGGGTTCCGGCATCACCATCATGGGTTATGCAGGCATCACATCCCAAGACGTAGCACCGCACTCGATTGACATTTTTCACGAAACTTCAATCGCTCAAATTCAGGCCAACCTGGCCAACAAGACCTGCCCGATAACGACCACCATGACCGATAACCACGCCCCCGTTGTTGCACCGGTGAGCAATTATACCATTCCGATCACGACGCCGTTTGCTCTCACCGGTTCCGCGACCGACGCCGAGAACGATCCCATCACTTATTGCTGGGAGCAGAATGACAATACGACAACATCAGGCAACGCCAGCGTGGCGAGCCCTACAAAGCCGACCGGTCCAAACTGGTTATCATTTAGCCCGACGGCGTCGCCGACCAGATTGATGCCCAAACTATCGACGATCCTGGCCGGTCTGTTCGTAACGCCGACGCTACCAGGGGGGGATGCGATCGCAAACATAGAGGCACTCAGTTCTGTTTCCAGGACGCTGAACTTCCGTTTAACAGTCCGAGATAATCATCCTTACGTCGTCGGTTCGACCATCGGCCAAACTCAGTTTACCGACATGACGGTGACGGTGACGAACAGCGCCGGCCCATTCAAGGTTACGTCGCCGAACACCAATGTGTCCTATGCGGGTGGTTCGAGTCAGACGGTTACCTGGAATGTCGCTAATACCACGCTCGCGCCGGTCAGCACGGCCAACGTCAACATCTTGTTATCCACGGATGGCGGTCAGACTTTTGCAACCGTGTTAGCGGCAAATACGCCCAATGACGGCTCCGAGGTGGTCACGATTCCTGGCGGAGGAACGAACACAGCCCGGGTGAAGGTCGAAGCCGTCGGCAATATCTTTTTCGATATTTCAGACGCGAACTTCACCATCACTGGCGGCCCGGCCTTGGCCCTGAACGCCGCTGTTTCGCGCAAAGCGCACACTGGCGTGGGAGCTTTCGATGTGAATCTGCCGTTGAGCGGCGAACCGGGCGTGGAATGCCGCCGCGGGACCCCGGGGCACACCCTCGTCTTCACCTTCACCAATACCGTGGTCAGCGGTGATGCCGCGGTCACCGGCGGAACGGGAAGCGTCTCCGGCACTCCGACTTTTAGTGGAAATGACATGACGGTGGACCTGACCGGCGTCGCCGATCAACAAACCCTTTCCGTCACGCTGAGCAATGTGACCGACAACCTTTCCCAAGTGCTTCCGACCACTTCGGTGAACGCCAATTTCCTGCTCGGCGATACCACTGCCGACAAAGCGGTGGGCTCCCCAGACGTTTCGCAGGTAAAGTCCCAGTCAGGCCACGCCGTAACTTCGGCAAATTTCCGCACTAATGTGACCTTGAGCGGGACCACGGGCTCGCCGGACGTCAGTCAGGTGAAGGCCAATTCCGGTCATAGCATCCCGACACCTACCCTGGCTCGTTTTGCCGCGCCCGCTTCGAGCCGCTAAGCAATCCATTAAGTCGCATCCTGGTTAGCCTGTAGCCGTTTCGCTATGCGAAACGTGGGAATCGACTCTCGCGGTCCTTCCCTCCCCTCGCGTTTCGCACAGTGAAACGGCTACCGCGGAGCGCTGGCCAAAGAACGCAAACACGCTCCTACCCCGGCCCAAACTTCGCGCACACTTCGCGGTAGATCGCGAAGAGATGCGTGAAGACGCGCGGCCAGGCGTGCTGCTCCTGCGCTGCTGTCGCCGCGATCGAGCCGAGCGCACGCAGGTCCTGTCCGCTCAATTGCTCGATCGCATCGGCCAATGCTTCCGGCGTATTTTCACGCGCCCACATTTCCTGTTCATGAAAAATGATTCGGTCCATGTAGCTGCCGTGAACGCCGACAACCGGCGTCCCGCACGCCTGACTCTCGAGCGCGACGAACCCAAACGTTTCCTGAATCCCCGGATGCACCATCAGATCGGCTGCACGGTAGTAGCGCGCCAGTTCCGCCGAGTCGGTGCAATACGGCACCCAGGTGACCGCGCGCGTCTCCTTTTCGAGCCTCCGCACTTCATCGCGCTGCATGCCATTACCGACGACGAGCAAATGAAAACGACCCGGCCGGCGTTGCCTCAGCAATTCGAAACTGGCGAACAAGCTCTGCGTATTTTTTTCCTGCGCTAATCGCCCGACATAGATCAGCAAAATCGGCGTGCGTTCAATGCCCAGCGTGCGCCGTGTTTCCGCAGCATCATCCGGTGTCGGCCGGAAAACTTCCGTGTTCACGCCCAGCTCGGCGCGCCGCACATTTTCCACGCCCCATTCTTGCAGGAGTTCTCCAAGCCGCGGCGACGGCACGAGCGTGGCCGCAAATTCGTTATAAAGCCGGCAAACGTAACGGCGCGCAAAATCCATCACCATTTCCGACGCCGTCCTTCCGAGAAATTTCGTGGTCGTCCGTAGATACGCTTCCGGAAAATGCGAATGATAGAAGCCGACCACCGGAATACGGAGCGCATGGCCGGAAGCGATGGCTTTCCACGCCATCTGATAAGGATCGCCCGATTCGATGAGGTCAGGCCGCTCGCGTTCGAGGACGTGCTCGACCGCGCGCAGATTGATCAACGCGCGATAACGCGATCGCCGCGAGAGCAGCGGCGAGTGGATCGAGTAAATGCGCGACCGCTCGCTCTCGATGACCTCCGTGCGCGCGCCTGGAATCACGAGCACATGCTCATCCTCCGTCTCCGTCTGGATGTAATGGATCTTCTCGTGAACGTAGCGCTTCACTCCGCCGCTCAACGGCGAGTAGAACTGCGTGAAATCGCAAATCTTCAACGGCGATCCGCCTAACGAATGATCAGGGTTTGTCCGACTCGATCTCGCTCAGGTATTTTTCGGCCTCAATCGCGGCGGCGCAGCCGGAGCCGGCGGCCGTGATCGCTTGTTTATAAACGCGATCAGCCACATCGCCTGCAATGAAAACGCCCGGATGTTTGCTCAAAGCCAGATGATTGACCAGCAGGTAGCCGTCCGGATCGGTCTCCAGTTTTCCGGCAAACGCCTTCGTATTCGGATCGTGTCCAATAGCGACAAAGACACAGGCGACGGGCAGCATTTTCTCTTCGTGCGTCTGCACGTTCCGCAACTTCACCGACTCCAATTCACCCTTCTCATCCGGCACGTATTGCGTCACCACAGTGTTCCAAATCGGCTCGATCTTTTCATGGGCGAGCACGCGATCCGCCATGATCTTCGACGCGCGCAAACTATCGCGCCGATGAATGAGGTAAACCTTCGAAGCGAAGCGGGTGAGAAAGAGCGCTTCCTCTGCCGCCGAATCGCCGCCGCCCACCACGCAGACCGGGACGTTGCGATAAAAGGCGCCGTCGCACGTCGCACAACTCGTGAGGCCGTGGCCGATCAACTTCTCCTCGTTCTCGAGTCCGAGATAACGGGCGGACGCGCCGCTCGCAATGATCACGGCCTGCGTTTCCAGCCATTCGTCATCGGCCTGAATGCGTAGATGATCGCTCTTCATTTCGAAGCCGGTCACTTCCGCGTAGGAAAAACGCGCGCCGAATTTCTCGGCCTGCGCGTGCATATTCATGATCAACTGGGGGCCGTCGATCCCTTCAGGAAAACCTGGGAAATTTTCGACCAGCGTGGTCGTGGAAAGTTGCCCGCCGGGCTGGCGACCTTCCAGAACGAGCGGGCTAAGATTGGCGCGCGCGGCATAAATTGCCGCCGTCAATCCAGCGCAACCGCTTCCCACGATGATCACTTTTTCCATGGATTGAGAGAGTAGCATGGAACGCGAGCCTCGGAAGGGGTGGGTCGAGTCTGAGAGTGATGAGTCGCGAATCTTCATGGGTAGCGCAGGGTGCCAGCCGGCAGTTTCCGGCAGCGTGGCGGAAATTGGCTGGTCCAGGCGCGCGCGTGAGCGGGGGG
>JBBSQB010000027.1:0-45021 GCA_038258245.1 Chthoniobacterales bacterium
GGAAACTTGATCGCGTCCTGAATGAAGAAGACCGGGATGTTGTTCCCGACCATGTCGAAGATGCCTTCTTCGGTGTAAAACTTGATGGCGAAGCCGCGGACGTCGCGCGCCAGATCGGCCGAGCCGCGTGAGCCGGCGACGGTGGAGATACGAAGGAAAACCGGCGTCTTGCGCGAAGGATCGGTGAGAAAGCCGGCCTTCGTTAGGCTGGCGTGTGATTTGTAAGCCTGGAAATAACCGTGCGCGCCCACGCCGCGCGCATGCACCGCGCGCTCCGGAATACGCTCGTGATCGAAGTGCGTGATTTTCTCCCGCATCAAGAAATCTTCGAGAAGCGATGGACCGCGCTCGCCCGCCTTCAACGTGTTGTTGGTGTCGTTGATGGCAGCGCCCTGATTGGACGTCAGCGTCGTGTCCGCGGGCTCCGAATAGTTCGGCGTCAGCTCTTCGATTTTGGCGTTGCGGGCGGAATTGCTTTTCTTTTTGGTGTTGGGAGTTTTCATAATGCTCTCGTCAATGTAGGAATCTTGCGATAGGAAGGAAATACCTTCTCGCTATCCCACGGATAGGAAGCGCCTATGCAATTGCATCAACTCCGCTACTTCCTCGCTGTGGCCAAGAGCGGCAACTTCAGCCGCGCCGCCCAGAGCTGCTTTGTGGCCCAGCCGTCGCTCAGCCAGCAAATTCTCAAACTGGAAGAGGAGCTGGGCGAGAAGCTCTTCGAGCGCCATCATCGTCACGCCGTCCTCACTCCTGCGGGCCAGTTGCTGCGCCAGCGCGCCGAAACCATCCTCCATGAAATCCACGAAGCGAAACGCGAGGTGCGCGATGCGCGCGGGGAACTCCGCGGTGAAGTGCATCTCGCCGCCCTGCCCACCATCGCCCCCTACCTGTTGCCCGCGATTCTGAAACGATTCGCGCGTCAATCCCCCGCCGTTTCTGTGACGGTGCACGAAGAGACGACCGAACGCGCCTTGCGCGCCCTCCACAACCACGAACTCGATCTCGCCCTCGTCAGCCGGCCGATCGACGATCCACGCGTCGAGGTCCGCTTTCTCTTTCGCGAAGAACTCTATCTCGCGCTTCCCCGCCGTCATGCCCTGGCCCGCAAACGCGGCATTCGGGCCGTCGATTTGCAGCCCGAGAAATTCATCTTCATGGCCGACGCCCATTGCCTCGGCACGCAGACGCTGCAGTTTTGCTATGCGCAAGGATTCGCTCCGCGCATCAGTTGCCGCAGCGCGCAGATGCAAACCCTGCAGGCGCTTGTCGCCGCCGGCCTGGGCATCTCGATTATTCCGTCCATGGCGCGCACCTCGCGGCGCGCCGGACCGATCGTTTATCGCTCGTTAGGCAAGACGCCACCTACGCGAGAGATCGCGCTTATCTGGAACAAGAAGCGCCAGCTTTCCCGCGCCGCCAGCGCTCTGCGCGACGCGATTTTTGCCGGACGGAAAAGCTTCGCAGCGAATTAGCTTTCGCTAAGGCTGTTTCTCTTCCGCCAAGGCTTGAAACCTCGGATCATGGCGGATCGGATCCCAAATCGGATCGAGACGCAAGAGAGCTGGCGTCAACGGAGTGGAGGAAAACCAACTGAAGCCCTCCGCCTCGAGCAGATCCGGCAGCATCTCGAGCGCGTCTGCTGGGTTGCCAATTTCGACCTCGATCCGGGCCAACACTTCGCGGGCCGCCGGAGCAAGATAGGCGTCGTCGCCTTCCAATTCGATGGCCCGATTCGCTTCGCGGAAGGCATCTTCCCTAGCCCCGAGCCCGGCATATAAGAGAGCGAGTACGGCGTGGATACGCCCTTGCGGGCCGCCGGTCTCACGGATCGTAGCCAACGCCAGATCGCGTCCTTTGCTCAAATGGGCGGTCGCCCCCGCCAGATCTCCCGTCTCCTTCTCGGCCCGTCCGAGGAAACCATAGAGAGCAGCCACGCGAAGGTCGTCCGATGCTAAATTTTTTTCGAGGTAGGGCCGCAACGCCGCGATGATATCGGCATATCGACGCTCGTAGTTAAGATTCCTAATCAGAGGAAAAATGCGATTCAGCTCTACTTGATTGACCAATGGGCGCGCCTCGTCGAGCCGGCCTTCCGCTTGGTAGGTACTGGCCTTGAGGGCAAAGAGGGAGGAATCATCAGGACTTAATTCGAGGGCACGATCGAGGACAGCCCGGGCTTCTGGAAATCGGCGCAGGGCGCAGAGCGTTTGCGCATTCTTGAATAATAAAAGCGGATTGCGCGGGTCGAGTTGCGCAGCCTGACGCTGCAAGGCGAGGGCCTCCTTCCCGTCTCCGTGATGCAGCACGACGAGGCTGAGGGCGAGAAGGAGATCCGAGTCGTTAGGCAAACGGGTCCGGGCCATTTCGAAAAAGGCGCGGGCCTGATCCAGATTGCGAGCGCAAAAGAATTGGAAATAACCCTGGGCCAGCGCGGTCTCGCCCAACTCCGGAGCCAGATCAACGGCCCGTTGCACCGCGGCGCGCGCCACTCCGAGCGTGGCCGGCGTAATGTCGAAATCCTGGTAGTAGAGATTTGCTTTGACCCGCGCCAGGCGGGCCCAGGCCAGAGCGAAATTGGGATCCAGCTTGACCGCAGATTCAAGATAGAGGGCCGCTTTTTCCAAATCCAGAGAGCTCTCCGAACGCCGGTCGAACTCCAGGCCATGCAGATAAGCATCGTAAGCGTCCAGGTTGCCAGTCGGCTTACTCGTTAGGGCTTGCGCTTCACGACCGGTGAGGGTGGCCTGCAACTTGTCGGCCACCGCGCCGGCCACTTCGGATTCAACGCGAAAGATATCATGCAATTCACGATCGTAGGTCTCCGCCCAAAGATGCGAGTCATTCGCGGCCTTGATCAATTGGACATTCACCCGGACCCGGTTGCCCGCTTTTTGCACACTGCCTTCCAGGACGTTCGCCACACCCAGCTCTTTCCCGATGACGGAATGACTTTCGGGCTTGCTTTTGTATCGCTGAGTCGACGTCCGAGAGATGACTTTGAGATCGGCAATCTTGGAGAGCCGCGTGAGAATCTCATCCTGGATGCCATCGGCAAAGTAGGCGTTCTTTTTTTCTTCACTGAGGTTTTCAAAAGGCAAAACGGCAATGCTCTTTTCCGAAATGCCGGCAATCGCGGGCAGAGGCGTAGCGGTCGACGCGGGCTTTGCCCGCCATGATTTGAGGACAGCCGGCAGAAAAACCAATGCCGGAATCAGGAATGCACCGAGAAAAATCGCCACCATCACGAGAATCGATTTTCCGTGGCGCTCGCTTCCCGCTCTTGATTCCGCGGTTTGCGCTTTGGTTAATTTCTCAGGGAATTCAGCGTTACCGACCTCATCGTTGTAGAGATTAACGAGGCGCAGTCGCGCGCCATGTTTCACTTCGACCTCGCCGAGATCATGCAGCATCGGGCGCCAGCGCGGATATTGCTCGAGGTCATCCGCCACGCGCTGGGAAAGCAGGATGTGGCCGGCGTCGCCACAATCCATCACCCGCTGCGCCATGTTAATTCCGGCGCCGGTGACATTGGCCCGATCGTTCAAGTCCGTGATTTCATTGATCGGGCCGCTGTGAACTCCCATCCGGATGGCCAGTTCTGGATGTTCCTTGTCGGCCTGGGCCAGCTCGAGCGCACATTGCACGGGCGCCGCCGGGCCGGTGCGGAAAACCAGAGCCATTCCATCGCCCGTCGCCAATTGGATCAGTTTCCCCTCGCCGCTCGCCGCGCGAATTTCCTCCGAGCGGCGCACCATTTCCGTGAGCTTCTTGAGCAGCTCGGTCTGTTCGCTGATCAACCGCTTCGAGTACCCGACAATGTCGACGAAGAGAACATGTCCGATCTCGATGGGAAGATTGTTCTCGGATGCGGGCGGCACGCGTTCGGATTTTAGATGGCTCAACGGCGCGGCGCGACCCTTTTATCCAGCGCAGCCGTTTCTAAAATCCGTCCATCAAACCGGTGGGCGCAGTCGTGGCAACCGGGCTTCGATGGCGGCGCGATTCGGCTCCAGCCACGGAGGCAGGACGAGCGATTCACCTAACGAGTCCAATTTCTCATCCACATGAAAACCAGGGCCATCGGTGGCCAGCTCGAAGAGAACGCCGCCCGGTTCGCGAAAGTAAACCGACTTGAACCAGAAGCGATCAATCACCGGTGTCGGCTGAGCGCCGCTGCACAGCAGATGTTCGCGCACTTCGGCTTCATGCGCATCATCCTCCACGCGCCAGGCGATGTGATGAATGCGGCCCGTGCCCCACGCGCCGCGTGGATCGGACGGCGCTTCCCGCAGATCGAGATATTGGCCCGACTTCCCTTCGCCCAAGCCATACCGTTGCCAGCCGTTCTCTTCTCCGACGCGATGAAAACCCATCGCTTCGGTAAGGAAAGAAACGCTTGGCGCGAGCTCGCTTTCCACCAAACGCGCGCTTTCCAATCCACGAATCTGCCGCTCGGCCGGAGTCGGACTTCCTTCCCATGGCGTGAAGGGTCGGCCTAACGAGCTTTTGCTTTCGACCAACGCAATACGCAAGCCGTGCGGATCGCTCAACGGCAACGACTTTTGCCCAAAGCGCATTTCGGCGGAGGACATTTTCGTTCCGTAACGCTCTAACCGCTCGCTCCAGAACGCGAGACTGTCCGGTGGAACCGCCAGCGAAACTTCCGTGCTCAGACCAGAGCCATCGCGCCCCGGAGCCAAATCAGCCCACGGAAAGAAAGTCAGGTCGGTTCCGGGATGGCCCTCGGCATCCGCATAGAAAAGATGATAAGTGCCAGGATCGTCCTGGTTCACGCTCTTCTTCACCAGCCGCATGCCCAGCACGCCGGCATAGAAATCGAGATTCTCCTGGGCCGGACCAGCGATGGCAGTGACGTGATGAAGACCAGACAAGGGCTGCATACAGGAATCAGTAGCGAGCAATTCGACCTGAGGCAAAAGTAGCGGATGCGATTTCTCATTCTCGTCTTGCTGCTGAGCGCTGGCCTAACGAATCGGGCATGGGCCAACGACCCCACCATCTTCCTCTTGCGTCACGCCGAAAAAGCCGAACCGAGTCCCAACGGGCTGCCGAACGATCCCGATCTCTCTCCCGCGGGGAAGGCCCGCGCCACAAGGCTGGTGGACGTGCTGAAGGATGTCCGCCTGGCCGGCATTTATGCGACTGAATTTCAGCGCACCCAAAAGACAGCCTTGCCGCTCGCGCGGAAGAACATGGTCGGCATCGCCACCATTCCGGCGAAGGATACGGTTACGCTCGTCGCCAAATTAAAAGAGGAGACGGATAACGTCCTCGTCGTCGGCCATTCCAACACCATCCCCGAGATCATCAAGGGCTTGGGCATAACCGAGCCGATCCAAATCGCTGAAACCGCCTACGATGACTTGTTCATCGTCATACTCCACCCGCACATGCCGCAGCTCATTCACCTGCATTATCCCTAACGAGCGAATGCTGGCACGATCCCGGCTCTGCATTGACTTCCCGTTAGCCGTCACTTAAATAACCGCACTCGCGACCATTATGCGTCCCATCTGGAAAGGCAGCATCAGCTTCGGTTTGGTTTACATCCCGATCTCCGTTTATTCCGCCACGCGCGAAGAGAAGCTCAGCTTTCGTCAACTGCGCGCCGCCGATCTGAGCCCGATCAAATACAAAAAGGTCGCCGAAGCCGACATGAAGGAAGTCGCGGCAAGCGACATCGTGAAAGGATTCGAATACGAGCGCGGGCGCTTCATCGTTCTTAAGGATGAAGACTTCGAAAAAGTGCGCATCGAATCGACGCACTCCATCGACATCACGGATTTCGTCGATCTTGATCAGGTCGATCCCAAATTTTTCTACAAACCCTACTTCCTCGAACCGCAAAAAGGCGGCGAGAAAGCCTATACGCTTTTGCACAAAGCGCTCAGCGGCACCGGCAAGATCGGCATCGCCAAAGTGGTCATCAGCAATCGCGAGCATCTCGCTTCGGTGAAGCCGGATGGATTGTTCCTCGTCCTCGAGCTCATGCATTTTGCCAGCGAAATTCTGAGCCCAGCCGAGTTGAGCACCGGCAAAACGACCGCGATCAACGATAAGGAATTGAAGATGGCGCAGACGCTCATCGACAGCATGTCGGTGACATGGGAACCGGAAAAATATCGTGATGAATATCGCGACGCGGTGCTGGAGATGATCGAACAAAAGGCGAACAAAAGGAGATCGCGTCCAAGCCGCTCGCGGCCACGCGTTCGACCAACGTCGTCGATCTGGTCAAGGTTTTGCAGGAAAGCTTGAACCGCAGTCAGTCGGTCAAGCCGAAGCGGAATGGCGCGCGCAATGGAACGCGCTCGACCTCCGCGCTGGTGAAGCAAAAGCGCCGCGCCGCCGCCTAACGAGCGCGTCTGTTCTGTGGGGCGTTTTTCGAAACGCCGCACGCTCGGGGCCAGTCGGGGCATTCCCTGTAAGCGCGGATTCCGACGTTGCTCGGAAAGCCAACGAGGATCGGACACCCTCAGATCCCGCGCGCCCCCGATCGGAGGGACGCGCTTCTGCGCGTCCGCGAATGTCCGGAGCGATGACGATTCGCCCTACCCGGAACACGCCGCCGCGTAGAGCGTGACAATTCCACCCGTCATCGGTCGCGCCGTTGCATTGGCCAAGCCGTTAGCTTCCAGCAAGCGCAACATCGCGTCGCCATTCGGGAACTTTTCAATCGATTCGCCAAGATAGGCGTAAGCCTCTCTTTCCCCCGTCAGCCACCCGGCCAGTCGCGGCAAAAAATGATGCAGATAAAATCGATAGGGCCCGCGCAACGCCGAAGTCGGCAGCGAAAAATCGAGCACCACCAGATGTCCGCTCGGCGCGAGCACGCGCGCCATTTCGCGAAGGGCCGCGCCCCAATTCTGCATATTGCGCAATCCAAACGCGACGGTCACGGCATCGAACGATTCGTTAGGGAAAGGCAGTTGCAACGCATCCGCGACCACCGTTTCGCGGACACCTTTTCGGCGCGCGATGGCCAGCATTTCCTCGGAAAAATCGGCGGCCGTGATACGCGCTTGCGGAAGCTTTCGGGCCAGCGCGACCGCGAGATCGCCGCTGCCAGTCGCGAGATCGAGAACTCGCGCCGGCTGCCAACCGGCCACCAGATTCGCCGCGCGCGCCCGCCAGAGAAAATCGAAGCCGCCACTGAGCAGATGATTGGCAAGATCGTAACGCCGCGCGATGCGATCGAACATCGAACGCACCGCCACCGGATCACGTTCGGCTGGACGCGGATTCATGTCCTGTGCGCTGTAGCCGTTTCGCTGTGCGAAACGCGGGCATGTGCCCCTCGTGGTCTTCCCGATTCCCACGTTTCGCGCAGCGAAACGGCTACAGCGGAACGCGTAAAGTGCATGACACACTCTACGAACCAGCCGGCGCGCGCTGCGTTTGCACGTCGCTCATCTGCGCGCCCGCCTGCTGAATCAGCGCGACCAGTTCATCCTGCGTCATCTGCGCCGGATCGTAGTAAACGGTGATGCGCTGGCCGCTCAGGCTGAGCGAATCGCGGCGCACTCCACCCCGTTTTTCCAGCGCAGCGCGCAGATTCTTCTCCTGCTCGGGATCAAGCTCGTGCGCGAGATCGATCTCCGCAGAAATATATTCCTCGGCGCCGGAAAGATTCGGCTCGTCGCTCATCCTAACGATTCCCGATATGAATCGCGCGCTTGTCGACACTCAGCGCCGCTTCCTTGACCGCTTCGCTCAAAGTCGGATGGGCATGCACGGTGCGGCCGAGGTCTTCGGAGCTGCCGCCAAATTCCATCACCGCGACCGTCTCTGCGATCAACTCGGAAGCGGCGTGTGAAAGAATATGCGCGCCGATCAGACGATCGGTCTCGGCGTCGGCCACAAATTTCACCATGCCTTCGGCATCTTCGTTGGCGAGAGCGCGGCCATTGGCGCGGAAAGGGAATTTGCCGATGCGCACATTCATCCCCTTCTCTTTCGCAAAATCTTCGGTGATACCAACGCCGGCCAATTCCGGATTCGTGTAAATGATTCCAGGAATGACGTCGTAATTCACGTGCCCCGATTTCCCGGCAATATTCTCGACGCAGGCGATGCCTTCCTCTTCCGCTTTGTGCGCGAGCATCGGCCCGGCGATGACGTCACCGATCGCGTAAATGCCCTCGACGTTCGTGCGAAAATGCGGATCGACTTTGATGCGGCCGCGTTCGTCCAGCTCGACGCCGATCTTCTTGTCGACCACGCCTTCGGCAAAGGCGCGACGACCGACCGAGACGAGCACCTTGTCCGCTTCGAAGCTCAACTCTTCATCGCCCTTTTTCGCCTTCGCGACGGCGCGTCCGCCTTCCAGCACCTTCACCGATTCAACTTTCGTTTCGAGATGAAACGTCATGCCTTGGGCGGTGAGCGAGCGTTGCAAGAGATTGGCTAGTTCGAGATCGAAACCGAGCGCGATGCGCGGCAGAAATTCGAGCACGGTCACTTCCGAGCCGAGCCGGCTCCAGACCGAACCGAGTTCGAGCCCAATGGCGCCGCCGCCGATGACGAGAAATTTCTCCGGCGCCTTTTCGAAACAGAGCGCTTCGGTGCTGCTGACGATCGTCTTCCCATCAAACGGCATGCTGGGCAGTTCCACGGGCACGCTGCCGCTCGCGATGATGATATTCGTCGATTCGATTTCCTGCGCGTCGCCTTCGGTCGGTTTGATGGTGACGTGGCCGGCTGCAGTAATGCTGCCCATGCCCTGGTAAACGGTGACCTTGTTTCCCTTCATCAAAGCGCGCACGCCGCCTGTCAGCGTCTTCACGACTTTGTCTTTGCGGCCCAGCATTTTGCCGAGATCGAGTCCGACGTTGTCGAGGACGATGCCGTGTTTGCCGGCTTCTTTTTTCGCGAACACAAAATGATCGCTCGACGCGAGAAGCGCCTTGCTCGGGATGCAACCGACGTTAAGGCAAGTGCCGCCCAGTTCCTTGTCCTTCTCAATGATGGCGGTCTTGAGTCCGAGCTGCGCGGCGCGAATGGCCGCGACGTATCCGCCGGGCCCGGAGCCAATGATGGTGACGTCAAATTTTTCCATAAAAATCCAGGCTAGATCTCGAACCCGAGTTTCGAGGGATCTTCAATGCCTTCCTTCACTTTGATGAGGAAGGTGACGGCTTCCTTGCCATCGACGGCGCGATGATCGTAGCTGACCGCAAGATACATCATCGGTCGAATGACGACCTCGCCGTCGCGCGCGACTGGCCGCTGCTGGATGGTATGCATGCCAAGGATGCCGCTCTGCGGCGGGTTCAAAATCGGCGTGCTGAGAAGCGAACCGTAAACGCCACCATTGGAAATGGTGAAGGTGCCGCCCTGCAAATCCTCGATCTTGATTTTGCCTTCGCGCGCTTTCTTCGCGTAATCGCCGATCGTTTGCTCGAGTTCGGCAAAAGATTTCTTATCGGCATCGCGCACCACCGGGACGACAAGACCGCGCTCCGTCCCGACGGCGACGCCGATATCGAAGGTGTGATTTTGGATGAAGTCATCGCCTTCGATGCGGCCGTTGATCGATGGCACCGCCTTTAAACCTTCGACGACCGCTTTGATGAAAAAAGACATGAAGCCGACTTTGAAGCCGTGCTTTTTCGTGAACGCTTCCTGCGAATCGGCGCGCAATTTTTGCACCGCGCTCATGTCGCATTCGTTGAAGGTAGTGAGGATGGCAGCGGTGTGCTGCGCCATGACCAATTGCGCGGCGATCTTCCGCCGCAGCGGCGACATTTTCTTGCGGGTGAAACGACCGTCAGAAGGTTCACTTTCGCTCTCCGCGGTTTCTTCCGACGCTGCCGGAGCCGGCTTGGAATCGCGATTTTGCGCGGCGCCGAGTGCGTCGCCCTTCGTTAGGCGGCCGCCTTTGCCGGTGGCTTTAATCTCCTGCGGATCGAGGTGTTCCTCCTCCACGATGCGGCGAACAGCAGGGGAAAGAGTTCCCGAATCCGGCGACTTCGCCTCGACCGTCTGGGGTTTTCCTTCCTTCTTTTTCGCGGGAGCGGCGGAAGCCGAATCCTGCGCGGGCGCTTCCGCGCTTTCGTCGATCGTCGCGACCACGTCGCCGATTTTTACTTCTGCGCCTTCGGCCACGTCGGTCTGAAGCAGGCCCGATTTTTCAGCCGCGATCTCCGTGGAAACTTTGTCCGTCTCGAGGGTAAACAAGGCATCGCCTTCCTTCACGTAATCGCCCGAATTTTTGTGCCAGACGGAGACGATCCCGCTGGTGATGGATTCCCCGACCGTGGGAATTTTTACTTCGATGCTCATGCCCGGCTAAGTAAGCGCAAGAAAAAGTCCGGGTCGACAACTTAATGGGAACGCTGCGCAAGCGCCGCGGGCTGACTGCTCTTCTAGGATCAGACGCGAAACGCTTCTTCGATGAGCTGCGCCTGCTCCTGCTTGTGCAGAGCGAGCGCGCCGACTGCCGGACTGGCGCTGGCATTGCGTCCAGCGTAGGCAATTTCGCCACCGAGCAAGGCGCGAAGACGAGGTTCGATAAACGTCCACGCGCCCATGTTTTGCGATTCTTCCTGGCACCAAACCACCCTGGCCGTTTTCGGGAAGAGTCGGACGGCGGAGCGCAGTTGTTTTTCGGCTAACGGATAAAGCTGCTCCACGCGGATGAGCGCAGTGTTCTTTATTTTCTGCTCGGCGCGATAGGCAAGCAGGTCGTAATACACCTTGCCCGAGCAAAGAATGACGCGCTCCATTTTCTTGGCCGGCCCCACCGAAGGCGAGCCGAGGATTTCGGCGAACGCCCCTTTCGTAAATTCCTCTGCTTTCGACGACGCCGCTTCCGAACGGAGCAGACTCTTCGGCGTCATGATGATGAGCGGCTTGGTGAAATTGCGCTTCATCTGCCGTCGCAACACGTGGAAGTACTGGGCAGAAGTCGTCACGTTGCAGACCTGAATGTTGTCCTCGGCGCAGGCCTGCAGAAAACGTTCGAGCCGCGCGCTCGAATGCTCCGGTCCCTGCCCTTCGTAACCATGCGGCAGCAAAAGAACGATGCCGCTCGGCCGCTGCCATTTTGATTCGGCCGAGACAATGAACTGATCGATCATGGTCTGCGCGCCATTCGCGAAATCGCCGAACTGCGCTTCCCACAGGCAGAGCATTTCCGGATAATCGAGCGAGTAACCGTAATCGAAGCCGAGCACCGCTGCTTCCGAGAGCAAACTGTTGTAGACACAAATGCGCGCCTGCTTTTCCGCGAGATGGAGCAGCGGCACATAGGGCGCGCCGGTCTTCGCATCGTAAAGGACCGCGTGGCGCGTGCTGAAGGTGCCGCGCCGGCTATCCTGCCCGGAGAGGCGCACCGGCGTTTGCTCGAGGAGCAGCGAACCGAAGGCGAGCGCCTCCGCGTAATGCCATTCATACGGCCCGCCGGCTTCGAACACTTTGCGTCGGTGATCGAGCACGATGCGTTGCACTTTGGGCACGACCGCAAAATCGTCCGGCACCTGAGTGAGCCCGCGCGCGATCTGAGCGAGCATCTCTTCGCTGATCGCGGTGTCGACTTTCGTTTCCGTGTATCCCGGCTGAAAGATCGCCGTCGATTCGCTGAACTTCGCCTGGTCATCTTCCTTTTTCTCTTTCCCCTTGACGTCAGCGAGCGCCGTTTCGAGCTCTTCCTTGAATTCCTTTTCCAGCCCGGCCGCTTCTTCTGCGCTCAACACGCCGGCCTCGATCAGTTCCTTCTTGAACAACTGCGCGACGGGCGGCCGCCGATCGATGCGCGCGTAAAGATCGGGCTGGGTGAAGGAAGGTTCGTCGCCCTCGTTGTGGCCGTAGCGACGGTAGCAATACATGTCGATGACCACGTCGCGCCCAAACGTCTGGCGAAAATCGAGCGCCGTCTGGGTAACGAAACGCACGGCCAGCGGATCGTCGCCGTTCACGTGAAAGATCGGCACCTCGATCATCTTGGCGATGTCGGTCGCATACATGGAGGAACGCGCGTCCTCGGGGAGAGTGGTGAAACCGATCTGATTGTTCACCACCACGTGCACCGTGCCGCCGGTGCTATAGCCGGGGAGTTGCGACATGTTGAGTGTCTCCGCGACCACGCCCTGGCCGGCAAACGCCGCGTCGCCGTGAATGAGCAACGGCAAAACTTTGCGCCGCTCCTTGGTGTCGCCGCGAATGCGTTGCCGGGCGCGCGTCTTCCCTTCCACCACGGCGTCGACCGCTTCGAGATGGCTCGGGTTGGACGAGAGGCGCACTTCCACTTTCGCGCCCGACGGCAGCTCGCGCACTGTGTGATAGCCGAGGTGATATTTCACATCGCCATCGCCGGCCACCAGATCGGGCACGTAGTTGGTGGAGAATTCCGTGAAGAGAACCTTGAACGATTTCTTCATGAAATTCGCGAGCACGTTCAGGCGGCCGCGATGCGCCATCCCCATGCAAATCTCTTCAATGCCGTCGCGCGGACACTTTTGCAGAATGGCATCCAGGATCACCATGAGCGATTCCGCGCCTTGCAGCGAAAAGCGCTTTTGCCCGACATAGCGCGTGTGCAGAAAGTTCTCGAACGCCTCCGATTCGAGTAAAGCCCGCCACACCTCCACCTGCACTTCGCGCGCGGCGGAGCGCTTCTCGGGGCGTGATTCGAGGCGGTCGCGCACCCAGGTGCGAATGCGCGTATTCTGGATGTGCATGAACTCTGCGCCGATCGTGTCGGCGTAAATTTTTTCCAGTTCCGCGATCATTGTCCGCAAAGTCATGCGTTGGCCGTCGCGGAAAAATTTGGAGGAGAATTTTTCGTCGAGATTTTTCTCGATGAAGCCGAGTTCCTTTAAAGTGAGGAGCGGATTTTCCGGCCGTTTCTTCGCCAACGGATCGAGCCACGCAATCGTGTGGCCAAGCGTGCGGTACTCGATGACCAGATCGTCGATCCGCGATTGCAAGGGGTCGGCGCAATCCTCAGCGTCGTCCGCCGCCGGAGCGCTCGCGCCGTTGCGCAGCGGCATGTTGCCAAGCTCAAATCCCTCAAAAAAGGCGGACCAATCGGCATCGACCGAGCGCGGGTCGGATTGCCAGCGCTTATAATTTTGCTCGATCAGGTCGAGATTTCCGCGATTCGCAAACGAGGGATTCATGCCAAATCAATCTGCCGGTATTGGGCGGCGCGGCAAGTTGACAGTGCGAAGGGTGCTTCGTTAGTTGCAGCGCTGATGAATCTGCCCACGCTCCGCGTCGTCCTCGCCGCCGGGCTGTGCGCGATCGGCGCGTCGAGCTCGGCGCTCGCGCAAACAGCCGACCCCGCCTCCGAGCCTGCCGTGCTCGCGGTGGCGAAGGTTTTGCCCGCCGTCGTCAACATCAACACCGAGCGCGTCGTCCGCCGGCAGGTGCACGATCCGTTTGAAGATTTTGCCGCGCAATTTTTCGGCAACTACCGCGTCCGTCCGCGCGAGATTCGGCAAACCTTGCAGAGCCTCGGCTCGGGATTTCTGGTCGATCCGGCCGGCTACATCGTCACCAATCAGCATGTGGTCGAACGCGCCGCCGATCTCAAAATCGAAGTCACCCTTAACAACAACAAAACCTACAACGCCCATTACATCACCGGCGACGACAAGAAAGATCTCGCCTTCATCAAGATCGATGCGGACGCCGCGTTTCCTTTCATCGACCTGAAAGATGTTTCGCCCAACCTGTTAGGCCAGACCGTCATCGTCGTCGGCAATGCGCTCGGCTATGGCAGCTCGATCAGCCGCGGCGTGCTCAGCGGCACGAAACGCGATATCACCATCGGCCACACCGAATATAAAAACCTCGTCCAGACTGATGCGGCCATTAATCCCGGGAACAGCGGCGGCCCGGTCATTGATTTGAACGGCAAACTGGTCGGCGTCAGCTCGGCGAAAATGGCGTTCACTCCGCAAGGCATTCCGACGCAGGGGCTCGGTTTTGCCGTCCCGGCCGACATCGTGCGCGACACCGTGAACGAGTTCAAAAAAATCGCCCAATCGCAGCCGAAAGGTCAGCCGACGCCGAGCGTGCCGGAGTTCACGCGGGCCGATAAACTTTTCGGGATGCAGTTGCAGGATCTCACGCCGGAGCTGGCCGATGCGCTCGGCTACATCGCGAATCGCGGCGTGCTGGTGAGCGGTGTGGAGCCAGGCAGCCCGGCCGATCGCGCCGGCGTCGAGCGCGGTCTGGTTATTTATCGCATCGGTAAATACGACGTGAAGTCGGTGGAACAAATCGACGGTCTGCTCGAGCACGCGAGTGACGGAAGCCGGGTCGTTTTTGCCATCGGCATTGTTCGCAGTGACGGCGGCGCGCAGCGCGTTGAGCGTGTCGCGTTGATGGCGCGCTGATGGAAAAATTTGCAACGCGAAGCCGCTTCGCGTTGTCTGAGGGACTTACCGGGGAATGATAAAAGTTGAAAACCTAACGAAACGTTATGCCGGGCAACCGGCCATCCAGGATCTAAGTTTCGAGGTGGGCAAAGGAGAGATCATGGGATTTCTCGGGCCGAACGGCGCGGGCAAAAGCACGACCATGCGCATTCTCTCCAGCTTTATGCCGCCCACTTCGGGACGCGCCAGCGTGGCCGGCTTCGACGTTTTCGAGCAATCCCTTCAGGCGCGCGCGCATCTCGGCTACATGCCGGAGAACGTGCCGCTCTATAATGAAATGCGCGTCACGGAATATTTGAATTACCGCGCCGCGCTCAAAGGCGTGCCGCATCGCCGCATGGCCGAACGCGTCGGCGACGTGAAGGAATTGTGCGGCTTGAAGGAGGTGGAGAAGAAATTAATCGGCGCACTTTCCAAAGGTTATCGGCAACGCGTCGGCCTGGCCGATGCGCTCGTGCATGAGCCCGATCTTCTCATTCTCGACGAGCCGACGAGCGGTCTCGATCCGAATCAAATCCGGCAGGTGCGCGACTTGATCAAGAATCTCGGCCAACAGCACACCATCCTGCTTTCCACCCACATTTTGCCGGAAGTGGAGATGACCTGCAGTCGCGTTATCATCATCAACAAGGGCCGCATCGAAGCGTGCGACACGCCGGAGAATTTGCTCGGCCGCATCCGCACGGCGAGCGGCGTGGTTCTCGAAGCGAAAGTCGGCCAGGACGATGGCGCCGCCGAATTGAAGAAGATCACGGGCGTGCGCGACGTGACGACAACGAACGAGGAAGATTGGAAATCGTTTGCTCTCCGCGTGGAATCGGGCGCCGACGTGCGCGAGGAAGTTTTTCGGCTGGCCAAAACGCGCGGCTGGACGCTGCGCGAACTCTCCCAACGCAAAGCCACCCTCGAAGATGTCTTCGTCGAGATCACGCACGCCGACGAAGTCTGATGTCTTACCGATGAACGCGAATGCCTAACTAATGCGAAAATTTTTCACTCTGCTCTCGCGCGAGGTGCGCAGTTATTTCTACTCGCCCATCGCCTACATCGTGCTGGTCTTTTTTCTTCTCATCACCGGCGTCGATTTTGCGATGCAGATCACGTTCATGAACGCGCGGCCGCTGCAATACACGGTCGAAGAGGCCTTTTTTAATTCGGTCTTCTTCTGGTTCGCTTTCGTTTTGATTTTCCCGCTCATCACCATGCGATTGTTCTCCGAGGAATTTAAGCTCGGCACGATCGAGCCTTTGATGACGGCGCCAGTGCGTGACTGGCAGGTGGTGCTCGCGAAATTCTTCGGCGCGCTCGTCTTCTACGTCATTCTATGGATTCCGACGGTGCTCTACTTCGTCATTTTCCAGGCAGTCACGCATCAAACTGCAGCCGGCTCGCTCGGCGCTTACGCCGGCGCTTATCTCATGCTGCTGCTCCTCGGCATGTTCTATCTCTCGATCGGCTGCTTCGCCTCGGTCCTGACCAAGAACCAGATCGTCGCGGCGGTCATTTCGTTCTGCGTGATCACCCTGCATTTCTTTTCGGGCCTTATCACTTTCATTATCCAGGACGTGAGCTCGGTGACGCGGCAGTTACTCGGTTATTTTTCGGCGATTGAACAAATGGGAACACTTTCGCGCGGCGAGATCGATACGCGCCCCATCGTGCTCTACGTGAGCATGACGGTGGTAATGCTGGTCCTCACGTATCAGGCGTTCCAAACGCGCAAATGGAGGATGTAATGCCCGACGAAATTACGCCCAAGGCCAAGCCGAAGAAAATCCATCGCTTCCAGATCGGCGCGAACCTGGTCGCGCAAGTCGCCCTCATCCTGTTCCTCGCCGTGATGGTGAATTATCTCGGCTTCGAGCATTACCGGCGCTGGGATTTTTCGCGCGACAAGAAATACGAGCTCTCCGACAAAACGAAGCGCTTCCTCGCCACGATTAAAGGCAAGGTGCGGGCGACCATTTTCTTCTCGCCCGACAACCCGATCCTCGGCGACGTGCAAAATTTGCTGACCGAATATCAATATTCGTCGCGCGGCAAAATCGATGTCGAGACGATCGATCCGCAACGCAGTCTGGCGCGCGCCAAAGAGATTCTCGATAAGTACAAAATCGTCAGCAACGAGAGCCTCGTCATTTTGGAATACAAAGGCCGCAGCAAGTCGGTCAAAGCCACAGAAATGGCGGAGACCGATCCCGGGAATCCGATGTTGGGCGAGCCGGAGAAAATCACGGCCTTTAAAGGCGAGCAAGCCATCACCGCCGCGATGATGGATTTGATCGAAGGGAACAAGAATATCCTCGGCTACATCACCGGCCATAAGGAACCGCTCATCGGCCCGAACAGCCCGATCTCCATTCTCAAAACTTTTATCGAGAACGAGAACGTGAAGTTCCAGGAATTGAATCTGTTCGAAGTGCCGGCGGTTCCCGCGGAGATCAAGACGATCATGATTGCCGGGCCACAATACGATTTCTCCGATCGCGAGATGAAGTTGCTCCGCGATTTTTGGGCGCGGCAGGGCCGCATTCTTTTGTTGATCGATCCGGCGGCGCAGATTCCCAAACTGGAAGGTTTTCTCAATGAGCTCGGCGTGCGCGTAAACGACGATCGCCTCATGGCGATGGTGCGCACCGGCATCGAAGAAGTCGGATTGCTCCAGGACGTGCAGGCTCTTTTCCTTCCCGATAATCCGGTAACCAAGCGCCTGGCCGACGCGCGCGCGATTTTCCCAGGAGGCGCTTCGTCGCTCACGCTCGAACCCGATCGCGTCCGCGGGGCGAACATCAAACTCGCGCCGTTGCTCCACGCGGAGAAAGGCTATTGGGCGGAGCCGGATTATCGCACAGGCGATCAGGCCAAATATCAGGCGCACGCGGCGAAAGGTTCGGAGGCGACACTCACCATCGCCGCTTCGGTCGAGAAAGGCGGCAGCGGCGACGAACGCGTCGAGGTCAATTCGGGACGGCTCGTCGTGGTGACCAACGCGCTCTTTATTCAGGACGCCGCGTTGCGCCAGGGCCAGCAGGCGCTCGACTTCGTTTCGGCGAGCACGAACTGGCTGATGAATCGCGAGAAATTGATCGGCATCGCGCCGAAAGTCCCGCAGTTGCTCAGTTTCACTCTCGAGGGAGCAGCGCTGCGTAATTTTAACTGGCTCGTCCTCGCCTTGATGCCGCTCATTCCGGCGATCATCGGATTTCTAGTTTGGTGGCAACGCCGCACCTGAGCCGGGCTCGTTACGATGAAACTAAAGACGACGCTCATTCTCCTCGCCGTGGTCGTAGCCGTGGCGCTCTTCATCAAGTTTGGCGAAAGCAAACGGCCGAACACCGAGGAAGCGCTCCGCCAATCGCATCAGGTTTTGCAGATCGAGAGCGATCAGATCGACGGCATTCAAATCCAGAATGGCGACGAACGCACCGTGCTGCGGCGCAACGGCGCGAAGTGGCGCCTGGAAACGCCCATCAAAGACCAGGCGGATAACGCCGCCGTCGCCGGCCTGATTTCCGACCTGGCCGATTGGACAAAAGAGCGCACCATCACGGCGAAGGAAATGGCAGGCGACAAGGCCGGCATGACGGAATTTGGCCTAACGAAACCGAAGTTGCGTCTCAAGCTCTTCGGCAAAAACGCGCCGCCCGAGATTCTTTTCGGAAAAGAGGGCGCGTTGGAAGGCCGCATGTATGTGCGTTTTGAGAACAGCCGCGACGTCTTCATCGCCGCCCAATCGGTGCGCAACGATATCGCGCGCAAAGCGGAAGATTTTCGCGACCGCAAGTTAACCGAACTCACCACCGCGCAGGTGGCCCGGCTCGCGCTAAAAACGCCGGCCGGCGAAATGGAGCTGGAGAAGAAGGCGGATCATTGGGAGATCGTGAAGCCATTGCGCGCGCGGGCCGACGACCAAAAGGTGAATGACCTGGTCGCGCAGTTTACGACCGCTCGCATCATGCAGTTCGTGGCCAGCGATGATGGCGATCTTCATCCTTATGGACTGGCCGAGCCGCGCGGCGCCATCACCCTTTTCCCGGCGGACGACAAGCAAGGCGCGATGCTCCAAATCGGCAGCGCGCCGGCCAAAATGAAAGACCAGATCTACGTGCGCTTCGCGCCGCGTCACGCCGTTTACACGCTCGCGCAAAAAGTGGAGGACGTGCTCGCGCTGCGGCCGGACGACTTGCGCGATCGTCACCTCATCCGTTTCGACGACGACATGCTGGATCGCGTGACGATCGAGGCGCCGGGTAAAACCAAAACCGTGCTCGCGCGCAATGGCGAAAAGTGGACGATCGCCAATCACAGAAATCAGGCCGCCGCTGAGGGCGAAGTGCACCGGTTGCTCGAAATCCTGCACAGCACTTTGGTGACGAAGTTCGTGAGCTCGGTCGCTTCCGATCTCGCGAAGTATGGACTCGATCATCCGCAACTTCAGGTCACGCTCAGTTCCTTCGCTTCCGAAAACACGGCGGAGACGAAAGCGGGCGAACGTCCCTTCGCGACGATCGTTTTTGGGAAAGAAGAAAATGGAAACGTCTACGCGCGGCTCGATGACGAACCGTTCATCGTGGCTGTGAAGAGTGAGTTGCTCGGCCAGATTTTTGCCAACCCGGTTCAATGGCATGAGGTCGCGATTTTCCATTTCAAACCGGAGCAAGTGCATCGCCTCGCAGTGACGACCGATCAGGAGCGATCGATCACGCGCGGGCCGAACGAGGAATGGAAATGGGTGACGGGCAGCGGTGAGATCAATCCAGTGAATGTGCGATCGATGCTCAATACCCTGGCCAGTTTGCGCGCGGTGCAATGGATCGGGCCGACCATTCCCGCGCACGGCCTCGAGAAACCGCAGATCACGATCACCTTCACCACTTCACCGGACGACAAGGCCGTGCACAAACTGGCGCTCGGCGCGTCGAATGGGAACAGCATGTGGTTCGCGCATGTTGACGGACGCGACGGCACTTTCCTGGTTAGCAATCCGGATATGAATGCCTTTCGTCTTCCGCTCACGAAACTGGCGCCGCCATCGCCATCTCCTTCGCCCACGGCAGAAACCAGCGCCGCACCCGTTCCTTCACCCTAACTAATCGCCTCGGAGGGTGGCGGGGGCTTCGCGTAGCGCCACGGGATCCCTCGGCTGCGCTCGGGATGACGGACTGTAGCCGTTTCGCTATGCGAAACGCGGGAAGCGATTTGCGTGGTCTTTCCCTGCTCTCACGTCTCGCATAGCGAGACGGCTACAGCGGAACACTGAACGAGCGCCAACCGAGGCGCCTCAATTTCCTGAGGACAGATGCGCTACTTCTGCAAGCACTCGAGCATCTTGCCCGCGAGCCGCGGCCCGGTGCCGCTCTCTTCGTGTTTGTAGTAAACGAAGGCTTCACTCCAGGAGTTCTGCGCCTGCACGACCTCGCTCCAGCGCGCGACATCGGCTTCCGTGTAGTCTTCGCGGCGCAGACGCAGGTAACCGAAATCAGCCGTCGCCACGACGGGCGTGCTTAAGTCCGCACTCTCGGCGAGACAGAGCGCGGCGTTCCGCTGTTTAAGCGATTCGAAAATTTCGTCATCGAACCAGGAGTCGTGTCGAAATTCAAAGGCCACCCGCAAGTCCGTCGGAATCTCATCGAGAAACGCCGCCAGCACCGCCGCGTCTTTCTTGAACGAAGGAGGAAGTTGAAAAAGCACCGCGCCCAATTTTTCGCCCAGCCCGGACGCGACCTGATGAAAGTAACGCAGCGTATCCGCGCAATCGCGCAGCTTGGCGAAGTGCGTGATTTTTTGCGGCGCTTTCAAGCTGAACTTAAAACGCTGCGGCGTCGCGGCCGACCAATTATCGATCGTCGTCGTGCTCGGGATGCGGCGAAAAGTGTAGTTCACTTCCGTCGAGGAAAGGCGCTCGGCGTAATACGGCAGCATCTTGCTCGCCGCCAAATCTTCGGGGTAAAATGTCCCCTTCCATTCCTTGTATTGAAAACCCGAGGTGCCGATCCAGAGATTCATGCGCGCTTCGTTCTTAGCCGCATTTCACTCCGCCTGCCAGCAAACGACCGGGCCACTCCCGCCACGAATCAGTGCGTTCGGAAAACGCGCGCGCACCGCCGCGAGATCGCCTCGCGCGCAAACGCCGCCGGTCGGAGCTCCACCCTCAGTCGTCGCCAGTTGGCCGAGCGTGATCGGTTCCACTGACCTGCGCAGATCGCCGTAGAAAAGATAAAATTGCTCGGGCAAAATGTGCTTATCCGGTTCGATCAAAAGTAAACGGCCTGGTCCGGCCGCGAGTTGACCCAATTCTTCGGCCACGCGCAGCTCCACGCTGTGATCCTTGCGCCGCCGATCGAACGCTTGCTGCGTGATCAACCAACCAGCCAGCGCGAGCACGATCGTGGTGCTCGTCGCCACGATGAAAACTTTGCGTTCGCGCAATTCGGCGATGCCGGCCGCGAGGAGCAGACAGAGCAAAGGCAGAATCGGCACCACATAACGGACCGACCGAAAATTGAGAAGGACGCTCAAGCCGATGATCGTGAGACTAACGACTGCGATTTCGGACAGCATCGGCTGGTCGTGCCGACGCGCCCAATACACCGCGGCGATGAGCGCGAACAAGCCGCACGGCCACGCCGTCGTCAGCCGAAATAAAATTTCCAAATACGGGCGCGCGCCCAGCCGGGCCGGGCCGGTCAAATCCACCGCTTCCCCCAGACCGAAGATGCGCAGCGCCGGCATGGCGTGGTGCGCCATTTGCCAGATCGGCCAAGCCATCACGCCGGCCAGTGCGAGCGCGAGCGACAGCCCGATCCACTTCCAATCGAGCCGGCGCCGTTCGTCGGATCGGACGAAGCGATGGATCAGCACGAGCAGCCACAACCCCAAAACGAGCGGACCTTTCTGCAGAGCGCCTAACGAACAAACAAGCGCCACCGCCAGCCACCAGACCGGGCGGCGTCGCGCCCATTGCGCAAAGAGAAGCGCGAGCGTTGCGAAAAAAGTGAGGCCGGTATCGAGCAAAGCCCGGCCCATCTCGGTCAGGAAAAGTGCGCAGGTTAAAAGCAGCGCGGCGCTTCCCGCCGCCACCCACGCGCGATTCGGCTCCACCGTTTTGGCGAGCAGCATCAGAGCGATCACCGTTCCCACTCCATAGCATAACGGCCAGCAACGCAGCGCGAGATCGCGCTCCGGCCAGTGCGCGAGCGTGATGGCGGAAAGCCAATATTGCAGCGGCGGCTTCTCGAACGACGGAAGGAAATTCTCGTGCACCGTTCCCGGCCCGAGCAGCAGCATTTCGCGGGAGCGCTCCGCCGTGTGAAATTCGTCCAGGTTCGTCAGGCTGCCCATGTGCGCCAGCCACACCAGACAGGCGGTCACCCCGACGAGCAAACACGCCGCCAGGCAGTTCGCCGCGCTCCAGCGTCCGTCACTCGTTAGGCGGAAGGCTTCAGTTCTTCGCACTTCTGCTCATAATCGGCGATCAGCTTGGCCAGCCCGGAATGAAATCCGTCCTGCGCCGAGTAAAGCGTTTCGATCGCCTTGGAAAATTCGGTTTGCTTCAGTTCCTCTTCGATCTCGAGAATCAGCTCCGCCAGTTTTTCAATATTTCCACGGGAATGGAATTCCATGTCCTTGAGCTTGGAAAGCACAGCCATCGATTTCTCCAAATCCTCCGGCGCCGCCGGCTCTTCCGCGGCTGGTTCTGCCTCGCTCTTTTTAACCGGCTTCTTCTCCTCGGCGGCCTCGGCTTCGTGTTTTTTTTCCTGTTCGACTTTTTTGTCGTGCGCGACGTTTCGTGGGTCTGACATGGCGGACGATACACCAAAAAATCACGGCGCGAGAAACGGCGTCACGGGTAGTTTGCGGGATGATCGACGAAATCCGGCGTCTTTTCCCTGCCCTCGCGCGCTCGCATCGCGGCCAACCGGTCGCCTATTTCGATGGGCCGGGCGGAACGCAGGTTCCGCAGCCGGTCGTCGACGCGATGAGCGATTATCTGTTCAACCATAACGCGAATACGCATTGGGCGTTTCCGACCAGCGTGGAAACGGACGCGATGATCGCGGAGGCGCGGCAGACGCTGGCCGATTTTCTGAATGCATCGCCTAACGAGATTGTTTTCGGCGCGAACATGACCACGCTCACCTTTCACCTCTCGCGCGCGCTTGGGCGAAGCTACGAAAAGGGCGATGAGATCGTGATCACGGAACTCGATCACCACGCCAACGTCGCGCCCTGGCAGGCGCTGGCTCGCGAACGCGACGTGACCGTGCGCGTCGCGCGCATGATTCCGGAAACCGGCCGGCTCGATTGGGATCATTTTGGCGAGCAATTGAATGAACGGACGAAATTGGTCGCGATCGGCGCGGCCTCGAACGCGCTGGGCACGATCACCGACGTGCGGCGCGCTGGCGAAATGGCCCACCGGGTCGGCGCGCAAATTTTTGTCGACGCTGTTCACTTCGCTCCTCACGAATTACCGGATGTGCGCCAGTTGGATTGCGATTTTCTCGCCTGTTCCGCCTACAAATTCTACGGGCCGCACATCGGCATTCTTTACGGAAAACACGATCTGCTCGCGGCCGTTCCTTTTCCCAAGCTTTTGCCTTCCCCTGATACCGCACCGGAACGCGCGGAGACGGGCACGCAAAATCACGAAGGGATTGCCGGCGCGGCCGGCGCGGTGAATTTCCTCGCCTCCTTTGGCGCAGGTGCGACGCGGCGCGAGCGCCTGCAGGACGCCTTCGCTCTCCAGCACAAACGCGGAGGCGCATTGCTCACGCAACTCTGGGAAGGTTTGGCGCAACTGGAAAAGGTCCAACTCTTCGGTCCGCCGCCTAACGAGCCGCGCACGCCGACGGTGGCATTCACAGTGAAAGGGATTTCTTCGCTCGATGTCGCAGGCCGGCTGGCCGACGACGCCGTTTTCGTTTCGAATGGCGACTTCTACGCGACGACGGCGATCGAACGTTTGGGTCAGGATCCGGATGGTGTCGTACGCGCGGGCTGCGCTTGTTACACGACGGACGAAGAAGTGGCGCGATTGGTCGCGAGCGTGGCGGCAATTTAATTAAGTTTTGACGCAGCGGCGGGTCTTACTCCTCGAAGGAGTAAATTTTTATGACTCACGCCCTGCTCTACCGACCGACTCACCCGGCGCGACCCTGGCTCGCTTTCCTGGCCGCGATTATCATTCATCTCGCCGCCGTGACGCTGGCCGGAGTTCACCCGCCGCAAGATGTGAGCTTCGTGCCGTCCGGTCCCGATCCGGCAATTGTCGTGGTCGTCGACCTTCCGCCAACTGCGCCGCTCGATCCGCCGACGCTGCCGGATGAGATGCCACCTCCCGTTCCCCCGCTGGAACCGCCGGAATTCGTCGACCCGGAAGCGACGCCGAATCCTACGAAATCGAAACCGCTCAAACCGCAACGGCCGATTGAGCGACAACCTGGAGCACCGTCCACGCTTCCGATGAGTTCGGTGCGTGCGCTGGCCACATTTTCGCCGCGGCCCGCCTACCCATACGAAGCGCGACGCCAAAAAATTACCGGCGAAGGAATGGCATTGCTCACAGTTGAAACGGCGAGCGGAATCGTGCGCGACGTGACGATGCTTGCGAGCACGGGAAACGACCTCCTCGATCAATCGACCGTCGCGGCCTTGCGCCGCTGGCGCTTTCAGCCGGGGACTGTTTCGCGCGTGAAATGCCCAATCACCTTTACGCTGACGGGAGCGCAATATTGATCGCGCTCGCGCGCGAGAGCCGATTCCCGCGCTTCGCACAGCGAAGCGTCTACAGGCACTCTCGCCAAAGTGCAGGGCGAGCTCTAGCGTTCGCCATGAACACTTCGTCTGGTTCGGGCGCTGCTCGCTTCCGTCAATTGCACGAAGCCGGCTGCTTCGTCCTGCCAAATCCATGGGACAAAGGAACCGCCCGCTTTCTCGAAGAGATCGGTTTTGTCGCGTTGGCCACGACGTCGGCTGGCTTCGCTTTTTGCCGCGCACAACCGGACGGCGGCGTCTCGCGCGACGAAATGCTCGCGCATATCGCGGAAATCGTGGAGGCGACGCCGTTGCCAGTGAACGCCGATTTCATGAACGGCTATGCCGATGCGCCGGAGGAGGTGCAAGCCAACGTCGCTCGTTGCCTAACGACCGGTGTGGCTGGTCTATCGATTGAAGATTCGACCGGGCAGGAAGCAGCGCCGCTTTACGAGGAAAAACTGGCCGCAGACCGAATCGCTGCCGCGCGTCGCGCCATTGATGACGCGGACAAACGCGTCGTTCTGACCGGCCGTTGCGAAGCGTTCCTCGTCGATCATCCCGATCCCATGCCCGTCGTGCTCAAGCGGCTGGCGGCTTACGCTGCGGCCGGCGCGGATTGCCTTTACGCTCCGGGCGTCACGAAAGCGGATGAGATCGCAGCCATCATCAAAGAAGTTGCGCCCAAACCAGTGAATGTGCTGGTCTCGGGTTTCAACTCACATCTCACTTTGCCGCAATTGCGCGATCTCGGCGTTCGCCGTGTTTCCGTTGGTTCGGGGCTGGCGCTGGTCGCCTGGCAGGCCTTTCTAAACGCGGCCCGCGACATCCATAAGACTGGATCGTTTGTCTCGTTAGGCAAAGCGGCCCCCTCAGCGGCTTTGAACGGCCTTTTCGGAGAAGCGACTTAAGCCAGAGCCTCGCGCACCTTGAGCGCGAGATTTTTCTGCTCCCGGACAATCTCAAAGACGAAGGCGCCCAGAAGAATACCGACCGCCAGAATCAGAGGGATCAGAATTCGCCAGGTGATTCGTTCGCTCGGCAAAACACTCTCCTGCGCCATTTCTTCCGTTGGCGCACTGCTCGGCGAATCGTCGCTCATGCCGGAGCCTGCCTCGGCGGCCCGTCGAGAACCTCGCGCACCTTGGCGCTCAGGATCGATGAGTTGTAAGGTTTAGGGAGAAATTCGACCCCTAGTTCCAAGACGCCTTTGATGGCGATGACGTCATCGGAATATCCGGAAATAAAGAGCACTTTCAGCTCGGGGTCGGTCGTCCGGAGCCACGCCGCCATAACCTTGCCGTCCATTTGCGGCATGATGATATCGCTTACCACCAACTGGATCGGCGACTGGGTATGCTCGCGGAAAACACGGAGAGCCTCCTGGCCGTTCGAGGCGCTCAGAACGACGTAGCCTTGCGATTCCAGGATGGCGACGGCCAATTCTCGCACATCCGCTTCGTCTTCCACCACGAGAAGAGTTTCTCCGCCCGGCGGCTTGGCCGGCGCAGTCTGGCGCTGGGATTTTTCGACGGCGTGCGGCGATCCATGAATTTGCAGCAAACCGGGAACCGGACTTTCGGCTCCATCTTCCCACGTCAGCGGCAGATCGGCGTAACCAAGAGGTTTTCGCGGACCTTCAGACACGCGCAACTCATTCTTGAATCGAGGCAACATTTTCTTCACACGCTAATCGGTTAGGACGTAGCGCGAATTATGCCGCCACTGCGGGAAAATACCCGGCGTGGCCATCTCCTTCCCCAGCCAAAGCGACGGCCGCTACAAGGAAAGCTGGTAAAACGGTTCCGGGCCGGAGTTCATGTGCACAAAACCCATGTGGACGAAGTACGAATTGAACCCCGCCTCACCTTCCGCGACCAGCACTTCGCGAAGGCCGCGCGCGCGAAAAAAAGCGGCCTGTTCACGGAAGAGAAAGCGTCCCACCTTCAGATCGCGGTAACCAGGAATCACGAAATCCAGGACCACGCGCAACGTTCCTCCCGGTTCCTCGCGGGCGAGAAAAACTCCAGCAGGCAACCCATCGCGCAGGACAAAAAGGGCAAGCTGATTCGCGGCAAATTGAGGAGGCCACTGCGCCAGATCGGTTCGATCTCGGCGCGATGGAATTCGAGAGAGTAGCGAAGATAATCCGAGTCAGCGCTGACTTCGAGAATCTCGAAAAACTCCTTCGTGCGCAGCATGCGAATGCGATGCCAGGCATTCACGAATACGATCAGGCCGTTGAGCGCCGCCACCGGTAGGCGCCAATGGCCAGCCCGTAAACGACAAAGGTCACTGCGCCTAACGAGTTGATGATGCGCAGCCGCAGGATGGAACTCATCATGAGCGAGATCGCGATGAGCAAATAGGCGCTGTACCCGATCAGCTCGAGCAGGAGATGATTGGACACCGGCGAAGCCTATCAGCCCAGTGAAATGCCCCGCGTTCCCGCGAAAGAAGAAGAAGATGGTGCGGAAAGATTGGCTACAGTTTCGGCAAATGCCGCCGCGCTCGCCCGACCACTACGCCGCCCTCGGGCTCGACCGCCACTGTTCTGCCGACCAGATCCGCACGGCCTATCGGTATCTCGCGAAGCAGCATCATCCCGATCGGAATCGGGATTCGGCCGAGGCCGTTGAGCGCACGCAGGAATTGAACGCTGCCTATGAAACTTTGAGCCACCCCGCGCTCCGCCGCGCCTACGATGAGACCTGCGAAGGGATCGCCCGCGTCGCCTCGCCGCGCGCGCAACCACCGCTCCAGAAAAGCCTCCCGCTTTTCATCGAAGATTTCTTCCGCGGCATCACGCTGCAGGTGAAAGTGGATGATCCGGCGAACCCCGAAGGCGGCGAAATCTATGAGCTGTTGGTCCCCCCCGAAACTGTGCCCGGTACCATTTTCCGCATCCAGCGCGATGAAGCGTTTGGTGGAGGATTGCTTCGCGTTAAGGTGAAAGCGAGATCGAGCGCACGGTTCCAGGTACGCGGTTTCGATTTGCGCACCGATCTGCGCATCAGCGCGGCTCGGGCAAAAACCGGCGGACGAGAATCGATCCGTGGCGCCGATGGTCGCGGTCAGATGATCGAAATTCCCCTGGCCGCTCGGCGTGGCTCGGTCATCCGGCTGCCAGGAGCAGGCCTTCCCAGCAAGAGAGGCGGGCGGGGTGATCTGCTCGTCCGGGTGGTTTATCGCCCGGAAGTCCGTTTCATCCGGCGTTCCTAGAAAAACCCGTAACAGTATCGCATCGTCCGTACAGCAAAAAGCCACCGTCCGCGACGGTGGCTTTGCCAAGTATGAAAGGATTAAACGGCAGCCAATTTGCGGCGGCGGTAAACGACCGCTCCCGCAATGCCCAAGCCGAGCACCATCAGCGCCGTCGAGCTCGGTTCTGGAATGACGCTGTTGGAATCGAACGAGAGTTGGAAATTGTAGTTCTGACCGGTACCGGTGAGCCCGAAGCTGCCCATCGTATCGTTAAAACCAGTGGCATGGAGCACACCCGAGCCCGTGAAGGCCATCGAGGTCTGATCGGTGTGGCCGCTCGAAAGCGAGAGGAGATCGAATGAGTATGTGATGCCGCTGTAGGTGAGCGTCCAGAGCGGGCTGTCCGGCGCGGTCAACATCGCGCTCGTCCCGTCGCCGGAAAAGCTGAACCCATCAAACATCGCAGAGGTGTACGGGAGAATCGCAGTATACGTGCCCGTGCCAGCGATAAAGTGCCAGTCGTTGCCAAAATCGACGAGGGTCACTCCCGCGCCGCTCGATCCAGAGACCGTAGAACTGCCGAAAAAGGAGACGGAGCCGGTGATGTCTTGAGCGTAAACCTGCGTGGCAATGCCACTCGTAAAGACGAGCGATGTGAGAGCGAGGAGGAGAAGTTTGAGGCGTTTCATAAAGAGTTTTGGGCGCTTGAGGAGTTTACAGTTTTACTGGAACAGTTTTTGAACTTGAGCCGACTCTGCCGAACGGCCCGTTTTCATGCAAGACTTTTCTTTCACTTTTTTTGAGAAAAGCGTGCGTCGGATTTGGCTCAAATATGTCGCGAATCGTAGGCCCAATGGAGAAGCGCCTGACGTTGCCGCGGACGACAATCCAAACCGCGACCCGCACAGTGGCGTTTCAATTGGCTGAGATGCCGGCGGACCGCTCGCCAGCGTTTGATCTGACGCAGGTCATCGGCGCAACGTCTCCCCGAATAATATCGGCAATACCACTGAAACCAGCCGCGCGGATCTTCCGGATAAATCCAGCCATTTTCCCGCCAAACGACGAGAGACTGCGAAGCGTTCACCCCAAAAAAGTTGAGCTCGGCGTCGTGCCGCTCCGGGCAAAGCTTCGCCCGGCGGAACCAACTGGCCGGAAACTCCCGCGCGCAATCGGTCATGTATTTCCCGCCGAAGACGCCGAGTGCGAGCATTTGCTTGGGCGTGAACTCCGGTTTGAATTCCGGCCGAAAGCTGCGGCCGGCTGGTTTGGTCCGCCAATAAGAATAGCCGTTCTGCATTCGATCACGAACGACCACACGCACCGGCTTCATTTTGCGGAAGCCGAATCGGAGGCGGCCGCCCGGGCCGTGACCACGCCGGAGAGCCGCCGATCGGGAATCAGCCACATGAGAGCGACCGCGACATAAATGCCACCGGCCAGCCACGGGCGAATGAATGATGCGCCAATGCCGAGAGCATAAAGAAGCGGCGAGAGTTTGCCCTTCACATCGGAGCCGATCGCGCGGGCCGGCTTCGAATCGCGCCCGCTTTCGAGAAGAATCAGGCTTTGCAAAATATAATAGGCGATCGCCGCCATGAGCAGAACCCCGCCATAAAGCGCTGAGGGAATCGTCTGAAAATGATTTTCGCCCATCCAGCCCGTGACAAACGGGAACAGGGAGAGCCAGAACAACAGATGCAGGTTTGCCCACATGATGCCGCCATTTATTCGGCGACAAACGCGCAGCAGGTGATGGTGATTATTCCAATAAATCCCGAGGTAAACGAAGCTGAGCAGATACGTAAGAAACACCGGCAGGAGCGGCCGTAGCGCCTCGATCTCGGCCGCATGTGGCACCTTCAATTCCAGCACCATGATGGTGATAATGATCGCCAGCACGCCATCGCTGAAAGCCTCGATCCGGTTGGTTTCCATGCAGGGAGCTTAACGAGCGAAGAGGGAGACTGGCAACCACGAGCGTGGGCGGTCCGCCCGGCGCCCGATTCAGGCCGGCGGGCGGCGCAGCCTAACGAGCAATTCACTTCACCGCCGGCAAAAAGGCGCGGCTTCTGGCCGTGTCCGTCTGCGAAATCGGAAAGGCTTCGACCCAGCGCGCGTAACGGCTCGTAACTCCGCAGGCCGCAAAATCATATCGAGTTTCAGTCCTCTCCTCAACTGTTCGGAAAATTCGCAACAATGATATTTCTGAAATTTTTCTCTTGCCGCCATGATGACGAAATAGTAATCCCGCCGACTATGTCCGCTATTCATGCTCGAATTTGCCCGGCCCCTGCTTCCCTTCTCGGAAGCCTATGTCGATCGATCGCTTGCCTGGTCCTGCTGATCGGGCTCGCCGGAGCGCCTGCCGCGCTTGGTCAAACCAATACGCCGGACCCAGCCGCCACCAACGCCAATGGCGTGGCCACGCCGTCTGAGGCGGAGATTATCGTGACCGATCGGCCCATCCAGGACGACACATGGCCGAAGCTCAAGCACATCATGAAGGAAGTCTCCGGAACGCAGATCACGGTGACGAAAAAAGCCACGGTCATCAAACTCGATCAGCAGCCCACCGTCATTAATAACAATCAACAAGAGCTGTTCAACGGCGCGCCCGGCGTGCTCGTCACCCAGCAGCAGACGCCCGGTCAGTTCAACCTCAGCTACCGCGGCCTCGGTAATCCGCAGGAATCCGAATACGTCCTCGTCTTGCAGGATGGCATTCCGCTGATGACCGATTGGATCGGTTTTCCCACGCTCTATTATTTGCCGCTGCCCCAAAGCATCAGCGAAGTGCAAGTGATCCGCGGCGGTTCCAGTTTGCTCTACGGGCCGGAGCCGGCACCGGCCATTAACTTCGTGACCAAGCGGCCCACCCCGGGCGGCCCGATGACCGGCTATACCGAGCAGGTCGGCGGCGGTTACGGACTCTATTCCACCTACAATGTTTTCGAAGGAACGACCGGTCCGATCGAGTATCACGCCGATTTCGGTTTCGTGCGGCAGGATGGACAGCGCGATAACAGCCAGTCGGATCTATTCCAAGGCGATGTCTATCTCGGTTATCGGCCTGATAAAGATCAGCTTTGGGCCTTCGACTTCCACGCCTATCACACGAGCGTGGGCGATCCCGGACGCATCACCATTCAGCAATACGATCTGGACCCGGATTTGACCTACACGCCGTACAACCACGACTGGGTCGATCGCTATAACGTGGTGCTTTCCCACGAGCGCACGTTCGCGGGCGACTGGCTATTCCAGGGCAAGGCCTGGTTCACCTATCAGGAAGTCGATAGTCGGAGCGCATCCGCGATTGACGCGACCGGCGCTTTCCCCACTACGACCACGATCCAATCGGAAAATTACTACACCGGTGGCGTCGATCTGCGGCTCCGTTATCGCTGGGGACAGGGAAGCGCCCTCACCTTCGGCGGCCTCATTTACCACGGCGAAGCCCCCTTCAAGCAATATATTAATCCCGATCTCTACGCCAATCGCGACGACACTTCCGGAACGGTCCGCCTCGATCAGGATCGCTACGCCGATTATCAGGCGTTCTTCATTGAAAACATCTTCCGCTTCGGCGCCTTCCACATCGTGCCATCGTTCCGGCTCGATCACGAATCGGTCGAAGTGGATGAGAACGTCTCGCCCTTTAACCGCCCGCTCGCCGATGTGGAAGCCGATCGCACCATCCCGCTGTGGGGCATCGGCCTCGGCAACGATTTCGGGAAAGGCAATGAAACTTACTTCAGTGCTTCCTCCGGCTGGCGGCCGCTGCGTTACTTCGACGTCGTCTCGCCTTTCTCGCCCACGTTCGCGCCCGGGCATCCGTCCGATCCGTTCAAGTCGCTCGACTTCGAACTTGGTGTGCACGGCACGCCGATCGACGGTCTTTGGTATGACGTCGGTCTCTTCTGGATGGAATTCGATAACCGCACCGAAAACCAGGCCCTCAATCCCGGCATCAATAACGACACCATCCTCGTCAATAGCGGCAGCACGCGCCATCGCGGTTTCGAAGGCGAATTTGCCTACGACTTGTTTAAACTCTTCGACGTGCCGAAGCTCGAAGGCACGCAGCTCGTCGTGGCGAGCAACCTGCAATTGCTCGATGCCGAATTCACCGATAGCAACATCGTGGGACAGGTCGGCAAAGAGCCGGCTTTCGCGCCGGATGCCGTTTACAAAGGCTCGATCACTTTCCGGAAAGACAACGCCTACAGCTTCCGCTTGAGCGCGGTGGCCGTCTCCTCGCAGTTCTTCCAGGATTCCAATCTGGCGGACACAGCGGGTAACGGAACAGTCCTCGTGCCGGCTAAAATTCCCGCCTACTGGACGCTCGATTTCTCGACTGAATATTACTTCACGCCGCATTGCCGCGTCCTGGCGGGCGTCTCGAATTTGACCGACGAAAAATATTACTCGCGCGTTTTCTCCCGCCGCATTGAACCGGCGCCCGGCATCACCGGTTACGCCGGCGTTTCCATCGGCTTCTAGTTAACTCGATCTTGCCGGACTCCGCGCACGCGAAGGACGTGCCCGCTCACGAGGCGGGCACGCTCTTCCGGGCCGGATCAATCATTCAACGATTCCGGCGCGTGATATTTCTCGAACCAAAGCGGCACCTCCGTGTCGCTCGCGCCGAAACGCCATTCGAGCAGTTCCCAATGACCGCCGCTCTTGCGCAGAAGCGCCTCGCCTTCGCCATCGAAAGCGCCTTCCTCGATTAATTCGCGATACTTCGTTTTCGTGAAGGCGATATCCGAGCCGTCAGGACGAAGCGGAACCACGCGAGCGAGCGCCCAATTTCCCGCGATGCGCAAATGCTGCACGCGAAAGATCACCTTCTGCTGCAGGTCCCGTTCGCAGGGAACGCGCAACGCATTCATGATCGCTTTGCGTTCCGAAGTGCCCGCCGCCGGCGTGTAAGGAGATTGCGCATGCGCATTCGAGAGACACAGAAGGCCGGCGAGAGCGAAAAGGATCGTCTTCATCCTGCATGGTAAGCGAAGATTGATTGCAGTTTCAGGGCCGCTCATTACCCTCGCGCCCATGAATATTCTCACACTCATCGTCCGCATTTTGCTCGGGCTCATGTTTGTCGTCTTCGGCTCCAACGCCTTTCTCCAGTTCATGCCCATGCCGCCGATGAACGGCCCGGCCGGCGATTTCATCGGCTCGATGTTTAGCACTGGATACTTGCAAGCCGTCGCCGCCCTGCAAATCATCGGCGGCCTGCTCCTCTTCATTCCGCGCAGCGCCATGCTCGGTCTTCTCATTCTCGGGCCGATCATCGTGAACATCGTTCTCTTCCACATCTTCATGGAACGCAGCGGGCTTCCCATGGCTGCCATAGTGGGTCTCGCCTCAGTTTTCCTCCTCTGGCGCTACCGTTCCTCTTTTCCCGGGTTGGCTCGCACATAGACGAAGAGCAAAGCGAGCAATGGCCGCGAGAATCTCGCGATCGAATTCGTCCTGCGACTTCCCGGCCGCGGCCAGCGCACGTTTTCCGACGAGCAGCGAGTGATCGCCGCCCTCGACAATATGAAGCGCATTCGGCGCGGGCATGGCCGGCCGAATTTGCGCGAGCAAATCGAGCGGGCAGAGCGGATCGCGTGTTCCCTGAATGAATAAGACCGGCGTGCGCAGATCGCGCAGCACCCGATCGCGCAACTTTTTCGCATCGCCCCCACCGCAAAGCGGATAACCAAAGCAAACCAGCCCATCGACCTTTTCCTCGAGCGATAAATGACAGCCAATCCGTCCGCCCATGCTCTTACCCGCCAAAATAACGGGCTTCGCCGAAGGAAGCCGCTGACGCGCCGCGGCCAATGCCTCGCGGTGGGCCGCCACCAAATCCGGAAGTCGGTCCGGCCGTTTCCGGCCTTCGCGCAGATATCGATAATCGAAAGGCTCAACAGCACCTATTGAGGAAAGGCGCTCGCGCCAATGCTCCATCCACGGGTGGGTGGACGGCGCGCCCGCGCCGGGAGCAAAAAGAAATAGAGGTGTCAATTTTTGCAAAAAAAACGGTTCACCTCCCTTACCACGCGTTCGTCTGCGATCTCGATCGTGACGAACGCGTTTTTTTTGCGCGAGTCGAAGAAACTCTAGGCGGCCAACTGGTCGAGCGCGTCGCGCAGATCCTGGATATCGAAAGGCTTGTCGATCAAGAGATCGGTCGCCAGTTCCTCGTATGCGCTGCGCACATCGGCCGATAAATGGGCGGAGAGCACCATGATTTTCCCTGTAAAACCCTGTGCCCGAAGGCGGCGCACAAACTCCACTCCGGAAAGTTGCGGCATGTTGTTATCGGTAATGATGACGTGAAACGGTTGCGCGATCTGCGCCACCTGATTGAGCGCATCCTCCCCATCCTGCGCCATCGTCACCTCGTATTGCGGCTCTTCGAAAATGAACCGCATGCACTGCGTGATCGATGGTTCGTCGTCCACGGTCAATATCCGTAATGTTCCCGCCATTGATTCTGTTCCAAGCAATGCACATGCCCCGCACCCGTTGTTTGCAAAAACCCGCGGCGTCCTCATCCTCTTCCATGCCGTCGCCTGTCGGAAACCATGAAAGCGAGCTCATTCTGGAAACCGCGCGCACCCGCCTCCGCAAAATGGCGCTGACCGATGCCGGCTTCATGCTCGAGCTGCTGAACGAGCCAGCCTTTATCGAAAACGTGGCCGACCGTCACGTGCGCACGCTGGCCGAGGCCGAGACATTTATCACGGAGCGGATGCTGCCGAGCTACGAAAAATTCGGGTTCGGTTTTTACATCCTCGAGCTCAAGGAAGAGCAAATCCCGATCGGGATTTGCGGTTTGATCAAACGCGACACGCTCGCCGATGTCGACATCGGTTATGCCCTTCTCACGCGGCATAATGGGAAAGGTTACGCCTACGAAGCGACGGCCGCCCTGTTCGCACATGGCAAGGAGCAACTCCAAATCCCGCGCATCATTGCCGTCACCTCGCCGAAAAACGCGCGCTCCATCAAGTTGCTCGAGAAGCTCGGCCTGCAGTTCGAGAAAATGGTCAGCCTTCCCGGTTTCGCCAGCGAAACGATGCTCTACTCTTAGCCAGCGAAGCGCTCGCAACGTTTCGCTTCAGCTCTCTCCTGTAGCCGTTTCGCTATGCGAAATGCGAAGGCCGATTCAGCCGACAGCGCCAATTCTCGCGTTTCGCGTAGCGAAACGGCTACAGGCTCACCCATGACACGCTCCGCAGAGAAGCGCTCGAAACGTCCCGCGTCAGCGCGTTGCCTGCACCGAAAGCTCCCAGCGATAGCCATCGGGATCGTGAAACCAGAGCCCCATATTCTTCGAGCCCGGAGCCTCCGGTCCGATCTCGTCTCCGGGATCTTCGAGTTTCACCTTCTCCTTTTGCAAATGCGCGAGCGCCTTCCGCAGCGCCGTCATGCTCGGCAAATGAAACGACATATTTCCCAAAGTTTTCGGCGACGGCCGGCCCTCATGCAGCGCGATCGTGACATGATCGTTGCCGATGGCGATGCCGCCCTCGAAATAAAACACTTGTTGTTTTTCAATGAAACGCTTATTGTTTATCAATATGAAAATCATTAGAACGGAAAAGCTCATGCCTAACGCTGTGCCCGCCGCCCTCACCGTCTCGCGCATCGCGCTGCGGACCCTCATCAGCCTGAACTGGGTCTACGGGACTGCGATCGTTGCCGGTCTCATCGCCAGCTTCGTCGCCGAACCGCCGGTCATGACCGCGTTCGGCGTTACTCCATCGGCGGAAACCGAGCCGCTGATCCAGGGCATGCGAGCAATCGCTCTGCTGGGCCTCATCTGCATCCCTTTACACTACGTTATTCTCAGGCGACTGCTCGACATCGTCGAGAGTGCACGGGCGCGCGACCCGTTCGTCGACCAAAACGCCTCGCTGCTTCAGAAAATCGCCTGGGCCCTCCTTGGCCTTCAGCTTCTTGGCCTCATTATCGGCGTAATCGCGAGGATCGTGTCAACTCCCGCGCATCCATTGGGTGTCGAGGCAGGTTTCTCGACTGCCGGCTGGCTCGCCGTCCTCCTGCTGTTCGTCCTCGCTCGCGTGTTCGCCGAGGGTGCCCGGATGCGCAATGAACTGGAAGGGACGGTGTAAAGATGGCGATCACCGTCAAGCTCGACGATTTGCTCCACGATCGGCGGATGACTCTTACCGAACTCGCCGGGCGGATCGGCATCACCCTGGCCAACCTGTCTATCCTCAAGACGGGAAAGGCGCGCGCGATTCGCTTCTCGACCCTTGAGGCGCTGTGTGAGGCGCTCGAATGTCAGCCCGGCGACCTGCTCGCATTTCAACCCGATTCCAGCGCGGGCGGCGATGAAGCTCCGCCTCGCACCGCAACCGGGAACGTGGAGGATTACCATGACAACCACTAATGCGTCCGTTTCAACGCCAGACTCAAGACCCGGTGGTCGCGAGGTCTCGCGGCTGCGACTCTACCTTCTTCGCGCCACCTACTTGCTACTCGTAGTGGGGCTGGGACTAACGATTCTGCCCGAGCTAATCAGCCATGAGCCAATGACGCGCGGCGTGATTCCAAGCCTGCTCGGCGGCGTGTGGTTACTCGCCATCGTCGGCTTGCGCCATCCTCTGCAAATGCTGCCCTTGCTCATGTTCGAGTTGGTTTGGAAGGCGATCTGGTTTCTCGATTACGGCTTGCCGCAATGGTTTACCGGCCAGGTCCCGCCGACGTTCGCAGGGGACTTTCAGGCGATTGCGTTCGGCGTGATTCTGATGCCGATCGTGATTCCCTGGGGTTACGTCTATCGGCACTACATCAAGGCGGCCGATCGCGGGCGGAAATAACATGACAGAACTACGTTCTGGTGGCGCCTTGCACGATCGCTCTGAGTTACTTCGCGCTGCAGATCGAGGTCGGACGAGCACGTCAACTAATCATGCACCTCGCAGAGGGGTACAACCTAACACCCGCCAGCCCGCCCGTAAAAATAATCGAAGAGACAAATATTCTCCGTTTGCTTGTTCGTGCGTTCATCGGTGGCGTCACATTTTTATGTTTCATCGCCTATCAAAACTCGTCCTTTTGACGCGCCACCAGGGCCGTAAGGTGACGCCGGCAGTATCCCACCAAAGAGGCCTCCCGACCCGCCCGATGTTCCTTCGCCCGGGCCCCCAGGTTGCAGTCGAAATGTTGGCGTATCGTCGTCAAACGGATTATCAGGCGAATCTTTTGGAGGATCACCAGCCAGCGAAGCGCTCGCAACGTTTCGCTTCAGCTCTCTCCTGTAGCCGTTTCGCCATGCGAAATGCGAGGGCCGATTCGGCCAACAGCGCCAATTCCCGCGTTTCGCATAGCGAAACGGCTACAGGCGCTCTCGCAGTGACGCGCTCGAAACGCTCCGCGTCAGCGCCCCGCTTGCACCGAAAGCTCCCAGCGATAGCCATCGGGATCATGAAACCAGAGCCCCATATTCTTCGAGCCCGGCGCCTCCGGTCCGATCTCGTCTCCGGGATCTTCGAGTTTTATTTTTTCCTTTTGCAAGTGAGCGAGCGCCTTCCGCAACGCCGTCATGTTCGGTAGATGAAACGACATGTGGCCAAGAGTCTTCGGAGAAGGCCGGCCCTCGTGCAGCGCGATCGTCACGTTGTCATTGCCAATGGCCACGCCGCCTTCGAACGCAAACTGTTTCTCCAGGCCGAGCGCGCGCCCGAACCATTTCGCGCTCTTCTTCGGATCGCGCACCGACAGTCCAAAATGGCCAACCGCCCCGAGTGTAAATGGAATCTTCTTCACTCCGCTTCATCGCAAGCGCGCCAGGCTTTGCGTCTGCATGTTGCGCTTCACGACCGCGTTGCCTTCCGCTAAAAGCGATTATGCGCAAAGTGAATTCGCGGGACGTCGAAGAAGATTCGTGGCAATCGCCGAAGGGGAAATTCGCCGGATTCGGCAAAGGCATTTCCGAAGCACTTGGCCGGCAGCCCAAATCGACCGACCTGCTCGAGCGGCATCCGTTCGATATTGAAATCCTGCGGATTGCCGCCGGTCAAACGCCCTATCCGTATCATTCGCACGGCGCGCAATGGGAATTCTATCACGTCCTTTCCGGTAGAGGCAGCGTCCGCCACTCCGAAGGCACCACCGCCATCGAGACCGGCGACGCTTTCCTCTTCAAACCCAGCGAGCCGCATCAGTTGATCAACGACAGCGATGAGGATCTTCTCCTTTACGTCGTCGCCGATAACCCGATCAACGAATCGTGCCATTACCCCGACAGCGACAAATGGATCGTCTATGCGCCCCAACGACGCCTGATGCGCTCCGAGCCGCTCGATTATTTCGATGGCGAAGAGTGACCCATTACGCCGGATCGTGATTCGTTAGGCGATCGGGCGCCTCTTTTTCGCTGCCCTCGAAACCGTAGGGACAATGGCGGCAGCCTTCCCGGCAACAGAAGCCGCGCGACAGCAAGTATTCGCGAGTCAGCGCGCCATCCGCGCCGAAGATCGGCGGTTCGGGATTCGCATCCATCTCGATCAGTCGGTCACGCCGCTGCGGGACTGCGCACATGTTCCGGGCGGGGGCCGATTCCGACGAGGCGCGCCGGCAACCGCCGCAGCAATGGAAACGCGCGCAGCAGGCGAAAGATGACGGGCAACTTCGCGTGGTGCGCGCTCGGCCGTCCATCGATCCGCCGATGAATGAAAACCTGCGCTGCCTGAATCAGCCGGGTGGGCCACTCCCGCCGTCGTTGCACCGCGCGGAGATCGTCCAGATTCACGGACCCGCTCCGCAATTTAGCGGCCAGCAAATTCGCCGTGGCCACCGCATCTTGAATGGCGAGATTGATTCCCACCCCGCCGGCCGGCGACATGGCGTGCGCCGAATCGCCGATACACAGGACGCCCTCACGCGCCCATTCGGTGAGCCGATCGATCTGCACCGTGAGCAACTTGATCTCATCCCATGCCGTCAACTCCTCCGCTCGTTTGCGGAGGAATGGCACGACGCGACCGATTCGGTCGCGAAACGCGGGCAATCCTTCCGTCTGCATCCCGCCAAACGCGTTCTTTGGGATGATCATCGCGCACTGCCAGTATTCCTCGCGATTGATCGCCACCATCAGCATGCCGTTTTCGAAATAGCCGGCCGTCTGCTCCGGGTCGTTAGGCTGGCGCGAAAGCCGCATCCAGAGCACGTCGATCGGCGCGCCCAGATCACGCGACGGCAAACCGGCTCGCGCCCGCACGGTCGAATGCCGCCCGTCCGCGCCAATCACAAGATCGGCGCGCATCTCCTCTTCGCCCTTCGGCGTTTGCGCCTTCACGCCAACGACCACGCCGCTCTCGATGATCAGGTCCGTTACCTTCGTTTCCATGTGCAAATGGAAACTCGGCAGGGCGCGCGCGTGTTTCGCGAGGAAACTTAAAAAATCCCACTGCGGCATTAATCCGATGAACTGGCATTGCGTCGGCAGATGCGTGAAGTCGGCGATCGGCACATCTTCGCCGTTGAAGACCGCGTGCAGTTCCCGTGCTTCCTGATGAGGCACCTGCAAGAATTCCTCGAGCAACCCGAGTTCATGCATCAGCTCGAAGGTGGAGGGATGAATGGTGTCGCCGCGAAAATCGCGATTAAAATCAGGATGCTTCTCCAGCACCGCCACCTCCACGCCAGCCCGCGCGAGGAGAAAACCGGTCATCATTCCCGCCGGCCCACCACCGGTCACCACACAGCGCATGCCCACGCCTAACGACCTCGTGTTCTCCGAAGAAGCCAATTTTTCACGACGAAACGTAGCCCGCACAAGCGACTTTCAAAGTGCGCTTTACCCCACGAGCTAGATCTTCTCCGGGGACGGGCCGATGAGGAGTGCCGAATCTGTGTCGCTGGCGCGCACACTCCGCTTTTGCAAGCCGGGCGCCCGAGTCGTGCCCATCATTTCCCAAAGAAAAAACGCGACGCCCGCCAGAATGAAACCTGCGGCGTACGGCTGGATGCGGTTCAGCAACTCGATCGTCGGCACGGTGCCCGGCAGTTTTTTGTCCAGCAGCATGACGTGCAGAATCATGGCCGTGCTGGCGAGAGAAAATACCGTGCTCACCACAGCAGTGCGCAGGTTTACTCCCAGGGCCAGCGCGCTCACCACGCCACCCCAAAGCAGGTAGCGCTCATGCATTTGCCCGAGAAGAGCGAACATCACCAGCCACGGCGCCGCCACCGCAATGAGCAAGCGCGGATCGCGTTGCCGCGTATGCCGGGCCGCCGCCCACGCGCAGAACGTCAGCGCGCCGAGATAGCACAGCCGCAAAGTCCATTGCAGATTGAGCGACCAGCTCACCCCGCCAAAGGGCCAGGCGAGAACCGCGTCTTTGAGCGACCAGCCGCGCGTCGCCAAGAGCGAAGGGAGATTGTAGCAAGAGCTGACAAAGAGATACGGGTAACGTTCGGTGCCGTACAAGAACCCGATCCGCAGCCAGGCAAAATTCCCGCCGAGCGCGGCGGCCGCCACAAAGACAGTCACCGCCGTCAGGCCTGCTCCCCAAGCAGCCGCGTGGCGCGGCCGGCGCCACCACAGCACACTCCAAATCAACGCCGCCAGCGGCGCCACCGCCAGCCAGACCCGGCCATTACTCAAGAGCCAATGGGAAGTGATCAACGCCGCGACCGTGACAAAACCAGCCAGAACGAGCAGCGCGCGATCCCAGCGTCTTTGCCAAAGCGGCCAAAGAAGAAAGAACGGCGCCACAAAAAGCAACTGGCCTTTCAGCATCGCCCCCACGGCGAGGAGACAACCGCACCAAAACCACCGGCGCGTCGATGCCGCCAGCACCGCAAACAAATAGAACGGTAAAATCCAGACATCCCACTGCGGCCAGCCGTGCGCATCGAGGATCATCGAAGGATCGAGCCATGCCGCGATCGCCGCCGCCGTACCGCAAATCCAGCCTCGATCGCGCGGCGAAATCCGGTGTAACACCCGCGAGACCGTCGTGCCAGACGCGCGATCAACCCAGAGTTTGGTGAGCAGAAAGATACCCAGGGCCGACATCGCCTCGCAGAACAGGTTGAACCGTAAAAGCGGTTTCACGTAATTCGCCTTCACCTCCCGCACCCCGGGAAAATCCCGCTGCACGCCGCGCGCCCAGATCGACATCACCAGCAGCCGCAGTGGAGGATAATCGAGCAAATAATTTTTCGCGTAGGCATCCCGCCTCACCCGCTCGTAGAGGCTGTGATACCCGCGAAAAAACTCCGGCCACGAAGGCACCGTCCGCGGTTCCACGGAGAGCTTGCGCGCTTCCGCCAGCGTTTCGCTTCCCCAGTAAAAGCCGTTCACGATATCCTTCTGGAAACGCACGTGCCGCGTCTCGCTCCAGGTCCATTGCCGCACGGCAATGCCGCCGCCGATGACGATGAGCCCGAGCAACCCGATGAGAAACCGCCGCGCTAAAGGGTGAGCCATCATGCGAGAAAGCCGCGACGCTACGAAATCGGAACGCATAATCAATGAGAGACACTCGCCGCGTCCAGCCAGTTACGTCTTCATCGACGCCGTCCGGTCCGCGCAGCCAGAATCAGACGAGGACCGTGCCGCCCTATTCACCGGGTCGTGCAAGCGCCGAAATTTGTAGGGCAAGCGTTCCCGCTTGCCTCAAATCGAACCAATCGCAGGCAAGCCCAAATGGTAGGGCGCGATCGCCGAGCGCGCCGCCGCCCGCGCGATCAATAATCCGCAGACCTAACGAGTAACCTGCGCGGGGCGTCACCGGATCGAACGGTGAACACCAGCGATGCGCGACGATTTATTTCAACCGATAGACTTCGACCAAGCCGATGCCGGTGGTGTTGTTTTTGCCCCGCACGATGGCGGTGTACCTACCCGGCGCCAGGGTGGCGAGAATGGCGGGCTCTTTGGCATCGACTGGTGCGATCATGGTCGCGCTGATTTCCGTTTCCTGGGTATCGCGCCAGTTGTCATTCATCTGCACGTTCCCGTTCGCGTCGTGCAACTCCAAAACCGGATCTGCGAGCACGCCACTCAAGTTCGCCGGTCGGCGGCCCAGGGACGGTCCGGTCCCGCGCACCAAAATATTGGCTGGTTTACCTCCTCCGATAATGAAGCCGCCGATGATAACGTTATCGCCAGTATCGACGAAGCCGCGGGTGCTGATGTTGGCCAGAGCGATATCGGTCTTGCCGTCCAGGTCGTAGATCTCGGTCAGGCCAATCCCAGTCTCGGCGTGCGCGCCTTTTTCGATTACGGTGTAGCTCCCCGGGCGAGATCGGCGATAATGATGGATTCGCGCGGATCGGTCGGAGCGAACCCTTTCGGGATGCGCGCCTTGTTCGGGGCGTCGGCCCAGTTGTCGTTCGTAATAACCGTGCCGCCTGGGGTATGCAACTCAAGCAGCGGATCGGCCAGGAGGCCACTCAAACCAGCCGCGCTCAGGCTGGGACCTTTGCCCCGGATGATGACGGACTTGGTCGAGCCCGCCGGGCCGTGGATGATAAAACCGCCGATTAAGATTTTGTCGCCCCTAAGTACGCGCACGCGCGTGGAGATATTCACAGGCTGACCAGAGACTGGCGTAGGATTGGGTGTCGTTGTTGGGCTCGGAGTCGGCGTAGCGCTCGGGTGTGGCGTGGCGCTCGGACTTGGACTAACCGTCGGCGTCGGGGTCGCACTCGGATCCGGTGTGGCCGTAGGTGAAGCCGTCGGACTTGGTGTGGCTGTCGGACTTGGGGTCGCCGTGGGGCTGGGGCTAGGAGTTGGCGTGGGGTTGGGAATGCTTGGATCTACGCTCAGAATTAATCCCGTGGGATTGAGCGTACCCGTCGCATTCCCGCTTACGCTCGCGAAGTTCCCGGTGACCGAGCCGTAGCCGATGGGATTAAAGGTGTCCTCTGGATCTGGTGAATAGCCATCGATCAAGGTGACATTCAGTCTGCCATCGAGGCTGGCGTTTCCAACCACGTTCAAGGTGTCGTACTGGTCCGGCGAAGCGCCGCCATCCTCGAGAGTCAACGTGCCAGCCGCGTCTTGCGCGAAGTCACCGGTTACTCCGATGCCGCCGGCGGAATGTCCAGGTGAGATCGAGCCGCCATTGTTTGTGAGGTTGCCCAGGATTAAACCCGAACCGCTGAGAACGCCGCCGTCCATCTCGACGTCGCCGGTGATCGTGATGCGGTTGAGATCGACTTCGCCGTCGCTGATTACGAAGCCGGCAGGGGGCGTCCCGGAAGTTTCGCCCGCGGGACGATTGCCCGCGCCAGAGGCGACCAGATTTCCGGCGCCGGAAGCGACGAGATTCCCCGCACCTGTGGCGACCAGATTGCCGGCTCCTTGTGCGACCAAACCGCCACCATCCTGCGAGATCAAACCGCCCGCGTCGTGGGAGACGATGCTCCCGCCATCCTGCGAAATGAGTGGTGCGGGTATGGCCACAACTTGGCCTGCAGAGATGTTGATCATCTGCGCACGCACGGTGCGCACCTCCGGCTTCGGCGGCGGATTCGGCGGAGGCAGCGGTGCCGACCGCGAGCCCCTCCGTCCGCCGCTGGCGAGATCGGCGAAGAATTTGCCTACGCCCCTGATGACGCCGAGTACGCCATCGAAAAATCCGTCGGGATTCGCGGAGAAATTCTCGGGCGCACCGACACCAGAGCGCACGCCGGTGATGCCACCCTTACCGTGCATGCGCAGGGTACCAGCGTATGCTAGGGTGCCGCTGATGCCGATGTCGACGTCGTTAATCAGCTCACAGGTAGCGCCGGCCGGAATGGTGAGATCGCTTTTGATGTTGCCAGCCGCGATCGTGCAGAAGCTTGTCACCGTCAGTGGCGAACCGCTGATAGTGCCGCCGTTCAAGCTGACGGCGTTAACCGTGACCGGTGTCGCCAAGGTGGGGCTAAACGATCCGATAACGGCTACGTCGTTCGATCCGGGAATGCCGTGCTCGCCATTGATCGTGGTCCAATTCGACGCCGTATTCCAGGCGCCCGACTGCGTCATTTCGTAAAGTTTACCCGGTGCCGCGGGGAAAATGCGCACGTGTACGGGCGGGGCGGCACCGGTCACGCCAATGTCGTCGGTCGCATAGGCCTCGACGATGTGATCGCCCGGGATGTTGGTCGTGTAATTAATCACGCCGTTGGTCGCGCCATTATCGAAATGGCCAATCGAGTCCCCATCATAAAGCAGCGTAAGCCGCCGGATGAAACGACCACTGCTCGCGCTGGCCTGCATGTTAAAGGTGCCCGAATCCACGAGTATCGGTTCGTCCGGCGCGTTTCCATTCGCGAAGCCCGCGCCATCGATCGAGATCGTGACCGACGATGCTGGATCGTTCACGAACTGGAACGGCCCATACGCATAGGAGTAACTGCTGACGGAATTCTGCGCGCTCGCCACCGCCCGGAAGTAAACCCCTTCGCTCTCGGGATAATCGTCGGTGCCGAGATAGAACTGATTCAGGTCCGGCGTCGTCTCGTCCTGGACCATCTGGCCGGAGCTGCCGATAGGAGCATTAGTCCAGCTATCTTCGCTCGATGGGTTCTGCGTCGTCTGGATACGCAGGCCTATCCCAGATGGAAGCGCGTTCTGCTTCACCCCGAAACGGATGGCGTTGACCTCTCCATTCGTACTCACAAAAAGAAGCGGCGCGCCCACGTGCGGAACGGAGCTGGTCAGATCAAAAGGACCGACGGGGTTGGAAAATCGTTCGCCGTAACCAGGACCGCGGGCCGCTCCGCGGAAGTAAACGTTACTGACCGTGGGATAGCTGCTGGAGTTAAGCACAAAGCCGGTGATCGTAGGTGCGTAGCTCATGATTCCGCCGGTCGCATCGGATAGGTTCGTCCAGGTGGCGCCGTTATTGGCCGACGATTGCACGCGCACACTTAAGCCCGCCGGACGCCCGCTCTGCACGGCGCGGAAGCGCAGCACCGTGTCCATTACGCCTCCGGTCGGAGTGGTGGACTCATTCACGCTGAAGGTGATCCCCGAGAGTCCACCATGCACTGGCGGAGGAATGGGCGTGGTGGTCTGGTTCTTGATCGTCGGCTGGTTGATTCCGATCTCGTTGCCCAGATCTTCGGGAAGAAAGGCCGGCTCGATCGTCGTGGCCACGTTGCGCGTGATTCCGGGGCCGTACGGAGAGGCCGGCGCGAAACTCGGATCCTCGGTGCTATCGCCTTCCCCAAAATTCGAGAGCGGCGGATCCCGCATGATGTCAGCGAAGCCAGTGACCTCGCCCTCGTTCGTCTTCACGATCCACCAGTCAGCCAGCATTCCCGGAGCAGTGGCATAGCTAAAGGTACTGATGGCAAACGCCAGGCCGCCATCCGTCGTTAGGCAGCTGACTGCCCGAGCGCCGATGAGGCTCGATCCGGTATCGCCTTCGCCGCCGGTGCCTCCCAGTTCGTGCGCTGAGTGCAGGATGCCGTTGCCGTCCAAGGTGAGCAACAACGCGACGGTGGTGTAGTGGCTCATGTCTGGGACCAGGGCGCTCACCTGGCCGTTGAGGACGCAGCCGCCGTCGGGGGTCGCCGTCAGCGTGTAACCGCCAGAGTCGAAATTGTGCACCAGCTTTTGCCAGATCGGGGTCAAGTCGGGCCGAAGCTTGCGCACCTCGACGCCGCCGCC
>JBBSQB010000028.1:0-42430 GCA_038258245.1 Chthoniobacterales bacterium
CTCAGCCTTGCCGTTCACTTTCTCCAGCGCCTGGTAGATGGGCACGGTGCCAATGGGCACGGGGCTGTTGCGCAGGATCCATTCGCGGGTGGCGTGGATGTTTTTGCCGGTGGAGAGGTCCATGACGGTGTCGGCGCCCCACTTGGTCGCCCAACGCATCTTTTCGACTTCTTCTTCGATGGAGGAGGCGACGGCGCTATTGCCGATGTTGGCGTTGATTTTGACGAGGAAATTGCGGCCGATGATCATCGGCTCGAGCTCGGGATGGTTGATGTTGGCCGGGATGATGGCGCGGCCGCGGGCGACTTCGCTGCGGACGAATTCGGGGGTGATTTCGTGAGGGATGGATGCGCCGAAGCTTTCGCCGGGGTGTTGGTGGGAGAGGGAGTTGCGCGGCGTAACACCGGCATCCTGCCGGTTTGTCGTGCGTGCATCCTGCGCGCCGGAGCTTGCGGGCTGGAAGCCCGCGCGACCTGTCAGGCTGGAAGCCTGAGTTACACGGCGGCCGTTTTCGCGGATGGCGATGAATTCCATCTCGGGGGTGATGATGCCCTGTTTAGCATACCAAAGCTGGGTGACGGGATGGTTCGCGGAGGCGCGGAGCGGCTGGCGTTTTGCGCCGGTGAAATGTTCGAGGCGATTCTTGCGCTCGGCATTGCTGGCGAATTCTTCGTGGCCGCGGGTGAGGTAGCCGTTGTCTTCGGGTGTGATTTCGCGGCCGTCGTAGGCGGCGACGTCCCCTCGCCCGCTGATCCACTTCTCGCGCAAGGCCGGCAGGCCTTTGGCAGAATCGGGCGATTGATTCGGATCGCCCCACGGTCCGCTGCAATCATAAACGCGGACGGGCTCGTTCGGCTCGAGGTTGCCGATGAAATCCTTCGTCGGCGCGAGGCTGATCTCGCGCATCGGGACGCGCACTTCTGGATGAATTTCGCCTTCGACGTAAACGCGTTGCGAATTCGGCATGACGTAGTCGCTGGATTTTGGTTCGAGTGAGTCTTTGGATGCGATCATGAGGATATGAATTAGGAAAGCAGGAAAGCAGGAAGGGCTGATGAGGAAGAGCACCCAGTTCGCACGGAACCCAAAGCGCGCGGTCGGGCTGTCAGACAATTTTCTTTTCCTATTTTCCTGTTTTCCTGATTCATCTGGTTTGTCCGGTGTTTGATTTTCGTTAGCCAACCAAAAAAAGCCATGCGCGGAAAACGCATGGCTGAAAACTTGAACTCCTCGCTCCCTACGGCGGCATGACCCGCATCAGGTTTAAGGGGTCTCCGATGCCGCCTCGCGGCACCGAACTCTCAGCCATTGGCTCCCCCGCAGTAACAACGAGTTCAGATTAATGGCCGCTGGTTTGAAGTCAACGCGGATGACAGAAGAGCCGCGCGCCCGCGACAAACGAATGGCGCGAGTGCTAGTTGCTGACAGGGACGACGGGCGGTTTGCTCGCGTCCGGTTTGGTGGCGTCGCGGGCGATCATCTCACCGCTTTTTTCGCGGCGGTAATCGGCCACGGTAAGCGGGCGCGTTTTGTTATCGACGAGATTACGATAACCGTCGATGCCCACGCTAATGGCCTGTGCGTATTTGGTGCGCCAGTCTTTGTTGGCAATGAGACGGCTTTCGCCGCGCTCGGTCAGGAAACCGCCTTCGATGAGGATGGCAGGAATTTTGGTAAGGCGCAGGACCGCGAACCGCGCGCGCTTGATTCCGCGATCGAATTCCGGCAGTGACCCAAGAACGGAATGATAAACCGCGGCGGAAAGCTCGAGGCTGGGCGCGTCGACCGGACTGCCGTTCTGCCGATTGACGAAGCTCAAGGCGAGGCCGTCGTCCTGCGTGGAAGGCGAGCCGACGGGAGTAAGAGAGTAAATCTCAAAGCCACTCGCGGTCGGGTTGCTGTTGGTGGCATTGAAATGGATGCTGACGAAGATGGCGTCCTTCTGGGCATTGGCGATGCGCGCCCGCAGTTCCAGGGGAACGAAGACGTCGCGATCGCGCGTCATGATGACCTTAAAACCTTTCGCCTCGAGGAGCGGCTTTAGTTGTTTCGCCACGTCGAGCGCGAAATCCTTCTCGCAACCGTAGCCGCTGGTCGCACCTTTATCGTGACCGCCGTGACCGGCATCGAGCACCACCGTTTTCACTTTGCCGAGATTCGGGATCATGTGGGGGCGGAGCTGCGGCTCGACCGTCTTGGCTAGGTCAACGCGCGAGATGAGATATTGGCCATCCTTCTCGGTGACGGGGAACGAAAGCCAGTTGCGCACGCCGTTAACCATGATCTCGCGGCTACCGAGTTTGAACTCAAGGTCACCGGTACCGTTGGCGAGGCGGATTTTTTTGGCAACCGGATCGGCCACGGAAAAGAAGTTATAAAAGGCGGCGATGTTCTCGGTCGACAAGTAGTCGCGATTGCCAATTTTGATCACCTTCCAATCGGTCGCCCGTGCCATGGGCGCGCCGAGAAAGGCGACCATGAGCGTGGCGAAAATGAAAAGGCGAGCGGACGAGACCATGCGAACCATTATTATGGAACAAATCGCTAATTCTGACAAGTAAAGCTTCAGGTTCCGCTAAGACTCCCACACACAACCCGTCCGAGGGGCGAGCGGCTCCGTTTGCCATCTCGCCTCCCTCCGCCTATTGCTGATACACGCATATGAAAAGAATCTTCTCCGTCTTGTTAGGGCTTTGCTGCGCCATTTCGGTGCGCGCCCAGACCGAACCACAAAAATCGCCCGCCGGTGCCGAACCTTCGCGCCCGCCGACTGTGCACGACGCCGCTCACCCGCCAACCGCGCAAAATCCTCCGCCCGCGGTCGCTCCGGCAAAAAAATCAGGAGCATCTGCCAACGCTTCCGAAACCAAGAAGGAACTCGAAAAAAATCCGCCCGCTTTCGACACCAGCAACATGGACAAGTCGGTGAAGCCTGGGCAGGACTTCTTCTCTTACGCGAATGGCGCGTGGCTCAAGCGCACGGAAATTCCGCCCGAATACGCGCGTTGGGGCAGTTTCAACGCCTTGATCGAAAAGAATAACGACGCGCTGCACAAGATCGCCGAGAAGGCTGCGGCCGTCGCGCCGAAGGAAGAAAACAAGAGCGAAGTCGAACAGGCCGCTTCCTCCGAGCTGCAAAAAGTCGGCGACTTCTACGCCAGCGGCATGGACGAAAAGACGATCGATGCCGCCGGCATCAAGCCGTTGCAAGATGAATTCAAACGCATCGACGCGATGAAATCGCACGACGATTTCGTCAAGGAAATCGGCCACCTCCACAGCATCGGCGTCGGCGCGCTCTTCTTTTTCACTTCGGGCCAGGACGATAAGAACAGCACGATGGTGATCGCGCAGGCGTTCCAAGGCGGTCTCGGCCTGCCGGATCGCGATTACTACACGAAAGACGACGAGGGCTCGAAGAAGATTCGCGCAGGCTACGTCGCGCATGTGACCAAGATGTTTAAGCTGCTCGGCGATTCCGACAGCGTCGCGGCGAAGAACGCGAAGACGGTGATGGACGTCGAGACATCTCTGGCGAAACCGGCCCGCACCCGCGTCGAGCTGCGCGATCCACAAAAGAATTACAACAAGATGTCGCAGGCCGACCTGCAGAAGTTGATGCCCGATTTCAACTGGGCCGATTACTTCGCCGCGACCGACCTGACCACGCCCGGCGACATTAACGTTGGCCAGCCGGATTTCTTCAAAGCAGCCAACGACGTCGTAAGCAAAGTTTCGCTCGACGATTGGAAGACTTATCTGCGCTGGCATCTCGTCACCGCGGAGGCGCCTTATCTGCCGGCCGCGTTCGTGAATGAGAACTTTAACTTCTTCGCCAAAACGCTGACCGGCGTGAAGGAGTTGAAGCCGCGCTGGAAACGCGTCGTCGCCACGACCGACGGCGAAGTCGGCGAAGCGCTCGGCAAACTCTACGTCGCTAAAAATTTCCCGCCGGAAGCCAAGAAGCGCGCCATCGAGATGATCGATAATCTCAAGGAAGCCCTCGCCAGCGACATCAAGTCGCTCGATTGGATGGATGACGCGACCAAGAAGGAAGCGCTCAAGAAACTGTCCGCCTTCACGGTGAAAGTTGGTTACCCGGACAAATGGCGCGATTACTCGCTGCTCAAAGTCGATCGCGGTCCCTATGTCGCGAACGTCATGCGAGGCGACGCCTTTGAAGTGGATCGCGAACTCAAAAAAGTCGGCAAGCCAGTCGATCGCAGCGAATGGGGCATGACGCCGCCGACGGTCAACGCCTACTACAACCCGCCGATGAACGAGATCGTGTTCCCGGCCGGCATTTTGCAGCCGCCCTTCTTCAATCCCGATGCGGATGACGCGATCAATTACGGCGGCATCGGCGCAGTCATCGGTCACGAGATGACCCACGGCTTCGACGATCAGGGCCGGCAATACGACGCGGAAGGAAATCTGCGCGATTGGTGGACGCCCGCTTCGGCGCAGGCGTTTGATGAGCGCGCCAAACAAGTCGTCGCACAATATGCCGCTTACGAGCCGATCCCCGGCCATCACATCAATGGCGAGCTGACCCAGGGCGAAAACATTGCCGATATTGGCGGATTGAAGATCGCTTATCTCGCCTTGCAGAAAGCGTTGGCCAAGAATCCGGAAATGAACAAGAAGATCGATGGCTTCACGCCCGAGCAACGGTTCTTCCTCGGGTTCGCCCAAATCTGGCGCGCCAAACAGCGCGACGAAGACACCAAGCGCCGGCTCATGCTCGACCCGCATTCGCCGGGCCGCTTCCGTTGCAACGGCCCGCTCTCGAACATGCCCGAGTTCGCGAAGGCGTTTCACTTGCCCGCGGACAGTCCGATGGTTCGCCCGCCCGACAAGCGCGTGCACATTTGGTAATGCTTTAGAACGTGGGAGCGGCCTCTGCGCCGCGATCGCCATTCACAAACGCCGCTCGTTAGGCCACCGCGCCAGCGAGCGGCGTTTTGCTTGGGCTTGGGTAGGACGGACCGCCGGGCCGTCCGCGGATGCTAAGAGTCGACGGGCGAGCCGCCTGACCTCCGTTTCTACCCGGCCGGCGAATCCGTATTCCCTGATTCGTCCTTCGCGATCTTGCCGCCCCAGGAGAGGATCTTCGCCTTGGTCCCGGCTGCTTCCGCTTCCTTGATGTCGCCGTTGCGATTGTAGAAAAGCGAGAGACTCGTCCACCCAATCTGGTCGTTAGGCTGCAACGCTGTCGCTCGCTTCCCTGCTTCGATCGCTTCCGGGAATCGGCTCAACTTCATCAACGCCATCCCGAGCGCATGCCAGCCATCGAAGAACTCCGCGTCCATCTCGACGCAACGCCGGTATTTCTCGACCGCGCTTTCCAGTTCGCCGATGGCCAGATCGCCGTTGGCGTCGTCGAACAGTTCGTCGCGCTCGGGCATCGCGCCCTTAGCCTTTTCCGACGATCGCGAATCCGGAATCCGTCCGGCGATCGCGCAGCCATTCGTAGAAGAGCACTGTCTCCATCGTCTGCCGATAATTCGCCTGCAGCTCCGGGCTCGCCTTCGCAAACTGCGCCTCATTGATCGGCTCCCGCTTTTCCAGAAGCGCGATCAATCCGCCCTCCGGCGTCGGCGTGAATTTGCTGATGTCGCCCGGATTCAATTCCGCGACCGCGCCTTTAATCGCCTCCAGATCGGCAATGTTTGGATCCGGCTTGGTCGCTTCCTCTTTGACGAAACGATTTTTGGCCAGGGAGAACGGCGGCAGCTTCTCCGCCTTTACGCCAAGCTGTTGCGCGGCTGCCTCCACTGGCGTGCCGGCCGCCGCCTTCTCGCGTAATTGACTCGCCACCTCTGTCGCCTTCGCCGCCATCAACGTGCGCGTCTTCTCCGCTCTGATCGTATCCACGATGCGCGGCTTCGCTTCCTCCAGATTCAATGGCCGTGCCGCCACCAGCCCGGTCAGATGCAGCACGTAGAATCCTTCCGGCGTTTGCACGATGTCGCTCGTCGGCTGCTCGATCGCGAGCGCGAACGCAGCCTTCGCCAGTTGCGGATTACCCTTCAAAAGCGGGTCCGGCATCGCCTGCGCGAAATCACTGGTCGTCTGCACCGGCGCCTGAAACTTCGCCGCCACTTGCTTGAAGTCGCTTCCCTTTTTGAGCAGCGCTTGCGTGAAATCATTCGCGCGATCGGCCAGCTTTTGCAGCGCGTCGATGCGCGGTTTGCCCGTCAGCTTTTTCTGCTCGTCGGTCAGGGCAAACTCCACCAGATCCACGCGGCGTTTGGCGTCCGTTTGCAGCTCGGCCTTGTGCATCTCGAAGTACTTCTCGACCTCCGCGTCATCCACCTTCACCTCCTTGGCGAAAGCGTCATTGGAGAAACGCACCACCGCCACGTCCAGCTTCCCAAACGCCTGTTCGTAATTCTCCTTCAACTCCGTTTCCGGCACGCGCACGCCGCTTGCGATCAGCGACTTGATGCGAGCCAGACAAATCTGATCCGACACAATCTCCTCAAGCTGCGCTTCGCTAAACCCGAGCGAGGGCAGACTGTTCTGCACGATCTGCGTGTAGCGATCGAGATCGAAGCCCGACTTCCCTTGGAACGCGGGCAGCGTCCGGACCAACGCGGCCACCTCCGCCGGCGTCGGCGCAATCCCGAATTTATCCGCCTCGTGATGCAGAATGGTGCGGTGACAAACAAACTCGAGCACGCGCTGATCCTCCTCATTCGCTCCGGCCACCATCGCTTGAACGAACGTCCCCATCCCGAGGCTCTCCGCGAGAGTGAGTAACCGCTTGTCCCGCTGGTACTCCACCTGCGACACCCCGCGATCGTAAATGCGCGCCACCTCATCCGACCGCAGGGCGGCGGGATCAGTTTTAACGAAATAGAAACAGAACGGGATGGCCAGGAAACCGATAACGATCCAAAGCCACTTTTGATTTTTGCGCAGAATATTGATCATGAGCGAAAACGATCGACGCGATCGCGAGCGCAGAACTTACGGGAGGAAGCCCGCCCGCCAAATGCTTTTTGCTGAAGGGAAACGGAAGAATCCTAAAGATTCGCTCATCGAGCTGACGACTGAAGAAGCCACTTTGCGCGTTTCATCCGGGGGAATAGAGTGGTCGATGAACTTTCGAATCGCGGGAGCGGGGTTGCTGTGCGCACTGGTCGCTGGAACAGCGGGAGCAGCGTCGCAGCAGTATGTGAAGTCGGGCGAGATCGCCATCGGTGGCGAAGGCGGATGGGACATCCTCACGATCGATTCCGCGGCGCACCGGCTTTATCTCTCGCACTCGACCAAGGTAGAGGTGATCGACCTCGAGAAGAATGCGGTTGTCGCCGCCATTACCGACACGCCGGGCGTGCATGCGTTTGTGCCAGTGCCGGAAGTGGGCCGTGGTTTCTCCACCAATGGAAAGGAAGCCAAAGCGACTGTGTTCGACTTAAAGACCCTCAAGGCGGTGTCCAAAGTGGATACGGGCGAAGGACCTGATGACGCGGTTTACGATGCGTCACACGGCGAGCTCTACGTCTTCAATCACCGCGGCGGCTCGGCGACTGTGATCGATGTAAAAACATTGAAAGTGGTCACCACGATCCCGCTGGGAGGTAGTCCCGAGTTCGCCGCGGTGGATGCGCCTGCCGGCAGAATCTATTGCAATATCGAGGACAAGAATGAGGTCGTGGCGATCGATACGGCGAAGCATGAAGTGATCGCCCACTGGCCGCTGGCGCCCGGAGAAGGGCCGAGCGGGATCGCCCTCGACGCGGTGCATCATCGCGTTTTCAGCACTTGCGATAACCAGCTCATGACGATGCTCGATACGGAGAGCGGTAAAGTCGTGGCGACCGTGCCGATTGATCATGGCCCGGATGGCTGCGCTTTCGATGAGAAGGCACAGCTCGTCTTTGCTTCCTGCGGTGAAGGGGTGACGACGATCGCGCGAGAAGAAGCGCCCGATAAGCTCACCGCAGTCCAAAGTTTGAGAACTGAGAAAGGCGCGCGCACGATCGCGCTCGATCCCACTACGCAAAAAATCTATTTGCCCACCGCCAGGTATGAGCCCGCTCCGACTCCCGCTGCTGGCGCTCCCCGTCAACGGCCCAAGGTGGTACCGAACACTTTCAAGCTGATGATGTATGAGCAGGGTAAATAACGAAACGAGACGAGGATCACCAAAATGTTTCTGATCAAAAAAATGCGTTGCGCCTTCGGGACGATTCTCCTGTTGGCGCTCAGCGGTTTCGCGGAAGGAAAGCCGAACGCAAAGTTATTGGCGGAGGCCTGATCGATCTCAACCGAGAAGTCGGCCCACTCTTCAGCCTCAGCGGATCGTTAGGCCGCGGAGTCCGCGCACCGAGCGATCAGTCGCTCGCCCTGCCGGCTACTTCGGTCTGCAACTGCTTTATTAGTGCGCCTTTTTCGCCGGCTTCTGCGGGAAGATCAGGATCAGCGCGACGATCACGACCAGCAGCGCCGCCGAAGCGGTGTAACGGCTCAAAGCCAGCCCCCCCTTGGCGAGAGGTTTGTCGAGAAAATCGCCCACGACTGCTCCGAGCGGACGCGTAAGAATAAAGGCCGCCCAGAATAAGAGCGCGTGCGAGACACTGGTAAAGTAATAGAGCAGAGCGGTCACTGCGAGCAGCCCGCCGAAGATCCCGGCCGCTCCGACGTAACCCAATTGGTTGGTATCGGCCACCCAATCTCCGAGGGCGGTGCCGAGCGTCTGCGAAAACATGATGGTGACCCAGTAGAATATCTCCACCTTCGGGGTGTTAACGCTCTCGACCGAAATGCTACCGGTGGATAGGCGCCAGGTGACGAGGGAGGCGATAACGAGGCCGAGGAGAATGGAGGAGCCGCCAGTGTAGCCGATGCCGAGCGATCGGTCGAAATAATCGGCCATCGTGGTGCCGACGGTGGTCGTGGCGACAATTGTCAGCCAGTAGAGGAAGGGATGAAACTTCGCCGCCTTGATCTGCACCAGCACAGCGGCGATGAAGATGACGCCGAAGATCGCCGTGCCAATTAAATAGCCCGCCCCGTTGCCCGCGCCGGTCGTCTCCCCCAGCCACGACATGGTGACCGCGTCGCCGCCAGTCTCCCCGAGCGTGGTCGCCAGGATCTTGATGATCCAGAAAATCAGCGTGACCTGCGGAACCTTGGCAACCATTTCCTGAGCGACGTTTCTCTTCACAAGGACCGGTAGCACAATTTGATTTTCTCGTCTCGGATGCCTGCGCGACGAACGCACCGAGCGTCTCGACAAATGGAGGAATGCCCGCCGTATTTTGCCACGTATTAACGAAACCGAGCGACGCGTATGCACGCCTCACCTAATCGCCGAAAGAAATTTCAGCGTCGCGGGCGGTACGGACCATTTCGCCGTCGGGCGGGACGAGGCGGAGTTGATTGACGGCGTCGGCGAAGGGGACGTGATGGACTTGGTAGTTCTGGTAGCTGACCATGGAGCCGAATTGTTTTTCGACGATCAACTGCACGGATTTCACGCCGAAACGGGTGCCTAAAATTCGGTCGAGAGTGGTGGGCGCGCCGCCGCGTTGCAGGTGGCCAAGCACGCAGCAGCGCGTTTCCTTCCCGGTGCGCGCAGCGATTTCGCGGGCGACGATTTCGCCGATGCCGCCGAGCCGATATTCGCCACCGCCGGTGGCGTGCATGACGACCTGGCCGTCGCGCGGACGCGCGCCTTCGGAGACGACGACGAGCGAATCGAGGTGGCCAGCGGCATCGCGCTCCTTGATGGCGGCGGCGATCTTTTCGTAGTCGAACGGAATTTCGGGGATCAAAATCATGTCGGCGCCGCCGGCGATGCCGCCGTGGAGCGCGATCCAGCCGGCGTGGCGGCCCATCACTTCAACGATCATGGCGCGCTTGTGACTGACGGCGGTGGTGCGCAAGCGATCGAGCGCGTTCACGACCATGGCGACAGCGGAGTCGAACCCGAACGTCATGGCGGTGGCGGCGAGATCGTTATCGATGGTTTTGGGAACGCCGACGCAGTTGATGCCGGCTTCCTGCAATTGGAGCGCGGTCGTCATGGAGCCGTCGCCGCCGATCACGATGAGGGCTTGCACGCCGAGTTCACACAGAATCTGTTTCGATTGGGCGATGACTTCGGGCGAAACCATCATGCGATCCCCCGCCCCGACTTTGGAAACGAAATGGCCGCGATTGGTCGTGCCGATGATGGTGCCGCCGAGCGCCATGATTCCAGCGGTGGCGGCGCGATCGAGCACGGTGTAACGGCCGGGCGGGAGCAAGCCTTCAAAGCCGTCGTGAAACCCGAGCACTTCGAAACCGTGCCGGGCAGCGGCCAATACGACGCCGCGCAAGACGGCGTTAAGGCCAGGGCAATCGCCCCCGCTCGTGAGGACGCCGATGCGTGGCTTGGTCATCCGCGAGGCGATGGATGAATTAGAGCAACTGGTCGGGATTGGCCATGCGCCCGCCGGCGACCCATTGATCGTAGAGCTGCCAGCCGCGCGCGATCATCTGCTGGCCTTCGCCGAAGCGATCCGGGCTGCCGAGAATAACGATAATGAGATGGCGCGGATAGACGCGCGTGGCCGTGCCCATTTTCACGACTTCGGATTCGCGCGTGGCGGAAAGAATGAGGCAATCGCCCGCGCGCGCAGTGCTTCCAGTTTTCACGCCGTCGACGCCGAGCCGGCCGAGCAACTCGTTGGTATTGCGCAGGAGATAGTGCAACGTTTGCGGGCCGCGGTTGATGGAAATCTGGCGCTCTTTTTGGGAGACGTAGAAGCGGAAGCCGGCGTTCTTGATCGCATAGCGGGAAAGACGCGCCATATCTTCAGCCGTGGAGGCCGGCCTTTCCTTTCCGTCGATGCCATGGGGATTGAGGAAGCGGGTGCGTTCCATCTGGAGATGCTTGGCCAGCGCGTTCATTTGCCCAACAAAAATACCGACCGGTTGCGCGCGGGCGGAAGCCGCAGTGGGAACGATCGATTGCAAGGCGATGCCGACGTGCTGGGCAAGCGTGTAGGCGGCAATGTTATCCGATTGCACGAGCGCGGCGTAGAGCAGATCGCGCAAGGTGAGGGTATCGCCGGGTTGGAAACCGATCGGATTTTGGCCCGTGCCGACTAAAGCTTCCGGCGGGATCACGGCGAGCTGGTTGAGATCGCCTCCGCGCTTCGCCGCCCAATCGAGCACGACCATGGCGGTGGCGACTTTCGTCAGACTGCCGACCTGCCGTTTCTGGCGCGGCTCGAGTTGATCGAGAATGTAGCCGGTCTGCGAATCGACGATGATGTAGGCCTGCGCGGCGCGGAGCGTTTGCGCGCCTAACGAGACAGCGGCGGCGAGTAAAAGAGCAAAAATGGAACGCGGAGAAATCACGGCGCAGCTTAAGCGCCGTGTTTTTCTACGCAAACGGAAAGCCGGGACCGGCCAGGGGCGCGAGGGCAAAATTACTGAAGCGTGACGTTGGCGCGCGAGCCGTAGCGGAACGGATCGGAGCTGAGGGCGAGGTAGATGCGTTCGGCGGCGTTGTTGAGATCGAAGTGCGTGCTGCGGCCCAGGCCGCTGGCGCGCAGCGTGCCGGCCGCTCCTTGCAGACGGCTGCCGCCGGCAACATCGAATTCATAAACGACCGTGCCGCTCTCCACATCGGTAATGCGCACATGCAACGCCATCATCGAGCGGCCGAGGCCGACGTGACCGAGGAAAAATCGGCCGACCTGACTGCCGCCATCGACGAGATCGAATTGCCCTTCGACCAGCCAGCCGACGCGCGGCGTTTCGTCGGCTTGCAAAATGCGGGCGGGTGCCATTTTTTCGAGCTGCTCCTTTAAATCGTCGGCAAAGGCGACCGGGATGAGCGCCTTGCGCATCGGCATTTCACCAGCGGAGGGAGCGATGTCGCCTTTGAAGGTGGCGGTGTCGACGCAGAAGGGCCGGATGTAAATCGCCTCCGGCGAATGGGCGCCGATGCCGCAATTGGTGACAACATGGACATCGTTCACGGAACCAAAATCCTTGGTGTCGATGGCCGCCGTGGCGCTGGAGGCGCCGACGCTGCTATTGGTGACATACATGTCGGCGCAGGAAGAAAAGAGAACGCTAACGGTAAGGGCGAAGAGGAATTTCATAGGAATGTATTGCTCGCGTTTCGCCCGGCTCGCTGGGCGCGGACGGGTAAAACGCTGCCGTTCTTGATGCAACTCCCGTGCCGCTGTGGGAAGAAATTGCAAAGCTGGAGAGACGGCCCACACGCAACTTTGCGTTGGTGCTGGAGGGACGACCGCCGTGTCGTCCACGCCGCGCGATGAAACAGCAACCGCGCCCGAAAACGGACGGGACAGAGCCCGTCCCTCCAAAAAATATGGGAGCGGCCTTGGCGCCGCGAATCACCACGTGGCGCCAAGGCCCCTTTCCACATTATTGATTTGCGGCAGCGGCTTTACGGCGAGCTCGGGTGCGCTGCACCGTCCAGCGAGCCAGAAAGTAGAAAAGAAGCGCCGCCGGAAAAGCCAAAAAAAGTGAGCCGATAAAGGTCGGCCAAATCACGCCCGCGACCAGATGCCAATCGAGGTAATCGCCCAAGGTGAGATGCGCAAAATGAATGCGATGCGGCCGGCTGCCATGGAGCGTGGCGTAGCCGTATTTGTATTCCCACCAATAAATCGCCGGCATGAACGGCAGGATGACATCATGCAGCGTGACGCTGATGGCGGCGGCGACTTTGTTGCTGTTGAACAACCAGGCGACGGTGATGGAGAGCAGCGTCTTCACGCTAAAGAGCGGGGTGAAGCCGAAGAACATGCCGATGGCCAGCCCGAGCGCGATGGAGTGCGGCGTGTCCTGAATGGAAATGATGCGTTCGTGATGCGCGCGCCACCATTGTTTGAAGCGCTTCCAATAACTTCGGTTTGCGGAAGGCGCTGGTTCGTTCATGCGGAATGGCGAACCTACGCGCTTTGGCGATCTGCGAAAAGATCGGGCTGCCGCGGCGGCGTGGAGAAGACCTGGCCCAGCGCCGCTCGGAGGCGGAGCGCGGCTCGCGGCGCGTAGTCGAGATTGTTGTTGTTGAAAACGACGTGCACGGCTTTCGCCTGCTCTGCGAGTTTGCGGGCGCGGCCAGCAATCTCAGAGATCTCGGCGTCGCTGTAGTCGTAATCAAAGCGCGCGGCCACGCTCTTGCCGCGGAGATAACCGCGCGCGTTGCGGCCATGCAAACGCAAATAAGCGAGCGGCGCATGCGTGATCTCGTCGAGACCGCGCGGCATAACGGTGAAATGCTCGTCCGCTGGCGTATCGACGGAGACCAGCGTGACGCGATGCGCGCGCAGAAAGGCGAGCGTGGCGGGCAACGCCTGCGTTTCGATCCAGCCACGATTGCGCAGTTCGAGCGCGATCGGAAACTCGGCGAGCGCAGAGAAAAGATTTTCGAGTTCGTCGAGTGAATGGCGGCGCGGCGAAAACTCGGGCGACAATTGCAAAAGCAGCGCGCCCAATTTCCCGGCCGCGCGCAGAAGATGAAGCGAAGGGAGAAATTGATCGATCATGGCCGCTTCGATTTCCGGCGTGAGCACGACCTTTCCCTTCTCGCCGACGGCGGCGAGACGCCGAATTTTGGGCGGCAAAAGTTTGGGAGCCGGCGCATGGCGCGAAAGCAATTGATGCAGCTTGATGTCGAAGACGAAATGCTCCGGCGTGGTCCGGCACCATTGCTCGACCATGCGTCGATTGGGCGCGGCGTAGAACGTGGAATTGACCTCCACCATTTCGAATTGTCCGGCATACCAGACGAGACGTTCGGATGCCGCCATTCCTGCGGGATACCAGGCTTTGACGAAACCAGGATCGGACCAGCTCGCGGTGCCGACCAGGATGCGATTTTTTGTCATGGCAGCGAAGCTGGTGCGAGCGCGAATCAAACCCGTATCTACGTTTTGTCTACCGGGTGAGAGGTTGAAGAGCGTCGGGCGAGCCGCCCGACCTCCGACACGAGCGATGCAAATTGGAGGAGAATTCCTTCCTCTGTTTTGACGACGGATCGAGCAGCGGACCCGCGCGTCGTTTGGTTGCGGGGGCGGGATTTGAACCCGCGGCCTTCAGGTTATGAGCCTGACGAGCTACCAGGCTGCTCCACCCCGCGTCTAGAGTTGCGACTATTGGCGCAGCGCGCCGCGAAAGCAAATTGAAAAATTGGCTCCTGAGGTAGGACTCGCCGGTGTCTTCCCCTTATTTGAGGCGATTAAAGCGGTTTTCCCTTGGGTAATCAAGCAAACTCCGCGACTGCTCGCGCGGGCCGTTTCACTGCAGTTTGCTGGCAATTCTGCTGGCATCCGTGCAACGGTCATGCCCCGGGCTTTAGTGTGCTGGCAACGACTGCTGCAAGCGCACCATCTATCGCGGCCGTGAATCGCTCACCGGTCCATTTAAGCATCGGGGTAAGCAATCGTTTCATCTTCGAACGGTCGGGTTCAGGTTTCTTGGCTTCTTCGTCAGCGACATCGATAATTGTTAACGCGTGCGCTTTTTGTTCGTCCACGAGCTCCGCTTCCGCTGCCTGTTTCGCCACTTCGAGAGCTCGGCTGAACGCCTGGCGAAACTCGAGAATTTGATTGTTTCCCAGCCACAGCGCAGTTGATCCGGCACCGGTTTGGAAAATACCTGTCTGCGTAATGGGACCGTAGAAGTTTGTTTGGCTCAGTCCCGGATGAAAGGAATCGGGCCGCGCTACAGAAATGCCGTCCCAAAGGAGGCGCGCGTACTGCTCGGGAGAATCCAAGCCGTTCTCCTTATAGAATTGCGCAGAGAGCGCATTTACTGAATCTACGACTGCACCTTTAGTTAACCGCCCTTTCATCTGCAGATTCTCCAATGACTCGATCAATTTGTTCTCTGTCTCTGTAGAACAGGAGATCCCGTGATCGTTGTGAATTCGGATGACGGTGGCTCTGAATCCGGTCTGGCTCATTTGCTGAGCCTGGGAGGCAGTAGTTTTGGAGGAGGCTCTGACTTCGCTGCAATTTTTGCCTGTAGCGCTTTTGATATGCCCAGCGGCCAGTCGGCTGGTGTTTTAGCATAGATTTTCGTCTGTGTTGTTTTTTGGGGAAGCGGTTCTACAAGTTCCGAGCGTTCAAGCATACTCAGAAGCTTTGACGCGTCAGACTTGTCGACTTTCGCCTCCGTAGCGATCTCGCTTACAGTTCGCTTGGCGTTGACCGAGAGATAAACCCGCATCGCCGTGAAGTTGGCTTTTTTTCCGGGTGCGATGCCAAAAACGGGCTGCCACTGATCTTCTAACTCATTTCTCTGGCCCAGAAGCAGCCATGAGGTTTGGTGTTGCAGCGACCTGACATCCGTCTTGATCTTCAGGAGTTCACTGTAAATTTCGTCAGAATCAGCCATCTTGTCCCTCGGCTTCTTTTGCCTTTATCGGCGCTAACCCGAAATCTTCGAGTGAGAAGCACCGTCGTGTCTGGCGGCCACCCTCACCTGCCGTTTCAGCCAGTCCGATTTGGCGCCAGCGTTTCCACAGGGTAGAAATCAAAGGCTGCGAAACGCCAACCGCTTTCGCGATCGCGACCGAAGTAGTAGTGCCGTCAGACAGCTGATAAACGTTAGCGCGTTTGGCATCGACCTCGCCTCCTTTCTTAAACTCTTCCTCCAGTAACCGTTGAACATCCTTGAATGATGACGCGCGAATCCACCGCAGCATCTCCTGGAGGATTTCGTCGGTAGATCCATTCATGATTCTTGCTCCACGGGATCTTTCGAAATAACACCGTCTGGAAGCTTAATCCCCAGCTCTTTCAGGCTGAAAAGTCGACTGTAGGTGTCGCCCTTTTTCACGATAATTCCGGCGGTGAACCAGTCGCCCCACCAACGCAGGATTGCTCCTCGATCAACCGTGTGCTTTGCAGCAAGTCCGCGGCTAGAAGCCTTACCGTCCGTGTGCTCAAAAATGATCTTCTTTTTGTCTGTGTCGAGCAATGAGCTGACCGCAGCTTTGGCTTTATCCAAGCTCTGGAAACGCAGCCATAGGAGTATCTCGCGTAAGAGATTGTTCGTTTCCTGATCCATGGTCACGCGCCCTCCGTATTTTTACGTTTGCTGACTTTTGAGGCTTTGATCTGCGCCGCGTCGGGAATTGGGAGGCCAAAATCCTCAAGATTAAATTGCTTGTCGTAGCCCGTCGCAGACTTCGCTAATAGGCCCAGCTTGGTCCAGGAACTCTGAAGAACGCTAATGCGTGCGGGATTCACCCCCGTGACCTGATTGATTTCAACGCCGGTTCTCTTGCCGTCGCTCAAATGGTAAATCAACCGCTCGTCGTCCTTAACCAGGGCCTCCTCCAAAGTTGCCTTAACCTGCTTGTACGAAGTGACTTTTGTCCACTTCACAAGCTCACCCAAAAATTTGGTCGCATCATCGTTCATAAGCCAGTTCGTAAATGTTAAGAGGTTAATATCAGGAGAATCGATTGGGGTCAACCTCGTAAAATTACAATCGGCCATGATACCGGGGGTCGCACATTTTTGGCGTGGTAGCCGACGAGGGAAAAAAAGCCGAGACCGTCAATCCAAGCTGTCTCTCCCGTCCATTTCATCATGTTGCGGAAAAATATTGACACGTACGCTGTGACGGGTATAAGAGCCGTTTATCGGAAGCGATATCACCGACAGGTTCCTCTAAACGGAATGGGGTAAATCGGAACCGATCCGTTATTCTGGCACGGTGCACCAGAGCGGAATGAATACAGCACCCGTTTTTCCGGGATGGCGACCGGGAACGCATCATGAATCGCCGCGAGTCGAGCGCAACAACTACGACGCCCTAATCGGACCGAGGGACGCGGCCGAACCCAAAGCCTAATGGCACACGTGGCCTTAACAGGCCTGTCGGCGACTCCCGTGTGGGCGCACGTCGATCGCAGTTCAAAACGGGTTCGCGACAGAGGTGTGGTGAACCCACTTCGAAAGGACAGATTCATGAAAAAATTAGCAGCAATGCTCCGCACGGGACCAGTGATCGTTGGTGAATTCCGCGGCGGAAAAAGTGAAGTAGCAAAGCGGTTCGATAAAACGGACAAGTCGGCCGCGCCAATCGAGTTCGGGATGTTCAAGTTCACGCTTGAGCTGCTCGCCGATGGCTCGCCGGTGATGGTCTCGGTGTTCCTGGAACGTGGTGCCAACGCGGAGCAATTCGCCGCGACTGTCACGGTGAAGCGTGGGGATATTGTGGCCATCGCAGTGAGCAAGGTGGAGCTGGTTAAGGGCGTACGTCGGGCTTCTTGCGGACCGACGAATTTCGTCGTGCTGGATAAATCGGAAGTGGATCAGCTCCGCAGCGGTTTCCCTGCATAATGCGAAATCTCTGATGCGAGATGGCGCGGGGTTGCGTGGCGCGGAGCGCCACGCTCCTCGCGCTTACCTTGTTTCATTAAGAACAATTCAGACGGAACGAATGAAGAGCAGAGCGGCCTTCGAGTTCACAGTTCGAAAAATGCTTCGCCAGAATGCGAATCTGTATTTTTGGACCTTTACCTTCCGAGAGGTCCATTCGCTCAAGACAGCGATGGCGCTGTGGAACCAGTTTCTCACCCTGCTGAGACGGAAGCTTCAGTTCAGGGGTGTGCGCGTATTGGAATTGCATGACGACCACGGCTGTCATTTTCATGTCATCACAAACCAGCGTTTTCCTATCCGGAAGATAATGGCTTTCAGCCACCGCTACGGTTTCGGTCGAATGGACGTGCGGGAGGTGCCAGACGTAGAAAAGGCGATTGCATATCTCTGCAAATATCTGTCGAAGGCACGTCCGGGATGTCTCAAAAGAGCCCGACTTTGGTCGGCCTTTGGAGATGTGGAACGGACTCGCGTAAAGGATATTCTCACCGACACGACTTTCGTGAGGATTCTTCGGCGGGTGATGGGGAAGGCGACGGTCGAGGACGAACTCAACGGAATTGAGAACATCCCTGCGGTGTTGAGCCGATTCCTTCCAGAGAGAAATTTTCGCCGCGCCGTTGCCAAAGCTGAACTCGGTTATTTGCTTGCGCTGGATCCCGAGCATCTCGAGCGACAGGACGCGTGGCAGAAGGCTCGCTTTGCAGGGCTGGTTGACTTGTCGCATCCGTGGTCAGCCGGCGGACCGAGGGAATTGGAAGGGGAAGAAACGCCATGATTCTTTCACGCCACGGAGCATTGGGCCACGAAGCGAACGCGCTCTTAAACTGTCTTCGGTTGCCGGGGCGGTTAAATGTTACGGAAGCGGCAGCGCTCCTGGGCTTCAAAGAACACGACATCGCGCCACTCATTGCCGCGAAGTTGCTCGCGCCACTTGGCAAGCCAGCGACGAACGCGCCAAAGTATTTTGCGGCCGTCGAAATTGTCGCGCGGGCAGAGAATTCATCGTGGCTATCAGAAGCGACGAAGGTTTTGGCGAAGCATTGGATGTCCAAGAACCACCGGAAGTCTGGCGCGGAGGCTGTCGCCTTAACCTGCCCGTCGCGGCGAGCGACCGGCGAAGCCGCTTCTTGAAAATCAGTCGCCGTCCGTTAGCCGATTCAACGGGCAAATTGCACGACCTTCGCGATCGCACCTGCTTCGTAATCATCCAAGGCAGGGCACACTACCAACGCGCCACGCGCATACGCTTCGTGAACGGCTCGGCTCCCATGTCCTAGGGCTTCCTGCGCGAACCGTTGAGGATAGCCGCAGGACTTAGCCCGTTGTGCCCACGCGTGGCGATAGGAGTGCAGACTGACACCCGCGACTCCGACCAAACCGCGACGGCGGCGAAATTCCGCGGCCCGCTCCTTGTTGGAAGTTCGTTGAATGTTTGGAAACAAAAAGCCAGAGCGTGGACGCGACAGAATCAACGCTCGCAGCTTGGCTCCCATCGTCAGTCGCGCTGGTTCGCTGAATGGTCCCAACTTCTGGCGTCGATAAACGAGAACTCCGTTCGTCCAATCTACGTCCTCGGCCTTTAGATTCGCGCCGTCGGTCTGAGCCGCTCCCGTTTCGTAGAGCATTTCGTAGTACGCGCGGCGTTCCTCGTTTTGTTCGCTGGCGATGACTGCTCTGTGCTCCTCCGCAGTGATCGCTCGCTTTTGTTGGCTTCGGATTTTCGGCCATGCTCGCTTGGCGAGGATGGGCCACGCGAGCCACCCGAGATCAACGGCCAGATTGTGCAGGCGTCGCAGATAGTGGCCAACGCAATTCCCGTTCGCATGCAAAACCGCTAGCAAGTCTGACCCGGTGGTTTGGACGAGAGGCTTCGTTCGGAGCGGATCATACGCCTTGCTCCGAAACGCGCGGGCGCATCGATCCTGGGTCGTCGGAATGCCGTGCGTGGCCATCTCTTGCATCACGACCTGCCAAGTGCGCGAAACCATCTGCGGATCATGTGCGGCCAGATACGCGCGAGCCAAACTCAGATTCATGGTCGGCTGCCGTTCGGCCTCGTTCATCGCGTTGAGAACACGCTCCGCGGTCCGTCGGTCACTCGTGCGGAGGCTGCCCTGTTTCCGCGTCGCGTTGTCCTGCCAGTAGAATTTCCCATTCCGCCGGCGATACAGTCGGTATTTTTGCTGCACGTTTTTCTCCACGTTGAGGAGAATGCACACGGCGAAGTTTTCCCGTTACGGAGTAGTCGCGGAGTTGTGGCAGAGGGAGCACGAATTGTTTTCGCGCTGCCCGATCTGCTGGCAAGTCCGCTGGCATTTGTCTGCGCAACGGCCCTGCCGACAGGAGAAGCCCCTCGTCGTGAGGCGCTTAAAAATTGGCTCCTGAGGTAGGACTCGAACCTACGACCAATCGGTTAACAGCCGACCGCTCTACCACTGAGCTACTCAGGAATCTGCACCCCGCCGATTGGCGGGTCGTATATCTTGCCCATTGAAAAATATCCGGCAAGTGTTCTTTCGCCACCGCACTTTGGTTGACCGCTCGCGCGAGATCGCCGAAAAGCATGCGTCACGCTCGCGCGGCCGCCATGGAATTCATCGATCTCAAAACGCAATATCAGCGTTACCGCGCGGAAATTAACGAGCGCATCCAGCGCGTGCTCGATCACGGACAGTTCGTGATGGGGCCGGAAGTGGCGGAGATCGAGAAGACGCTGGCGCAGCATGTTGGCGTGACCAATTGCCTGACTGCGGCGAGCGGCACGGACACGCTGGAGATCGCGTTGCGCGCGCTCGAAATCGGGCCGGGCGATGAAGTCGTAACGGTGCCGTTTTCGTGGATCAGCTCAGCGGAAGCGATCGCGCTCGTCGGCGCGCGCCCGGCTTTTGTCGATATCGAACCGTCTACGTTCAACATCGACATCGCGAAGATCGAAGCGGCCATTACGCCGCGCACGAAAGCGCTCATGCCCGTGAGTTTGTTTGGCCAAATGCCGGACTATGACGCGATCAATACGCTGGCCGCGCGCCATGCGCTTCCCGTGCTCGAAGATGGCGCGCAAAGTTTCGGCGCAACGCAACGCGGCCGACAAAGTTGCGGAGTGACCACGATCGGCAGCACCAGTTTTTTCCCAGCGAAACCGCTCGGTTGCTACGGCGAAGGCGGCGCTTTGTTTACGAATGACGAGCAACTGGCCGAGCGGATGCAGGCGATTCGCAACCACGGCGGGCTGGTGCGCCATCATCATCCGTTCGTCGGAATGAATGGGCGGTTCGATTCCATTCAGGCGGCGGTGCTGCTGGCGAAGTGGCCTCATTTCAAGGGGGAATTGCGGGAGCGCGCGCGCGTTGCGAAACGTTACTCGGACGCGCTCCAGAATTTTTGCAGCGTTCCGAAAATCGCGGAGGGCAATACGCATGTTTTCGCGCAATACACCGTTCGAGTTCCCGACCGGGAAAAGGTGGTCGCGCGATTGCAGGCGCAGCAAATTCCGTCGGCCATTTATTATCCGAAGTGCCTGCACGAACAGCCCGTCTTCGCCGATCTCGGTTATCGGGTTGGCGATTTTCCGGAAGCGGAGAAAGCCGCCCGCGAAGTGCTCAGCCTGCCGATGCATCCGTTTCTCCCGGAAACGGATCAGGATCGGGTCGTCTCGGCGTTAACCGAATCCTGAGAAGCCGCCGCATGTATTGAATCCGCGCCCCAGATCATTCATCGCGTTCTGCGCTAATTGGCCGGCGACGAAGAAGTCGTGACCATTGATCCGGAGTGACAGGTCGGCCAGGCCGTGAGCGTGGCCGAGGGACCGTTCCGCGGGCTGGAAGCGCTGGTCGTGCAAGTGATGCCGGCGCGTGACCGGGTGCGCGTCCTTTTGGAAATGCTGGGGCGCTCGGTCACCGCGGAGCTATCGGCACCGGATGTGCTGATTGATCCGTCGTAATACCGAACGGCGCAGGTTGTCCGCGTTTCGCATTTTGACGGTCAGATTTGAGAAATTCTGGAGCCGAAACCGCCCGTCTTTCTGCCGGCAAAGATTTTTCCCCTCGGAGCAACGGACTTCGCCGCCGGATTGGTATTTATCCTGCTCCCTGTTGCAGCATGGTTTTTCTACTCATCGCCGCTGGAATCTTCGCCGCCTCACTGGCCATCGTCCTCTTTGCTCTGGCGACTGCGCCGGAAGGCTATGAAGACGCGAATGGTTTTCACCTCGTCACCGCACCGAAAGGCACCACCCCGACCAGCGCCATCCTGCGCCCGGGCAAAAAGGCTTCCGGCTTTTCCTTCCGTCACTCGTTGGGTTCATCTGCAGGACACTAAAGCGCGTCATGAGCGTTTCGCGGTAGCCGTTTCGCTATGCGGAACGCGGCGCGCGGGAAGACCATGAGAGTCGATTCCCGCGTTTCGCATAGCGAAACGTCTACAGACTCACCATTCGTTCAGGCTCGCAGGTCCGACTATTTCCCGAGCTTCGCGAGAAGTTGCTTCCAGCGCTTCCACGCGTCGTCGCGCGCTTTCTTGTTCGCGGGATTGGCCTCCGGCGCCTCGCCTTCGCGCATGAAGCCGTGGCCTGCGCCCGCGTAGGTCACCGGCTCGTAAGTCTTGCCGGCCGCTTTCATTAAATCCTGCGCTTTCGGAATGGTCGCGCCGACCCGGGCATCGTTCTCTCCGTAGAAGCCGTAGACAGGGCAGGAAATATTGGCCACGGCCGAGGCTTCGTCCGGCGCCGTTCCATAAAACGAATAGGCACCCTTCAGTTGCGGATTCGAGTTCGCATATTTCCAAACCCAGCCGCCGCCCCAGCAGAAGCCAGCGACGGCCAGCGTCCCGTTGCTCGCCGGAATTTTCGCCGCATAGGCCGCAGCGGCCTGGAGATCGGATATCACCTGCTCCGGCGACAAGGCCGAGATCGCTTTCCGCGCCCCGTCGATATCGGAATAGGTTTGGCCCGAAAGCAGATCGGGCGCGACCGCGATGTAGCCGGCTTCAGCTAATTGATCCTGCAAGCTGCGCACCCAATCGGTCAGCCCAAAAATCTCGTGAATAACGAGCACGACCGGCGTTTTCTCTTTCGTCTCCGGATAAACGACGAATGCCTTCAGCGTGCGGTCGCCGCTCTTCAAGTTCACCCATTCGCCATGACGCGAAGATTTTTCCAGCCGGGCTTTCGCCCAATCCTGCGCGACGGCCGTCGTGAGTCCAGCGATGAAGAAAGCGAACAGCGCGGCCAGCGAAACGAAGAAGGAGAAGCGGTAATTTTTCATAAGCATTAACGATTTCGTCAAAAAGAAGGCCGGTCCGCAACGCTGGCAACTATTTCTCGCGCGCGATGGGGGAGACTTGCGCGAGGCCGTGGCAAAGGTTACGTCGAGCCTCGTTGTCATGGGAAAGAAAATCGTCGCGCTACTTTTGCTCAGTTTGATCGTTGCCTTGGGGATCGTTTACCACCAACCCTTGCTCGACGAGGCGAAGAAAATTACCGGCCATGGCCCGGCGGCCACGGTCAATACGACCGGCCAAAACCATTCCGCCACCGCCATCAAGCCCGGCCCCGATTCCTCCACGCCCGCCCTCGTCGGGAACGGCGCGGATTCGTTTGCCAGCTATCTTCATTATCCGACTGACGCGCTCAACGCCGATTCCGCCGTGCAATTCTATTGCGACGTCACGAGCGAAGGCGTGGTCACCACCACCTACGCTGTCCTGGGCGACCGGGAGGAATTCCGCCGCGCAGTGCGGACGGCGCTTGATTGGGGCCACTTCACTCCCGCGACCGCGGATAAGAAACCGACAGCCGTTTATCTCGGTGGCACCGTTCTTTTCCTGCATCAAGACGGGAAGCCATTGATCGTGGTGTCCCTCGCCTCAGCCGAGCGCGAGCGCGTCGGCAAACTCGGAAACTACCTGCAGCCCCAGCTCATCGGCACCTTGCGCGAACTTCTTCTCGAAGGCGAAAGGAGTGAGGGCGTCGAATTGCCTCGCCAGCAAGCCAGCGCCGAGGCGCTCGTGCAGGTGGACGACCATGGCCGGGCGACCGGGGTTTCCATTATTGCCGAGCAGCCAAAACAAATTGGGCTCGGAGAATTTCTCTCCACCGTGTTCAAGCACGCCCATTACACCGCGGCCTATGCCGACGGCAAACCGACGGCCGGCCAACTGAATGTCGTGATCGATTTCGACGAATACTAGGCGCGCATCGTTCCCGCTCATGTCTTCACTCTGGCCGCGGTTCCAAAAATACTTCCTCACCTACCCGGACCTCGATTTCTCGCTCGACATCAGCCGGATGCGCTTCCCGGAGGATTTCTTTGCGCAACACGCACCATTATTCGAGCGCGCCTTCGCCGCCATGGACGAGCTGGAGAAAGGCGGCATCGCCAATCCGGATGAAAAACGCATGGTCGGCCATTATTGGCTCCGCTCTCCGCAGCTTGCCCCTAACGAGCAATTGCGCAGCGGCATCGCAGAGACCAATCGGCACATCAAAGACTTCGCCGGCCAGGTCCATCGCGGCGAGATAACGGCAGACGGCCGGGGCCCGTTCACGCATCTGCTCCTCATCGGCATCGGCGGCTCCGCGCTCGGTCCGCAATTGGTGGCCGATGCGCTCGGCCACGCCAGCGATCCGATGGACATCGTCTTCTTCGACAACACCGATCCCGACGGTTTCGATCGCGTCTTTGCCCGCCTCGGCGATCGGATCGCGCACACCCTCGTCATCGTCATTTCCAAATCGGGCGGCACCAAGGAAACACGCAACGGCATGCTCGAAGCGCAAAGGCGTTTCCGCGCTGCCGGCCTCGACTTTGCCAAACACGCCGTCGCGGTCACCGGTGAAGGCAGCGCCCTCGATCAGTATGCGAGCGAGCACGGCTGGCTCGATCGTTTTCCCATGCACGATTGGGTCGGCGGGCGCACCTCCGTGATGAGCGCCGTCGGGTTGCTCCCCGCCGCGCTGCAAGGTCTCGACATCGATGCTTTCCTGAAAGGCGCGGCGGCGATGGATGCGCACACCCGCCGCCACGAATTAATGGAGAACGCCGCCATGCTGCTGGCCGCCATGTGGTTTTACGCCGGGAACGGTCGCGGCGAAAAGGACATGGTCATCCTCCCCTACAAGGATCGGCTCGCGCTTTTCAGCAAATATTTGCAGCAACTCGTCATGGAGTCGTTAGGCAAAAAGAAGGATCTGGATGGGAACGTCGTCCATCAAGGGATCGCTGTTTACGGGAACAAAGGTTCGACCGATCAACACGCTTACGTCCAGCAACTGCGCGACGGCGTTGCCAATTTCTTCATCACCTTTATCGAGGTGGCGAAGGATCGGGCCGGCGCGCGTTTCGAAGTCGAAGAGGACACCACGAGCGGCGACTATCTTCACGGTTTCCTGCGCGGCACGCGCGCGGCGCTTTACGAAAGCGGACGCGAATCGATCACCCTCGCCATTCCCGAAGTCGATGCCCTTCAGTTGGGTGCGCTCATCGCGCTTTACGAACGCGCCGTCGGTTTCTTCGGCTCTCTCGTGCACGTGAATGCTTATCATCAGCCCGGGGTGGAAGCGGGAAAAAAGGCGGCCACCCGGTTGCTCGAACTGCAACAGAAAACGCGCGCCCAGTTAAACACCGATGGCCAGACCGCGGAAGAGATCGCCGCCGCGCTTCAGGCCGACCCCGAAGACATCTTCCATCTCCTGCAACATCTGGCGGCGAACGATCCCGCCGTTGCGAAAACATCCGCCCTTTCGCCGGTCGAAGAAGAATATTTCTTGCGTCCAAAAGCATCTTCCTAACGAATGATAAAAGGATGCTTTCGACTCCCTTGCCTCCCCCTGATGAACAGGAGACCAAAAACGTTGCGTGGCCGGAGGTGATCCGATTTGTCCAGCAGTTGAGTCACGATCTGCGCAACAATCTCAATTCGCTTGAGCTGCAGCTCACCCTGTTGAACGAGCTGGCGGATAACCCCGAACTCCAGGAAGACGTGCAGCGTTCGCGCGAAACGGTCGCGGAAATGGCGGGGGCGCTGCAAAAATTAACCTCCACCATGGTGCCGGGCGAAGCCCACCGCATGCCTTATGGCGCCGCCAATTTCCTTGAGGATTTACGCAAGCGCATCGAAAGCGATTTTCCAGAGCAGGCCGGTCGCATCGTGTGGAAGGTGGAACTGGGTGAGGAGGAGTTGGAGATCGATCCGGTGATGATGATAAAAGCGGTGCTCAATCTGGTGGCAAACGCCTTCCAGTTCGCGCCCGCCGCATCGAAGATCGCCGGCCACGCGAAAATCGACGGCGGCCATTTCGTCCTCGAACTGCGCGAGCCGAAGGATAAATTCGATCTTCCCACCGATAATTGGGGCGCGCGACCGCTGCGCGGCGGCGGCCGCGGACATTACGGTCTTGGGCTATATCACGCGCGCGAGATCATCGAAGGGCACCAGGGGAAGCTGAAAGCGGATTTCGATTCCGCGACATCGGCTCTTCTCACCACCGTGAAGCTTCCGGTGATCGCAGCCGGCCGCTAACGAGCGCCACCTTTTCTCCGGCCGCGCGCGTTTTCGCTTCACCAAGCAAACACGCTCCCCCTATTGTCGCTCCATGCCTGGAGAGAATCGCCGCATCCTCGTCATCGATGACGAACGTCCGATTTTGCTCACGCTCGAGGCGCTCCTCACCCGGCATGGCTACCAGGTGGATGTGGCGGCCACGGCCGCCATCGGCCAGCGCTTCTTGCGCGACAACGCCCATGCTCTGGTGCTGCTCGACTTGCAATTGCCCGATGCGGACGGCTTGCAAATGCTCAACCAGATCAAGACCGACCATCCCGAAATCCAGGTCATCATTTTGACGGCACACGATTCATTGAGCAACGCCATCGAATCGATCAAGCGCGGCGCCTACCACTTCATCAGCAAACCCTACGCGGCCGAAGAGCTGATGAGCCTGGTCGATAAAGCGCTCGAAAAACAATCGCTCCTGCGCGAGACCGCGCAGCTCCGCATCAAGGCCGAGCAATTGGAAAAGCGCCTCGAACTGGCCGAGAGCGCGCGCGGCCCGATCTTTAACAGCAAGATCATGCAGGAAATCGACGGTCTCATCAGCGCGATGGCGCCGTCGGAAGCGAACGTCCTCATCACCGGCGAGAGCGGCGTAGGCAAGGAAGTCATCGCCAACGTCGTCCACAGCCGCAGCCGCCGCGCCGATAAAGCGATGGTGAAATTAAACTGCGCCGCCTTCCCCCAGCCCATGATCGAGTCCGAGCTTTTTGGTTATGTGAAAGGCGCGTTCACCGGCGCGATGCACGACTTCCCCGGCATGATCGCCGCCGCCGACGGCTCCACTTTATTCCTCGACGAAATTTCCGAAATGCCCGCCGAATTGCAGACGCGTTTTTTGCGCGTGCTGCAGGAACGCGAGTACCGCCCGCTCGGCAGCACGCGCACGCTGAAGGCGGATTTTCGCCTGGTCGCCGCGACCAATCGCCCCGTCCAGCAGGCGCTCGCCGAAAATCGATTACGTTCCGATCTTTACTACCGGCTCAACACCTTTCAGATCGAAGTGCCCCCCTTGCGCGATCGGCGCGAAGACATTCCGCCGCTCGTCTCGGTGTTCGTTAAAACCTTCGCCAAACAGTTGGGCAAACCCGAGCCGGAAATCGATGGGGACGCCTTCCAAAAATTGATCGATTACTCCTGGCCGGGAAACGTGCGCGAATTGCAAAACACCATCGAATACGCCGTCGTTCTGGCGCGGAAGAATGTGGTGACAGTGAAAGAATTGCCGGCCGAAGTGCAACTGCCCGTCGCCTTGCAACAAGTCGAGCGCCGCGAAAATAATTCCGGCAAATCGCAACGGCTCGATGAAATGGAACGCGCCGCGATTCTGCAAGCGCTCGCCGAAACGCACGGCAACAAAAAACGCGCCGCCATGCTCCTCGGCATCCAGCGCCCCACCCTCTACAACAAAATGAAACGCTTCGGCATTCAGTTGTAACGCAGGCTTCCAGCCTGTGCGGTCACCCGGGCTTCCAGCCCGGCATTTACCAATCCGCAGGCAGGATGCCCGCGCGACGAACAGCCAGGATGGCTGCCTTACGCCAGGATTGTTCGCCGCCTGATCATTAACGCGCCGCGCGTCAACACGGCAGCGAGAACGAGCGCCGCTCCCACGAGAGCCCAGGAGCCGGGGCGTTCGCTCAGCATCAGCATGACCCAAAGCGGATTGAGCACTGGTTCAAGCAGCGGGATCAGCGTCGCCTCGAGTGCGGTGACGTGCTTGATCGCGATCGCGTAAAGAACGTAGGGCAAGCCGAGCTGCACCGTGCCGAGCAGGAGCAGTCGCCAGAGGTCGTTAGGCGCGAGAGAGGCTTTCAGGTAAAACGGCACGCCGGCCAGGGCCACGAGAATGTTTCCCAAAATGATGGCACTCACCGGCGAAGCCGCTTTCTCCTTGCGCAGAAAGATGGCGACAGAAGCAAAGGCGACGCCGCTGCCGAGCGCGACGATGTTGCCCCAGAATCCGGCGGTCGTTAGGCGATCCATGAAGAAGAGCGCGATGCCGCCGAGCGCCACGGCGATGACCAGCCAATCAATCCGCGCCGCGCGTTCGCCCAGATACCAGCGCCCGACGAGCGCGACGTAAATCGGCGCGGTGTATTGAAGGAAAATGGCGTTCGCTGCGGTGGTCATCCGCGTCGCGAAAACGAAGAGGACGACGGTGAGCGCGTAGCCGATCGCGCCGCCGATCTGCGCCGGCGAAAAAGTGAAACGGGGCTTTCCGATGCAGAGCAGCATGACCGGAATGGCGATGGCGCTGCGACCACCGGCGATCGCCATTGGCGGCCAATCGATCGACTTGATCAGGACGCCGCCGAGGCTCCAGCAAAGCGCAGCCAGGAGGAGAAGAAGCGGCGGCAAAAAACGGTGACGCATCGGTCCCCGCCTTCTACAACGCCGCTTCGTTGACGCAAGCCTGACTCCGAAGTTGTCATCCCGAGCGGAGCCACAAGGCGGAGTCGAGGGATCCCGCCGCGCAACCTTTAAGCCCGCCTGCGCAACAAGAGTTGGAAGCTGAGTGGTTTCACCACGGGATCCCTCGACTTCGCTCGGAAGGACGACTGATTCGCTTCCGCAGCGCCTATGCGCCATTCTTCGCTGTGAAATTTCTTCTCACCAACGACGACGGGATCGACGCCGCCGGGCTCGTTGCCCTAACGAATGCGGCGCGCGAGCTGGGCGAACCGATAGTCGTCGCGCCGGCCGGGCCGCAATCCGGCGTAAGCCATCGCGTCACCTGGCACGATGGCGTGCGTATCGAGCCGCGTGGCGAAAAGCGCTTCGCCATTCATGGCACACCGGCCGATTGCGTTCGCCTTGGCCTGCTCAACCTCGCGCCGGATGCGAAATGGGTGCTCAGCGGCATCAATCACGGCGCCAATCTCGGCGCGGATGTTTATTACTCCGGCACCGTCGCGGCGGTGCGCGAAGCGGTGCTGCACGGCTGGCCGGGCATCGCCATTTCGCATTATCGCAAACCAGGCGTCGATTACGATTGGAAACGCGCGACGCGCTGGGTCACGCCGATTTTGCGCGAACTCATCGCGAAAGAACGCGAGCCCGGCGTCTTTCACAGCGTGAATCTCCCTCACCTCCCGCCGGGCGAAGACGCCGCGCCAGAAGTTGTCTGGTGCCCGCTCGATCCCGAGCCGCTCCCGCTCAACTATCGCCACGAAGAAGAGAGCGGACTCTATTATGCGGGCGACTACCATCTTCGCACGCGCACGCCCGGAGCCGATGTCGATATTTGTTTCGGCGGCCGCATTGCCATTACGGCGATGCGGCAGCTTTGAACCAGGCCATTACTCGTTAGGCGATGAAAGCCGGCCTTACTCGCTTCGCTCCAAAAGTCCGCGCTTGCGCCGGCTGCTCTGCAAAATCCCGTGCATTCGCTTGAGCAGCAGTCCGCGCAGCGGCCAGCGGTCGCGTCCATAGAGATCGATCGCTGCGCGAACCAGAACCTTCTGGGCGTTTGCCACGGCATCCCGAGTTTCGCGTAGCGCCTGCGGCAAAGGCTGGAGAGCGCTCTGTCTGATGAATTTCGAGAAGACGACCGCGCTTTCGGTCAAGACACGCCGGCTGAAAGCAGCGGAATCCTGCAATATTGCCTCCAGGCACTTCTCCTGCGGGTCCAATGCATCGTCCGCGTAGGCCCGCCAGCAGGGCGCAGGAAACTTGATCACGCCAAACGACGGCACAAATTCGATCGCCACGCCGGCCAAAAACGTTCGCCGTCCATAATCGAAATCGGCCGACCACGTTAACTCCGCTGGATTTTTCCAAAGACCGACCTTGTCCACCACCTCGCGGCGATGCAGCCAGCACGACGGTGGAGAAAAATAGCGTTCGTAAGTCGTCCCGGCGGGTGGCGGGCCATTGGCGTCCAGCACGCCGTCCGGTCCCAGATTAATCAAAAGATCGTGGAAGAATCCCGCGCTGGATTTTTCCGCGTGCGCCACGAGAGCCGACAGGTGCCACGGAAACCACAAGTCGTCGTGGCCGAGAAAGGCAATGTAGCGGCCGCGCGCGCGACGGAGACCTTCGTTGTTCGGACGCCATTGGTTGCCGCCGTTCTGCGGCAGGTTAAACCACTGCAGTCGCGGGTCGCCCAGTTCCGCCACGACCTCTTCACTTCCATCGGTGCAGCCATCGCCCACCACCCAGGCTTCAAAATCCGAGAACTCCTGAGCCAGCAAGCTGCGCAAAGTGTAGGACAACTTCTTCCGCCGATTGTAGGTCGGAATAATAACGGTGACGGCCGGAGATTCGACGCTCATTCAGTTTGCGATTGGGAGTTGCCACGCAATCGTCTCAACGCCTATTCGAAGTGACAAGCTTGCTGTTCGCTCCGCGTTTAAATAGCCTCGACCCATGTCACAACGGGTGGTCGGGCGTCGCAAAGCCAAATCCGGTTCGCGCCGGTCAAACATCGGAAAGCCGCAACCAAAACAGGATTCTCAGACCGTCACTCCGGAAGGGCGTTCCGTGCAGCCGCTCATCGAGGGGGTGGTCATCCGCCCGGCGGTGACATTGACGGACGACCGCGGCACGCTCTGCGAGATTCTCAATCCCGCCTGGGGCATCCATCCGGCGCCGCTCACCTACGTCTATCAATTCACGATTCGTCCCGGCAAAATCAAAGGCTGGCATGTGCATCATCAGCACGACGACCGGATCTTCATCAGCCAGGGCGAATTGCGCGTGGTGCTCTACGATGATCGGCCGGACTCGCCGACCTATCACATGATCAACGAGATTTATCGCAGTGAAAAGCAACGCTCCTTAATGATCATTCCGGCGTTTGTCTTCCACGCTCATCAAAACATCGGGCATACAGACGCGTTGCTGATCAGCAGTCCGACGCGCACCTATAATCATTCTTCGCCGGATGTTTACCGCTTCCCGATCGAGAACGATTACATCCCCTACAAATTCGAAGAGAAGCCTGGCTGGTAAAGCATCCGACTGGGAATCAAAACAAGCTCTCTATCACCCGGGTCGCTGACCCCGGCCAAGAGGAAGCGGCAAAACTCGTCTCGTTCGTTAGGGCAAAATCGTGCCCGATTTCGATTTCACGAGCGAAACATCGGGCGCGTCGATCGCGCCATTGACGGTCACATCGCGCCGGAAGGTCGTCCCGTTGGCGCTCGTGCCCGAGACGGATTTCGTTTGCGAAATATCGGCCGCGTTCACGGCGCCATCCGCCGTGGTATCGCCCAGCAACAGGCTCATCGGAATGCTCACATTGCCCGCGCCCGTTCCATCGTTCACATCGAAGAGCGTGATGGTGATCGTCTGCGCATTGGCGACGCCGGTGAGATTGATCGTGACCTGATTCCCGCCCGTTGTCGTGCTGGCGACGGAGCCTGTACCGCCCGTCACTTTCGCGAGGTTGAAGGTGACGGGCGCGGCGAACGTGACCACTACCTGGTGATTGTCGAAGCTCGTTCCCTGGCCGCGGCGGCATTCGATTCCCGGCGTTCCGAACAGCGGCAGCGGAACGTCGAACGTGCCCGCTCCCGGGTGCGTCTTGCGCGAAACCGCGCCCGCCAGCGCCGGATCGAAAACGTATCCCTGCGCCACGTCGATTAGATCGAACAAGCTCCCGCCAATGCCGCCGAGCGATGGATTGGTGTTGGCCGGTTGGGTGAGCGTCATCGTGCTCGCCGTCACTTCATGAAGCCGGCGGTCGATCGCGCCCGGCTCATCCACGAGCGAGAGCGGCACGTAAATCGTGATCGTCCCGTTAGGCCCGAGGGTGGATTGGCAATTCGCCGCCGGCAGCGTGGTGTTTCCCGGGTAGGAAAGCGCGGCGCCGCCGCCGACGAGAAACACGGCATTTTCACCCACGTAACATTGCAACGCCGCGCCGTTGTTGGATTCGGCGTAAACGTGAAAGTTTTTTCCGCCAGCCGCATCGGTCGTCGATGGGATGAGCCACTGCGTCGACCAAACCAGATCGGTGTCGGGATCCTGCGCCAGGGTTGGCGCGAGGCTGAGATTGTTCAATTGCATCTCCACGCGATAACAAGGCGCCGCCGCCGAGCAGGGCGCCGTCATCACTTTCGAAATGTTCGAACCGAGGATGTCGAGCTGCGGCATGTTCGCGCTCACGATGCCGTTCGCTTCAAACTTCCCGTCGCCTGCCGGATCAGTCGCGCCGTTGAACGCCGCGATGCCTGGCACATTCACCGGCGAGGTCGCCGCGTAGAGTCCTGGTCCGCTATCCTGCCGCAAATAAATGCCGTGGCCGACGGCCGACCCGATGATGTTGTTCGTGTCGCCGTAGGAAATGTGCGCTTCGCCCCGCGCGCCGGTGCGCAGTTGCAAAAAATCGCCGAGCGCGCGGCTGGACAATTGGTTCTGCCCGCCGATCAGCGTCTGCACGTTGCCGTAATGGACCGGATGTTCGCTCGCCAGAATCGGCGGCGTGAAAACGGGACTGGCGCTGTGCGCGTTGAGCGATTGCGTCATCCACACGCTCCACGAGCAAGTGTTGCAATCGTCCGGCCCGAACGAACCGCTCGTCGCCGTGTCCGGTGTTCCGTACCAAACGATGTTCACGCGCCCATCGTCGCCTGCGCTCATCCACGCAAAAATATTTTCGCGCAACGTCCCGACCGGCGAACCGGACGTATCGATCTGCTGCGGCGTCGACCAGGTGTTGCCTTGATCGGTCGAGTAGGAAAACATCAGGACGACATCGCCGCTGATCACGCCGGCGGTCAGCGGTGCCTGTTCCCAAACGGTGTAAACATTGCCCGCGCTATCGATCGCCATGGTCGGAAAATTCGCACCCGTTTTCGCATTCGCCCCGAGATCAGCCACGAGCAGGTCGGAGCAATTCAATCCGCTCGGATCGCTCACGTTCGCGACCGGTGCACCGAACGCGACCGGGAAACAGCGGCCGATCAAAATCTTGTTCAACTCCGCGTTGTCATGCACCACGAAGACATGCTTCGCCGGCGTCGCGAGAGTTGCGTAACCGCCGAGCGCGTCGGGTTGCCCAAGCGTAGTCGCGACCGGGCTCAACTCGTTGTTGCCCATGATCGCTTCATCACAACTGCCGATGTCGGTAACATGATAGGCCGGTCCAAACTCAATTCCCGCCGTCGCGCCCAGCCCGAGCGCAGGCGAGCGATACATCACGAGCACATTGTTGCCCACGCTGCCGCCACACATCCCGCCGCCCGGCCCAATCTCATCATTCGTTAGGTAAAGACTGCCGCCGTTGAGCGGATCGCCATCGATCGCATACCATTGGCGATCGACTGCCGTGTCGGGCACGCCGGTGTTGCTGCACGTGAATGTGACGCCGAAATCGTCCGAGCGACCCGTGCTGAAATTCGCGAGCGTGAGGTCGTTGAAATAAATGCGGCCAGCATTGTCGATGGCCAGCTCCGTGTCGCCGCCGCCGTGACAAGTCGTGACCTTGCCTTCCTGCGCGGTCGCGTTCGGAATCCACTTGAAGGTCCGGCCCGCGTCGAGCGATCGCCAGATCCAGCTCGTATCCGCGCCGGTCGATCCGGGCGCGCTCGTGTAGATGCGGTTCGGATTCGAAGGATCGATCCGCAAATCCTGCTCGAAACCGGTGCCGCCGATGCCGCTGATGATCGGATGCCCAAAAGTAATGGACGGAATGGGCAGGACGACGCCCGCCGGGCGCGCACCTCGCGTCGGGATCGGCGCAGTGCTGCGCTGATTCACCTGCACTTTCGTTAGCGCGAGACTCGGCCCGCGCCGCCACTGCGGCTGGGTCGCCACGAACGCCAGCGCGCCGCCGAGCAGACAAAGGATCAACCCAACCACGATCCGCATCCGGAAAAATCCCGCTTCCTGCTCCGATGACTTTTTCATAGATACGCCGCTTATCAGACCGAGCGGAAAAAGTCAGGCCAAAGATAATGACCATTTTGACCAGCTCGCGCTCGACGCCGCGGACTCTCTTCTGATAGGAAGCGATCCATGAAGGCCCCCTGGATCCTTCCCTTTTTCTTTCTCTTTTTGCTGGCGACTCCAATCGAAGGCGTCGAACCGGGCGAACCGATCACCTCGCGCATCAAACGCGAGCCGGTTTCCTCCAGCGCAATCGTGACGATCGGTTACAGCCGGAAATTGCACGCGCTCGAGATCGAGTTCGTAAATGGTGCGATCTATCGCTATCTCGACGTGCCGCGCGCGCAGTATCGCGCGCTGATGGCTGCACATTCGAAAGCAAATTACTACGATCGGCATATTCGCGGGAGATTTCGTTCCATCCGAGTTCGGTCTCGCGCACGCCGATGAAACGAAAGACGCGTTCTCGTCTTTGGCGGCCGGTGCTCACGGCCGAGGAAAAGCGAACCATCGTGATCGTCTGCTGCCTGATCATTCTTGGCCTGTGGACGAAGCACCACCGCGAATCGCATCCGATGCTCACTCCTCCCGCGGTCACCACGAAAGCGAAGCCATTGGCCCAGCGAGCCTCCCAACATTAACAACCCCGCAAATCGTCTTCTCGGAGGGACGGGCTTCTGCGCGTCCGCGTTTGTCCGCGTGTTCCGCAACGTCCTCCGGCGCGCCCGGCGGTCGCGCCCTACCACCAGTCATTTCGAGCGAAGTCGAGGAATCCCGTGGCGTAACCAAAAAGGTTTCATTCCTCTTCCCAAAGCCGCACCAATCCGCTCCACTGGCCGCCATGCCCGCGCCCAAATACCCGGGAGTTTACATTGAGGAAACGCCTTCCGGCGTGCACGCGATCTCTCCAGTCGCGACCTCGATCACCGCGTTTCTCGGCAAGGCGAAACGCGGCCCGGTCGACAAGCCGATCTTGCTCCGCAGTTTCGTTGAGTTCGAACGCATTTTCGGCGGGCTCTGGAAATGGAGCACGCTCGGTTTTGCCGTGCGCGATTTCTTCCTCAATGGCGGAGAGCAAGCTGTCGTCGTGCGCCTGAAACAACCGGGCGCGCGGGCCGGCGCCGGCCTAACGAGTGTGGAATATCTCGGGGATCCGCATCGGCACACTGGCTTGTTCGCTTTGGAGAAAATCGATCTTTTCAACCTGCTCTGCCTTCCCCCGCCGGCTTTCGACAGCGACATCCCGCCGGAAGTCTGGTCGGCGGCGGCCGATTATTGCCAACGCCGGCGAGCCTTTTTGCTGATCGATCCGCCGGCGACCTGGCGGAGTGCGCAAGCGGCCCTCAATGGTCTCGCGACTCTCGGCACGCAGAGCGAAAACGCAGCCCTCTTCTTCCCGCGCCTGATCGAGCCCAATCCATGGAAGACAAACCAAATGATCGATTGCGCGCCCGGCGGTGCGATTGCCGGAATCTTTGCGCGCCACGATCTGCAGCGTGGAGTATGGAAAACGCCCGCCGGTCTCGACGCCGCGTTGCAGGGAGCGCCACAGCTCACCTGCGCGCTTCGCGATCAGGACGTGGCGACACTCAATCCGCGCGCGATCAATTGCCTGCGCCCGCTTCCGGTCGGTTGCGTCGTCTGGGGCGGTCGCACCTTGCAAGGTGACGATAACTTCGCCTCGGAATGGAAATACATCGCGGTGCGCCGGCTCGCGCTTTTCCTCGAAACAAGCATCGAACGCGGAACGCGTTGGACAGTGTTCGAGCCGAACGACGAACCGCTCTGGGCTCAAATTCGCGCGAGCGTCGGCGCCTTCCTGCAAGACTTCTTTCGCCAGGACGCGTTTCAGGGAACGACCGCGGCGCAGGCCTACTTCGTGAAATGCGATGGCACCACCATGACCGCCGCCGACATCGCGGAGGGCTATGTTCTTTATCAGGTTGGCTTCGCCCCGCTCAGGCCGGCGGAGTTCATTATCCTAAACTTTCGGCAGCCGGTCGGCTCAGCCTAACGAATCGAAATGTTCATCACTCATCTCGAATGCACCGGCTGCGCGAAGACCTATGACTGGCGGCAACTGAAGAATCTTTGTCCGGCATGCGCGAAACCGCTATTTGCGCGTTACGATTTGGCCGCCGCCGGTCGAAGACTCAGGCGCGAAGCGCTGCCTGCGCGAGAGAAGTCACTTTGGCGTTATCGCGAAGTGCTTCCGCTTCCGCACGACGCCGAGCCTGTCTCGTTAGGCGAAGGCGGCACACCGCTTCTGCGCGCCTCACGTTTTGGCGACGAACTCGGCCTGACCAATCTCTGGGTCAAAGATGAATCGGTTAATCCGACGCAGAGTTTCAAAGCGCGTGGAATGACCGTTGCCGTCTCGATGGCGAAACAGCTCGGCGCAAAAAAACTCGCTGTCCCTTCCGCCGGCAACGCGGGCGGCGCGCTCGCTGCCTACGCCGCGCGCGCCGGACTCGAGGCGCACATTTTCATGCCGGCCGATACGCCGCGCGCCAACATCGTCGAGTGTCGCGAAACGGGCGCGCGCGTCACGCTGATCGACGGCCTCATCACCGATTGCGGCGCCGAGATCGCGCGGCGGAAAGAGGCGGAAGGCTGGTTCGACGTCTCGACGTTAAAGGAACCGTATCGCCTTGAAGGAAAAAAGACGCTCGGCTACGAACTGGCCGAGCAACTCGACTGGCAACTGCCCGACGTCGTCCTCTACCCGACCGGCGGCGGCACCGGCCTCATCGGCATGTGGAAAGCGTTCGCCGAAATGGAAACGCTCGGCTGGATCGGCCCAAAACGACCGCGCATGTTTTCCATTCAAGCGAGCGGCTGCGCGCCGATCGTGCGCGCTTTCGAACAGGGCAAAACTTCGGCCGTCGAAATAACAAACGCACACACCGCCGCCTCCGGCTTGCGCGTGCCGAAAGCGGTCGGCGATTTTCTCATGCTGCAAATCCTGCGCGATTCCAAAGGCGGCGGCGTTCTCGTCGATGACGACGAAATGATTCGCGTGACCCGCGAAGTCGGCGCGCGCGAAGGTCTCTTCGTCGCCCCGGAAGGCGCGGCCTGTTTCGCCGCGCTCCGGCAGTTGCGCGCGACGAACCAGATTTCCCCTAACGAGCGCATTGTCATCTTCAATACCGGCTCCGGCATCAAATATCTCGACTGTTACGAACGCGCATGAAGTCGAGCCTGTCGCGCCAGCTCGGACTCTTCGGCACGACCATGGCGGTGATGGGCGGCATCATCGGCGCCGGCATTTTCATCAATCCCTACCTCGTCGCGCAACGCGTCCACACCGCGCCGCTCATTCTGGGCGCGTGGGTCGCCGGCGGATTGATTGCCTTGTTAGGCGGATTCGTTTACGCGGAACTGGCCGCGCGTTTGCCCGTCGTCGGCGGCCAATACGCCTACCTGCGCGATTCGCTCCATCCGGCCATCGCGTTCGTTTACGGATGGGTTTTGCTGCTCGTAATCCAGACCGGCGGCATGGCGGCGGTCGCCGTCACTTTCGCCCGGTATTTTTTGGAACTGACGCACTGGCCGGTACCGGATGGATTCGTTGCCGCGGCCGCGCTCGCCTTGCTCACCGCCATCAACTGCCTCGGCGTGCGCGCCGGCAGTCGCGTCCAATCAACTCTCACGCTCACCGCCATCGGCGCGATCGCTCTGCTTGAACTCGGCAACTTTTTCCGTGGCGCCAGCTCGCAAATTTCCTGGCAGCCGCTGCTCGATGAATCCGTTTCGCCGCATCTGTTGCTCGCCTTTGGCTCGGCCATGACGCCGGTCGTGTTCGCTTACGGCGGCTGGCAGACGGCCAGTTTTCTCGGCGGCGAAGTGCGCGAGCCGCGCCGCACTTTGCCGCGCGGATTGGTCATCGGCGTCCTCGGCGTGATCCTTGTTTATACGTCGATCAACTTCGTTTATTTGCGCGCGCTCGGCGCCGGCGGGCTCGCAGCCAGCACCACGCCGGCGTCTTCCGTCATGCGCGCTTTGTTCGGCGAACACGGCGCGCAATTCATCGCCGCCGGCATCGCCTTTTCCGCGTTCGGTTTCCTTGCCCAATCGATGCTGACAGCGCCGCGCGTTTACTTCGCCATGGCGGCCGACGGTCTCTTCTTCAAAGCCGTCGCGCGCGTTCACCCGCGGACGCAAGCGCCCGCCATGGCCATCGCCGTGCAGGGGATCTGGGCCATCGTCATCGCGCTCAGTGGCACCTACGCGCAGGTCGTCAATTACGTGGTCGCGATGGATTGCCTCTTCATCGGACTGACGGCGATTTGTCTTTTTGTTTTGCGCCGGCGCTCTACGGAATCAGCCAGCTTTCGCGTGCCGGGACATCCGTGGACGACGCTGCTCTTCATCCTCGCGGAATGGGCCGTGGTGGTGAGCACTTTCGCGCACGATCCAGTGCGCTCGTTCATCGGATTGGGAATCGCGGCCGCCGGGTTGCCGGTTTATTTTTGGTGGCGCGCCCGCAAGGCATGAAGCGAACGAAACAATCGATCTATATGGAGTGGGCCAAGACGCGTTCGTCGGCCCGCTTCAATCTCGCAACCAGCGGTCTAACGAGTTTGGCGCTGGCCGATTTTCCCGTGCGCCTCGATCAACTCGAACTGACCGCGCCGGGCGGTTACGGCTACGCGCCTTTGCTCGAAGGCATCGCGCGGCATGCCGGCGTGCCGGTCGAATGCGTGGTCACGGCAGCGGGCACGTCGATGGCGAATCATCTGGCCATGGCCACGGTGCTCGAGCCTGGCGACGAAATTCTGATCGAAGAACCCGCTTACGGGCCGCTGCTCGACGTCGCCGATTATCTCGGCGCGCGGGTGCGACGTTTGCCGCGGCGTTTCGAAAACGCCTTCGACATTGATCCCGATGATGTCGCGCGCCTGCTCACTCCCGCGACGCGCCTCATCGTCCTGACGAATCTGCACAACCCGACCGGCGCTCTGATTCCGGGCGAGACGTTGCGCCGGATCGGCCAGCTCGCACAAGCGCGCGGCGCCCTCGTCCTCGTGGATGAAGTGTATCTCGAAATGCTTTTCGATCGGGAGCAACCGAGCGCGTTTTCCCTCGGTGAAACGTTCATCGTGACAAGCAGCCTAACGAAAATCTACGGCCTAAGCGGACTGCGTTGCGGCTGGATTCTCGCAGCGCCCACGCTCGCCCAACGGATGTGGCGCCTCAACGATCTCTACGGCGCAAACGCCGCCCACGCGGCCGAGCGTCTCTCCACCATCGCCTTCGATCATTTGCCGAAATTTCGCGAGCGCGCCCGCGAGCGCCTGGCCGCTAATCGCCCGCTGCTCGACGCCTTTCTCGATGCGCGCGACGATCTCGATTGCCTGCGCCCGCTCGGCGGAACCGTCGCCTTTCCCAAACTGCGCGCCGGCGAGCCCGCGCGCTTCTTCGCGTTGCTGCGCGACAAATACGAAACGTCCGTCGTGCCCGGCGCGTTGTTCGAAATGCCGAATCACTTTCGCATCGGCATCGGCGGCGAAAGCACGGAGCTCATCGCTGGATTGGAACGACTCGGCGCCGCGCTCGCCGAATTCCGCAAAAGCCAATAAAGTCGCCCGCCTACCATAAATTCCATGAAACAACTTCTCTGCTCCATCTTCTGCACCACGTTACTCGTCTCGTCTTTGCGCGCGGAAGAATCTGCCAAGCCGAAACTGCTCATCCTCGTCAAAGCGGCGCACGTGATCGATACGGCGGCCGGCGCGGTGCGCGATAATCAGGCGATCCTGATCGAAGGCGACAAGGTCAAAAAAATCGGAGCGGCCGCGGAGCTTTCGCAATCCTTGCCGCCGGGAACAAAGGTGATCGACCTGGGCAACGCGACGGTCGTGCCCGGCCTGATCGATTGCCACACGCACGTCACCAGTCAGCCGCAGAACTATTACGAAGACACGTTTCGGCGTTCGCCGATCGATGTGGCGACGACTTCGCACATTTATGCGCGGCGCACTTTGCTCGCCGGCTTCACCACCATTCGCAATGTCGGCGCGCGAGAATTTACCGACATCGCGCTGCGCACGGCGATCGAGGCCGAGAAAATTCCGGGGCCGCGCATGTTGTGCGCTGCGGTCGCACTCGGCGCGACGGGCGGTCACGTCGATCTCAACGGCTTCTCGCCTTATCTTGCGTTTCAAGAGATTGCGCCCGGCATTGCCAACGGGCCGGAGCAGATTCGCGAGGCGATTCGTCGCAATATCAAATACGGCGCCGATTGGATTAAGATCATGGCCAGCGCTGGCGTTCTCTCGGAGGAGGAATCGGTCGGCGCCCCGCAGTATTCCGAGGAGGAAATGAAAGCGGCGGTGGACGAAGCGGCGCTCTGGGGACGGAAGGTCGCGGCGCATGCGCATGGCGCGGAGGCGATCAAGATGGCAGTGCGCGCCGGCGTCGCCTCGATCGAGCACGGCAGCCTCATCGACGACGAAGGGATTCGGCTGATGAGGGAACACGGCACCTGGCTGGTGGCCGATATTTACAATGACGATTACATCCTGGCCGAGTATTCGCGGCTCGGTTATCCGGCGAAGATTATCGAGAAGGAACGGAAGGTCGGGAAGTTGCAGCGCGAGAATTTTCGGAAGGCGTTCAAGGCCGGCGTGAAGTGCGCGTTTGGCACCGACGCCGGCGTTTATCCGCACGGCTGGAACGGCAAGCAGCTCGCCAAAATGGTGGAATGGGGCATGACGCCGATGCAGGCGATCCAATCCGCGACGACGAGCGCGGCGGACTTGATTGGCTGGAAAGCGAAGGTGGGGCAGCTCGCGCCTGGTTATTTCGCCGATCTCGTCGCGGTGAAAGGCGATCCCATCAAGGACATCAAGTTGCTCGAGAAAGTCAATTTCGTGATGAAAGGCGGCGCTATCTACAAGAATGGCCTAACGAGCGATGCGCTGATCACGTTTGACTGAGTCGCCGCCTCTGGCATGGAACCTTCTCCCTTTCCGCAGTATGCGGGTTCTCATCGCCGATGATCAACGCTCCGCGGCTCAACTGCTGGCCGACCTGGTCGCGCGTTGCCAGCATGAAGTAATCGAGATCGTCGATTCCGGGCTGGCCGCGATCGAGGCCTATCAGCGTTGCCAGCCCGACGTCGTCCTGATGGATTACTGGATGCCGAAGCTCAATGGGGCGACCGCCGCGCGGAATATCCTGGCGAAGGATCCGTCTGCGCGAATCATTTTCGTATCGGGAAATCCTCCGCCCGGCGACCTGCGTGAGACCGGAGCCGTGGCCGTGCTGACCAAACCCGTGCATCTGCATAGACTCTACGATGCGCTGCATCGAGCGGCCGATCCGCTTCCGCCAAAAAAGGAAAACCCGCTGGCCTGCGAAGTCTCGCCAGCCAGCGGGTAAAAGATTTCTTTTCCCTTTATTCAGCCGCTTTCAGGCTGTTCAGAATCTTCGCGACGGCCGGTTGGTTTTCCTTCTCCTTGTCGGTGGAAACCCAATAGGTGAACACGACCACTTTGTCCTTCATCGGGACGAACGCGATGCTGACGGCGGCGGGCCCATCTTCATCCTTGCCTTGGTAGGTGATTTCGGTGGCCTCCATGCCGTTGACCTTGAATTTGTCTTCGCTCTTGGTCGACTTATCGAGGTCGACATGCTGTTCCTTCAGCATGGCGAACGTGTCGTCGAGTTCGGCGTCCATGCCCTTCCCGTTGCCGACGGCGACGACCGCCAGGTAAACGGCTTTGTCGGAGCTGGTGGCTTCGAAGCCGTTGGTCACCTCCTCCGGCCCCCAGGAATCGGGGACATCGATCGTGGCGATGGCGAATTCTTCATTGGGCAATTGCAGCGTCTTCGCGAATGCCGGCGCCGCCAGCAAAGCCAGGGCGGCGACGCCCGTTACAATAGTTTTGATCATATAGGTTCGATTTGTGCCGCTGCAGGTAGCAGCTCACGGACCGATCTGCCATCTATTTCCTCCTGGAATAAAGTCCCAAATTCACGCCGATCGTCGCTTCGGGACTTTGAATCCAAAAATAAAGTCGAGGACTCGCACTTTTTTCTTTGACGCGTCATCGAACCTGATTACTTTGCTCGTCCGCTCTACGGCGGCTCGCGCGAAACGCGAGTGTTCTTCTCTGGCTCACGGCGAGCCGACCTTCGCTCAAAACGATGGTCGCACTTTGCCGTCGCCCGGAGAAAACAATGGATCTTTGAAAGAATAATTCTGGATTTCGTCATCACGACGGATTTTTCAATCGAAACGAAGTTCAGAAGGTAGAAGTCAGCGAAAATTGAATTGTGCGTTATACGTCGATTTTCTTTGAACAAAACATTTCGCCGGTTCTCACGAATCGGTGATCTTAATTAAAAGATCGGACAAACCCCGAAGCAATTCGGGGCAAGAATGGTCAGATTTCAGCTCCCTCTTCGTTAGCGAAGAGGGGCGCAAACTTTGTCCGGTATCAGCAATGATGCCGGCTCCAAATTTTAACGGAGAGTTTGATTCTGGCTCAGAACGAACGCTGGCGGCGTGGATAAGACATGCAAGTCGAACGGGACTTCATTTAGTAGCAATACCGAGTGAAGTTTAGTGGCGAACGGGTGCGTAACACGTGGGCAATCTGCCGAAAAGTGGGGGATAGCTCGCCGAAAGGCGAATTAATACCGCATGTGATCAG
>JBBSQB010000029.1:0-42203 GCA_038258245.1 Chthoniobacterales bacterium
CGCGAGGCGCGTGCGCTCCCCGGAGCCGACACCGCGTCTCCGTTCCATGAAGCAGCTCCAGAAATTCGTCGACGTTCGGCCTAACGAGTTGGGCGCGCTCGCGCTTGCGTTTTTCTTTAACTTTCTCGTCCTCGGCAGCTACTACGTTCTGCGACCGATTCGCGACGACATCGGCGCGGCCGGCACCACTGAGAATCTCTCGTGGATGTACACCGGCACGCTCGTCACCATGCTCATCGCGAACGCGCTCTTTTCGGCGCTCGTCACCCGTTTTTCGCGGCGGCGTTTCATTCCGATTGCCTACCGCTTCTTCATTCTCAATCTCATCCTGTTCTATGTGCTCATGCGCTCAGCGCCGGCCGCGCAACAGATCTGGATTGGCCGCGCCTTCTTCGTTTGGGTCAGCGTCTTCAATCTTTTCGTCATCACCGTCTTCTGGGCATTCATGACCGACATCTTCAGCAACGACCAGGGCAAGCGGCTCTTCGCTTTCATCAGTGTGGGCGGTACGCTTGGCGGGATCGTCGGCGGGTTTCTCACTGCGTCGCTCGTTAGGCAAATCGGCACGATCAATCTCTTTTTTATTTCCGCGATCATGCTCGAGATGGCCGCGCAATGCGTTCGTTTCTTTCCCACCGCGCTGGTCAGCCCCGCAAGCGTTCGGGGCTCACCGAGACCTCCGACAGAAGAGGAACGAAATGCCGAACAACCAATCGGCGGCAATCTCTGGGCCGGCTTCCTTCATGTGCTGCGCTCGCCTTACTTGTTAGGCATCTGCGCGTTCATGCTGTTTCATTCCATCACCTCCACGCTCGTTTATTTCCAACTGGCCGACGTCGCTGGCCAGCAATTTCTGCACGATCGCGCCGGGCGCACCGCCTTCTTCGCCAGGCTCGATCTCGCCGTGAACACGCTCACCATTCTCGTCCAGATTTTCCTGACCGGAAAACTGATGAAGTGGCTCGGGGTCGGCATCACCCTCGCTTGTCTGCCGATCGTGAGCCTGCTCGGCTTCCTCGCCATCGGCATCGCGCCCACGCTGGGATGGTTGGCGGTATTTCAGGTGTTGCGGCGCGCCGGTAATTTTGCGGTCACGCGGCCGGCCCGCGAAGTCCTCTTCACCATTCTGCGACGGGAAGATAAGTACAAGGCGAAAAGCTTCATCGACACGTTTGTTTATCGCGCGGGCGATCAGGTAGGTGCGTGGTCCTATCCGGCGCTCACCTGGATGGGGTTGGGGTTGAGCGGGATTTCGTTTGTGGCCGCGCCACTCGCCGCGATATGGTGCGTGCTCAGCTTATGGTTGGGCAAAAAACAAAACCGCATGGCGCGTCTCCGCGCGGACGAACCTCAAACCCAAAACGCCTGAGCCGCTGGCGAGTCATCCCCCTTCTCGCGCTGCTCCTCGCTTTGGGAATGGTCAACGCGAAGGCTTCTCCGGCGGACGACCGCTTCCAGGCGTTCGCCCACGAATACATCGAGCGCTTCCTCGAATCGAATCCCGAGCAGGCCACCCAACTCGGCGATCATCGCTTCGACGATCGCCTAACGAATTATTCCGCCGAAGCCCTCGCGCAGGAATTGAAACGCCAGCAGGATTTTCGCGAGAAGCTGAGCGGCCTCGGCGATCTCTCCGCGCTCATGCCAGCCAATCGCGTCGATTACGAAATCCTGCGCGACAATATCGATTACGCCATTTTCCAGCTCGAAGAATTGAAGGAGTGGCAATGGAATCCGCTGCTCTACAACGACAGCCTGGTCAACAGTCTCTACCTGCTCGTGGCACGTGATTTTGCCCCGGCCGAGAAGCGAATCCCGAATCTGCGCAAGCGCATGGAGGCGATCCCCGGCGTGATCGCGCAAGCGAAAGCAAATCTCAAAAATCCCCCGCGCATTCACGCCGAGACAGCGATCGAGCAGGCGCAGGGCGCCATCTCGTTCGTGCGCGAAGGGCTCAGCCCGCTCCTCGAGCAGGCGCCTTCGCTCAGGAAAGAGATCGCGCCGTTGCAGGAGAAAACAGCGAAAGCGCTCGAAGCTTATAAAGCCTGGCTGGAGAAAGATCTGCTCCCGCGTTCGAAAGGCGATTTCCGTCTCGGCCCGGAGAAATTCCGGAAGAAACTGCACTTCGCGCTCGCCTCCGATCTCTCTGCGGAAGAGATCATGAAACGAGCCGAGGCCGACTTGAAGGCCACGCAGGCCGCCGCCTACCAGACCGCCTTGCCGCTTTACCGGAAATATTTTCCGGACAAGGATCCCGATTCGTTAGGCGACAGAAAGAAAGTGATTGCCGCCGTGCTTGACCATCAGGCGCAGGAACATCCGGACGACGCCACCGTCGTCGGTTACGCGCAGAAAGTGTTGCGCGAAGCGACCGAGTTTGTGAAGAAGCACGATCTCGTGACGGTGCCGCAGAAGCCGGTGGACGTGATCGTCATGCCGGAATTCAAACGCGGTCCGGCCATCGCCTATTGCGATTCGCCCGGGCCGCTCGAAGCGAACGGCAAGACTCTCTTCGCCATCGCCCCACCGCCTAACGACTGGTCGGCGGAACGCCGCGCCTCGTTCTACCGCGAATACAACAACGACATGTTGCACGACCTGACTGTGCATGAAGCGATGCCGGGTCATTATGTGCAACTGGCCCACGCCAATGAATTCCACGCGCCCACCCTGGTCCGCGCCATTTTTCAGAGCGGGACATTTATTGAAGGCTGGGCGGTTTACGCCGAGCAATTCATGGCCGAAGCGGGCTACGGCGGCCCGGAAGTGAAGATGCAGCAGTTAAAGATGCGGTTGCGCGTGATTTGCAACGCGATCATCGATCAGCGCATTCACATGGGCGACATGAGCGAGAAAGAAGCGATCGCGTTCATGGAGAAGGAAGGGTTTCAACAGGAAGGCGAAGCGGTCGGTAAATGGAAACGGGCGCGGATCAGTTCCACGCAGTTATCGACCTATTTCGTGGGCGTGAGCGAGCATCTCGACCTCCGCGCGCGGGCGAAGGCGAAAGAAGGGAAAGCCTTCGATCTTAAGAAATACAACGACCGTGTGATTTCGTTTGGCAGCCCGCCTGTGAAATACGTGAGGCAGATGCTCGGGCTGTAAACGTCATCCCGAGCGAAGTCGAGGGATCCCGTCGCGTTACTTGGAAGGCAATAATTTCACCACAGAGGACGCAGAGATCACGGAGATAAAAAATCCTGGATTCCTGGTTTCCAAATTTCATCCTCCGTCGCACCCGTCGCGTTGCGCAACGGGATCTGTCGCCTTCGCCTAACGGCTGCGCTCGGGATGACCGCCTTTACATTGGCTCCAATCATCTCACATTCGCCGATGCCCAGACTGGCCAGTTGGATTCGCGGCAAGGACGAAAAATGGTTTCGGCCATTCTTTGATCGGCATCCCGATATCCAGGTCGATAACGCGGCGCGTGCGCCTGTTTCGCCTTTTGAAATGGAGGGTCTTCTTCTTACGGGCGGCCCCGATATCTCCGAAGATTTCCTGCAGCAACCGGTGCCCGATCCTGCCGTGCTCGAGAAAGACGCCGATCCGCGGCGGGATCAATGGGAATTTCTGGCGGCCAAAGAAGCGGTCGAACGCGGTGTGCCCATCTTCGGCATTTGCAAAGGGCTGCAGGTTCTCAATGTCGCGCTCGGCGGCACATTGCTCCTCGATATTCCCGGCCATAACGAACCGCCGCAGCGCGATCACGATGTGCAGCCGCTTCGTTATGCCAATGGCGCCGCTCATCAATTCGACAAAGTGAACAGCTCGCACCATCAGGCGATCGATCGCCTCGCGGATGGTTGGGAAGTCGAAGCGTGGTGCGCGACCGACGACATCATCGAGCAAATTCGGATGCGCGATTATCCGTTCGCGCTCGCCGTGCAGTTCCATCCGGAGCGCGGCGGCGATCGCTACGCGCCGCTCTTTGCTGACTTTTTCACGCAGGTGCGCGAGCACGTCACGCAATCATCCCGCTCTTAAGCCCGCCGACTGATGTCCCTTGCTTCACCGTCATGCGCAAGAACGGCGGCGAAGCAATCGCGGTATACAATCCGAACGATCCGGAGCGCGCCGATTCATTAGGCGGCTGCCGGGACGCTCCCGCTCCGGCATACGGGCTGCTCTTTGTCCTGGCGTGAACCTATCGCAACGCAAACCTGCTGGCTTTACCCTTGTCGAAATCATGATTGTCGTGGCAATCATTTCGCTGCTCGCCGCGCTCGCCATCCCGTCGCTGAGACGCGCGCGCGAACGGGCCCAGGCCGTGACGCTGGCGGTGGAATTCCGGGCGATCGAAGGCGCGGTCGATATGTATTGGGCCGAGCATAACAAGCCGACGACTTCGACTGCGAAATTCGGTTACTCCGGTTACCCCGACGGCATGGAGCTTTATTTTCCCAAGCGCAACGACTGGCTGGCCGGCCCGAAGACGGGCGGCTATTGGCTTTGGTATTTCGATGCCGGCCAGTCCCTTGGTCTCGGTTCCGATAGCCTGGTCGCCATCTACGGGTCGAAGATGAGCACCGAGCAGATGCAGGCCATCGATGCGACGCTCGACAATGGCGACCTCAATACGGGCCGGTTCCGCTATTTGAATCCCTACATCCTCTACGGAGCGGACTGACCGTTTCGGCCTAACGACTATTTTCGCTGGAGAGGCACCACGATTTCCCCGCCTTGGTAAGCGAGAATCACGCGTCCATCGTGGATTGCTTTGACCGTCACCTCGTAGAGTTTCTTCTCGAACTGGAGCACAAAGCGTTGGCCCTGGCGCAGCACTTTGTGGTTGAGAATAACGAAGCGCCGTTTCGCGCCGATCGCCACCGAGGTGAGGTTGAAGGCGTCGGGCGAAAGCGGAGGGGCGTCGACAGCAGTCGATTTTTCCGCGTCCGCCTTGGTCCAGCCGATGGGCCAGAAAGGATCGCGCACCCGGGCCGCGCGGAAGGACGATTTATTATCGCCGGCGGCGTCGGGCGCATCTTCTTCCGTGGCGGCTTTGAGCGTGGCGGGCGCCATCGATGCCGCCGTGGTTCCCGCGACAAACCCAGGTGGGGTGAGGGAAGCCAGAGAGGGAGGTGGTTCGGTTTCACGCGAAGCTGCCGGGGAGGAAAGCCAATAGACCGCCGTCCCGGTGAGCGCCAGAAGGCCGAGAGGCAGGACGACTTTCTTCGTCGATTCTTTCATTACGCCCATGAAAAGCAGAACATGGGCCAGCACGCTACGCCTGGCCCAGGGCGCTCAACCCGCCCCGGCGCGCCCGGCGGTCGAGCCCTACCAACTTCGCTGGAAACTCGCCGACGTGATGGGAACGGTTCAAGAACCGCGATAAACGCAACGCGCCGTCGGCGTTTCGTGGATGACGATCTCGCAAAGGCCGGGGCATTGCGGCGCGAGTTTTTCCCAGAGCCAGATGGCCATGTTTTCGATCGTCGGATTCTCGAGGCCCGGGATGTCGTTGAGATAGGCGTGATCGAGACGCGCGACGAGCGGCTTCATCGCCCGGCCGATCTCGGCGTGATCGTAAACCCAGCCGGTCTCCGCATCGATTTCCCCTTCGACGGAAATCTCGGCCTTGAAACTGTGGCCGTGCATCTGGCGGCACTTATGGCCTTCGGGCGCGTGCGGCAAAGTTTGGGCGGCTTCGAAGGTGAAATCTTTCGTTAGGCGAGCACGCATGACGGTTTCGATTTTCGCATTAATCCCAACGTCTGTCATCCCGAGCGAAGCCGAGGGATCCCGTGGCGTGACCTCGAAGGGGGGGAATTTCACCGCAGAGGTCGCAGAGACCGCGGAGAAAAAATCGGGACTCGAAGAGGACTGCGGTGTCGCACTGGGAATCGGAGGGACATGCTTCTGCATGTCCGGGGCGTGGATGGCGCGCCCCGCGGGGGAGGCTTCACGTGACGCGATGGGATCCCTCGGCTGCGCCTTTGGCTTCGCTCGGGATGACGGATCGTGCTCGCGCTTGCGGCTTAAAGCGCTCCCGCTCGCCTTCCGGCGGTCACTGCGTATTTTCGTTTTCGCAGGAATGGAAACCAGCCTCAGCAACTCTTCCACAGTGACCGCCGCCGATTCGCGCCCGGCCAATCCCACCATCCTGGCCGTCATTTGCGCGATCAGTTTCTCGCATTTGCTCAACGACACCATCCAGTCGCTCCTGCCCGCGATCTACCCGCTGCTCAAGACCAGTTTCCATCTCAGCTTTGTCCAGGTCGGTTTGATCACGCTCGCTTTTCAAATGACGGCTTCCATCCTTCAGCCGTTCGTCGGGCTCTTTACGGATCGCCGGCCGCTCCCGTATTCTCTCGCCTTCGGGATGGGCTTTTCGTTGGCCGGATTAATCCTGCTCTCGCGCGCGTGGAGTTATCCGATGGTCGTGTTTTCCGCTGCGCTCGTCGGGATGGGATCTTCCATTTTTCACCCGGAATCCTCGCGCGTCGCGCACCTGGCGGCGGGCGATCGTCACGGTTTTTCCCAATCGCTTTTTCAAGTGGGCGGAAACGCCGGCAGCGCCCTCGGACCATTGCTGGCTGCGCTCGTCGTCGTTCCCTTTGGGCAGAAGAATGTCATTTGGTTCGCCGTGCCCGCGCTGGTTGGGATCGCGATCCTGGCCGGCGTGGGAAGCTGGTATCGCAAACGCCTGGCTGCGCCGAAACATTCGGCCCGGCCTCACGCGGCCGCGCCCGCGCTGCCGTCGGGAAAAGTGAAATTCGCGCTGGCTATTCTCGGGCTGCTCATTTTCTCGAAATACTTCTATCTCGCCAGCCTAACGAATTATTTCACGTTCTACCTGATCGCGAAATTCCATCTCTCCGTCCAGGCGTCGCAATATCATCTCTTCCTTTTTCTGGCCGCGGTGGCGCTCGGCACGGTGGCGGGCGGACCGATCGGCGATCGTTTCGGGCGCAAGATCGTGATCTGGTTTTCCATTCTCGGGGTCGCGCCGTTCACGCTGCTCCTGCCGCACGCCAACCTTTTCTGGACGGGCGTGCTCACTGTGATCGTCGGCTTGATCCTGGCCTCGGCCTTCTCGGCCATTCTGGTTTACGCGCAGGAATTGGTGCCGGGCAAAGTCGGGTTGATCTCTGGATTGTTCTTCGGTCTCGCCTTCGGCATGGCGGGCATCGCTTCGGCCGTGCTCGGGCAGTTGGCCGATCACACCAGCATTCAACATGTCTTCCGACTCTGCGCCTATCTGCCGCTCATCGGGCTTTTCACTGGCTTTCTTCCCAACCTGGAGCCGCAACGAAAATCGGAGATCATCAGCGACGAACCGGTCGTTTAACGCGGCGAGCTGCTTCGTCATCGCATCATGATTGAATGGGTCGTCGATCTCGCCGAACGCCTCGGAGGCTGGGGTTACCTCCTCGTCTTTCTGGTTGTGATGCTGGAATGCCAGCCGCTCCTCGGCCTTTTCATGCCCGGCGAAACGCTCGTCATCGTGAGCGGATTTCTCGCTGGGCAGGGGGCGTTCGATCTCAATCTCGTCATCGCGACGGTCGCGCTGGCCGCCATCGTGGGAGATTCGATCGGTTACGAACTCGGCCGCCGCCTCGGCCGCGGCTGGCTGTTGCGTTACGGCCCATGGTTTGGTGTGCGCGAGCGGCATCTCGCGCGGGTCGATGGCTACCTCGCCCGACATGGCGGGAAGAGCGTGTTCCTCAGTCACTTCATGCATCTGCTCCGCGCGCTCATGCCCTTCATCGCCGGCGCCGGGCGGATGCCTTACCGGCGTTTCGCTTTTTACAACACACTGGGCTGTTTTCTTTGGGCCGCGACCTTCGCGGTGCTCGGGTTCTTTTTTGGCGAAAGCTGGGAGCTGTTGCACCGATGGGCTGGCCGGGCGGGCGCGTTGCTCGGCGTGTTGTTCCTGCTCGTGCTCGCGAGCGGCTGGCTCTGGCAATGGATCGCGCGGCACGAAGTGGAATTGCGCGGGCGCTGGCAAAGCTGGCTGGCCCGGCCGCGGGTGAGAGCGTTGCGTGGCTGGTCTTCCGCACAGGCCGATGGATTGGTCGCAAAGTTCGGGGCCGGTGGTTTTCTCGCCCTTCATTTATTCGCCGGCGCGATGGCGTTGCTCCTCGTTTCCTGGCTGCTCGGCGGCGTTCTCTTCCGCCCGGTCGGCTGGCATCCGCTGCTCGCGTTCGACGACCGGATCGCTTTGTGGTTTCAGGAACACGGCACGAATGGCATCGTGCGCATCGCCGAGAAAACAACGCTGGCCGGCGCGCCCGTGGTGGTTGGTCTCAGCTCGTTAGGCGTGGCCATTTGGCTTGCCGTGAAGAGGCGATGGAACGGGTTGGCTTTGCTGGGAGCAGTCATGCTCGGGGGCGGCGCGCTCGGATTTCTTTTGCAGGCGCTCGATCAGGAACCGGCCTTCTTTCGCGCGAGCGATCTTGTCCTGCCGGCAGACCGTTTCCCGAGCCAGCAGGCGATGGGTGCGGCGCTTTTTTACGGGATCGTCGCATTGCTCGTGGCGCAGCGCGTCCGGGCGCTGCGCTGGGGCGCGCTGGCCTTTCTGCTCGCCGGTTTCGTCACCTTGCTCGTCGTGCTGAGTCGCATTTATCTCGGCGCGCATTATCTGAGCAACGTTGTTGCTGCGGTGGCGGTGGGATGGGCTTGGGTGGGCTGGTGCGAGATGGCGGTGGGGTATTTGCGAAGACGGATGGGAAAATCCGAAACCGGAAATCCGAAGCCCGAAACAATGACGAATGAGGAATGACGAAGTCCGGAGCGCGCCGGCTATTTCGTCATTTGGGCTTTTGTCATTGTTTCGGATTTCGAGCTTCGGGTTTCGGCTCTGTCCGGCTCAAACGCTCCGCTGCGTCGGCGTCCAGATAAACTTGTGCATCTGGAGTTGAAACCGCACCGGCAAACGATCGGCCAGCACCCACTCCACGATCTCGCGCGGATCGATCCGCCCGAAAATGGGAGAGAAGAGAACCGCGCGCACCCGCTCGGCCAGCGCGTGCCGTTGCACCTGCTCGCGCGACCATTCGTAATCTTCGCGCGAACCGATGACGCACTTCACCTCATCGCGCTGGGTGAGATGCTCGATGTTCGCCCAAAGATTGCGCGCCACCTCGCCGCTCCCCGGCGTTTTCAAATCCATGATGCGATGGATCCGCGGATCGACCAGCGAGATATCGTGCGCGCCGCTCGTCTCAAGCAAAACGGTGTGGCCGGCGTCCGCGAGCTGCGTCATGAGCGGGAGCACATTTTTTTGCAATAACGGCTCGCCTCCCGTGATCTCGACCAGCGGACAGGCGAAGCCCGCGACCGCGGCGACGATCTCCGGCAGTGTCTGCTTCTTTCCTTCGTAGAAGGCGTATTCGGTGTCGCAATAGGTGCAACGCAGATCGCAAAAAGTGAGGCGAACAAAAACGCACGGCAATCCCGCCCAGGTGCTCTCGCCCTGGATGGAATGATAGATTTCGTTGATCGTGAGTTTTAGCTCTGTCGGTGGAGCATCGCCTTTGGTAGACGCGACGCCCGCGTCGCGTTCCGAGGGCAGCGCTGGTCCTTGATCGATCATTCGCCTGCACTGTAAGAGCCCGCTTCGCGGCGGCAAATTAGGACTGCGAGCGATCTGTGTTTTTGGAATCGTAAATCTGTCATCCCGAGCGCAGCCGGTCAGGCGCAGTCGAGGGATCCCGAGGCGCCACGAGAAGCCGCCGACATCGTGCTGCGCCTCGAACGCTTCTCGGTTCGCTGCGGGATCCCTCGACTGCGCTCGGGATGACCGCGTGAGATTGCCCTCGCGGTTGCCGCCTAAAAATGGAGGACGCCCCGCCGACATTGTCAGCGGAGCGTCCCTTTGTTCCCCCCAGAACAACCACTCCTGCGCTCTCGCGCAGGAAACACACATGAATGTCCCTGTAAAAAGCAGGCGTCATGCCCGAGTTGCCAATGTATCAACGAAATCTTTAATTTTTTTGACCTCTCTTGGAGGAAGGCTGATCCTCGATTCATAAGCATGTGTGGGAGAAGGGTAATACGAGGCATTTGGGTGGCTGGAATTCTGTTCCTGCTCGGCTGCGTGGAATCGCCCGTGGTCAGCGATCCGCGGGGAGCGGCCGCAAATAACGCGGGGGTTGGGCGTCTGGCTCCGAACAGCGCCGGAGCCATCTCCAATCCGGACGGCTCGAACTCCAACCTCGGTCTTGCGCCGGGCGGCGGATCGAGTTTACCGCCGCGGTAGCGTTAGCAGGGGGGCATCGAGAAAATATCGGGACTTTGTGCCCCGATCCCCGGGGCGGTCGACATAACGGGAGCGGACACCATGCCCCTCCTACATTGGGGGCGCGGAGCGAGCAATTCTCCGGAAAAGGAAAACGCCTCGTTGCGCGGAGCGAAGAGGCGTTGGCCAGAAGAAGCTGCCGAAAAATTAAACGCGCGACTTGCGCCGAATCCGCCACGCCCCCACCAAAAATCCGCCGCCCATGAGCAGCGATGCATACGTGGATGGTTCGGGAATTACAAACATTATGTTGTCCAAACCGAACTCGTCACGGCTGCCAGAGCCGGCAACGTCGTTGCCTGACCACCTCACGTAAATTGACTGCCCTGGAGCGATATTGAAACCACTTAACGTGGTAGCGCGATTATTTGCGACGAAACCATTGGTGTCGGCCGCTGTTCCCGAAACCAAGTCGAGAGAGGGCACCGAGGAAAAAGTGCTATCATCCAGAGAGTACGAGAAGTTGAAGCTATTGCTGCGAGCTTGATCATTTCGAACGTAAACGATGTAAGATAAGCTCAGCGAGCTAAGCGTTTGCGAGGAATTGTTCTGAATTCTTAAAGTGAGCGTTCCCGGGGCCCAATCGTTGCCGCCTGGCTGAAAGCCGAGTGCAACGCCTGTGGTAATATTGCCGCCGCTGAACCCATACATTCCTCCAGTGCTCACCGGAGCTGAAGCGGTTCCGCGCGCGTAGTCGCCACCCGTCTGAGTTCCACCGAAAGCCAAAGGCCCGTCGTTCCAGCCTGTAACGGCCCAAGCGTTCGAATTGAGTTGGCCCACGCCCGGAGATGGCTGGAAACCCGCGCCGGAAAAAGTGCCGTTGTTAACCCCACTGACCGTGTTATCGAAATCGATGAGATATGTCTGAGATGCGTTATTGATGCTGAGTTGCGCGAAAGCGGCAGCCGAAAACGCGAAGAAAGTCAATCCTACGAGAAGAGTTTTTTTCATGGGGATGGGTGTTAAGAAAATGAAATGCGAGGAGCGTGCGAATTCTTAGGAAAATGGTGGCTGCACGCAATCTTTTTTTGGCCTTTTCGTTACGATCTTGCAACCCGTTCGACGGTTCCAGGAAAAAAAACCACCGGCCAATCGACCGGTGGTTTTTTGCGAAAGAGTGATCGCCGTTTGTTAGGCGAAGAGGCGGCGGCGGCGGAGGGTGGTGGCACCGATCAAAACCATGAAACCAAGGACGAAGAGCGCCGTGGTGCTGATTTCCGGAACGGCGGTGTTCTGCTCGTTGTCGAAGATGAACTGGAAGTTCTGGCCGGAGCCGCTCAGGGCAAAGGTGCCGGGAGTGTCCATTTTGCCGGTCTCGTGCAACAAGCCGGAACCAGTGAACGACATACTGCCGCTCTCGGTGTGGCCGTTGGATAACGCGAGGAGATCGAACGAGTAGGTGATGCCGTTGTAAGAGGTAGTCCAGAGCGGAGCGATCGCGGAAACGAGCGCAGCACCCGCGCCGTCACCGGTGAAGCTGAAATTCGTAAACGTCGCCGGATTGAAAATGAGAATGGCGCTGTAATCGCCGGTGCCGCCAACGAAGACCCAGTTGTTGGCAAAACTCACCGTCGTCGGTGTCATGCTCATGTCGCTGGCACGATCAACCGAGGCGCTGCCTTGGAAAACGATGGAGCCCTGAATGTCTTGCGCATTGACTTGCGAAACGCCCAGGCTGAAGGCGCTGATGGTGAGGGCGGCAAGAAAAAGTTTGGCTTGTTTCATCATGATGTGTGGAAAGGGATTTGCGGGCGTGGTTTTGGTGAACTGGCGAAGAATGAGGAAAATGGCAAAGCGTGGCAAGACTTTTTTCCGATTTTTTACGCGATACTGGGGTGACGAAGTTGTGAGGGATGGATGGGCTGCGGAAAATGACGAAATCCGAAACAATGACGAAGCCCAAATGACCAATGAACCCGCGCGTCGTTCGGATTTCGTCGTTACTCATTCATCATTGTTTCGAGCTTCGTGTTTCGTTTTTCTGATTCGGGTCCGCCCTCTCGCTAGAATGAGGCCATGACGGCGGAGCGAATTGCGATAATCGGGGGTGGGGCGGCGGGCTTTTTCGCGGCGATCGTTTGCGCGGAATCGAACCCGGCGCGGAGGGTGGATCTTTTCGAGCGGAGCGCGCATTTCCTGAGGAAGGTGCGAATCTCCGGCGGAGGCCGTTGCAACGTGACGCACGCGCTTTTCGATGCGCGCGGTTTCACGGCGCATTATCCGCGCGGTGAACGCGCGCTGATTTCGCCGTTCCACCGTTTTTCCGCGGCGGAAACGGTGGCCTGGTTTGAGGAGCGCGGCGTGCGGCTCAAGCGCGAGCCGGATGGCCGCATGTTTCCGGTGACCGATTCCTCGGAGACGGTGGTGGAATGCCTGCTCGATGGGGCGAAAAAGGCGGGCGTGCAATTGTTCACCCGCCGGGGCGTGGAACGAATTGCGGCGCGGCCCGAGGGTGGATTCGAGCTGATTTTGAACGACGGCGAGACGATGGCGCGCGACCGGGTGCTGCTCGCGACGGGCGGGGCGCGCGATGGAGCGGGGGCGAAGCTCGCGCAAATGCTCGGCCACACCATCGAGCCGGCGGTGCCGTCGCTTTTTTCGTTTAATGTGCAGGCGGCCTGGTTGGGCGCGCTGCCGGGCGTGTCGGTGGCGGATGCCGAATTGTACGTGCCGGGGACGAAGTTGCGCGAGCGCGGTCCGCTCCTGATCACGCATCAGGGCGTGAGCGGGCCAGCCGTGCTGCGGTTGTCGGCGTGGGGCGCGCGGGTGCTGCATGCGATGGATTACCGTTTCCGATTGCGCGTGAACTGGCTGCCCGCAATGACGGAAGCGGATTTGCAAAACCAATTTCAGGAACGCCGCCGCACGCAACCAAATCGGCAGGTGAGCAAGGCGCCGATCAGCGCGTTGCCGGCGCGTCTATGGGAGAGCCTAACGACCGAAGCGGGGATCGAGCCGGCGACGATCTGGACGTCGCTGTCGCGCGCGGGGATGACGGCTTTGCGGCAGCGGTTGCGCGAGACGGAGCTGGAGGTCGATGGAAAATCGCTGAACAAGGACGAGTTCGTGACCTGCGGCGGCGTGCGGCTGCGCGAAGTAAATTTCAAGACGATGGAGAGCCGGTTGCGGCCGGGACTCTATTTTGCAGGGGAATTACTCGACATCGATGGGATTACGGGCGGGTTCAATTTTCAATCAGCCTGGACGACTGGCTGGCTGGCGGGGCGGGCGATGGCTGGGAAACAGGAATGAATTTGGAGGCCAGGAAGCCAGGAGGGGATGGATGAATCAGGAAAACAGGAAAGCAGGAAATGGCGGGGTCATCCCGAGCGAAGTCGACGGATCCCGCCGCCTAACGAGCAGGCAGCCATCGCCGAGTGATCTTCGGCGAAGCGCGGAAGACATTTTGGCCACGGATTTTGCCGATACCGGAAAGCGGGTCGTGGAAAGCGAAAAGAACGGAATGTGGAGTACGGCTGTAGGGCGTTTCTGTGAAACGCCGCCCTCGCGGTGGCTGAATACAGTCGTCCTAACAGTTCCTGGTTTCCTGGCTTCCAAATTCCTTCCTGTCTTCTGCTTCATTCGTTAGGCTTCATGTGACGCGACGGGATCCCTCGACTACGCTCGGGATGACATGCGGGAGAAGAAGAACGACGACACGGTGCAACAGGTGCGCGCAATCTATGCGGAGCTCGCGCGGCGGCCGATCGAGCGCAATTGCACGCAACTGACGGAGTGCTGCCGCTTCAAGCTAACGGGCCGCACGCCTTATCTGACGAAAGGCGAAGCGCTCGTGGCGGCGCAGGCGTTGCGCGCGAGTGGACGCAAGGCGCTTCCGGAGAATCCCGACGGAGCCTGCCCGCTGCTCCATCGCGAAACCGGTCGCTGCCTGATCTACGAAGCGCGGCCTTTCGGCTGTCGGACCCATTTTTGCGCGGCCGCTGGTGGGCCTTACGCGCGGAGCGAAGTGGCCGATCTCATCCACCGTCTCGAAGCGATCGATGCGGACCTCGGCGGAGACGGCGGGCGCGCGTTGCCGAAGGCGTTGGCCGGAGCCTTGAGCGATCTTCCTTAGTCTTTCGGCTTTTCCGGCGGGAAAGCTTTGCGCAGGTCGACGACCAGCCGCCAGTCGTCGGCAAAGTTGCGCTTCCAAATGGTGATGTAGGTGCCTCGCTCGGTTTCGCCGACGCGTTCCGTCCGGTAGGTGCCGTAGGCAAAACCGAGTTCGCCCGAGCGGCTGATGCCGGCATCGGTGCGCTTGACCGTCATGTGCCCGTGATTGTAGCCGACCATCAGCCGGGCGGCATCGCGACCGATGGCGGGGAAGCGTCCCGAACGGTAAACGCGCACGTCGTTGGCCGCATTGGCGATCAAGGCGTCGGCGAAATCTTTCTTCGCGTCGGCGTCGAATTCCTTCTCCGCTGCGGCGAGGGAAAGCCGCGACGCTTTTAAGTTGGTCGTCGTATCGGCCGGGGGATCGCCTTTAGGCGGCTCACCGGCGATGGCTTTGCCGATGGGCGGAGGCGTTTTCACGCTGCCATCGACCAAGGCCTTCCATTCGCCGCCGGAGGGGCGTCGCCAAATGGTGAGGTATCGGCCGTAAGCGGCAGCTTTCGCATCGCCGGGTTTCTCCCGGTATTCCCAAGGACCGGTCGTGTAACCGATATCGCCGGCCTGAGCGACATCGGAGAAAATCGGCTTCCAGGTGAGCTGAGCGCCGGAGGGCTGGCGTTTCTCCCAAACGTCTTTGCCCTTCACCGGTCCGGGCTCAAAAATAACGCCGTCATCGGCGAGATTGGCGAGGAACGCGGCGCGCGTGCCTTGCTCGACGGACATTTGGGCAAAGGCATTCTCGGCTTTTAGGAGGGATTGGAGCGCGGCGATCTGGTCTTCGGCGATCACGGCGATTCCGCCCGCGAGCAGACAGAAAAAAATCAGAAGCGACTTAGACAAATTTCGCATTTGGCGGCGTCTCCATTCTAAAAGACCGTAAAGAGGTCATGGAGAATGCTGCCACCCATGAAGATTGGAAAGTTTGTTTTTCGGAGATCGGCCCCGGCCTGGTGCTCTTTGCCCGTCAATGGGCTCGCTCGCGCGCCGATGCGGAAGACATCGTGCAGGACGCCTTCGTCCGCTTTTGGCGCAAGCAACATCCGATCGGCAATCGCGCCCTCCTTTTCGCCACTGTTCGCTCGATTGGGATCGATTTGTTGCGGCGCAATTCCCGCCGCGCCCGGCGCGAAGTCGAAGCCTCTCTCGATGGAGAAACAACGAGCGAACCGGTTTTTCAATTTGAAGACGAAGGGCAACGCACCCTCGCGCGAGCGATCGACGAACTGCCGGCCGAGCAGCGGGAGGTCGTCGTCATGAAAATCTGGAACGAGCTGACTTTTCAGGAAATCGGGAGCGTGCTCGGCATTTCGCACAACACGGCGGCCTCGCGCTATCGCTATGCCCTAACGAGTTTGAAACGCCACCTCCAGCCGCAATGAACGATTTCCGCGACATCGAAAGCGAATTGCAGAAACTGCGGCCCGCGCCGTTGCGGCCGGAGTTTGCCGCGCGTCTCGAGCAGGCGCACCAGCGCGAGAGTGCGGTGCCGACTTCGGCAGGCGTGCTGCCGGCGACGCGTTCGCGGCGGATGAATTGGCTGTCGCTCGGGCTCGGCGTCAGCCTGGCCGGTGCCGCCGGGTTCCTTCTGCTCATGCGGGTGGACGAGCCGGCGAAACCGCTGCCCGAACCCGCCCGCCTCGCTCTCGCCACCCCGGGAAATGCCATCCAAAGCTCGCCGGTTCGCGAAGCTCAATTTTTGCCCGCCGGCATGACGCAGGTGGTCTATCGCACGCATAACGAAGGGTTGCGTTTTCCGGAAGGAAACGCGCGGCCGGTGCGCATGATGCGTTACGAAACACGCGAGACGATGCGCTGGCAAAATCCCGCGACCGGCGCGTCCTTGCGCGTCTCTTATCCGAGCGACGAAACCGTCTTCATCCCGGTGACCGGACATTGAAAATTAGCCTGACGACTATTATGAAAACCAAATCCATCCTCCTTCTCGCGGCGGCAGCTTTCTGCCCGCTGGTCATGTTTGCTCAAACGCCGGCAGCGCCGGTGGTGACGCCATCGGCTTCGGCTCCCAAAGCGCCGGGCGCGCCTGCGGCTAAAGATCAACCGGACGAAAAGATCGCGATCACGTTTCTTGGGGTCGAGACCTCCGACGTGCCGGGCGTGGTCTGCGAACAACTTGGCTTGCCCAAAGGCTTCGGTCTGGTCGTCGATTACGTCGTGCCGGGCAGCCCGGCCGCGGCGGGCGACGTCCAGCCTAACGACATCCTGCGTAGGCTCGACGATCAGATCCTGACCGAGCCCGATCAGCTCGCGAAACTGGTGCGCAGCCATGCCGAAGGCGACACCATCACGCTCACCCTTACGCGCAAAGGCACGGAGAAAAAGGTGACCGTAAAACTGGGCAAGAAGGAGACGAGCCAACGCAATCGCCACGGCCGGCATTTCGGCCAGGATTTCGGAAGCCTGAACGGACAAATGGACGGCCTGCGCGAACAGCTCGAATCACAAAGAGGTTTGATCCGCGCGACGGTCGAACGCGCCCGCCACGAAGCGATGCGGGCGCGCGATGAAGCGCAGCGGACCGTGCGCGAAATTCGCGTCGGCTCGACGGATGCCGCCGGCGCGTTTCATTCGGCCAGGATTGATCTCGGCCGCGCCGAAATCCTTTTCTCGGATGACAGCGGCCAGATGAAAATCGAGACGGTCGATGGAAAGAGAATTTTGACCGCGCGCGATCCGCACGGCCAGCTTGTCTTTAGCGGCCCGATCGATTCCGAGGCGGAACGCGCGAAAATGCCGGCCGAGCTGCGCGCGCGTTTTCAGAAATTGGAAGAGAAAGATTTCAACATGCCGGTCGCTCCTGTGCCGCCGGTTCCACCAGTTCCTCCCGTGCCCGCGATCGCTCCGAACGGATCGGATGATGATGCTCCACCGACCGTCGAGCAGATTTCCAATCGGGAAATCCCGTGGCCGATCGGCGTGCAACGCGCTTAGAGGAAGAGTCCGCCGGGGTCTTAACCCGGCGCCCGTGCTGAGTTCGGCGAATCGTCAGCAACGTCGCCCGGCGGACTTTTCCTTGCCCATTGTGCGGCGCTCCTCTTATAAGAAGCGCCATGGCCGCGGACGAACCAAATTTCCCGCCGGAAAATCGCGGAGCCGCGCCCGGGGCGCCGCCCTGGCAGGCGATGGCGGACGCGCCCGAATACAAAGGGTTGTTGCGGAGCAAGGCGCGCTTCGTCGTGCCCATGACGATTTTCTTCCTCGTCTATTATTTCGCGCTGCTCGTCCTGGTGGGTTATTTCCCCGACCTCATGAAGATCAAAGTCGGGCCGTGCAACCTGGCTTACGTCTTCGCCTTTTCTCAATTCATCATGTCGTGGGCGGTGGCTTACGCCTACGTCCGCGCGGCGGCGCGCTGGGATAAATCCGCGGCTGAAATCGTGCGGCGATTTACGACTCGTTAGGCGCGATGTTTTTCTTCCTTCATCTCGCTCAAGCTGCGCCGGCCCCTCCGCCGAAACGGATCGCCCTGCTCATGTTCCTGAGTTTCGTTGCGGCCACGCTCGCCATTACCTGGTGGAGTGCGCGGCGTTCGCGCGGGGCGAGCGCTTATTTCGCGGCCGGCCGCCGCATCACCGGATGGCAAAACGGCCTCGCCGTGGCCGGCGATTACATGAGCGCGGCCAGCTTTCTCGGCATCGCCGGCATGATCGCGTTCAGCGGCTACGACGGCTTCATGTATTCGGTCGGGTTCCTCGTCGCTTATCTCACTGTGCTCCTCATCGTGGCCGAGCCGCTGCGCAACGCCGGCAAATATACGATGGCCGATTTGCTCGCCTACCGCATGAGCGCGCGGCCGGTGCGTGCGATGGCGGCGTTGAGCACGATTGTTGTCTCGACGCTCTACATGATCGCGCAAATGATCGGTGCGGGAGAATTGATCGGGCTGCTCGTGCCCGGTCTGCCGTTTCAAACAGCCGTCATCGGCGTCGGCGTGCTCATGATTATCTACGTCGTCTTTGGCGGCATGCTCGCCACCACCTGGGTGCAGATCGTAAAGGCGCTTCTGCTCATGAGCGGCTCGATTTTCCTGAGCGTGCTCGTGATGAGTCATTTCAATTTCAGCCTAACGACTTTTTTCGATTCGCTGCGGCACATCAGTTATCACAAGGGCGGCGCGCTCGTGACCCAGAATTTTCTCGACCCCGGTCTCAAATTCGGCACGGCGGTCGATAAATGGGGTCCGTTGAATTTGATTTCGCTTGGGCTCGCGCTCGTCTTCGGCACCGCTGGGCTGCCGCACATTCTTGTCCGCTTTTACACGGTGCCCGACGCGCGCACCGCGCGGTCGAGCGTCGTCTGGGCGATGGCGTTGATCGGCGTCTTCTACATCATGACGACGTTCTTCGGTTTCGGCGCGGCGGTTATTTTAACGCCGGACCGCATCGCGAGCAGCAACATGGCTGCGCCGCTTCTCGCTCAGGCACTCGGCGGCGATCTGTTCTTCGCCTTCATTTCAGCGGTCGCCTTCGCCACCATTCTCGCGGTCGTCGCCGGCTTGACCATCAGCGCGAGCACCAGTTTCGCGCACGATTTTTGGACGAACGTCATTCATCGCGGCACGGAGCGAAAAGCGGGCGAGGAAGTGCGCGTCGCACGCATCACCGCTTTCTTCGTGGGCGCGGTCGCCATTTTTCTGGCGATTAATCTTTCAAAACTCAACGTCGCCTTTCTTGTCGGTCTCGCCTTTGCGGTTGCGGCGAGTGCGAATCTTCCCGTCATCGTCTTCTCGATTTTTTGGAAACGCTTTAACACGCTGGGGGCCTGCTTTGGTCTTGGCGCCGGGTTGCTCTCGAGCATCGTGCTCATCATTTTGAGCCCTTCGATCATGGGAATCGATGCACCGACGGTGATTGCGGCGAAGCGGCATCTCATTCAGCACGCTGCATTGTTTCCCCTAACGAATCCGGGAATCGTCAGCATTCCGCTCGGCTTCCTTGGCGCGGTCATTGGAACATTGTTGCGGCGCGAGCCGCGAGCGGAAGAGCGCTTCGCCGAATTGTCCGTTAGGGCAAATACCGGTCTCGGCGCCGAACAAGCGGTCGCGGAATAGAAAACGCGACAGTTCGTCATCCCGAGCGCAGCCGAGGGATCCCGTGGCGAAACCTTAAAGCTCACGCGACGGGATTCCTCGATTCCGCCTGACGGCTCCACTCGGAATGACAGCGTTGTTAAACGGCCGTCTCAGATTAAGCGGAAGAGGAAATGGGAGAGCGGAAGAATTTCTACCGGCGGAGGGGCTCGAACCCACACATTCTTGCGAATACCAGATTTTGAGTCTAGCGCGTCTGCCAATTCCGCCACGCCGGCGACAGGGGATAATCGTTTCGCACCGCTGGCTGCGGGCGCAAGTGGAAAAATGTCCTTAACCCGTCAACTCGCTCGTCATCGGCTGGAGCCCGCGGGGCGGCCCCAGAATTTCCCGCAAGACAATCGCCTGTTGTCGCGCTGCGCCGGATGAATGGAGGAGCGCGACGAGGTCGAATTTTGCGGTCGGCTTGGAAGCGGTTTGGCGAACCCGTTCGCGATCGAGAGCATACGGTTGCGGTCCGATTTCAGATGCGGTGACGGGAATTTGCGGCGCGGCTGCGGCCGGCGCGGGAACCAGGGGAAGCGGCGGGGGAGCTTCCGTGGCAACGGGTGGCGGCACTGGTTTTTCGCTGGCCGGTGGCAACGGGACGTTCGTCCGCGGAAACGGATCGATCGGAGAAATGGTGCGTGGCCGCGGTTGCGGTGTTGGCGGAGGCGGAGGCCGTTGCACAACGGGGCGGGGCGGCGGCGCTTCCGTCGGCTGGCCGAGCGCTTCCAGAAAACGGCGCACCTGTTCGGTCTCGCTTACGACCGCCTTTGGCCGCACTGGCGCAGCGGGCGCGGAAGGCGGCGCTGGCTTCTTCTTCGCGCTCTCCGCAATTTTGCCGACGAGGCGAAAGATCGCCGCGATGACGATGAACGCGAGAAAGACGAGGTTCTCGTACGGGAACGCCGCCAGAAACGGTGAAGCCATTCCGAACATCAGCGAACCATCCTAGGTTCCTTCCGGCCGCGGTTTGTCGGCGCCGGCAATTGAGTCGCGCATCGAAGTATCGGCCTGCACATTCTTCATCCGCACGTAATCCATGATGCCGAGATTGCCCGAGCGAAATGCATCGGCCATCGCCTGCGGCACCTGCGCTTCGGCTTCGACGACCTTGGCGCGCATCTCCTGCGTTTTCGCCCGCATTTCCTGCTCGACCGCGACCGCGGCCGCGCGACGCACTTCCGCCTTCGCCTGGGCGACGCGTTTGTCGGCATCGGCTTGTTCGGTCTGAAGTTTGGCGCCGATGTTGTCGCCGATATCGACGTCGGCAATGTCGATCGAAAGAATCTCAAACGCGGTGCCGCTATCGAGTCCCTTTTGCAGGACCAGCTTCGAAATGCGATCGGGATTTTCGAGCACGTCCTTATAAGTATCGGCCGAACCGATCGACGTCACGATGCCTTCGCCGACACGCGCGATAATCGTCTCCTCCGTCGCGCCACCGACAAAACGATCGAGATGCGAGCGCACCGTGACGCGCGCCTTCACCTTTACGCCGATGCCGTCCTTGGCCACGCCGTCGATGGTGGTCCGCCCCATCGCCGCGCTCGGCACGTCGATGATCTTGGGATTAATGCTGGTCCGCACCGCTTCGAGCACCGTTTTACCGGTGCCTTTGGTGGCGAGGTCGATGGCGCAGGCGCGATTGAAATCGAGGGAAATACCGGCCTTGTCCGCCGCGATCAAAGCGAGGATGACATGGCTCACATCGCCGCCCGCGAGATAATGCGCTTCGAGCGGATCGCTCGGGACATCGATGCCAGCTTTGACCGCGGTAATGCGATTATCGACGATCAAGCCGACCGGCACCTTGCGCAGCCGCATTCCCACCATCTTGCCGATGCCGACCGGCGCATTGGCGATGCGCGCGCGAAGCCAGAGGCCGAAGAAATTGAAGAGAACGATGAAGAGAACGAGAGCGACGATCGCCACCAGCACGATCCCCACGAGAGTGAGCTGTTGCATAGGGGGAAGTTAATCGCTGGGGGAGGCCGAGAAAAGGCGAATCGAACGAGGGGAGGATTGCCTAACGAGATTCTTCATCGTGCTCATGCTCCTAATCGTGATCGTAATCCTGCTTTCGGTTGTGCTACCGCGAGACGCGGGCGGGGGGAGATACGATCCGTTGAGGGGGACGAGCACGAGCACGATTAGGAGCAGGAGCGCGAGTAGAAGGGAGAGGGTGCTCGGGGGGGGACTTGAACCCCCATGCCTTGCGGCATACGCCCCTCAAACGTACGTGTCTGCCATTTCACCACCCGAGCGTGGGCAAGAAGCGCATATTTTCCGCAGCCCTGCTTTGACCGCAAGTCCTCTTTCGCGAGCTTGCCTGACGGAATGAATCCTGCACCTCAATCAGCCATGCCGGAAGATTGGATCAAACTCGACCTCCATATCCATACGCACGACGACCCGAAGGATGCGCTCGATTACACCGCGGAACAACTGCTCGAGCGCGCCATCGAGCTCGGCTTTCGCGTTCTCGCCATTACGTTGCACGACGCCGTTTTCGATCGGCCGGAGATCTTCGCGGAAGCGGAACGCCGCGGCATTCTGCTCATTCCTGCCGCGGAAATGCGGTTCTGCGGCGCCGATGTCGTTCTCCTCAATGTGACGAAGGAAGAGGCGGCGGCGTTGCGCGACTTTGACGATTTGCGGGAACTGCGAGCGCGGCGCGGATCGTCGCTTTTCGTTTTTGCCCCGCATCCGTTTTATGTGGTGGGGAGTTCGATCGGGCGGCGCTTGCTCCGGGAGATCGATTGCTTCGACGCGATCGAGTGGTGTCATTTCTACAAACGCTGGCTCTTCAATCCCAACTGGCTGGCCGCGCGGGTGGCAGCGCGTTTTGGCAAACCGCTCGTCGCTACTTCGGACGCGCATCGGCTGCACGCTTTCGGTGCGCATTACACGAGCATGCCGGCACCAGCAGAGTTGAGCGCCGAGAGCGTCTTCGCTGGTTTGCGCAAAGGTCCACTTCGCCTAACGAGTCCACCCTGCACTTTTAAGCAGATGTTTCGCGCCGCCTATTTCATTTTCTTCTCGCATCCGCATAAACGAAAGCATCGCTCCCGCGCGATCTCTTCCTTGAAACTACCCCGAAAAGATGGCAGACCTGCCAGCGCCGACGTGGTGCGATCATGAAAAGTCTTCTCTCTCTTTTTCTTGTGGGCACGCTGGCTTTTTCCGGCTGCCAGATGTTCGGAAAACATAAGAACAAGGACAAGAAGCCAGCGCCGGTAGAGAACATGCGCGATCAAAGCGCGGACGTGGATTTTCAATCGTTTCTCGGCCGGTTGCGCAAGGCCGCCGCTGAACGCGATATGACCACGATCGCCACCATGATGACGCCCGATTTCGGCTATGTGCTGGGGCCCACGCCGGATCTAGATCGCAAGGGCGACGGCGTCTTTCAATATTGGGACGAGCAGGGTCTTTGGCAGGAACTCAACGGTATCCTGGCGGAAAAATTTGTGCCGAAGGGCGACTTCATGGTGGCGCCGCCGCAATTTGCCGACGCTGATCTGAATTACGATGGCTATCGCGCCGGAATTCGGCGGGTGACCGGCAGTTGGAAGTTTGTTTACTTCGTACGCAACGCGAACGCCGAGCAGCCACCGGCCAATCAGCCGCTGGCCAATTAGGCGCGCGTGAGCGAGGAACTGTCGCCCGCCGCTCGTCTCGGTTTGCCCCATCGTCCGCCGTTCGTTTTCGTGCGCGAGTTGCTCGCCTGCACGCCGGGGGAAATGGCGGAATGCGAAACCACCTTCGCGAAAGAGGACCCGATGTTTCGCGGCCACTTCCCGGGCAATCCGCTCGTCCCCGGCGTGATTCTGACTGAAGCGCTCGCGCAAACGGCGGGGATCGCGGCGGCCTCCGGTTTTGCGAAGGAAGAACGGCCGCGCTTTTTGCTTTCGGCGATTCGGGCGATGAAGTTTTTCGGCGCGGTGCGCCCGGCGGAATCGATTGCCTTGCGCGCTGAAAAAACGGGGCAGATGGAAAATCTTTGGCAATTCAAGGTCGAAGCGACGGTGCGCGGCACGAAAGTCGCGGAAGGTCAGATCGTGCTTAGTCGTGATCTCTCTGCCGAAACCGCCTCTTCATGAAAAAACGGATCGGCTTTTTTCTGTTGCTCGCTGTGGGAGTGAGCAGTTGCGGATTGTTCCCGCGCAAGCCGGCGCTGCCGGCGCCGAGCACGGTGAGCAGCGAAAACAGAAATGACGAGTTTTCGGCCGCGGTGCGCGAAGCGGATGTCGTTTACTACTCGCTCGACGCGCCGAAATCGAGTCTCGACCTGACCGGCTGGCGGCTGGCGGAGGCGTTGCGCAACGGCGGCGGAAAAGGCGCCATCGCCTGGCTAACGCTCGACGCGGATCAGCAACCGATTCTCGACGAAATCGCGCGGCGCAACGATCGATTGAATGCGGCGCTTGGTTCGTTGCGGTGGAAACTGGGCGCGTCGCGCAGGAGCAGCGCGCTGGCCATTTTGCGATCGACGGCGGGCGTGCCGCAACTGGCGATTGGTTTGCCTGCTGGCTTGCAAGGCAAGATCGCGAATGGCGCAAAGCTGGACGCGGCAGATGAGGCGGCGTTGCCCAGCGACTATCGCGATCCGGTCGGCGGCCTGGAGAATTTTGCCGAACAGTTGGCGGCGACGCACGGTTTGCGCAGCCGCGACATTGAAAATCTTTACCGCGCGCATTTGGTGGCGGAGCAGTTTGCGGCGGAAAAAATTGTTAATTACCTGCGCGCAAACAAAGGCGCACGGCTGCTTGTTTTTGCGCGGCGGCGCGACCTGGGCGCGGATGGCGTTCCGTTCTTTGTTGCGCAAAAACTGAAGGCGCGTCAGATCGATTTCGACCGGCGCGAACGTGAGGAGCCGGCGCGTTTATTGACCCGATTGTAGCGGCTTCGCGGCGGCGTCCGATTCGAGATCGTAAATCTCTCCCCAAGGCCCACGGGCGACGCGAAGCGCGGATTTTTCCCAAGGCCGCGTGCTCTCGCCGTAGTGCGATTTTTCTTCGCGACCCCAAAAGAGATAGCGCGTGTGCAAATGCCGCGCTTCCTGCCGCCAATCGGGTGCGCCTTTCATGAGGCGGTTGAGCGTCTGTTCGGCCGGGCCGTAGTCGAAGCCTTCGGAGGAGAGGTGGCCGAGATAGCCGAGCGCGACTTTGCGACCGTTGAGAAGGAGCGGGTGATTGTAGGTGGGATAGGCGGCGAAGCGGGCGTCGGGCGGAATTTTTCGCACCGCAGCAGTGACGGCGTCGACTTCGGCGCGATCGGCGAGGTCGTAACCAGGTTGGCCGGAGGCGAGGCCGCCGAATAGACTAACGAATCCGGAACCGAAGAGCGCGATACAGACGGCGGCGCGAATTTCGACCGGTGTTTCCTTGAGCAAATCGCGCCAGAGAAATGGCAGGACGATGAAGTAAGACCAGATGAGGAGCTTGGTGTTGTCCCAATACCATGGCGCGGTTTTGACGTTGATGGCGAAGAGGAAAAGAAGCGCGGCGGGCAGAAGAAAGGCGAGGCTGGTGGGGAGTTCGGCGAAAAAGCTTTTGACGTTCCTGCGAAAGCGCCAAAGGCAAAGGCCGAGGAGCAATAAAACGAGCGGCCCGAAGAGGCCGAAGTTGACCGCCCAAAACTTGAAGAAGGGCATGGCGAAGTCGCCATCGCTTTGCACCCAGCCGAATTTCCATTCGAGGATGGAGCTGGCCTGGAAGTGGTCGGTGATGAGCCAGACGAAAAAGGTGGCCGGGAGAACGGCGCAGCCGGCGAGGAGCAGAAGCTGATTTCGGCGTGCGGCGTGGCGCAGCGAAATTAGGAACCAGCAGCCGAGCAGAAGGGAAAGAGCGGCGAAGGTGTGGAAATGGAAGAGCGGCATTGTCGCGTAGAGGCTGCACTCGATCCAGAAGGGCAGGGGCGCGGCAGGCGCATCCTCACCGGATTCGTTAGGCGGCGGAAAAAATTTGCGGCGCCAATGAATGAGCAAAAGCAGCCCGGCGGGAATGGCGTAGAGCAGACCGCGCTGCGTGACGAGCATGGCGAGCGGAACGCTTTTCCACGCGATGCTCGGGATGCCCTGGTAATCGCGCCATTGGCCCGTCGTTAAAATCTGAAAGCCGGCGAGGCCGCCATTAAAAAGAAAACCGGCGATGGCGAAGGTGCCGCCCCAGCGCCAGAACGCATAAAAAGTGGCGAGCGCGCCAAGGAGCGAAAACCAAATGAGGTTGCGGCGGAGATCGAAGTGAAGACACGCGAAGAGTGCGTTGAAGAGATCGGTGCCGATGGGATAACGCAGGTGGCTGAAGGTGTAGATGGGGCTGTCCGGCCAAAGGGTGACGCCGTTGGCGAGATCGCGCAGGTGCGTGATGTGGAGGGCGATGTCGCCGAGATTGTTGGGCGATTGGATTTTCCAATCGTTGCCCGCCCAGAAGAGGAGCCAGCCAAACGAGCGAAAGGCAAAGATGGCGAAGATGGCCGCGACCAGCCAGAACCAGATGTTGCGATAATTGATGCGCTCGATGCGGGCGGCGGTTCGTTTCTTGTCGCGGCGCAAAGTTTTTTCCGGTGAAGCGGTCTCGACGACAACTGCCGGCGTCCGGCGTTCGTCGAATGTTTGAAACCAGGCGGCGAACGCGACGAGCAATCCGAGCAGCAACGCGATGACCGCGATCGCCCGGTTCAAACCGCCATGCGCCATGCCGAGCAGCAGGCTCGCCACGGTGGCGACGTTCACCAAAACTAAACCGGCGGTGAGCCACTTCATGCCGTTGCCCGGTTAGTGCGCCGCGCCCTTGAAGTTCGGCTTCTTGCCCGGGAAGAAACGGGCGAAAACTTTGGCGCTCAGGTAAAGTTTCGAGGTGTCCTGATAAGGCCGAATGGTCAGCGGCATGGTGAAGTAGGTGTTGCGCAATTGCTTCTCGACCACGGGAATTTTGTCTTCCTGCACGAGAAGGAAATCGGCGTCCATCTTGCCCGGCAGATTGTCGTTCTCGTAATAGCCGATGCGCGGGAAGTCGCCCAGAATCCACGGGAACGGATAGGCGCTGGTGCGAATCATGTGGCCGACCAGTTGGTAATTCCGCGGATCTTTTTGCGCCAGTTTCAGGAGCGGCCGGCTGAGCAGGTAAATGTCTTCGTAGGATTGGACGTAGACGTAAGGCTCCGTGTCGGTGGTGAAACGGAAGTAATTCAACCGAATGCTCGCGCCTAACGAGGCACAAATGACCAGCGCGGCGGCGGCGCGCTGCAGCACGCGGTATTTTTCCGGAATCGCGACGAGAGCGGCACCGAAGAGAAAGAGAAACGGCCAGGCGATGCTGATGATGCACCACGGCGTCTTGTAATGAACGATGCTGTAGGCGGCCAGCGTGCCGACGCCGGCGATGGCCAGGTAGCGCAGCGCGGTGCTCGGCAGGCGCTGACAAAACGCGCAATAGAGAAGCCCGAGGCAGATCGGCCATTCGTAGCGGCCCATGAGCAGGAGCCAGTAATACCAGGGCTTTTCGTGGCCGTTGCCGTTGGTGCCGGTTTGAATCCAGGTGGCGAAGGTTTCGAAAATTCCCTTCAGGCCGCTCCAGTTGAAGAACGTTCCCGAATAAAAGAAAACGATGAGCGCGACGCCGACTGCGATCGTCATGATGAGATCGATCGGGCGCCAGGTTTGGCGCGCCCTTTTCCAGTCCGGCGGCGGATGGAGTTTGCAGGAGATTGCCGTCACCGGAATGGCGATCGCGGCGCAGACCAAATGAATGATGTAAGTCTCCTTCGTCAGGATCATGCCGGTGAGTCCCATGCCGGTGAGCCAAACGGAGCGCGCGTTTCCCTTGGCCCACAGACCGAGCAGGCCGAGCACAAACATCATGGAAAAAAGGAGCAGCCAGACTTCGTGGATCGAGTAGCGCCCATAGAAAACGAACCCGGGCGAGACGGCCATGGCCAGCGCCGCGAGCCGGGCGGCCGTGCGTCCGACAAATGGCTCGAACTTCAGCGCCAACCAAAGACAAAGCGTGCTCACGATCACGACCGGCATGCGGAGCGCCCAGATGCCGCGGCCGAAAAGCGTTTGGGAAAGGAAGAGAACGTAGAAGTGGAGCGGGCCGTGATAATTCGTTGGATCGTAATGATAGAAGCCGGTCTTGGTCATTTGATCGACGAACCAGCCGTTGATGCCTTCGTCGAAATGGGCCGGCTTCATGCCGAGCAGAAGCACGCGCAGAAACGCGCCGAGCGCGATGATCAGCCACGGCGTCCAATCGGTCTGCGCGGCCCGTGTTTTCCACAGTTCGAAGCGGTCGCCGAGCGAGGGAGAATCCGCTGGCGCGCCCATCGCAGTACTGTTAGTACGCGCAGCGATGCGCATTTTGGTAACGGGCGGCTGTGGCTTCATCGGGAGCAACTTTATTCGGTATATTTTGGAACATTACAAGCCGGCTTCGGTCACCAATGTCGATGTGCTCACCTATGCGGGGAACCCGGCGAATCTCGACGGCGTGGCCGCACAGCACGGCGAACGTTATGATTTCTTCAAGGCAGATATCGCGCACGCGGAGCAAATGGATGCCCTTATGGCGGAGCATCCGTTTTATGCGGTCGTCAATTTCGCGGCCGAATCGCACGTCGATCGCAGCATTAATTCGCCGCAGAATTTCATTCACACCAACGTCGTCGGCACGAGCGTGCTGCTCGATTGCGCGCGCCGGCACGGCGTGCAGCGGTTCATCCAGATCTCGACGGATGAAGTTTATGGTTCGTTAGGCGCGGACGGGCGTTTCACCGAGCAATCGCCGCTCGATCCGAGCTCGCCTTATTCCTCGAGCAAAGCCGGCGCCGATCTGCTCGCGCTCAGTTGTCACAAGACTTTCGGCCAGGAAGTGCTGGTCACGCGGTGCTCGAATAATTACGGGCCGCTCCAATTTCCCGAGAAACTCATCCCGCTCATGATCATCAAGGCGCTGCGGGACGAACCGTTGCCGGTCTATGGCGACGGCCTCAACGTGCGCGATTGGATTCATGTCGAGGATCATTGCGCCGGAATCGTCGCCGTTCTCTTCGAAGGCAAACCGGGGACGGTTTACAACTTTGGCGGCGACAGCGAGATGACGAACATCGAAACGGTGAAGCTGATTTTGGCAAAGCTTGGCAAACCCGAGAGCCTGATTTCGTTCGTGACCGACCGGCTGGGACACGATCGTCGGTATGCAATCGACTCCTCCTTTGCGCAGCGGGAGTTGAAATGGAAACCGCTCCATCAATTCAAGGACGGACTGGAAGCGACGATCGATTGGTATCTCGACAATCGCTTGTGGTGGGAACCACTTCTGGAACGGACCGGCCGCTATTAGCCAGCACGCCGGATCGGCCCGATGCGTTCGCTGGCGAAATCGATTCTTATGGTATTGAACCTGCACAGATCGCTCGTATCATGCCCGCCGCTGTGAATCGTTCCTTGCTTCTCCGTTTTTCCGCCCTCGTGTTCCTCTCGCTCTTCAGCGTGGGGTGCGCGGAATTGCAGACGCAATTTATCGAACAGCAGCGCTACGTGACCGATGCGATGAGAACGGCGCTGGCCGCGCCCAATCCGGAGACGGCTTATTGGCGCGGGACGGAGGGATTAAAGGGCCCGACCAAGATCGTGATCGAGCTCTCGGAGCAGCGCGCTCTTTTTTACAAAGGCAAAACGGTCGTCGGCGAATCGAACATCTCCACCGGTAAACACGGCTACGAAACGCCGCCCGGAAAATATCGCGTGATCCAAAAGGATAAGGATCACTTCTCAAATCTCTACGGCGATTACGTGGATGAATACGGCGAGGTCATCCAAAAAAATGTCGATACCAGAAACGATCCGAAACCGCGCGGGGCGAGGCTGGATGGGGCGTCGATGCCATACTTCCTGCGCTTCACGCGCGGTTACGGAATGCACGCTGGCTTTGTCCCGCGTTTTCGTGCCTCGCACGGCTGCGTCCGCATGCCGAAAGAAATGGCGAAGCATTTCTTCGAAGCGGCCCGCGACGGCACCGTGGTGATCGTTAAAGAATAACGAATCCCGTTAACCGGGCGGCCAGGCGAGGGCGCGTTTGCCGAGCACGTGAACGTGCAGATGCGGAACACTTTCGCCGGCATCCGGCCCGCTATTAATCACGACTCGATAGCCGCTCTCGAGCAGGTCGAACTTTTGCGCGACTTCACGCGAAGCGAGGAGCAACTTGCCGAGAATCGCCGCGTCGCCCGCCTGCGCTTCGCCGAGACGCGGGATGACGCGTTTGGGCACGATGAGCACGTGAACAGGCGCTTGCGGATTCACGTCGTGAAAGGCGAGCAGATCGTCATCTTCGAGCACAATCTTCGCCGGAATCTCGCGGGCGATGATTTTCTCGAAGAGCGTCATGGCGAGCGGCAAACTGCCGCCTAACGAATGGAGCAGTTGAGCGCTTGCAGCTCGGCGCTGGCGGCGAGCTTCTCGCGCACGAAATAAACAACTTCTTCGCGCAAGCGATCGCAGCCGCGCGTCCACGCCTTCGCGCCTTGCAGATGTTTCACGCACGCGACCAGGCCGACCAATTGCAGACGATCGGCTCCGATGCCGGTCAGCGCGTTGATTCGTTTTTCGAGCGCATCGAAGAAGGCGAGCTCGTAGCCGGTCCCGGCTTCGTGCGCGATCTCGAGCAGCGAAATGGAAATAGGCGGCGGCGCGGGCCGAAAGAACGGCACGATTTCCTTGTAACCGATCACCTTCAAAACGTAGCGGACCGTCTGCGAAAATTGGCTGAAGGCCACGACCGGCTCGTCGCTCCGCAGCCGCAAATAAAAGGCGATGCTTTCGGTGACATGATCGGTCAACCACCAGCTCGGATAGCCGGCCTCGTCCGCCGCGCGCGTGATGGCAGCATGCAGCCAATCGCGGTCGAACTCGAAGAGCTGACCCGATTCGCAGCGCAGATAGGGAAATTCTTCCTTAAACGCGACCATTTTTCGCTTCCTCGTTGAACAGTTCCCGCTGCAACGCGTTCGGTTTCACGCGCCGGCCGAGCGCCTGGATTTCATCGACAAATTGATCGGCTTCTTCGAACCGGCGATGCACGGAGGCGTAACGCAGATAAGCGACCTCGTCGATATTGCGAAGTTTCTCGAGCACCTTCTCGCCGATCGCGCTCGACGGAATTTCGCGTTCGCCCGTCTCGAGATCATGAATCACTTCATCGACCGCCTGCTCGAGCGTGACGAGACTGATCGAGCGTTTTTCGCATGCTTTGGCCAGGCTGTTCACCAATTTCCTCCGATCAAACGGCTCATGCGTTCGGTCGCGTTTGACCACGCGCAGATCGGAACGTTCGATCTGTTCGTAGGTGGTGTAACGAAAGGCGCATTGCAGGCAAACGCGTCGCCGGCGAATCGAATTACCATCACGCGACTGGCGCGAATCAATGACCTTGTCGTCACGGAATCCGCACTTTGGACAACGCATAGTGTCGGTGTTGTTAGTAACACACTACAATTTGTGGCGTCAATGAATGCGCGCAGTTTTTTTCGCGCCACAAATCTGCTGTCCCAATGCAACTCAGCGGCCGCGCGCATCCGATTTCATCTGCACAGCCATGAATCAATCCGCCGTTATCAGCCGCTTCGCCCAAATTCTCGGAGTCTTTTTGCTCATCGAAGGAATCTGGGAATTGTTTAGTCCCGTCGTCTTCGGAGTGCTCAGCGGCAACGTCACCCACGGCATCATTCACATCGTCCTCGGAGTGCTTGGGCTTTGGACCGGCACGCGTGGAGGCGCACGCGGTTTCTGCATTTTTATTGGCTTGCTCCTACTCGTCGTGGGCGCGCTCTGGTTCGTGCCGTCCGGCCATGAATTGATCGTTAGGCTATTGAACGTCAATCAGGCCGTCACTTTTCTGAATCTGATCGTCGGCGCGATTGCTCTCCTGCTCGGTCTTTTTGCGGCGCGGCCCGCGCGGGCCTGAGGCAAAGATTCGCCTTCTCGCAGGAGGCCGTAATCAGCGGCACGGGCCGTGCTCAGAAAAAATGCGCTGATTGGTAAAATAAATGCGCTCCCTGTGCCATGCTCGATAACGAAGACCTCAAATGGATTACCGCGACGACGACGGAACTGAACGCCGCACTGCAACAGATTTCGCGTTACTCCGATCTCGCCCGCCAGCATAAGGGCGACTACAAATACATCACCCTGCTGGGCGAACGGGTCGAGCTCGCCTCCAAAACAGCGCAAGCTCTTTTCGATCGCGTGACCTCGAAGATTCTGGAAGGAAACAACAGCGGAGCAGCGCGCCCGACTCCGGCCTTCAAAGTTTTGCGCGCCGCGGCGGAAATCGCCCCGCCCATTCCGGAGCCAGTTTTCTCAACGCCCGAACAAGCCGGGCAAAAAACCCAGGCCGTGCTCGCCGCGGTCACGGCCAAGGCTGCAGTCACGCCTTTGCGAAGCGCTCCGCCCGCTCCCCAAGCTGCTGTCGCCACCGTCGGAGAGCTGCCCGGCGGAAAAGAAATAAAAAATCCAAATGGCCGCCGCGAACTCATTCTGCTGGTCGATGACGAAAAGGAAATCGCGGAGCTTGCCGGCGAAATGCTGGTCGAGGAAGGCTACAAAGTCATCGTGGCGCACGATGGATTCGAAGCGCTCAAAATTTATCAGCAAGTCGGCAAAGGCATTGGCCTGGTTATTCTCGATTTCTTCCTGCCGGTTATCGATGGCGATGCCATTTTCGACGAACTCCGCGAGTTGAACCCGAAGGTCAATGTCGTTTTGAGCAGCGGCTTTGGCGAACAGAGCAAACTCAGCCAGATGCTCGCGCAAGGCCTGCGCGGGTTCATCCCCAAGCCCTACACGCGCGAGAAATTGATCTCGCAGGTGCGCTCGACGCTCGACTCGGCCGGCAAGGTGCCGTGATCCCCGGGGAATTCCTTCTCAAGGAAACGCCCGCGTCTGGCATTGATTTAGCTTCCTTTTCCAAGCACGCCCATGGCTCGCATTGACGCCTTCTTCAAACTAATGGCCGAGCAGAAAGCTTCGGACCTTCACCTCGCCACTGGTAATCCGCCCATGCTTCGCATCAACGGCGAGCTGGTGCGCGTCGATTATCCGCCGCTCGAAAACGACACCCTTAAAGCGATGGTCTACGAGATCGCGCCGGAAGGAAAAATCAAAACGTTCGAAGAAACCTCCGACGTGGACTTCGGCTATGAAGTGCCGGGCGACGCCCGTTATCGCGCGAACTTCTTTCAGCAAAAATCCGGCATCTCCGCCGTCTTCCGCCTCATTCCTTCGAAGATTCTGAGCGTCGAAGAACTGGGGCTCCCGCCAGTGCTCAAAAAATTTCCGCTGCTCAAGAAAGGTCTTGTCCTCGTCACCGGACCGACCGGTTCCGGCAAATCGACTACGCTCGCCGCCATGATGGATTACGCGAACCTGCAGCGGCACGATCACATCATCACGGTCGAGGACCCGATCGAGTTTGTGCATCGCAGCCAGAACTGTCTCGTACAACATCGCGAAGTCGGCGTCCACACGCGCTCCTTCGCCAGCGCGCTGCGCGGCGCGTTGCGCGAAGATCCCGATGTTCTGCTCGTCGGCGAAATGCGCGATCTGGAAACGATCGAGCTGGCCCTGACGGCCGCCGCGACCGGCCATCTGGTTTTTGGAACGCTGCACACTTCGAGCGCCGCCAAAGCCGTCGATCGCATCATCGATATTTTCCCGACCGGCCAGCAGAATCAGATTCGCGCCACCCTGGCCGAATCGTTGAAAGGCGTGGTCGCGCAGAATTTGTTCAAGCGCATCGACAAACCGGGCCGCGTCGCCGCGCTCGAAATTCTGGTGGTCGATATGGCCATCGCCAATCTCGTGCGCGAAGCGAAGACGCACCAGATCCCGGGCATGATTCAAGTGGGCAAGAAAAAAGGCAATCAGCCGCTCGACGACGCCATCATGGATCACCTGCGACATACCCGCATCTCGCCGGAAGAAGCCTACGACAAGGCGATCGATCGAAAGAAATTCCGCCCCTTCCTCAAGGAACCGCCGGCCGACATGTCGGAGGAATAAGACGATGCGCATTCCCGATCTCGACAAGATTCTCAACGCGATGCTGCAAACCTATGACGGCATCTCGGACCTGAATTTTTCGGTTGGCCATCCCTTGCAGGTGGAGGATTTCGGCGAATTAAAACCGGTCTTCGTCGATCCGCCGGTCGAAGCACTCACCGCTTACCAGACCGAGCAAATCGCCCTCACTCTCATGCAGGGGAACCGGCGATTGATTTACGATTTTCTGACCGGCGGCTCGTGCGATTGCAGCTATTCGCTCAACGAAGACGCCCGTTTTCGCGTCAACATTTTCCGGCAGCAAGGCAACTTCTCGATCGTCCTGCGGAAGCTGGAAGGGCACGTCCCTTCGCTCGAATCGCTGCAACTGCCGCCGATCTTCCAAGAAATCGCCACCGAAAAAACCGGCCTCGTCCTTGTCACGGGCGCGACCGGCAGTGGCAAGACGACCACCCTCGCCGCGATCCTGAATGAGATTAACGAGACCCAACCGGTCCACGTCGTCACCCTCGAAGACCCGATCGAATACGTTCACCCGACGCGTAAAGCCACCTTTAATCAGCGCGAACTCGGCCACGACTTTAACAACTACCCGAACGGCCTGCGCGCCGCGCTTCGGCAGGCGCCCAAGGTCATTCTCGTCGGCGAAATGCGCGACCGCGCCACTGTGGAAGTCGCCTTGATGGCGGCGGAAACGGGCCACCTCGTCTTGAGCACGCTGCACACCGTCGATGCCGGGCAGTCGATCAACCGCATTATCGGCCTTTTCTCGTTAGGCGAAGAACAGCAGTTGCGTCTCCGCCTGGCCGACAGCCTGCGTTACGTCGTCAGCCAGCGGCTCGTCCCCCGAGTCGGAGGTGGCCGGCAACTGATCGCCGAGATCATGGGGAACAATCTGCGCACCAAAGAGGCGGTCGCCATGGGCGAAGGCGAGCATCGCAGCTTCTACGAAATCATTGAAGCCAGCTCGCCCTTTGGCTGGATGACTTTCGATCAATCGGTTCTGGCCGCCTACGAAAGCGATCTCATCACCGAAGAATCGGCCCGCCTTTATGCTTCGCGCAAAGGCCGCGTCTCCCGCGGCATCGATCTCATTCAAAAAGCGCGCGGCGTGGATATCGATCTGGAATCGGGTCTCCGCCTCGACATGCCGGCGAACGCCTTTCATTGATCAATGGAACAAGAACTGGAAACGACATTTTTCGATGTGGGCGACACCACGGCGCTCGTCTGCGTGGATCATCAGCAATACCAAAAGATGCTCGTGCCACAGTTGATCGAGATGAATTACAAAGTGCATCTCGGTCTGTTTGAAGAGGACGTTCTCCTCAAACTCAAAACCTATTCCTACAACGTCGTCATCATCTACGAGAACTTCAAAGGGACGACCTTGCCGACCAATCCGATCATGCAGGAAATGATCCGGCGGCCGGGCCATCAGCGGCGCGATCATTACGTCGTCCTGCTCAGTCATCGCTTCGCGACGAACGATGCGATGAGCGCGTTCGTGCAGAGCGTCGATCAAATCATCAACATCGAGAACCTGGCCAATCTGAAACCGGTGTTGCGACGTGGCGTTACCCAAAGCCGCGAACTCTACGAGCCCTACAACGAAACGCTCAAAGCGGTGCAGAACATCTAAGCGGGCCGGCGAAAGTCAGCCCACGAAGTCCGTCATCCGAGCGGAGCCGCCAGGCGAAGTCGAGGGATCCCGAGGCACTACGAGAAGTCTTCGAGGCGCAGCGTTTTGGCGGTGGCTTCTCGTAGCGCCGAGCGATCCCTCGACCCCGAAAATTCTCGGGGCTCGAATTAGAAAAAGGCTCACTGCGCTCGGGATGACCAGATGCGCATTTTTGCTCGTCGCGGTGAACTGTAGGGCGTCTGTGTCAGACGCCGCCTACCGGTTTCTTCCCCTGAAGATCGACTCGCCGCAGCAAGTGATGCCTTCGCCCTGGCCGACGCGATTGCTCGCGATCACATAGCTTTGATTTTCGATCGCGCGCGATTTCTGAATCCAAAACGCGAGCCCGCTTCATCCCATTGGAAAGAGCCATCCATGATCCAGGATTTTCGTTTCGCCGCCCGTCAATTACTCAAAGCTCCCGGCTTCACCCTCATCGCCGTCCTCACGCTCGCCCTCGCCATCGGGGTGAACTCGGCCATCTTCGCGCTCGTGCGCAGCGTGGTCTTGCGCGACGTGGTGCCGCTGCGGCCGCACGAAGTGGTGAACATTTTCACCGCACGCCAAAACGCCAGTCACGATTATCGCCCGTTCTCTTACGACGAATTTCGGGCGCTGCGCGAAACGCACGCGGTCTTCGCCGATGTGGCCGCGATTGAGTTCGGCGTCGCCGGCATCGGACGCGATCACGAGATGCGGCGCAGCTTCGTCTTCCTCACCTCGGAAAATTTTTTCTCCCTCATGGGCGTGCAGCCGATCCGCGGTCGTTTTTACAACGCCGCCGAATGCCGGCCCAACGCCAGCCTCCCCGTCGTCGTCGCGAGTTATCCCTTTTGGAAACGCATGGGCGGCCGCAACAACTTCATCGGCAGCACCCTGCAAATTAATCAGCAACCTTACACCGTCATCGGCGTCACGCCGGAAGGCTTCAGCGGGGTGAGCGCGTTAATCGCGCCCGACATCTGGCTGCCGCTCGGCATGCATTCGCAACTCGGCTCCGCCTTTAGCGATTCCGAGGATCTCCACGATCTGGCGCAGCCGAAAAACTACGCGCTCAATCTGACCGGCCGTCTTCGTCCTGGCCTAACGATGGAAAGTGCGAAGCCGCAGTTGCCCGTTCTCGCCCAGCGCCTCAACGCCATCCAGCCCGTTGGCGCGGAGGGAGCGCGCGCGTTGCTCATCCAGACGCCGTCGCGTTTCAGCATCAGCACCACACCGAATGACGACGGCCCGATCGCCCTCATCGGCACCCTGCTCATTGCCATGGCCGGCGCCGTCCTGCTCATCGCCAGCCTCAATCTCGCCAACATGCTGCTCGCCCGCGGCACCGCACGCACGAAAGAGATCGCCCTGCGCCTCGCCCTCGGCGCATCGCGCGGGCGCATTGTACGCCAATTACTCTGCGAAGGTTTATTGCTCTCGCTCATCGGCGGAGCGGTCGGCCTTTTTTTGAGCGTTTGGTGCAACAGCCTGCTCCTTCACTCCATGACAACCGTCCTCGGCTCGATGAATTTTTCCATCGTCGTCAATCTCCGCCCGGACGTCAGCGTGCTCACCGTCACCTTCCTCTTCTGCGTGCTCGCCACCGTGCTCTTCAGCCTCGGGCCCGCCGTCAAAGCGACCCGCACCGATTTGGTGAACGACCTCAAACAACAAATCGGCGATCCCGCGCGAACCGGGCGGCTCGGCCGCTTCTTCGCTCCCCGCCATCTCTCCGTCATGGCGCAGATCGCGCTTTCCCTCATGCTCCTGTTCAGCGCCGGCCTCTTCTTTCGCGGTGCGCTCAAAGCGAGCGGCTTGAATCCAGGATTCGATCCCGCCGCCGACCTCGTCACCGAAATGGATTTTTCGCTCATCAAAAAAGATCCGAGCGAAGCGAAGAGGCTTCTCTTCGCCGCGATACGTCGGGTGCAGGCACTCCCCGGCGTCGAAGCAGTCGCCGCCGGCAACATGCTGCCCTATAGCAATTTCACCAATACCCGCCGCATCATGTCCACCCGCGACGCGATGCCGACCGATCCGAAAGCGCCCGACCCCGGCGCGAGCGGACTCTTCACCTCGATCACGCCCGGTTACTTCAAAGCGATCGGCGTTCGGATCCTGCGCGGCCGCGATTTCACCCAGGCTGAAGCGGAGAACAAAGACACGCCCCGTGTCGCCATCATCGACGAAGAAATGGCGAAGCGACTCTTCCCGAAAGCGGACGCGATCGGCCATCACGTCCGTTACACGCAACCGCCGCGCGACGGCTCGCCTAACGACCTCGTCATCGTTGGCGTCGTTGCCTCCCATCGACACGATGTGCAAAGCGACACGCTTATTCGCCGGATCTTCGCCCCCTTCGCCCAGAGTTACAGCAGCCAGATTTATCTCCACGTCCGCCTCGCCAGCAAAGACCCGCGCGCCGTGGCCAACTTCATCCCCACGCTCCGCGCCACGCTGCGGCAAGTCGATCCCGATTTGCCGATCCTGAGCATCACACCCTTCAGCGACCTGATGGAACGCAGCGTCGGCCTCTGGATTGTGCGCCTCGGCGCCGTCCTCTTCGGCGTCTTCGGCGGAATCGCGCTCCTCCTGGCGGTCATCGGCGTTTACGGAGTGAAAGCCTACGCCGTCGCGCGACGCACGCGCGAGATCGGCATCCGCATGGCCTTGGGCGCGAATCGCAGCGACGTCTTCACGCTCATCATGAAACAAGGCGCGCTCCAAACCGCCTTCGCGCTCGCCATCGGCTTGCTCCTCGCCCTCGCCGCCGGCCGCCTCCTCGCGCAGATGCTTTATCAAGTGAGTCCCTACGACCCGATCGCGCTCAGCGTCTCCGCCATTTTACTCGGCCTCGCCGCCTTGCTCGCCTGCTACATCCCCGCCCGCCGCGCTACCCACGTCACCCCAATGACGGCGCTGCGCACGGAGTAGTAGCAGTAACGAAGAGCTACCCTCACGCAGTCAAAAACACGGCCGACAGAATGTATTTTCTTTCAAACCTCAAAGACCGAACTTGAGCGCCGAGCGATATTTGAGAATTGCAGCTAGTGAAGTCCCCGCCAGCCACCAACGTGTCTGGCCGAAATCTTGGCGCTGGTAGCGTGTCGTCGGGGTCTTTCAATAAGCCTTCTCACCACGACATCTTTCCTGAGGAAAAATGGCCGACGGCATGTTTTGTCCATTCATGCGGACCCGTATGGGAATTAATTGGGATATTAAATTTCGGCGATTAATTCTTCAATCGTTATGCCAGCTTGTTGCAGCGTACTCTTGAGCGTCTTGGGGAGCAGGGCTCGATGGTTGGCGACAGTGACTTTGAGGCTCCCTTTGCTCAATCGAATATGTGAGCCCACTTGATTTTCAAAAGTGAAACCGAGACGCTTGAGCGCCTTCACAACCTCTGGACCAGAAAGGTCCCGCGGCAACTTCATGCAGCCTGTGGCTGCAATAATACATTGCTCCCAAAATGGAGAGCCGTCCTGGAGGGTGCTGGACATTCCAAAAAATGACACCGGACGGCTTCGCGGATCGCTCTGGGAAGTTCTTCGAAAGAATCCGCCTGCGTGGTAATGCCTCCGCCTCTCGGATCGTCCCATGCCGCCGTGAATGCCCCGGTCTCTTCGTCTTGCTCGATAAGGAATTCTACGGTGTCCATTTGATACTCAGATTGAGCACGAATTAGACCGATAACCGTGCCGATTTGTTCATTTGCTCTTTTGGACGCTATAACGGAGTCGCTCCCGGAGGCAATATAAAATCACTCAGAATTGTTGATCCAACAGTCTTTTGAGAGAGGTGGCTGGGGAGGGAATTGAACCCCCGACACGAGGATTTTCAGTCCTCTGCTCTACCAACTGAGCTACCCAGCCGCACTCCGCGTTTGCGAGCTGCGAACGAATGATCGCGCGCGCACAAATCGGGGCGTCACTATGCAAAATTCCGGCGAGGGAGCAAGAGGGAACCGGAGCGACTGCCGTGCCCAGTGAACGCCCCGAAAGCGTTCGGGGCTGGTTTCGGCGCCTCGCCGAAACAGGCTTGGGCGGCGCGGTGAGCCAGGGCCGGAGCGCAAAGCGGGAAAGTTCGCGCTGGCGGGGCGCCCGCGCCAGCACGCCAGGCGCGTGCGCTCCCCGGAATCGTTGCTCTCCGTTTGGCTGTGAGGAACGGTCGTTTCTTCCGCGGCTTCTCCCCGCTAAAAGTGCATGACACGCTTTAGCGTTTCGATTCGTCGTCGAACTCGCGTTTCAAGCCGGCGGCGCGATCGAGCCGATGCAGATAATCTGCCCGCGAAATCTCGATGCCGCCGAATCGTTTCAAGTGCGGCGTGAGCCATTGGGTATCGAGGAGCTGGAATTTGCGCGCACGGAGCCGTTCGATCAGCGCGCAAAGCGCGATCTTCGAAGCGTCAGTGACATGATGGAACATCGATTCACCGAAGAACGCTGCGCCTAACGAGACACCGTAGAGGCCGCCGGCCAGTTTGTTGTCGGCCCAGGCTTCGACGGAATGGGCGTGGCCGAGTTCGTGCAGGCGCGTGTAACTGGCGATGATCTCGCGATTGATCCAGGTATCTTCGCGTTCGGCGCAGGCGCGCATGACGGCGGCGAAGCAGGTGTTGATTCGAATCTCGAAACGCTCTGCGCGCAGCGCGCGTTGCAAACCGTGCGGCACATGAAAATCTGGCAGCGGCAAAATGCCGCGCGGATCGGGCGAAAACCATTCGATCGCGCCGTCGTCCATGGCCATGGGAAAAACGCCGAGGCGATAACCTTCGAGAAGCAATTCCGGTTCGATCATGGACGCCGCCAATCTCTTCACCGCCAGCCCCACGACGCAACCGCCAAATGGCGCGCTCATTTTCTTGCCAAGCGGAAGGCGCTCTTCTAATTTGCGCGCATGACACGGGCGTTCTTCTCCATCGCCGCGGCCGGTGCGCTGCTTGTCGGTGGTTGCGCCGATGAGCTGGAACAGCCGAGCGCGCAGGAAGTGGGTCAGCACTTCGAACGCGGTGTCCGCGGCCGGGGCACGATCGGCCCGCGCGATCGGTCCGACGATCCCTACATTCACCAGAATTCGCCGGCCCAGCCTCCGCCTAATCCGACTGCAACGCCGCTCCTGCCGCTGCCCTGATGAGCGACGCTGTCGCCGCGCACTCGAAGATTCTCATCCTCGACTTCGGTTCGCAATACACCCAGGTCATCGCCCGGCGCGTGCGCGAATGTCAGGTCTATTCCGAGATCGTGCGCTACGACATCCCCGCCGCGGAAGTGCGCGAGCTGCAGCCGCGGGGGCTCATTCTCTCGGGCAGCCCCTACAGCGTTTACGATAAACGCGCGCCGCAGATCGACCCGGAAATCTTCTCGTTAGGCCGACCCATCCTCGGACTTTGCTATGGCGTGCAACTGATGGCGCATCATCTCGGCGGCAAGGTCGAGCATAGTGCGCGGCGCGAGTACGGCGCCGGGCAATTGCACGTCACCGACGAGTCGCCGCTCTTCGACGGGATCGGGGAGCAACTCGATATCTGGAACAGCCACGGCGACAAAGTGACCGCCTTACCAAAAGGGTTTCGCGCCATCGCGCGCACGGAGAATTCCGATTACGCCGCGATCGAAGATTCGAAGCGCCAGCTCTACGGGCTGCAATTCCACCCGGAAGTCGCGCACACGCCGCGCGGCAAGGAAGTGCTGCAAAATTTTCTCTTCCACGTCTGCCATTGCACGATGGATTGGACGATGGGCTCGTTCATCGACGAAGCCTGCGCCCGCGTGCGCCAACAGGTGGGTGACGAAAAAGTGGTGCTCGGTTTGAGTGGCGGCGTCGATTCCTCGGTGGTGGCCGCGCTTTTGCATAAGGCGATCGGCGATCAGCTCACCTGCATTTTCGTGAACAACGGATTGTTGCGCGCGCGTGAAGAAGAGATCGTGCAACGGGTTTTCGAAGAAAATTTTCACATCAAACTCAAATACGTCGATGCGTCAGAACGTTTCCTCCGCGCGCTCACCGGCGTGACGGATCCGGAGAAGAAGCGCAAGATCATCGGCAAGGAATTCATCGATGTCTTCCAACATGCGACCGAGGATTTGCTGGCCGAAGATAAAGCGGACAAAAGCCGTTCGCATGGCGGCTATCGTTTCCTCGCGCAGGGCACGCTCTACCCCGACGTGATCGAGAGCGTGGCCATCGGTGGCAATCCGGCGTCGCTCATCAAAAGCCATCACAACGTGGGCGGCCTGCCTGAAGAGATGCACTTTGAATTGGTCGAGCCGGTGCGGCAATTGTTTAAGGATGAAGTGCGGCAAGCCGGTTTGCAGCTCGGGTTGCCGAAGGAAATCGTGCAACGCCAGCCGTTCCCCGGCCCTGGTTTGGCGGTGCGAATCTTAGGGGAAGTGACGGAGGAACGCCTCCGCATCCTGCGCGACGCCGATACGATCGTGACGAGCGAGATGGAAGCGAGCGATTGGTATTACCGCGTCTGGCAATCGTTTGCCGTGCTCCTGCCTGTGCGCTCCGTCGGCGTGATGGGCGATGAGCGCACTTACGAAAACACGATCGCGCTGCGCATTGTCGAGAGTCAGGACGGGATGACGGCGGATTGGGTGCGGCTCCCCTACGAATTGCTGGCGCGCATTTCGAGCCGCATCTGCAACGAAGTCAAAGGCGTGAACCGCGTCTGCTACGACATCAGCAGCAAACCGCCGGCAACCATCGAGTGGGAATGAAGAAACTTATTTCTGATCCCGGCGAACTCACTCCGCAAACCACCTGGCAGGAAACCAAGTGGGCTTGGACGGGCGAGGAAGAACTGATCGATCACACGACAAAAGCGCGGCTGTGCGCGGCGGCGCTCCTGCCATTTCGGGACGGACAACCGGATTGGGAAGGCTTCGCGACCAGCATCCGCTGGATGCAGTCCGCGGCGGATCATTTCGGCATCGAACTGGTGTGCGTCCTCAACGCTGACACCGGCTACATCTTCGATCTCGACGACGCCATGTACGCGGAAGTGCTCCGACGTTTTCGCACGGAG
>JBBSQB010000030.1:0-40070 GCA_038258245.1 Chthoniobacterales bacterium
CCGGCAACCGACTTGGCTCACCGCGCCCGGCCAAGCCTGTTTCGGCGAGGCGCCGAAACCAGCACGCGAGGCGCGTGCGCTCCCCAGAACCGGCCGCCGCCCCCAAGAAATCATCACGCTGTCACGCCGTTCTATCCGCGCAAAGTGCCTGACACGCTCCAGGCTCCTGGCGTCAGCGAGACGAAGGAAATGCGGAATTTTTCTGGGTCGAAGCGTAAAAAATTCAACGCCAGCGGCATCCGATCTGTCTCTCTCCTTCGGAGTATTTATATGATGAACTTACGAAGAATTCTTTTTGCCGGCCTCGCGCTCGTTCTGGCCGGCCCCATTTCGGCGCTGGCGGATGACAGCCTAAGGACGCTTCAGGCCCCATACGGCTTGCGACCTTTGAACCAATTCAGCGGATTTCGCGGCGGCGTTTACCCTTATTACGGTCACCCTTATCATTATGTTCCCGACGGCCGGGGCCGCTATTATCTGACCGATATCCCGGACGAAAACCTCGCGCCGCCCGTTTACGAAGGGCGCGTGGTGACCAGTTATGGCAATCGCAAGACGGTGGTGCGCGTTCAACGCCAGCTCGCCCGCGCGGGTCTTTATCGCGGGGAGATCGATGGAATCATCGGCGGACAAACGCAGCGGGCGATTCGCGCTTACGAGAGCTCAAATGGCCTCGCGGTGGATGGCCAAATCGATTCAGCGCTGCTTTCCCGCATGGGACTCGCCTGAGCAAAATCCAATTTGGGGTGGACGCGGGCCGATGACGAAAGTCTCGGCCCGTTTCTTTTTCTAAAGAGCCGGAGCGGTCAGGACGACCATCTTCGGATGGAACTGAATGGCGCTCATTTCGGCCACCTGTTTGCGATCCTGTTGCAACGCGCTCCAGACATCCGCGAAAAGGAAATCGAGATACTTCATAAGCGCGGGATGAACCGGCAGCCGGCCGAGCGCGCCGCCGCAATTTTGAGCGTCGATCCGGCCATCGCGAGTGGCGACGGTATTATCGGTGCGAAAGAAAATCGGGTAGCCAAAGATGGAGCGGATCGCGGTTATCCGGCAAACGCCTTCATCGAAGCCGGCCCGGCCGCCTTCGAACTGAAGAAACGGTTTGTCGAGATTTGCTTTCTTCCGCTTGAGGACGTTGCGGAGATAGCCGTTCACCTGATCCTCGGTGTAAGAGAAGGTGCCACCGCGGTGTTTCGAGAGCACGTTCTCCAGGTCGAGACCAATCTGCGGCCCGAGCTCGAGCGGGGCAGAGGCGGCGGACGGCGGGCTCCCTTCGGGCGCGGAAAGAGCGAGCACCAGCAAAGCCGCGACAAACGCGCCGCTCAGCACCTTGCCCAGCATCTTGAGATTAGCCCGAAAAATGACGCCCTTTGGATTGAGCATGCGCTCCAGACGGCGATGCGTCTCGGCAGAATCCTCCTCCCGGGCGGCGGTCTGCTCGCGGATGAGAGTGGTCCGATTGAGGCGCGCTCCGCATTCGTGGCAATAAATGCGTTCCGGCTCGTTTTCGTGCCGGCAATCCGGACACGCGAGTTTCACTTCGTCTCTTTGTTGGGTTTTGGCGGCGATGCCTTGGAGGGTGCAGAAGTTGTGCCGCCGGCCTCTTTTTTCCCGCCCGTCCCCTCGCCGCTGCCGCCACTCGACGCCGGTGCATCCTTCTTCGCCCCTTCTTTATAAGAATTGCTCCGGTAATCGGTGATGTAGAACCCGGAGCCTTTAAAGAGCAGGCCGGCCCCTGTCCCGAGCAGGCGCTTCACTTTGCCGTGGCCCCACTTTTTCTGCCGGCAAAGCTCCTTCGGGCATTCCGGGAAGGGGTCGTCGCGCATCGATTGATACGCGTCGAAATTCTTTCCGCACTTCGCGCAGGCGTATTCGTAGGTAGGCATGGCAACCAGCGAAACTGGACGGCGCAATAGTCGATTAAATAAAATCGAATTCAACTCGTCTTATGAAAGGGCGCGGAACCCGGAAGGCGAGGTGCCTACCTTGACTTTCCCCGGGGCGAGCCGTAAAGGCAGCCTCACTTTTTTCGACAAATGCAGACTTCAATCTTCCGTCTTCTCGTTGCTGGCTTTACGGCGGGCGCGCTTCTTTCTTTGGTCGGTTGCGCGGAGGACGATCCGCGGCTCGCGACCGATACTCAATACCTCGGCGGAATCTATGGCAACGAGGCGGTTTCTTCTTCCGCCCCCGTCGATTCGATTTCCTATTGGGACGGAGGCGCCGCGGTCGGCGCGCCCTCCATTAAAATCAACCTCACCGAGCAGCGGGCCTATTTCTACAAGGGCGGCCAGCTCGTCGGCATTTCCCAGTTGTCCACCGGCCGCGAGGGCCGGGACACACCGATGGGCAAGTTCAGGGTCATCGGCAAAGATATCGATCACGCGTCCAGCGTTTACGGCGATTATGTCGACGCGCAAAACAACGTGATCGTCCCCAACGTGGACAACCGACTCGATCCCAAGCCCGCCGGAACCCACTACAAAGGCGCGTCGATGCCCTTTTACATGCAAATCGCGCCCGGTTTCGGATTGCACGCAGGATACCTCCCGGGCTATCCCGCCTCGCATGGCTGCATCCGCATGCCGGAGTTCATGGCCGAAAATTTCTACAAAGCGGTCTCGGTCGGGACGCCGGTGACCCTCACGAAATAACTCATGGCCGGGGAGAGCAGTTCCCGGCTTGCAGTGCGCACGCGCGCGCGACATTCTCGCTGAGCGATCCGCCGTGCCATGATCATCATCACAAAGCCCAACGCGACCGAGGAACAAATCGAACGCATCGTGGCCCGCGTGCGCGAGTTCGGGCTGGAACCGCAAATCAGCCGCGGCGCCTCGCGCCTCATCATCACCGCGATCGGCCCGGAAGACCTGGCGCGTGAGAAACCTTTCGCCGCCATGCCGGGCGTCGAGGGAATCGTGCCCGCCCTCAAGCCATATCGGCTGGCCTCCTCCGATTTCTGCCCGGAACAATCCAGCGTCTCCATCGGCGGAGTGAAGATCGGCGGCAAAGAAAAAATCGCCGTTATCTCCGGTCCCTGCTCCGTCGAGAGTCAGGAACAAATTTTATCCATCGCTCAGACCGTGAAAGAAGCCGGCGCCACCATCCTGCGCGGCGGCGCATTCAAACCGCGCACCTCGCCTTACAGCTTCCAGGGATTACAGGAAATCGGCCTCCGCTTCCTCGCCGAAGCCCGCGCTCAGACCGGCCTGCCCGTCATCACCGAAATTATGGACGCCCGCGATCTTCGCGTCATCGAGAAATACGCCGATTGCCTCCAGATCGGCACGCGCAACATGCACAACTTCTCCCTGCTGAAGGAAGTCGGGCGCAGCCGTCTCCCCGTCCTGCTCAAACGCGGCTTCAGCGCCACCATCAACGACCTCATTCTCAGCGCCGAATACATCCTCAACGAAGGCAACATGAACGTCCTCCTCTGCGAGCGCGGCATCCGCACCTTCGAGACCGCCACCCGCTACACCCTCGACCTCAACGCCGTTCCGTTGCTCAAAGCCAAAACGCATCTGCCCGTCGTCGTCGATCCCACTCACGGCATCGGGCTCCGCGATTACATTCCCCAAATGGCTCTCGCCTCCGTCGCCGCCGGCGCCGACGCCATCATGATCGAAGTCCATCATTCCCCCGATTCCGCCAAGAGCGACGGCGAACAAGCCCTCATCCCCGACACCTTCGCCGCCCTCATCCCCCGCCTCCGCAAAGTGGCCGAAGCCGTCGGCCGCGACCTGTAACTCCCAATCGTGTTTTTGCTCGTGATCGTGCTCCTAATCGACAGGAACAGATTAACCACAGAGATCACAGAGACCGCAGAGGCGCTGCGCGCGGCTTCAGGTTAGGGGAAGCGTAGCGCCTCGCCGTGACGAACTCTCCCGTCTCGGTGACCTCCGTGTCGTCTTCTGCTCCTGTAGGGCAAGCGCTCCCGCTTGCCGCCTTGACCAATCCCCTCTCCCACCGGGGAGCGCGCCCCGCTCGCCAACCCATTCGTCACCCTCCCCACCTACTCCTGCTCCTGCTCGCAACCCGCCGGGAACAGATTAACCACAGAGATCACAGAGGCGCTGCGCGCGGCTTCAAGTTAGGAGGAGCTCAGCCGCCTCGCGACGAAGAGGGATAGCAAACCTCTGCGACCTTTGCGGTTTACTCCTCCCCTCCTGCTCTGCTCCTGATCCCGGTAACCAATTTTCGCGGGCTTCAGAATCTGCGAAATCTGCGGATAAAAAATGCCGTCTCCGCCGGGGAGCGCGCCCCGCTCGCCAACCCATTCGTCACCCTCCCCACCTACTCCTGCTCCTGCTCGCAACCGCCAGGAACAGATTAACCACAGAGACCGCAGAGGCGCTGCGCGCGGCTTCAGATTAAGGGGAGCGCCCGCGCCTCCCGTGTCACCTCACTCCTCGGCTCCTGCTCCTAATCCTAATCTTGATCTCAAGATCTCCGTGTCGTCTCCCCCCAAATCATCCCGCCACCCTGCTCGCGAACCCATTTTGAGTGTCATCCCCTCGTCACCTCGCCGCAACGAACCTTCCCGCAGCAGAAAGAACATCGAAACCACCAAGCCAGGGAATAGAGGTGAATCAGGAACGTAGGAAACTCATCCAACCTATCCCATCTCAGCGTTCTCCCTGATCTCTGTGGTGAATCCTATTGCATTTGGAACAACCCCATCCCCGGAGGGAAGACCGCTGTGTCGTCCCCTTACTCCTGTAGGGCAAGCGTTCCCGCTTTGCCGCCTTGGCCAATCCCCCTCTCCCACCGGGGAGCGCACGCGTCTCTCCTGCCGGTTTCGGCGTCTCGCCGAAACGAACTTTCCTCGGAGTCGTCACCCTCCTGCCTATGCTCTTAATCCTGCTCCTGCTCGCAACCGCCAGGAACAAATTAACCACAGAGATCACAGAGATCACAGAGACCGCAGAGGCGCTGCGCGCAGCTTCAGGTTAGGAGGAGCGTAGGCGCCTCGCGACGAAGAGGGATAGCAAATCTCTGCCCTCTGCGGTTTCCTCCCTCCTGCTATGCTCCTGATCCCGGTACCAATTCTCGCGGGCTTCAGAATCTGCGCAAATCTGCGCAAATCTGCGAAATCTGCGAAATCTGCGGATAAAAAATGCCGTCTCCGCCGGGGAGCGCGCCCCGCTCGCCAACCCATTCGTCACCCTCCCCACCTACTCCTGCTCCTGCTCCCAATCCCTCGATCACATTGGTAGGGCGCGACCGCCGGGCGCGCCGTGATTGATGTGGCAAACCCACCATCGCTAATCCAGCGGGCTGCGCACCCCCAGCCCCGGCCGGTTCAGCACATGCGTGTAAATCATCGTCGTCGACACATCCTTGTGCCCCAACAATTCCTGCACCGTCCGGATATCATACCCGTTCTCCAGCAGGTGCGTCGCAAACGAATGCCGCAACGTGTGACAGCTCGCCGCCTTCGTCAGGCGTGCCTTACGCACCGCCACCTTGACCGCGTTTTGCAGATTTTTTTCTCCTACATGATGCCGCCGCCACTGCGGCCTGCCCGCCGCCTCCGTGCCGCGCGGATCGAGCGAACGCTGCGCCGCCGGAAAAACCCACTGCCATCCCCAATCCCGCGCCGCCCCGGGATGCTTCCGCTCATACGCCTCCGGCAGCCACACCGTCCCGTATCCATCAGCCAGCTCCTCCGCGTGCGCCCTGCGCACCGCCGCCAGGTGTTCCTGCAAGGCCGGCGCCACCGACACCGGCAGCATCGTCACCCGATCTTTCCCACCCTTCGCGTGGCGCAGCGTGATCTGTAGGTAGCGAAAATCCACATCCTTGATCCGCAGGCGCAGGCATTCCAGCAAACGCAAACCGCTTCCATAAAGAAGCTCTCCCATCAGCCGATACTGGCCACGCAGTTCGCCCAACACGGCCTGCACTTCCTCCCGCGCCAGCACCACGGGCAGCTTCGGCGGACGCTGCACTCGCCGCAGACCCTCGATCACTCCCAGCTTGCGCCCCAGCCCGACCTCGAAGAGGAAGAGCAAAGCATTGAGTGCCTGGTTCTGCGTCGCCGCCGCCACCCCGCGCGGCCCCGCCAGATCATTCAGGAAAGCAGCCACCTCTCTTTCTCCCATCTCCTGCGGATGCCGCTTCCCGTGAAAGAGAATAAAGCGCCGCATCCAGCCCAAATAAGCCTCCTCCGTGCGCAGGCTATAGTGGCGCGTCCGCATGATGGTGCGAATCTGATCAAGAAATTTGGGCTTGGCTGATTCGCCTTTCCCCTGCAGTCTGCTCGACATGCATTCGTTTTACCCCAAACTCCGCCCCGCGAACAACCGAAATAGGCGAACATCCGGTTCGTCGATTACCTGTTAGGCCTTCAGAAACACGCTTTTTGGGTATGCCTCCTGCTATGACCGATTCTAGTAATTATGGCGCGAGCGCTCAACATTTTGGTGGCAGACGATCAGCTTTCCGTGCGCCACTCGCTTTCCTTCCTGCTTCGCTTTTCCGGTCACAGCGTCGAGTTGGCAGTCGATGGCCAGGAGGCGCTCGCCAAGGTCATGGAGCAGCCAGAGCGCTTCGACCTGCTCATCACCGACAACAACATGCCTCGTCTTTCGGGGCTCGAGCTGGTGGCACGCCTTCGCTCGCTCGCCTTCCGCGGCAAGATCATGGTTCTCTCCGCGCATCTGCGAGACACGCAGGAGGCCTATCGCGCTCTAGCCGTGGACATGATGCTCCAAAAGCCGTTCGACATCCACGAGCTGCGCAGAGCGGTCGAGACGCTCGGCAGCGCAGACGCGGTCACGCTACACAACTGAAGACTCTCGGTTCACGCTTTTTGCTGCCTCCCACGCGCGGGCCTAACCATGCGATGCAGCGAACGGCGGGCCGCGCTGCGTTTTACCCATGAGATGACTTCCACACTTCCACTGCGAGCAGCGCGCCACCCCGCCCGCCGTCGCTGATCTTGTTCTCGTTAGGTCTCTACGCACGTGAGCTTTCTACGCCGGCATCTCCCGCCAACGCTACATAACGCCATTGGTGGCGTGCTCACGGCAGGCGTGCTGGCGATCCTAGGTGTCGCTGTATTGTTATTTCCACGCGTCCGCGCTTTAGCTTTGCGGCAGGTCGCGCTTCCTGCTTGGATGGCGTTTTTGTTGGCAGTGTGTGCCATCGCCGTGCTGTTCCAGCTCGCGCGCTGGCTTCTCGGCCGATCACGCGACTCGCGTGTTCAGCTTTTCCGCTCACTCTCACGCGAGGAGCAGACTATCATTTGCCTCTTGGCACACTCCGAGTCTCCCATCAGCGAAGGCGAACTTTGTGAGCGAGTTCCTGTATCAATGCAGCGCTTTCTCTACTTTATTGATCACCTTGTTCGTAGCTCACGCCTTGTTGATCGCACTGAGCCAGCGAGTGGCGGCGCTTACTGGCTCCTATCGGAGCGTGGCAGGGGTGTTGCGGCAGCGAATCGCCTGTTCGACCAATGAGACCTAACCAGGCGATGCAGCCAACCGCTGGCCGGCGTACGCCCAAGTTTCCCATGATTCCAACCTCTTCACCCGCCGCTACGCGCGTTCTCGCCAGCGGTGGCTGATCTTGTTCTCGTTAGGCCTATGACCCCACTCGTATCTGTTGGCAGCGATTCGGTTGGCCGACAATACTTCGCACTCGCAGGCCCGGCGCCACTCGACGTGTTGCCGTGGGGAGACGCGGGCTTCGATGCGCTTGTCTTCGTAGCTCCGTCGGCTGCACCGCACGGCGTGGAGGATGCGTTGCGTGCGCTTATTGCCGCGAATACGGACTGGATCTTTACGGCTGGGTCGCAAGCCCAGTTTTGGCACGATCGCGTTGATCAGCTCAGCGTGGAGATTGGGCGTCAGCAGCGTATAGGCGACGGCAGTCCGATGACAGCGTACCTCGACGAGATTCAGTCGCTCGACCAGTGGGAGACATCATATAGTTTCGGTGGCTGCGACTACTTTCTCTTCGTTGTTGTTGGGCAGGAGATTCCAGCCTCATTCCACATTAGGCAGCATGCCACGCAAAGGGCCTAACCATGCGATGCAGCCAACCGCTGGCCGGCGTACGACCGAGATTCCCATGACTCCAACCTCACGTCCCGCCACCACGCGCGCTCTCGCCAGCGGTGGCTGATCTTGTTCTCGTTAGATGATTTCACGGTCTCCCGTTGCAGCGAAAGCCTCGAAGTGGCGATCCTCCCTTGCAGAGTATCGGCAATTGCTTCGGCAGCATCCGGTCCATCAGTTCATCATCATGTTCTGCAGTGGTTTCACGACTTGGTCGATCCTCGATGCAGTTTTCTCGCCAGCATCGTCGCCTTCGGTTCGCTCACACGTCTTCTGGGCAGCCTTCTTTGCTCTACTGTTTGCCAGCGTCACCTCCTTCATGGAGCCGCGGCCCAAGAAGTGTGACGCCATTTCTTCTCGTGATAGCACACCCATCATCTAACCAAGCGATGCAGCCAACCGCTGGCCGGCGTACGCCCAAGCTTTCCATGACTCCAACCCCACATCCCGCCGCCACGCACGCCCTCGCCAGCGGTGGCTGATCTTGTTCTCGTTAGATCTATGACGCGCGCCTGGATTCGAGTGCTCGTTTCACTGTTTAGTGCTGTTCTGCTCTTCATCTTGCTTTTTGCACTCTGCTACGTGTTTCCTTCGCCGCTACAGGGATTAGCATCCACGCTGATGAATTGGCCCCCTTCATGGACTTTTACCTGGATTCCACACGAGCAGGGTATGGGCCCGGGTCCTGTTTGGTTTCTCGGACCTGCGATCCTTGATATTCCTGTCGCTGCGGTTCTTTTTTTTGTTTTATTCACTCTATGGGCTCGTTGCCGTCCGCATGCATATCCGAAGATCTAACCAAGCGATGGAGCGAACGACGGACCGCTGTACGCGCCACTTTTGAGATGACTTCCTCACTCCCACTCCGAGCGACGCGCGCCCTCGTCCGCCGTCGCTCATCTTGTTCTCGTTAGATGCTAGCGCGTACTCGATATCTCTTGGCCTTGCTGACTGCGTCGGTATCCGCCGCGATCGTCGGTGTTACGGGCATGGGCAGTCACCCAGTGTCACAGAACACGCTCGCGTTTTGGCTGCTTCAGGCGGATGGCACGCCGCTAGTCATGGTTTACTACCGTGGCCCCGCACAGTGGCACGACGCAGAGTGGAAAGTTGATTCGCAGTTCACCAACACGGCAGTCGGTTGGGCCGAACTGAAGTGTGCCAAGGCCACACTTCGCATTCGCGCCGATCTCGGCGCTGGACGCGCCGAGATCCAGCACAAGTCATTTGCTATTGCGGAGAACAACACATTTCTCGTTGTTCACACGACCGATGCGCAGCAGAGAATCATCCCGCTCGGTCATCACAAATTGTTAAAGACAGCAGAGCATCCCGCAGCCCTCATGCTTCTCGATTCGGACAAAGCATTGAAGAAGCGCATCGAGAAAGAAGCCGGAAGCATCTAACCAATCAGTGGAGCTAACCGCCACCCGTTGTACGCTTACGTTTTCAGATGACTAGAATCTCCTCACTTCGAGCACCGCTCGCCCTCGGTGGCGGTCGCTCACTTCCGTCTCGTTAGGTGTTGTGGTGCATTCCTCTGATAGCGATGCCTTCTCCCGTTCCAGAGTTAGCCGCATTGCTTCCGGGTTGCTGGAGCGTTTCTCGGCTCCGCTGGTTGCGCGGAGCGCCGAGTCTGTCAGCTTCGTCAGCGCGGTCATGGCACGGCAAAACCGCTTCTGATTCTCTCCGCGCCGGATTGCTTTTGTGCTCGCGCTTTTTCCAGAGATCTGGTGCAGTTGCCGTGATGTGGGTTCCGAGTCCTTTTTCGCTGGCGGTTCTTTCCGCCACGCCCGTCCGGCAGCCGGGTTGTTCTGGGGGACTTTTGCTCCACCTCTGTTCGGAAGCGACGCGCACACCTAACTGTTGTACCTCAATACGTTGTCCGCAGTTTTGGGGAGTCTGGAGGATGGGGGCAGGGAGTGCAAGGCGGAATGGGGGCGATGGAAGTTATAGTCATGCAGGTAGTCGGGAAGGAAGGTAGCGCGGTGGTTGCTGGAGCGATAAGAACGGGCATAGGCCCACTCCCGGGTGATGGTTTGGATGAAGCGTTCGGCCTTGCCGTTGGTTTGCGGGCGATAGGGTTTGGTGAAGAGATGTTGGAGTCCGAGTTGGTGGCAAGAGGAGGCGAAGAGTTTGGAGCGATAGGTGGAGCCACGATCGGTGAGAATCTGTTGGATTTTGATGCCGTGAGCGCAATAGAAGCTGACAGCCTGGTGCAAAGCATCGAGGACGCTGGGAATCCTTTCGTCGGGGAGCAGACAAGCGAAGGCGAGGCGGGAGTGGTCGTCGATGGCGACATGGAGACTTTCGACGCCGGCGCCTGGGTTACGGAAGGAGCGATCACCGGTGGCGCGCACGCCTGGGCGAGTGAAGCGACCGAGCTTCTTGATGTCGAGGTGGAGAAGGTCGCCTGGGGTGGCGCGTTCATAGCGCAGAGGCGGAGGTTTAGGAGGTTCGAGAGAAGAGAGACGATTGAGGTGATGACGGCGCAGGACGCGGGAGAGAGTGGCCTTGGAGACGGGGAGGACCATCCTGATTTGAGCGTAGGAGCGGCGTTGGCGGCGCAGAGTGAGGATCTGGGCTTCGAGCTGGGGAGGGGTCTTGCGGGGTTGATGATGAGGCACCGAAGAACGATCGACCAAGCGAGTGGGAAAGCCGCTTTCTTGGGCGCGAGCCAACCATCGACGAACGGTCTTCTCGCAGACGCCGAAAGCGACAGCAGTGGTACGCAAGGAGAAGCCGAGTTGAGAGTGTTGGAGAGCCATTTGGGCTCGCGTCAGGGGAGTGAGTTTGGCATTAGCGTGCATGTTGACCGTGCGGGAAGGCGTTTGGTTTGGTTTTCATCCACCACCATCCTGGACGACCTTTCCCGTGCGGACAACGTCCTGAAACATGACACCTAACCAAGCGATGCAGCCAACCACTGGCCGGCGTACGCTCAAATTTCCCATGACTCCAACCTCAACTCCCGCCACCACGCGCGTCCTCGCCAGCGGTGGCTGATCTTGTTCTCGTTAGGCCCATGAACAACCTCGTGAAAACTTCGCTTTTGCTCGCGTTATGCACAGTCGCGATCTCCCCTCTTCTCGCCGCATCTTGGCTGGACCGCCCTCCAATGCCTGATCAGTTGCTGTCCAATAGACATGACATTCATCAGGCGGTGGTTGCACTCGAACGAGAGCCGCTCCACAGCAACGCGGCTCTCATTAGGGCTCTTTTGCTCGGTCATTTCAAGAAGGTGGATTACCTTATCTGCGGTGACGTGCTTGGGCCGCTAACCGAGGCGAAAGCGCTCGAGCCGGTCATGTTTCAAATTGTAATTGCCTCCGGAGACTGGGTCGAAGAGCACCCCGATCGTGCGCGTGATATTTCTGCTTATACGCTCGCGGGACTCGAAAGCGGAGTGCGCGCTTACAAAAACCTTCGCGCAGCAAAACCGGGAGTTAAACACAAACTGATGGAGGAGCTACTTGGCAGATACGAGAATAACTCATTAAAACAATGGAATGCCAAGCACCCGTGCCGACCGAAGGCCTAACCAAGCGATGGAGCGAACGTCGGACCGCTTTACGCTCCACTTTTGAGATGACTTCCACACCTCCACTCCGTCCGACGCGCATTCTCGTCCGTCGTCGCTCATCTTGTTTTCGTTAGGCCATGCGTGCCGTGCTTTTTGTTGCTGCCTGCTTCATTCTTGCATGGACCACCGCATATTCCGACGACACGGAGGCGCAGTCACCGGTCCTGGAGCTCGGAACCATCGTTTACTTCGTGCCCATGCAGCACGCGAATGCAGATATGGGCGCACACGGACACGGGTTTGTTGCTTTCGTTCTGCAACAAACTGACGAAAACGACATCAAGCCGACGTTCACCGCCCATTCTGCTGCCGAGTTTGTCGCTGCCTATGAGCGTCTTCCCCGCAAGCTTCAGCAATACGGAATCTGGCTTACACTGCAGAAGGGAGATATATACTCGTCCGACGAGAAGGCGACACTTGAGGCGCTTAAAGCTTTGTGTTCGAAGCACAAGCTTCCTTTGTCCGTTCAGACTGGCCGACGATGAGCATTGGCAGCGTTTCAGCGCTGTATCACCCGAAAGGCCTAACCATGCGACGATGCAGCCAACCGCTGGCCGGCGTACGCCCAAGCTTTCCATTGACTCAAACCTCACATCCCGCCACCAGCCGCGCCGCCACCAGCGAGCCTGCTCGCGAACGCTTTCGGAGCGGCTGGTCTTGTTCGGGGGAAGACGCATCCGCCAGGGCGCTCCGCAATTTCAGTAGAGTTCGCGCAGCGAATCGGCGACCGTTGTCGGTGCCAAAAGCGAGTGAAACATCCGATCTGTTTTCGGCGGTGCCCGGGGTTCCGGTCATCGCGGAAAAGATCGATGCGCTGCGTGGGAAAACGTCGGCCGCCAGTTTTTCGCACGTCGTGCGGGCGGCGCAGCCCTTTCTCGTCGCCGTTCTCGCGCGGGAGCTGGACCGAACGCTCTGGATCGTTTGCCCCAACGTGCAGATGCAGGAGGCGCACTACGAAAGCCTGCTCAACTGGGAGCCCAATGCGCTTTTCCTCCCGGAAGCGGAATTCGCCGCCGTGGAAAATATTCTGCCCGATCCCGAGATCAGCGCGGAACGCCTCGCGCTTTTTGCGCGGCTCGAAAAGGAAGCAGGGCCGCACGTTATCGTCGCCACGAAAGCGAGCCTCGAACAACCTGCGCCAGCTCGCGGGAAGTTGCGCGCCGGCACCCTGTCGCTGAAACGCGGCGCGAAGCAATCGCTTCAAAAGATCACGCAGACACTCGGCGATGCGCAATACGAACGCGTCGCGCAGGTGACCGCGCGCGGCCAGTTCGCGATTCGCGGCGGGATCCTTGATCTGTTTTCCTGGCAAACCGCGCTGCCGGTGCGCGCAGAGTTTTTCGACGATCAAATCGAATCGCTGCGCGAGTTCGATATCGATATGCAAACTTCCGTGCGCCCCTTGCCCGCCCTCGATGTTTTGCTGGGCGTGGCCGAGGACCAAAGTGGCGTGGTCGCAGATTATATTTCCAAGGAACATCTGCGCCTCGGCATCGAAGCGGATGCCGATGACGAAGCCGAAATCAAAATCACCGAAGGCTGGCTCGATGCGACCGACACCGGCCAGCCCGAGGACTTCCGCGGCGCGTTCCAGGATTGCGAGGTGGGCGAATTCCAGGTCGGAGATTTCATGCTCGCGGAAGCGAAGCGCGCGCAATTTAGCGGCCGTCTCGACGAATGGCGCAACCAGGGAGCGCGGATCGTCATCTATTTCCAGACGGAAGGCGAAATCGAACGCTTCCGCGAGATCATCGGCGACGCGGCGTTGACCGGCATCGAGCTGGCCGAAGGGACGCTCGCGCGCGGCTTCTGTTTTCCGGATGGGGATCTAGTCGTCCTTTCGGCCGCGGATTTGTTCGGACGGGCTCCTGCGCACGGTCGACGCCGTCTCGCGCGCGCCGAACGTCTGACTCGCAATCGCGCGCAGATCGATTTCAGTGAACTAAACGAGGGCGATCTCGTTGTTCATCTGGAGCATGGGGTTGGCCGCTTTCTTGGTCTTCAGAAAATGGGCGGTGCGCCGGATTCAGTCGCGGACGGCCCGGCGGGCCGTCCCTACCAGGCAGAGCGCGAAGTTCTCGTTCTCGAGTTTGCAGCAGACGCGAAACTCTACGTGCCGCTCGAACAGGCTTATCTCGTTTCGCGTTACGTCGGCGTCGGCAAGAAATCGCCGCCGCTTTCGTCGCTCGCCGATGCCAGGTGGGCGCGGGCCAAGAAAAACGCAGTGGCTTCCATTTTCGATTACGCAGGCAAAATGCTCGCCGTCCAGGCCGAGCGCGAAACGCAAACCGGCCACGCCTTTGGTTCTGATACGAAATGGCAGGCCGAGTTCGAACATTCGTTTCCGTTTCGCGAAACGCCCGATCAATTGAAGGCGATCATCGACACGAAGAGCGACATGGAACGCGCGCGCTCGATGGATCGCCTCATCTGCGGCGACGTCGGTTTCGGCAAAACGGAAGTCGCCATTCGCGCCGCCTTCAAAGCGGTCATGGAAGGCAAACAGGTCGCCATTCTCACGCCCACTACTGTGCTCGCGCAGCAGCATTTCGAAACGTTCCGCCAGCGCATGCTCGATTATCCGGTGCGCATCGAAATGCTGAGCCGCTTCCGTTCGCATAGTGAGCAGCGCAAGGTGCTCAAACTCCTGCGCGAAGGCGGCGTCGACATCGTCGTCGGGACGCACCGCATTATTTCGGGTGACGTGCAATTCAAAGATCTCGGCCTGGTCGTAATCGACGAGGAGCAGCGCTTCGGCGTGCTGCATAAAGAGAAATTCAAGGAGTTGTTCGAGCTCGTCGACGTGCTCACCCTTTCGGCCACCCCGATCCCGCGCACGCTTTATCTGTCGCTCGTCGGCGTGAAAGATATGTCGACGATAGAGACGCCGCCGCTCAATCGCCTGCCCGTCGAGACGGTCGTCTGCGGCTACGATGAACGGATCATTCGCGATGCGATCAACCGCGAACTCGAGCGGCAGGGCCAGGTTTATTTCCTGCACAACCGCGTGCAATCGATCCAAAAAATGCGCGACCGCCTGGCCGAGCTTTGCCCGCAGGCGCGCATCGAATTCGGGCACGGCCAGATGGGCGCAGACGAACTCGAAACCGTCATGCAACGGTTCGTCGCCGGAAAAATCGACGTCCTCGTTTGCACCACCATCATCGAGAGCGGTCTCGATATTCCGAACGCCAATACCATCATCATCGATCGCGCCGATCGCTTCGGGCTGGCCGATCTGTATCAACTGCGCGGCCGCGTCGGCCGCGCCGAGCACAAGGCTTACGCCTATCTCATGCTCCCGCGCGAGATGATGACGGTGGGCGCGGCCCGCAAGCGCATCAACGCGATCAAGCAATACAGCTCGTTAGGCGCCGGATTCCGCATCGCCATGCGCGATCTGGAAATCCGCGGCGCGGGCAGCATCCTCGGCACCGCGCAGAGCGGCCACATTCTGGCCATCGGTTTCGATCTCTATTGCCAGTTGCTCAAGCAGGCCGTCGCGCAGTTGAAGGGGCAGAAATTCCGGCCGCGTCTCGAAGTCGAAACCCGCTTCGACTTCGTCGCGACGAGCGAAGGCGAATTCCTGAGCGCCGCCCCGTCCACGCGCATCCCGGCCTTCATCCCTTACAGCTACATTGGCGACACCGCGTTGCGCATTCAGGCTTACCGGCAACTGGCCGAAGTGACCACGCAAGAGCAATGGAGCCGGCTGCGCAAAGATTGGCGCGATCGCTTCGGGAAGTTCCCGGCCGCCGTTGATAATCTGCTGCTCCTCGCCGAAATCCGGCTCGCCGCCGGCCGGGTCAACGTCACCCGCGTCGAAACGCGCGAAGGCAAGCTGATGCTCACCCGTGGCGGGCAGTTTATACTTGTGGGAGGCAAATTCCCCCGCTTAAGTACCGTTACAATCGATCAGCATCTCGCAGAGATTCTGGAGCTGACGAGAAAACTCTAACTTTTCGATGAAGCGCTCTCTTTTCTTTTCCCTGTGGGTTGTTGCCGTGATGGCTTTCACGCCGCTCGGACGTGCGGCCCCTGCCCCTGAGGGTCAGGTCGTGGACGGCATCGCTGCCATCGTCAACGGCGACATTATTACCTATTCGCAGGTCCGCGATCTGGTTGAACCCCGCGAGCGTCTTCTCCGTTCCCAATTTCAAGGCCAGGAACTCATCGCCAAGATTACGGAGGTGCGGAAGGCCGCCTTGAAGGATTTGATCGATCGCCAGCTCATCATCCAGGCTTTCGACAAGGACGGATTGGCCATTCCTGAACACTACGTCGATGAGGAGATCAAGCAGGTTATCCGCGAAAACTTCGGCGGCGATCGCCACACCTTCATCAAAACATTGCAGGCGCAAAATTTCAGTCTGACCGAGTTCAAAAAGATGGAGACAGACAAGATCAAGGTGCAAGCGATGCGCGGGAAGAACGCCCATCCCGTCACCGTGATTTCGCCGAACAAGGTCGATGAATATTATCGCGCACATCGCGACCAATTCTCGAGCAAGGAAGAAGTGAAGCTGCGCATGATCATGATCCCGGGCAGCCAGACCAACGCCGCTTCGCAGAAGGCGCTGGCCGAGGAAATCCGCTCCAAGCTTCTGCATGGCGCCGATTTTGCGAAAATGGCGCAGATTTATTCCGAAGACAGCACGCGCGACTTGGGCGGCGACTGGGGGTGGATCGAGCCCAAGACGCTCGCTCCGGAGCTCGAGAAAGTGGCCTTCTCCCTGCGGACCGGCAAAATCAGCGACATCGTCGAGCTGGGCGGCAACTATTATATTCTAAAAGCCGATGAAAAACGGGGCGGCGTCGCCCGCCCGCTCGCCGAAGTGCGGACTGAGATTCAAAAACGGCTCCAACAGGAAGAATCGATGCGCGTCCACGATCGTTGGGTCGCCGGGCTGCGGGAAAAGGCTTACATCAAGACCTTTTAGGTCACCCAGAGCCCGTCGCGGGAGCTTTGCTTCTCCCGCTTGCGCTTCCCACCGGCACGCAGAAACTGCGCGATGCGGAAACGCATTGGAATCACTCTTGGCGATCCCGCTGGCATCGGACCTGAAATTGTCCGCGCCGCGCTCGCTTCGGGCCGATTAACCGAAGCCGCCGATTACAAAATCATTGGCCAACATCCGGATGGCGTTCTGGGCAAACCCAGTGACGAGACCGCGCGTGCCGCAGCGGCCGCGCTCGAAGAATCCATTCGCCTCGCCCGCAAGGGCGACCTCGACGCCATCGTCACCGGCCCCATTCACAAAGCGCGCATGTATGAAATCGGTTTCGGCTTCCCCGGCCAGACCGAATTTTTCGCCGAGCGGCTGGGCGTAAAAAATTTCGCCATGCTACTGACGGGCGGAAATTTGTCCGTCGCGCTTGTCACCACCCACATTCCGCTCGCGCAAGTTTCAACCGCCTTGCGCGAAGACGAAATCGTCCGCGTCGGCCTCCTCCTCCTCGATTTCGTTCAGCGGCGCAAAGGGAACGACATCCGCATCGCCGTCGCCGGCCTCAACCCGCACGCTGGCGAATCCGGCGCGCTCGGCCGTGAAGAAATCGCAATCATCACTCCCGCCGTCGCGCGCCTAAACTCATCACCGACGCTCGCGAAGACATTCGGAGTTGTCACTCATCACTCGTCCCTTCGCTTCTCCGGCCCGCATTCGCCCGACACCGTCTTCTTCCACGCCGCGAACGGCGATTACGACGCCGTCCTCTGCATGTATCACGATCAAGGTTTGATTCCGTTGAAACTCCACGCCTTCCACGACGGCGTGAACGTCACCCTCGGTCTTCCCATTCCTCGGACCAGTCCCGATCACGGCACCGCTTTCGACATTGCCGGCAAAAATATCGCCCGCCCCGATTCCATGATCGCCGCCATTCGACTCGCGGTGGAATTGGCGAACGATTCCCGCGAAATCTCATCCCTGGCGCCGTCGCTGGATCCAATCGCGCAAGCATGAAGCTCCGCATCCCACCCCTCCATGTCGCGCTCCTGCTGGCGATCGCTCTCGTCTTCGCCTGGTCCGCCTGGCGGCCGCATGATTATCTCACCTGGGCACTTGAAGTTTTCCCCGGCGTGATCGGTCTCATCATCCTGCTCGCCACTTATCATCGGTTTCGGTTTACCACGCTGGTTTACACGCTGATCGCTCTCCACATCGGCATTCTCTGCGTCGGGGGCCATTACACCTACGCGCGCGTTCCGTTGTTCGATTGGCTGCGCCCGATTTTCGGCTGGGAACGCAATCAATTCGATCGCCTCGGACATCTCGCGCAAGGGTTCGTGCCTGCATTTATCGCGCGGGAAATTTTCATCCGCCGGCGTCTTCTCAATCGCCCGAACTGGATGCCGTTCCTCATCGTTTGCGTCTGCCTCGCCATCAGCGCCGTTTACGAATTGCTCGAATGGTGCGCCGCCCTCATCAATCAAAGCGCGGCCGAAAATTTTCTCGGCACTCAGGGAGACATCTGGGATACGCAGGAAGATATTTTTATGGCGTTGATCGGCGCGCTTTGCGCCCTGCTCCTTGCGCCTCTCCACCGGCGCGCCCTCGCTCGTTTCAAATGACCCTTTCCAAATACGCCACCGTCTTCAATCTCGGGATTCAGAATACGTTTGTGTATCGCTGGAATTATTTCCTGCGCGCGCTCTTCAGCCTAATCCCGCTGGCCGGCACCGTCTTTCTCTGGAGCGCCATTTTTAAGGAACACGGCGGCAGCCTGCGCGGCTACGACTACGGGTCGATGATCTATTATTATCTGCTCACCATTCTCGTCTCCAACCTCGTCACGCCGACGGAGGACGAATGGCAGATCGCCTCCGACATCCGCGAAGGCCAGATCAATTCCTACCTGACCAAACCGCTCAGCTACCTCGGCTATCGCTTCAGCATTTTCCTGAGCGGCCGGCTCGTTTTCACCGCGGTCACCATTCTCCCGATCGCGCTCATCTTTCTCTACTTCCGCGATTACCTCGTGTTTCCGGGCAATCCTGCGACCTACCTCTGGGCGTTCCTCTCCCTCGTCATGGCTGCGTTCATCCAATTCTTCCTCACCTACACGCTCGCCATGATGGCCTTCTGGGTTCTCGAAATCTCGACCATCGTTTTCATCGTTTACTCCTTCGAATATTTCCTCGGCGGCCAGATGTTCCCGATCGATATCATGCCGGCCGGCGTGCAGGCGGTGATGAAATGGCTGCCGTTCTACTACGAACTCTTTTGCCCCATCGCCATCTTTCAGGAACGCCTGCGCGGCGCGCAAATGTTCGAGGCGCTCGCCATTCAAATCGGCTGGGTTTTCGTGATGCTGCTCGCCGCCCGCGGGATGTGGAAGCGCGGCCTCGGCCACTATCAGGCCGTCGGCGGCTGAGCGATGGCGCGCTGGCGCAACGCGTGATCGCACAAGACAAGCATCGCCATTGCTTCCACGATCGGCACCGCGCGCGGCAGCACACAAGGATCGTGACGCCCGCGCGCGGCGAGCGTGGTTTCCTCCTGCGCGGCGGTCACCGTTTTCTGCTCGCGCGCAATGGTCGAGGTCGGTTTGAAGGCGACCCGAAAGATAATGTTCTCGCCATTGCTGATCCCGCCCTGCACGCCGCCGGAATGATTCGTTGTCGTTCGCACCGCGCCTTCGTGAATTTCAAACGGGTCGTTATGCTCCGATCCTTTCATGTGCGTGGCTGCAAATCCGGAGCCGATTTCAAAACCTTTCGTCGCCGGCAGGCTCATCATCGCCTTCGCCAGATCGGCTTCGAGCTTGTCGAAAACGGGTTCGCCCCATCCCGCGGGCACGCCGCGCAAAACGCATTCAATGATTCCGCCTAACGAATCGCCCTCGTCTCGCGCCCGCTCGATCGCCTTCGTCATTCGCTCCGCCGCCGCGCCGTTCGGACATCGCACCGCGTTCGCCTCCACCTTTTCCCGCGTCACTTTCGCCTGTTCAATTGCAGCGGCGACATCGTATACGTGAGTCACGTATGCGATCGCTTCGAAGTCGGGGCAGAGGCTCAGCAGAACCTTTCGGGCAACGGCGCCCGCGGCCACGCGGCCAATCGTCTCTCGTGCGGAAGCGCGTCCCCCGCCCTGCCAATTGCGGATGCCGTATTTGGCTTCGTAGGTAAAATCGGCGTGCGACGGACGAAACGTCTCCGCGTTCGCTGCGTAATCTTCGGGCCGCGCATCCTTGTTTCGCACCATCACGGAGATGGGCGTGCCCAGCGTGCGTCCCTCGAATACGCCGGAAAGAATCTGGCAACGATCTTCTTCCTGGCGTGCCGTCGTGATGGAGCTTTGGCCCGGCCGGCGACGATCGAGGTCGCATTGAATATCGGCTTCGCTCAACTCCAAACGCGGCGGGCAGCCGTCGATGACCACGCCGACTCCGCCCCCGTGCGACTCGCCCCAGGTCGTGATGCGAAAAAGTTGGCCGAACGAACTGCCCATGCCCGCGAACGTAACACAGGCATCCTGCCTGTCTCGTCAGGCGGGCATCTTGCCCGCCGGGCCGACAACCACAGCGGGCTGGAAGCCCGCTTGACCCAACAGGCAGGATGCCTGTTTTACACGGCGGCGAGGGCAGTGCGGAGATCGTCGATCAGATCGTTCACGTCTTCGACGCCAACCGAGAGCCTAACGAGCGCATCGTGAATCCCAAGCGCTTCGCGGGTTTCCGCCGGAATGGCGCCATGCGTCATGAGCGCCGGATGATTCACCAGACTCTCGACCCCGCCTAACGACTCGGCGAGCGAGAAGAGATGCGTGCTCTCGAGGAAACGGCGCGTCCCTTCCATGTCGGTCTTGAGCACGAGCGTGACCATTCCGCCAAAGCCATGCATCTGCCGTTTGGCCAGCTCGTGCTGCGGATGATTCGTTAGGCCAGGGTAGCTGATCGAAGCGATCTTCGGCTCTTTGGCCAGGAATTGCGCGATCTCGAACGCGTTCTGGCAATGCCGCTCCATGCGTAGGGCCAGCGTCTTCAATCCGCGCAAGGCGAGGAAGCTGTCGAACGGCCCCGCGATCGCGCCGACCGCGTTTTGCAGATACTGCATCTGATCGCCCAGCTCCTTGTTTTCTCCGACGACGACGGCGCCGCCGACCATGTCGGAATGACCGTTCAGATATTTCGTGGCCGAATGCATGACGAGATCGAAGCCCAGCTCGAGCGGCCGCTGAATCCACGGACTGGCAAAGGTATTGTCGGCGGCCGCGATGATATTGCGGCTGCGCGCGATCTTCGCGATCGCTTCCAAATCAATAAGCTTGAGCAGCGGGTTGCTCGGGGTTTCCACCCAAACGAGCCGCGTGTTCGGCTTGATCGCCGCTTCGAGGCTCTTCGAATCCGACATGTCGATGAAGGTGAAATCGAGATTGGCCGACTTGCGGCGGACCAATTCGAAAAGACGAAACGTGCCGCCATAAAGATCGTCGCTCGCGACAATGTGCGAACCGCTCTCGAGCGAATCGAGAATCGTGGCCATCGCCGCGCAACCGGACGCAAACGCCCAGCCGCGCGTGCCGCTTTCCAGATCGGCGATGCAACGCTCATAAGCGCTGCGCGTTGGATTGATCGATCGCGAATAATCGTAGCCCTTATGCCGCGCCGGACTTTCCTGCACGTAGGTCGACGTTTGATAGATCGGCATCATGATCGCGCCCGTCGTCGGATCGGGAGATTGGCCGGCGTGAATGACCCTGGTGGCAAAATCGTGCTTCTGCTTCATGAGACGCCAACCCTACCCGCACTTGGCGCGGTTTCCATCTTCGGGTCAGTTGTTCCCAAACCACTCCCCTGCAACGGCGATCAATGTGCCTTCGATGCTGGCTTCTGCGGGAAGATCAGGATCAAGGCGACGATCACGACCAGAAGCGCGAGCGAGGCGGTGTAACAACTGAGAGCCAGACCTCCTTTCGCGATCGGCTTGTCCAGAAAATCGCCCACGACCGCGCCGAGCGGTCGGGTCAAAACGAATGCCGCCCAAAACAATAGGGCGTGCGAAAGGCTCGTGAAATAATAGAGAAGCGCGGTCACCAAGAGGAGCCCGCCAAAAATGGCGGCGGCTCCGACATAGCCCATTTGGTTGGTGTCCGCGACCCAATCGCCCAGAGCCGTGCCGAGAGTCTGCGAAAACATGATCGTGACCCAATAAAACATCTCGACCTTTGGGGTATTCACGGTGTCGATCGAAATGCTCCCGGTCGACCAGAGCCAGGTGAGCAGCGACGCGATGACGAGGACGAGCAGAATGGTAGACCCGCCGGTGTAGCCGATGCCGATGGATCTGGTGCAATAATCGGCCAGCGTGGTCCCGACGGTCGTGGTCGCGACGATGGTCAACCAGTAGAGGAATGGGTGAAATTTTTTCGCCATGATCTGCACGAGGACCGCGGCGATAAAAATCACGCCGAAAATGGCCGTGCCGATGAGATAACCAGCGCCATTGCCGTGCGAGGTCGTCTCGCCCAGCCACGACATGGTAACGGCGTCGCCGCCAGTTTCGCCCAAGGTTGTCGCGAGGATCTTGATGATCCAGAAGAGGAGAGTGACCTGCGGGACTTTAGCCACTGCTTCCGATGTTTGTTTGTTCATGCGTTAATTTTCAAAGTTGCAATTCCTGTTCGCCTGCGTCCCCCGCCACCGCGGTAGAGCAGATGGATGCCGAAGTCGTAAATGATTCACGACAACCCAACGAACTTCGTTATGACGTTTCCTTGGAATCTGGTTCACCTTGGCTACGGACGCCGAAGAGCGAGAGCAGCGGCACGAGATGAGCGTGTCCAGCCAGCGCTGGCCGAGCATCCGCTTGTCGAAGAGGTCCGCCTTTTCCTCGCTCCCGAGGAGTTTCGCAAAACCAAAAAAATGATCGGCCAGAAGCAGATGGCCGGTTGAAGAGACAGGGATAAATTCGGTAAGTCCTTCGACCAACCCGAGCGCGATGATGACGAGCCAAAGCATCAGCTATCCTTTCATTGCGAGAATGGCGGCGCCGGCAACTATGAGCAGGCCTCCGGCCCAGTGATGCCAGGTAAGACGCTCATGCAGGACGAGTGCCGCGAAGGCGATAACGAAGACGACGCTGAGCTTGTCAATCGGCGCGACCCGCGAGACTTCGCCAAGCTGCAAAGCGCGGAAGTAGCAGACCCATGACAATCCTGTCGCCAGGCCGGAGAGGATAAGGAAGAGCCAATTACGGCCATCGAGCAATCGCAGACTGCGCGCTGGCGTCAGGGCAAAGAAGAGGGCCCAAGTGAAGAGGAGGACGACGCTCGTGCGGATGGCAGTCGCGAGCGTGGAGTCAACCCCGGCAACGCCCACCTTGGCAAGGACGGCGGTGAGTCCGGCGAAGAAAGCCGAGAGTAATGCCCAGATTAACCAGTTCACGACCTAACGAGTGTAGGATGAGCGGAGGCCAGCGCGGGGAATAATTTTGCGCTGTACTTTCGCCAGAGGAATTCCAAGATTACCATCATAAACACCGCGACACCTGCGCCGATCGCGGCGGCGCCAATCACATCGAGCGGATAATGATCGCCGACGTAGACGCGCGACCAAGCCACAAGCGTTGCCACGATAAAGTAGAGCCAGCCCCGCCGCCGGTAGACCCACGCGAGCACGGTGGCAAAGGCAAAGTTATTCGTCGCGTGTCCGGATGGGAAGGAGCGATTGTCTCGTTTCTTTGAAGGAAGGGAGGATAAAGTGACGACCGCGGGATGCGTTACGGAAAGGGAGCGCGGATGGGTTTTTTGTAGCCGTACGACACGCACGCCCGCCATCGCTTGATAAGGCCGCGGACGATTCGCGAGGTGTTTGATCGCGTTGGCAACCCCAGTATCGGCGACGAGAATGGTCAGGAGCGCGCAGCAGACGAGCGCGCGCGCTTTGAAGCCGCCAAAGACAAGCGCCAGCGCGCCCGCAATGAAGACGAAGGGTCGCCAGATCGGCCAGCTCGAAAGAAGTGCCATGAACACATCCAGTGCGGACGAATTGAGACCGTGATTGATCAGGTTGAAGAGCTGTTGGTCGAGTTGCGGTAGAGTCATGTGTTTTGCTCCGCGGCTGCTTTGATCGCCGTATCAAGTTCGTGAATTGTTCGATCCAGCGCGAGCAGATCGAGCCCGAAACTCTCCATTCGGTAATGGCGCGCCGAGAGTTCGATCAGCAATTCCTCGAGCATTCGTGGATTGCCTTCGCTAAGCCGATGCAGCTCGCGCAGGCGGCGGCGTGTGTCTGATTGGATGTTTCCGGCAGCGACGGCCTCTGTCGCCGCGAACAAGGAGGCGAGCAGCGCTTCCGAAATCAGGGAAGAAAACGGCGCCAAGTCTGCGGCAGTTTCGAGAACGGCCAGCTGAATTTTCGGCATAAAAAAACTCCATGCGCGCAGCTTCGCTACGTGCAGGAGTCATCAGCGCGGAAATCGATCCGGCAGTTTTCGTCTTTCGACGGAAGGCAAACCCCATTGCCAGCACAATCTTAATAGCAACGAGTGCCCCCGCAAGCCCCACTGCGAATTCCGTCTTCACGATCTCCCGGAATCCCAAGCGACAGTTTCAATTCAGCGCGCACGGAGCCGGGTCGCTCGCACGGAGAAATACCGTTGCACGAGGTAGGCGCAAAAAATCCCGGTAATGAATGACGCGACGATGTCGGAGAAATGGTGGGCGCCAACGAGGATGCGCGCCAAACCGACCGCAATGGGAAAGACCACCGCAAGCGCGCCAACCGGCCATTCGACGAACGCGAGCACGAGGAAAAATCCGGCAGATGCACTGGTGTGCCCAGATGGGAAAGAACTGTGGTTGTAGTCCGTGTGCGGGCCGTACCATCCATCTACGATATGCGTGGAAGGCCGCGGGCGACCGGTGGCAAATCTTATCGCATCCGTGCTCAGCCCGGCAACGGCGGACGCGATAAGCATCATCAATGCGATGCGCTGCCAGCGCCGACTATGCAGCAGGCATGCCATCGCCCAAAGAACGCCGCCGAGAGCGGCATGCTCCGGCCAATCGCCGTAGTGGCTGACGAACCGGCCGAAGGCTTTCAGATGCACGTTCGAATGATCGTTCACAAGTCGAATGACAAAGTCGTCGAAGTGAAACGACACGATCAAAAGTAGCGCCGCGATAATTCCGAAAATTAGCCATCGCCACCAAACTCGATTGCGCTTCGGCTGCGATCTCGCATTTGGGACATCTGATAGTCTTTGCATTTGTACGTTGGGTGCGTCTTGAGCTGAGACCGCTTTAGGGATCGTATGCCGGCTCAGTCACGAAGCGGCGCGCCACGAAGTCCTCTGACCCTCGTGCGATCTTTTATCATCTCGGCCTATCCCGAAAAGCGACAGCAGCGTCGGCAGGACGATGAGCGCGAGCGGCATGCCAAAGACGAGGCCGGAGATGATGGCGATGGCGAGCGGTTGTTGCATGGCCGAGCCCTGGCCGATGCCGAGTGCGAGCGGCATGAGCGCGAGAATCGCGGCGAACGTGGTCATGGCGATGGGACGGAGGCGATTGATGCCTGCGACGATGAAACGATCGTCACCCGGCTCCAGTTCGCGAAACTCAGAGTAATAGAAAATCGCGATCTCGGTCACGATGCCAACGATCATGGTCATGCCCATGCGGGAAGTGATGTTGAATTCCGTCTGCGTGACCCAGAGCCCGATGTAAACGCCCGCGATGGCGAAGAGCGTGGTCAGCATCATGGCAATGACGACGCGGAAGGATTCGTAGAGAAAAAGGAGGAGCAGGAAAACAAGGACGAGCGCCGCGATGAGGATGATGGAGAGGCTGCGAAACGCGATCTGCTGTTGTTCGTAAAGTCCGCCCATGGTGTAGGGAACGTTGTTCGGGAGCAGGCCCTGCTGGTCGAGGACGCGCTTCACGTCCGCGGCGGTGGATCCGAGATCGCGTCCGCTGATTCGCGCGGTCACTGCGGCCATGCGCTTCAAATCATCGCGCGTGATTTCGGGCTGACCGACGATGGTCGTCAGCGTGGCGACACGTTTCAGCGGGAAGAGATGACCGTCGGGCGCGCGCAGGAGGAGGTTCTCGATCGCGTGCATGGTGGCACGCGCGTCGTGCGGAATCCAGACGCGCACTCCGATCAATTTCGGCGCGCGCAAGACCTGCGTGGTGACGTTGCCGGAGATGAAATCGTCGAGCGACTTGGTGATCGCGTCCGGGTCCATCCGTTCGAGCGCGGCCTTCACGCGATCGACCTGGATGTCGAGCGCGTCGCCCGCGGGCACGATCCCGTCCTTCACTTCGATGATGCCGCTGACCTTGCGGATCGCATCGGCCACGCGCGGCGCGATCGTGCGCAAGGTCTCTTCGTTCTCGGAAAATAGTTTGATCTCGATCGGCTGCGGCACGCTCGTGAGATCGCCGATCAAATCTTCCATTAACTGCGCGGTCTGGATTTGCAGCCCTGGAATCTGCTGGTCGATCTTGGTGCGCACATCCTCCATGACCGCTTCGATGGGGCGGCGCGGGAGCGCTTTCAGGCGCACAAAAAAATCACCGATGTTCGCCTCGCTCAGGCCGCCGCCGAGCTGCGCGCCCGTCCGACGCGAGTAGGTGTCCACCTCCGACGTGGATTGCAAAATCCCTTCCACCATTTGGAGCAACCGATCCGTCTCCGCCAGGGAAGTGCCGGGCGGTGAGACGTAATCAAGAATAAACCCGCCTTCGTCCATCACCGGCATGAAACCGGAAGCCACATTCTTGTAGGCAACGTAACCGAGCGCGAGCAGCGGCACGAGGATGAGCGCGACCAGCCAGCGCTGGACGAGCATCCGTTGCATGAGCGCGCGGTAATGCTTGTTCACGTACTTCGTCACTCGGCCATGCTCTTCCTTTTCCGCGTCCTTCTTTTTCAAAAGCCGTCCGGAAAGGATCGGCACCGCCAGCCACGCGATCAGAAAGGAAATGACCAAAGCCGACGCCATCGTGAGTGAGAGCGCCTTGAAAAACGCGCCGGTCACGCCGGTGAGAAAAGCGAGCGGGGTGAAGATGATGACGGTGGCGGCAGAGGAACCGGCCAGCGGTTTGGTAAATTCACCCGCGGCTTTCAACACGCTCTCGCGCGTCTCGCCTTCCGCGCCGCGCACGCGCCGGATGATGTGTTCTACCATCACGATCGCGTCGTCGATGATCAATCCAACCGCCGCCGCCATCCCGCCGAGCGTCATAATGTTGAAGCTCATCCCCGCCACGAAAAGCAGCACCACGGTGGACGCGAGCACCGCCGGCACAGTCAGCGCCGCGATCAGCGTCACCTTCCAGTTGCGCAAAAAAACCAGCAGCACGATGGCGGCGAGGACGACGCCGATGATCACGCCATCGCGCGTGCTACCGACGGAGGCGACGATCAATGCGCTCTGGTCGTACCAGTTCGCCACCGTCACGTCGTGGGGTATTTGTTTCGCGATTTCCTTCAGCTTCGCCTTGATCCCGGAGGCGATCTGCACCGTGTTCCCGCCCGGTTGTTGGTAAACCTGAAACAAAACCGCATCGCTGCCATCTGCCGTCACGCGCGTCCACTGCGGCTGGGTCGAATGCTCGACCGTCGCGACATCATCGAGCAGGACCACGCCGGCCGGCGAGGAGCGCAAGACGGTGCGCGCGATTTCGTCGAACTTCTTGAAACGCGTGTCGGAGACGACGAGGTAGAGCTTGTCGTATTGCTCGAGGCGTCCGACCGCGACGAGCACGTTTGCGGCCGAGAGCGCATGCGCGACATCACCGATCGTCATTTGGAACGAAAGCAACTTCGCCGGGTCGACCACGACGCGGTATTCCTCGATCAATCCGCCTTGCACGCCGACACGCGACACACCGGGCACAGTCGAGAGTGCCGGACGCAAAGTGTAGAGCGCGAGATCGCGCAGCTCGACCAGTGAGAGCGCCTTCGAGGTGAGGCTGTAGGCGATGACCGGGAACACGTTCGGATTCATCCGCTCGACGCCGAACACGGTGCCTGGCGGCAGATTGGGTAGCATCTTGTTCACCTGCGATTCGACCTGGAGCAGGGCCGAGATCATGTCCTGGCCCCAGTGGAAATTGATCGAGATTTCCGCGCTCCCGCGGCTCGTGGTCGAGCGCACACTGCCGACCCCGGGAATCGCACGCACCGCTTCCTCGACCGGCCGCGTCACCTCCACCATCATCTGCTCGGCCGCGCGATCGCCCGCATCGAGGCTGATGCGCACACGCGGAAAACTGATCGCGGGGAAAAGGCCGACCGGGAGCGAGAAGGTCGAGACCGCGCCGGCGACCACGAGGACGGCGAGGAGAAACAAGATCGAGCGCGCGTGGCGCTGGGCCCAGGCGGTCATTTGGATTTCTGGATCGCGACCGCCATGCCGTCGGCCAGCTCGTGATTGCCCACCGTCACGACTGTTCCGTGCTCGTGCAGATCGGGCGCGCTCACTTCCGCTTCCTGCTCGTTCTCGAGACCAACCTGCACGAAATGTTCCTTCGCGTGGTTTTGCTCGATCGTGAAAAGCGTGAACTGCTTCTTGTCGTTAGGCAGAATCGCGGAGCGCGGGACGACGAGGACGTTTTCCGCCGTCCGCTCGAATTCCGCGCGCACGAAACCATCGAGCATGATCTTGGTCCCGCCGGGCAGCGCGACGTAAACATCCACCAGCCGCGTCGCCGGATCGACCCGGCGCGTAATCAAACGCACGGTCGCATCGATCTTATCCTGCTCGGGATTGTTCACCGGAAAAATCGCGATCGGCTGCTGCGGATGAAGCCACGGCAAATCCTCCGGCTCGACCCCGAGTTTCACCTCGATCTGATCCTCGACCACGATCTCCACCAGCGGCCCGCCCGGCGGCACGATTTGTCCGTTTTGCACATCCACTTTCGCGATGATGCCAGTTGCATCCGAGCGCACGCGATGATCGCCACCGGCGCCGGCGCGTTCCATGGAAGTGAGCTGTGCCTGCGCGTCGGCCGCGGCTTTTTTCGCGGCGTCGAGTTCCTGGTTCGTGGCCAGGTTAAGTTTGAATTTTTGCTGCGATTGCTTGAGCGAATTTTGCGCGGCCTGCGCCGCCGTTTGGGCTTGCTGCAGTTGCAGCTTCGCCGCGGCGCTCGGCTCCACTTCCGTCACCGGATCGCCGTCGCGCACAAACTCTCCGGGCGCGACCAGCACGTGAATGACGCGCGTTTCAAAAGCCACCGAAACGGAATGCGTCTTGCCCGGTTGCGCGATCACGCTTCCGTAAGCGGTCAGCTTTTGCGAAATGCTTTTGCGCAGCAACGGCGCCACCTGCACCTGCGCAGTGGGTTCCTGTTTCTTCGTCTGACCGCCATCGCCCCCGCTGAAATGCTGCCACCCGCAATAGCCGAGAAACAGAATCACCGCCGCGGCACCGACCCAGATGATGATTTTTTTCATTTCAGATTCATGGCCGCGTTGCTCGGCAGAAAACGGCCGGAAGCGAGCTCGAGCGCAGTCTTCGCTTCGAGCAATTGTTCCTTCAGTTTGATCAACTGAATACGCCGCTGGAGCAGGCCGCTGCGCGCCGTGTAATAGAAGAGCACGTCGGTGTTCCCTTGTTGCAGCGCCGTCTCTGCCGCGCTCACCAGTCGTTCGAAAACCGGCAAGCCTTCTTCCGCGACCGCGACCTGCCGGTTGAGCGAACGGAGATCGGCCAGGGCGGCCGCGATGCTGGCACGCGCGTCGAAAACGCGCAGGTGAAATTCATCGAGCAGCTTCTGCCGCGTGGCCCGCTCGGTCGCGATCACCCCTTGGTGCCGGTCGAAAATCGGCACTTCCGCCGTGATCGCGAATCCCTCGGTCTGCACATTGGTGGTGTCCGTCGCCTTTACGAAACCGATGGAGATTTTTGGAAAGGCGCTCAGAAATGCCGCCCGCACCGTCGCTTCCTGGCTGTGATAACCTTCCCGCAACGCGATCAAATCGAGCCGGCGATTTTCCAGATTCTCATTCAGCGTCTTTTCGTTAGGCAAGTCGAGATGCGAGGGCAGGCCGATCCCGTCGCGCAAGCGCACCTCCGCAGTCGGCTCCAGCCCGAGAGTCTTTTTCAAAATCAGCCGCTGCTTCTCGTATTCCTGCTCGAGTCCGAGCGCAATCGCCCGGGCGTCCAAAGCCGACGCTGCCGCCGCGCCATAATCGAGCACGGTTTTCTCGTGCGCTTCCACGGCGCGCTTCAGAGTATCGGCGCTCGCGCTGAGTTCTCGATCCGCCTGCCGCGCACTGGCTAATTCTTCCTCCAGCGCGACCACGCGATAAACCACCGTGCGCGCTTCCTGCGCGATGCGCCATTCCTGCCACGCGATATCCAAATCGACCGAGCGCAGGTTGGCCCGCGCCGCAGTCTGCCGCGGGAGGAGCGGGAGCAGCGAAGTCACTTCCCAGCCGGCGGAGAAGTTGTAAGCGGTCTGCGTTCCCAAAGTATTGCCGCCCGTGACGTCATCCCGCTCATACGTCACCACCGGATTCGGGAGCACGCCCGCCTGCACGATCTGCGCCCGCGCCAGGCCACGGCGCGCACGCTCGACGCGCAAGGCCAGATTTTGATAGGTCGCGATGAGCGCCGCTTCGTCCGGGCCAATTCCTCTGCGCAAATCAAGGCGAAGCGAAGAAAGCGTTCGCGTGTTTTCGATGCGCGAAGCCGGCACGCGCACGCTGCGCACAAACGGCGTCGGCGTTTCCGCCGCTGCAAGCTGCGGCAGGCTCGCGCTCACGATTCCCAAAAGCAGACAAAGGCTTCGCCTCGCGGTTCGGGCGAAGAACCGATCATAGGATGAATCCAGCACGCGCTCTATTTTTTACCCAAGCCGGCGGGCATTCCACTGCGGACTGCCGACCAGCGAGCGGGTTATTTCTTCCCGGCGGCCTTCTTGTCCACGGCGGCTTCCTTCGCCTGATCCTTCGGCGTCTCCACCTGGAGATCCGCGATGGCGCCGGTCTTCGCGTCCACCTGCGCTTCGGTGATGTTCTTGCTGTTGGGCGACACGATGTCGAAGGACCAGACGAGCGCGTGTTCGTTCTCAATTTCCGCGCTCTGGATTTTTCCCTTCGGCACCTGGGCCAGCGCGATCTGTTCCGCTTGTGTTCTGGAGATCCTGGCCTGCTTGAGCAATTTCGCGCTAGTCTCGCCGGCGGCGAGCAAGGTCGAAGTCGCCAAGCCAGCGAGGATGACTCCTGTGAAAATGGTTCGATGCATTGTTTTTATGCTTGGAACCTCGCAGAAAAAACTTTCGGCCGAGCCCTTCCGCCGCTGACAAATCTGTTATCTGCGGCAACACTCTTGGTTCCCGCCGTGCGTCACAGCGCCGTCTTGCTAAGATCTTCGACTTCGTTGGCCAATATTGCGTTGGCGGCGTCCCGACTTCTTCTTCCTCGTCACGGCGATTGGCTCTCCCGTCCTGCGGCTAATCCAGACCTGTACAATTTCACGAGCGGCAGGTCGCACAATTTCTAGCTTCCAGACCAAGTGTCCATCTTTCCGGACGAGATGAACCGACTTGATCTTCCCGTCCGGAGCAAGAGCGAGCACAATTTCCTTCGCTCGCTTTACGGTGAGCCCGGAATTTTCCACACGGCCTTGCGGAACTCGCGCATGTCCCGTTTTACATCCCGAATCCACGGAGAAGAGAAGCAAAACGGAAAGGAGTCGCGCGGCCGGCTTCCGCGTTCGTCCCCAGAAAGGCTCGGTCGTTCTCGCTATCATAAGTCAGCGGACTTGCGGAGAACGGGGTCATGCCGAGTCGGCTCCAGGAAAGGCAGGAGACGTTGCAGGAGCGGATTGAAAAGGACAGACGTGTGGCGGACATAAAGGTCGAGCGGCGACAGTTGGAGCCGAAAGTGCAGCTTCGCGTCATAATTGAGCGGACCGGTGTGATAACTTTTCAGCCCTTGCTCGATGGCCCACTGCACCAGGTCGCGCCAGGTCAGGAAATAAAGATGCAGTTCAAGGGCGAGAGGATAATCCAGTCCCAGAACGAGATCGTAAAGCGTTTCACGATGAATGAGCCCGAGGCTGAAGGCGACGAGCTTCCCCTCTTGACGCCAGAGAAAATAGCGAGCGCGATCGGGCATTTGTTGCCCTACTTCGCGCAGAAAGCCTTTCGTTAGGCGTTCGAACTGAAACTGCGAGCGCGAGAAGGTTTGCTGGTAGAGAGCGAAGGCTTCTTCCGCGAGCGCGTCGCTGATCTCTGAGACCACTTCCATGACGATGCTCGGCCGATTGGCGAGTTTTTTGAATTTGCGACGGAGATTTTTGCGAAAACTGTGGCTCAACTTTCGCTGCATGAAATCCTCGAAACTGGAAAAGTCGAGATCGAGCGTCGCCGCCGGCATGCTCGCGATCCGGCGATAGCCGTTAGCAGTGAACGGCGAAAGGAGACCGCGATAGCGCGCCGGGAAATCCTTGAGGACGACGAGCGCGACGCGGGACTGCCGCGCGTAAATATCGAGTGCCTCATGGAGAGCGGTCACGGCCCAACTCCGGGTATCCGCGAGGCAGCCTTCGCCGGCGGCACACCCCACCATCAGCGTCCGAAGAACAAACGCCCTCGGGAAAATCCGCCGCGTGCGCGCGATGCGGTTGCGCCACCGCGCGCTCAATCCAGCGAGCAAATCCTGGTCGACGATGAAGAGGGGCTGCGCCACCACCGCGCCGGTGAAGTCGTTCTCAAGAACCAGGTAGCGCTGCGCGAACTGACCGCTCAGGGTCCGCTCGACGATCTCGTAGTAGCGAAAATCGTGCGCCTGTTCGGCCAGTAGCGTCGCGCGCAGGTGTGATGGCAGCTCCGCGCTCTGCGCGATCCAGAAGCGGCCAAAGCTCGTCCGCGTCGAGAGCTCCGGAACCGCATCGGCCATGGGTCCAACCGATGCGCCTCCGCCCCCGCTCCACGGACCGCGCTCCGCGATTAAAATCTCTTCCACGGCCGCTCGTTTACGACCGCAGCTTATCTTTGGCCGGCCTTTTTATCGGCGGCCCTTTCCTTAGCCTGATCGTTCGTGTTCTCGGTGCTTACGTCCACGATTCTGCCCGTCTTCGCGTTGACCAGCACTTCGGTGATGTTGTTCGTTCCGGCCTGCACGATATCGAAGGACCAGACGAGCGCGTGGTGTTCGTTCTCAATTTCGGCGCTCTGGATTTTTCCCTTCGGCACCTTGGCCAGCGCGATCTGCTCCGCTTGTGTTCTGGTGATCCTGGCCTGCTTGAGCAATTCCGCATCAGTCTCGCCGACGGCGAGCAAGGTGGAAGTGGCCAAACCAGCGAAGATGACTCCTGTGAGAATGGTTCGATGTGTTGTTTTCATATTTAGAGCCTCGCAGAAAAAACTGTCGGCCGAGCTCTTCCGCCGCTGACAAATCTGTTATCTGCGCGCGGGCTCTCGCATCGCGCGGGGCTGACGGCTAAATTGAAGTCATGCGGGTGCTGGTGGTGGAAGACGAAAAGAAGCTCGGGAGTTTCCTGCGTAAAGGACTCGCGCAAGAGAATCTGGTGGTCGATCTCGTCCATGCCGGCGACATCGCGCTCGACCAAATCCTCACTCATTCCTACGACGCGATCGTCCTCGATATCATGCTGCCGGGCCGCGACGGGCTAAGCATCCTGCGCGAGATGCGGCGGGCACACATCAACACGCCGGTGCTTCTGCTCTCGGCGCGCGGCCATCTCAACGAACGGGTCGAGGGCTTGAATCTCGGCGCCGACGATTACCTGCCGAAGCCGTTCTCGATCACCGAGGTCGTCGCGCGGGTGCGGGCGCTCTTGCGGCGGGCTTCGGGTGAACACGCCACCGTCATGCAAGTGGCGGACTTGTCTTTGAATGTGGTCACGCGGGAAGCGAGCCGGGACGGCCAGAAAGTCGAACTAACGAACCGCGAGTTTGCCTTGCTCGAATACCTGATGGCGAACGCCGGCCGGGTGATCACGAAGACGTCGCTCTGCGAGCACGTCTGGGAACACCATTTCGATACCGGCACCAACGTAGTCGAAGTCTGCATGCAACGTTTGCGGCGCAAGATCGATGATGGCCACTCATGTAAATTGCTCCAGACCGTCCGCGGCACCGGCTACGTGCTGCGGGAAGAGAAATGAGAAGGCTCACCTTTCGCGGCCGGGTCGTCTTGTGGAGCGTGGCTGTCGCCGCGACCGCGCTTACTCTTTTCGGCGCGGGCGCAGCCTGGAACCTTCGGCGTGAGCTGGTCGAAAATCTCGATCAGGAAATTAAAGAGAACGCGGCCGCCTTCACCGCGGAGCTCGATGAACAGCAGCGCGAGGCTCCTGGCCAGCGCGCCACGAGCGAAGGATTCTCCGCGGAAGACCTTCCTAGCTTTCCCTATGTGGAAGTGCGGGCCGGACCTCGCCTGCTTTACCGTTCGCAAGCCTTGGGCAGCAAAGAGGTCTTGTCCCAACAATCCCAGCTTCGGCATGGCGAATTCACGTTAGAAGGTCGCCGCATCCGCTTCCGCGTCTTTCAACACGGCGGCATTACCTTTGCGCTGGGGAAGGACTTGCGAACCGTCGACGAAGCGCTCAGCGGTTTGCTTCGCGCCTATCTTATTACGCTCCCGCTTGTCGTCTGCGCCGTCGGGGCCGGTGGCTGGCTCATTGCGAGTCGCGCCGTGGCGCCCATTCAGAAGATCACCCGGCAGGCCGAAAAAATTTCCGCTTCCGCTCTGGCCCAGCGGATGCCGCCACCGCCGGCGCAGGATGAGATCGGACGTCTGACAAATGTTCTGAACGCAATGTTCGACCGTCTGCAGCGCAGTTTCGAACAAGTCACCCGCTTCACCTCCGATGCCTCGCACGAATTGAAGACGCCACTCGCCTTGATGCAGGCCCAAGTGGAAGACGCGCTCGAAGCCGATTCCCTCGCGGCCGAGCAGCGCCAGCTTTTGTCCGATCTGAGCGACCAATGTTCCCGGCTCTCGCAGATCGTGGATGGTTTACTCCTTCTCTCGCGCGCCGACGATCGCCACCTCGTCCAGGCGCAGGAACCGGTCGATCTCGTTAGACTCGTGCGCGAGCTGATGGAAGACGCGGAGATCCTGGCCCAGCCCGCGGAGTTGAGTCTGGAATGTGACTTGGCCGATCCAGTCATCGCCCCCGGAGATCGACGATTGCTCGCCCGGGCAGTGATGAATCTGATCGATAACGCAATCAAACATAACCGGCCGCGCGGCCGGGTAACGATCGCAGCCTCGGCCAGCAACAATGAGGCGATGCTAAGAATCGGCAACACTGGTCCGGGCCTCGCCCCCGACGCCGCTGCGCACATCTTTGACCGGTTCTACCGCGGCGATTCTTCCCATTGTAACGAAACGCCCGGGCACGGACTCGGCCTGAGCATCGCCCGGGAGATCGCGCGCGCGCACGGCGGCGATGTCCTGCTCATCCATTCCGATGCCGAATGCACCGAGTTCCACCTCATCCTGCCGCTGGTCAGACCTGCGCTTTCCTGATTCGTCGAAGTTTTGCAGCCACTCTGTGTTCGGAGTAATTTCGATAGCACAAAACCGCCGGCTGTAGGGTATGGAGGGGGCTCCTCAGGATGGCGAAGCGGGATATGCAATGAGCAGGGCATTTGTAAAGGAAGACGTCGATCCGCCAGAGCGATCGGGCCGGGTGCGATCGGCCTCGGGGCTGCCCCCGGGTGCGCTCAATTACACCACTGCCGCCGGCGCCGCCCGATTGCGCGAGAGACTGAAACAACGGCGAGGCGAGGAAGTGCAGAATGTAGAAGCGATCGCCGAGCTGCAACGGATCATCGAATCGCTCACGGTGGTGGAGGCGCCAGAAAAAGCCCCCGAAGGGATCGCTTTCGGAGCGCAGGTGACGGTGCGCGACGCGACGAATGACTCGCGAAGCTACCGCATCGTGGGTGTGAACGAACTCGATTTTTATCCGGACGCTGTGAGCTGGGTCTCGCCTTTGGGCCGAACACTCCTCGCAGCCGAACGAAACCGAATTACGCTGCCCGACGGCGAACTGGTGACGGTCGAGCGGGTCGCATATCCGCGGCAGTAGGCGTGAAGCGGTCAACATTCACCGCGGGGTGCTTTACGCGCCCCATCGCGGCTATTTCTTCTCTGCTTTGCGCGCGTCTCGCTTGGTTTTATCAGCCTCGCGTTTCTCATCTCGCGCGGCTTTTCGCTCCTTGTCGCGTTTCGCCGCGTCCTCCGGGCTCATGATGTCATAGGCGAGGAGCAACGCGTGGTCGCCGCTCATCCGATAGATGAACTCCTCTACAGCGTTGCCGTGTGTGTAGGAGGAATCGTAGGAGAGCTTGATGTCGGTGATTCCTTTGTCGGTATTGAATCCCCAACTGCGTTTGCTCGAGCTCTTCAGGTCGCCGTAGTGTTGCTTCACATTCTTGAGAGCCGTCTTCAATCTGTCGGGCGTCTCCGCGGCGCGGAACTGCATGTGTGCATCGTCGAAGACCGCCTGAAATTCGTTGGCATTCCAGTGCCGATGAAAGCGCTCGACCGCAGCCTCGGCGGCCTTGGTGTTCTTGCTCATGCCGCAGCCGGCCATGCCCAGAAGCAGTGCGGCTACGATGGCCGATTGTAGAATGGTTCGTAGGTGTTTCATTTGTTTCCTAGGGAATGAATTTAGGAGTTATCGCCCGTCGTGAGCGGCGAGTGTCGAAGTTGCTTGCCAAGGCGGGATAAACCCTCGCCCAGTTCCCGGTGTTAACTGAATTCCCGATCGCTCGGCGCGGAATTCTTCGGCATGTGCAGCCGCAGATAGGAAAGCAGATCGGTGCGCGTAATGAGGCCGAGAAATTTATTCTCCTCCATGACGATGGCGACGCGGCCGCGTTCGAAGACTTCGAGCAGATTGGCGATCTTCGCCTTGGGCGCGACAGTCTCAAGGCGATCGGTCATGGCGGTTTTGACCAGCGCGTTGAACTGGCCGGCATCGCCATGAATTTTCACGAGCAAATCGGATTCGTCGAGAATACCGATGGCGCGGCCGTGCTCGTCCAGCACTGGTAGCTGCGAAACATCGGCGCCGCGCATGCGTTTGAAGGCCGTGAGCAACGTATCCTCGGGCCCGACGGAAATGACCTCGCCCGCTTCAGCCCGATGGGTAATCAAATCGCAAAGATCTCCTTGCGGCGGACGGCTGGTGAAGCCCTGTTCCGCCATCCAGAAATCGTTATACATCTTCGAGAGATATTTGTTGCCGCTGTCGCAAACGAAGGTGACCACGCGTTTCGGTTTCGTTTGCTGTCGGCAATAACGGAGCGCGCCGGCCAGCAGAGTGCCGGTGGAAGAGCCACCTAGAATTCCTTCCCGCGACAAAAGTTCACGCGCGACGGAGAAGCTTTCCGCATCGTCGATTTCAAAGGCATCAGAAACGAGCGACATGTCGGCATTATCGGGAATAAAATCTTCGCCGATGCCTTCGACCGCCCAACTGCCAGCCTCCACCATTTTGCCGGTCTTGACGTATTCGTAGAGAATGGAGCCGGTCGGATCGGCCAGGATCATCTCGATGCCGCGACGTGGTTTCACGCGGGAGAAAAAACGCCCGAGCCCGGTCAGCGTGCCGCCCGAACCGACACCGACCACCACCGCATCGACATCGTGCCGCATCTGCTCCCAAATCTCCGGGCCAGTGCTGCGCTCATGCGCGAGCGGGTTCGCCGGATTGCCAAATTGATTCACGTAAAACGCGCCGGGGATTTCCTCGGCCAGGCGCGCAGCGACATCCTGGTAATATTCCGGATGGCCGCGCGTCACATCCGATCGGGCCAAGCGGACTTCGGCGCCGAGCGCGCGAACGTGCGCGATTTTCTCCTGCGACATCTTGTCGGGAATGATGAGAATGATGCGGTAGCCTTTCGCGCCGGCGATCAAGGCGAGGCCGAGCCCGGTATTTCCAGCGGTCGCTTCGATGACCGTGCCGCCAGGTTGCAATTTCCCTTCCTCTTCCGCGGCTTCGATCATGGCGAGCGCGACGCGATCTTTGATCGAGCCGGTCGGGTTTTGGTTCTCGAGTTTAACGAAGAGCTGGCAGGGACCCGTGTCCATGCGGGTGATCTCGACGAGCGGCGTGTCGCCGATGAGCGAAAGAATGGCGGGGGCCTTGGCGGTCGAAGTGGCAGCGGCAGCGGTCATAAGCGAACGAAAGTCCTGCTCTCGTTAGGGCAACGCTGCCGCAATGAAAAGCGTTTTAGTGTGACCACTCGGAATTGCTGTCGGTAAGAAGTTGTTGCAGGAGCGGGAAGCGGACTTCGCCGTAATTGAGCGCGTAGCGCAGGTCGCCGCCTTTGAACACCCACGTCGTCGGAATCCAACTGACGGGCAGGCCGAGAAATTGTTTTAGGTGATCTTTTCCACGCGGGCCGGGATCGGCCAGGATGGTGACGTTCGATTGGCCGGCGATCTCGTGAGTGGCGAGCATCGTCTTGCCGTCCTCGCCGTTATTCCAAACGGAGACGAAAAAGAAATGCACCTGCGGATTCTCCTTCACCATTTTCGTCCAGCCCCCGCTTTTGAGTTCGGCCTGGCAATTGGAACACCAAGGCGCCCACAGATGGACGACACTTAGGCTGGGCGCTTTGATCGCGTCCGCCACTTGCGTTTCCGCCGACGAAGGCTCCGCGCGAACGACAGAAAGAAGCGTCACGAAGACGACAGAAACTGCGAAAAGGAACTTTGTCATGGCCTTCTGCAAGCGACACGAAGAGCCCATCGGAGTCAACTTCCCGCCCCGGGCAGTGACTTTAGACGTGTCCTGCACTTTTGAGCCGGGAACTTTCCAGCTTTGGCGTCCCGGGCTTGGCTCACCGCGCCCGGCCAAGCCTGTTTCGGCGAGGCGCCGAAACCAGCACGCGAGGCGCGTGCGCTCCCCGGAGCGCTTCGGTCGCGCCACCGATAAGATCATCACCCCATCACGCGCGTTCTGCGCCGCGACAAGTTCATGACACGCTTGAGTCGCTTAGCGAAAGTCCGGATTCGGCAACTCATGCGCGGAGGTTAGAGGCCGATTGCCCTCGGGAGCAGCTCTGATTCTGGCCGGTTGACCCAATGGGAGAACGTGTCTACTTTCCCATCCCTTTCCCGCGGGAACAGCCGGCGATGATCGCCCGCTGCTTTAACCACCGAGCCCCGCCTCATTTAGGAAAGCAAACGTCTTATGTTGCAAATGCAGGATTTACTCGCGAAGTCGATGCGAGATTTCAAAGAGGGTAGTATCGTCAAAGGGCGCGTCCTCGAAATTCGACCACGCGAAGTCATGGTCGACATCGGCTACAAATCCGAAGGCGTCATCCCGGCTTCTGAGTTCGATGACATCGATTCCATGGAGGTCGGCGACGAAGTCGAAGTCCTTCTCGAACGCCTCGAGAACGACGAAGGCATGGTCGTGCTTTCGAAAGAGAAAGCCGCCTACCGCAAGAACTGGAACATGATCGCCCAGGTTTTTGCCGGCGACGGCCTGATCAAGGGCAAGGTGAAATCCGTCGTCAAAGGCGGCCTTATGGTCAACATCGGCGTCGAGGCGTTTTTGCCCGCGTCGCAGATCGACATCATTCCGCCGAAGGATCTTCAGCAGTTCGTCGGCAACACCTACGACTTTAAGATTGTTAAGATTAACGACGACCGCAAAAACGTCGTCCTCAGCCGCCGCGAATTGATCGAGCAGGAGCGGAGCGAGAAGCGCCAGAAGTTCCTCGAAGGCGTAACCGTCGGCGACACCGTCAGCGGCACCGTCAAGAACCTGACCGATTTCGGCGCGTTCATCGACCTCGGCGGCATGGATGGATTGCTCCACATCACCGACATGACGTGGGGCCGCCTCGGTCACCCGAGCGAATTGCTCAAAGTCGGCCAGCCGCTCGACGTCATCGTGCTCGATATCAACAAGGAGAAAGAGCGCGTCTCGTTAGGCCTCAAGCAGACGCAAAAGAATCCGTGGGATCAGATCGAAGAACGCTTCCCAGCCGGCCAGAAGGTCAAAGGCAAGATCACCAACCTCGTGCCTTACGGCGCGTTCGTGGAATTGGAAGAAGGCGTCGAAGGCCTCATTCACGTCTCCGAGTTGTCCTGGACGAAACGCATCATGCGTCCTTCCGATGTCCTCACACAGGGACAGGAAGTGGAAGCAGTCGTGCTCGGCGTTAACAAGGAAGAGCAGAAAATTTCGCTAGGCCTGCGCCAGCTCGAAACCAATCCGTGGGATGAGATCGAGAAGAAATTCACCATCGGCAGCCGGGTCAAGGGCCAGATCCGCAACATGACCGCATATGGCGCGTTTGTGGAACTCGAAGACGGCATCGACGGCATGATCCACGTCTCCGACTTGAGTTGGACCCGCAAGATCAATCATCCGATGGAGATGCTGAAAAAAGGCGAGGAAGTCGAAGCCGAAGTCATCGACATCGACAAGACCAACCAGCGGATCA
>JBBSQB010000031.1:0-33122 GCA_038258245.1 Chthoniobacterales bacterium
CCGGTTCCGACGCGTACGGGTAAAAACCCCTGTTGGCGAATAACTACACCGGGGGGGGGGTTTGGCGGGTGCCAAACGCTCGGCTGTACCCGAAAGCTTTCGGGGGCCGAGAGATTCTCCATCCCAGTCATCCCGAGCGAAGCCGAGGGATCCCGGAGCATTACCTTCCCGCCACGCAACGGGATTCCTCGACGTTGAAAGCAGAGTAGCCGGGAGCGAGCACGAGCACGATTTCGGCTCCCGGTTTCCAAATTCCACCCGGTTTCTCCCCTTATTCCATGCCGGATTTATTTTCCTGCTTTCCTGCTTTCCTAATTCATCCTCTTCCTCCTGGATTCCTGGCTTCCAAATTCCTTCCTCCAGCGAGGTTTCGACCGCGCCCTTTTTCCATTACGCTTCCGCGTGCCCGTGTTCACCAACATCGCCGCTTACAAATTTGCGCCGTTAGGCGAATTGGAAATCCTCCAGACCGAGCTGCGCGCCTTTTGCGCGGAGGCCGACATGCGCGGCACCATTCTCCTCAGCCCCGAAGGCATCAACGTTTTCGCCGCCGGCACGCCCGCCGCAACGGAGCGTCTCCTCGTTAGGCTGCGCGACCTCCCCGGCCTGGCCGATCTCACCGCCAAGACGAGCGCGAGCGATCATCAGCCGTTCAATCGTATGCTCGTCAAGATCAAGAAGGAGATCATCGCTTTCGGCATCGACGGCATCGATCCGGCGCGTCGACCGGCCCCCAGAATTACGCCGCGCCAGCTCAAGCAATGGCTCGACGAAGGCCGTCCGATCACTCTGCTCGACACCCGCAACACCTACGAAACGAAACTCGGCACTTTCCGCGGCGCGCGCATCCTGGCGCTCGATCACTTTCGCGAATTCCCCGATGCGGCTCGCGCGTTGCCTAACGAGATGAAAGACCAGCCCGTCGTCACCTTCTGCACCGGCGGCATTCGCTGCGAGAAAGCCGCGCCGCTCCTCGAGATGGCCGGCTTCACCAATGTCTTCCAGCTCGATGGCGGCATCCTCAGTTACTTCGAGCAATGCGGCGACGCGCATTACGAAGGCGATTGTTTCGTCTTCGATAAACGCGTCGCCCTCGATGCCGCTCTCTGCGAGACCGGCGCCGCTCTCTGCTTCGTCTGTCAGATGCCGCTCACCATCGCGGAACAGGAGGACGCTCGCTACGTTCCCTCCGTTTCCTGCCCGCATTGTCACGAGCGCCTCGTTCGCCCGAAGCAGTCGTCCGTCGCGAAATCAATGGATGCCGGAACCGCCGCCGTTCGCGACTGAGTCCCGGCCAAACTGAATGTAGTAGGGATCGAAATACCATCCCGTCGCCGGAGCGGCTTGCTTCAGGACGGCGTAGCCACTGGCGTCATACAAGAGCGGGTTGCTGGGATTGCGCGAGACGCTGAAGTAATCGCCCAATCGGATTTGCGAGGCGACGGGCGAAGCGTTGCTCAGTTCCGGATACCAGACAATGAAATCTCCGAGAATGCCGACCGCGTTGCTCATGTAATTCGTGCCCGCAGCGCCCCAGGCGAGCGAGATGCCCACTTCGCTGTTTCCATTCGTCGCGAGATACGGATCCACAAAGGCATAGGCGTCGTTCCAAATCTGCCATTGTCCGGCCTTGGTGAAATTCGAGGTGTTGATTTCGACGACCTCAACGTGCGCGTTTTTGAAATTCGCATTGCTCGAAGCATTCCAGGCGAACCAGGCCTCGGTGTTGGTGCGGCGCGTCACCCCTGTCACCGCCGAGCCCGGCCAGCCGAAGGAGAAATTATCGACTCCATCGGGGGCATTGAGTGTGATCGTGCCATTGGCCCAACTGTCGATATCGATATCGTGCGAGAAATATTGGTTGGAATTCTCGGGCATCGAGAAGACGCGGATCTGCGTGTTCTTCGGGCTGCCTGCCCAAAAGAGAGTGTCGCCGGCGTTCTGCGAAATATGCGCGCCATACGCTGTGCTGCCGTCCGTCTTCGTCCCGTCGGACGGCGTCGTATAACCCATATTGATCGTCTGACTGTCGCGGATCTCGTTCAACGGAATCCGCACCACGAGCAGGCCCTGGCTGACGGCGTCCGCGCTGAAGTAGAGGAAATTATCGCCCACCGCGAGATCGGGATAATCCATCGTCGTGGTCCCGAGATTAAAGGTCGCCGACGCGAGATCCCAATAGGTCCAGCCGGCCGTCCCGCCGCTGTTGATGACGTCCTGCGTGCTCGCCGAAGCGATCCGCACCTTATTGATGCCCTGCAAACATCCGCTGCCCGTTCCGCAAAATTGCATCAGCCAGACGAAGCGATCGATGCGCGGCACGTAGCGGATGACCTGATCGCAACAAAGACCTTTGTCGAGCAGGTTGCCCGCTGAATCCTTCGCCGGAGTCGACGGAAAAATCGTCGTCGGATCGAGTTCCACGTAGCTGGTGCCGCCATTGGTCGAAAGCATCACGCGCGTGTTATAGGAAAGCAGGATCGCGTTGCCGTTGCGCGCGGCGTTCGGGTCCGGCGGCGTCCCGACATTGGCAGCCGTTCCTTGCGGATTGTATTGCGTCACCACCACCGGATCGCCGGCGCCGCCGAGCGCTTGTTTGTTTTTTTCGATCTTGAGAAGCTTCGAACCTTGCGCCGACGGCGCGAGCGTCCCGCGCTGCTGGCCAGTCGGAACGACGCGCGGATGATCATCGTTCGTTTCTCCGTCGTGATGAATCGGGAACGGCGGATATTTTCCACGCGACCGTTGCGGCTCAGCGGTGGCCTGATTGAGCGGAGCGGCATTCACTTCGCCGTGGTGCGTGACGCTGGGAGGTGGCGGGTGAAAACGTTCACCGCAGTGACAGTAAAACAGCCAGACGAGCAGGCCGATGAGGAAGAACGCTGTCACCAGCGCGAGAAAAACCAACACAGCTCTCAGTATATTGTTCATGGCAACACCTCAGGTTTGCGTGAAGATGGGCACGCGCAGGCACGCCCTCCTTGGGCAGATCCGAACGGCCACGTCCATGAAAGTTGGAGGAAGTGGCGAGGCTTTCTGATGACCTCCACGCATTTGGCCTTGCAAAATATCCCCTCGAATTCGCCATGACAATCTTTATATCGCGGCATGGATGTCATCATCTCGTCGGTACCTCCTCCGACGCGGCTGGGTTCCTCGCCAGGTCGCGCGCCGCTGTCCTTTTTTGCCAGATGGATTAAATTCTTTGCATGAAAGCGACCTGGCACGGCGCAACTTTGGCAGAGAGCAGCGACACCATCATCGTCGAAAACAATCATTACTTCCCCGCCGCCTCAGTGAAGCGCGAATACTTCAGCGAGAGCCAGACCCACAGCCATTGCCCGTGGAAGGGCGACGCCAGCTATTACGACGTTCAAGTCGACGGCGAGACCAACCGCGACGCCGCCTGGTATTACCCGAGTCCCAAGTCCGACGCCGCGAACATCAAAGACCACATCGCCTTTTGGAAAGGCGTCACCGTCGCGTAACTCGCGCTACGCCTTCGCACCTTCCGCCACCGCCAGGTGAATGCCGGCGATCACCATCCCGCCTTCGCCCACCGCCGTCGCGCAACGTTTCACCGAGCCGGAGCGCACGGTCACCCGCGGCAAAGATTCCCGGCAGACTCGTCTCCATCGGCGAAGGCGGCCGGCTGGCCTTCGCCCACGCTGGCGCGGACGCAATGAGCGTCCCCGTTTAGGAACACAGGAAAAATCCCTGTAGGGCAACCGCTCCCGGTTGCCCTTGGAGGGACGACCTCCGTGTCGTCCTGCGCGAGCCGTCCTTACACCCGATAAAAATACGAGCGATCCTCCACCAGAATGCAGCCCGACTTTCGGGCAAACTCCACATTCTCCTTCGCCTCCGCGTCCGCCACCAGCTTCTCCCGGTACCGCTCGTAAGCCGTCAGATTCTCAAACCCGATCAACGTCATCGCGATATTATCCGCGCCGCCATAGCCCTTCTTCGGCAGGAAATAACCCAGCGGCTCCCCGCCACAACGCTTGATAATTCCGCCCTCCATCCAGCGCCGCGCATAAACCTCAAAATCCCCCATCTTCCCCGGCGCGATCGTGTAACGAATAGAATGATAAATCACGGGAACAGCCTACCAACTATTTCCCGACTCGTCACCAGTCACTCATCCCTTGCTTTCTCCCTTGTCACGCCACTCCGCGCTGCTTACAAACGCCGTAACCAGCAAGCTCCTTGATCCCTGCATTCGAGATGATCCAGAAAAACCTTCTCATCCTCCTCGCCGCCTTGGCTATTGGCTTTCCTGCGCGAGCGAGCGCGCAGACAGTGATGAGCAACGTGCAAGCTACCGCGCACACCCAGGAGGACGCTGCGGCAATGATCAACTCCGCCCGTTACCTGTATCACCAGCACGTGCACACCATATTAGAGATGGCCGTTTCGCCCGAGTTCAGGCAACACCATGCGCGACTTAATGGCGGCTCCGTCCAGTATGCTTTCGAGCTCGACCCACACGGCCGTCTCATGCGCCTGAAGGTTCACTCAACGAAAGGAAGCCGATGGGGCGAGCAAACCTTCGCTCGCATTGTCCGCTCGCTGAGGTTTCCTCGTGTTCCTTCCGAGGCCTTAAAGCAGGAGCGGCAAGAGGGCCATGAGTTTATCGAAATCACTGGCGACATAGGATGGAGGCCGTGATCTCTCTAGAGAAGTAATCGGAGAACCGCGACTCCCCGTCCACGCATTATTTCCGACGTTCTCTCTCGCTTCCATGAGCGCTATCGATCTCCCGAAACTGCGAACCATGATCCTCGAAGACGGACGCGATGATCACACCGGCCTCTACGAAATCATCTGGTCTTTGAACACAAAGTATCCGGACGTCGCGCGCGGCGCGAAGGTGACAGCAGCTCGCGAAGTCGTGCTGGATCTCCTCCGGGACCGAGAGATCGCGCTGTTTACGAATCGTTGGGCGTCGAGCTCATTCGTCCCCGTCCCGCTGGAACGCGAAGAAGAATTCGCGTCAGCCGACCAAGCATTTGATGATCCGACCGACGCCGAGTGCCTGTGGTACGCAACGGTCTGCCAAAACCTTACCTCGGTCGAATAATCCTTCGGCGTCCAGCTCCAAATGTCATACTTAAAGACACGAGCCCCAGCTCATCTCCCTGAGAGCAATTGAAGGGAGACGTTTCACCGCCAGATTTTCCTGCACGATTCAAGAGCTGACCAACGTCCGTATCCTCGCTAACCCGATGTTCGCCAGCGAAGTGTCCAGTGTCCGACGTGACCCGGCCCCCTAATCATTCGTCACTTCTTCAATTGTCCCTGCGCAAGATCGACCATCACGGTCGCCTGAAGGTGGTCGCATTCATTTACGGGTCGATTCCTTCGAGTATGATGAGGAATGGATTTACGACAGCGTTTGATAGCTCCGTTTGCGACGGTCTCCTTTCCTGGAGAAATCGTTTCGGTTGATCTTCAAGCTTTCGTTATACGATTGATTCTGTTTGACCAATATGTAGTCCAGTCAGTTCGATTTCAGGAATTTCCAGAGCTTATCCGAGCATTTGGCTTTCCCGCAGTTCGAGAGCTCTTAGGATCGAACGCGATTAAGGTTCGTTGCGAGACGCTAACCATCGCACAGGTCGGTCAATTGACCCTTATGAACGAACGCATTCGTAAGGGAACTCTCTCTTTTGGATCTTATTCGTTTTCCGTCATGACTTCCGCTAACCACCACGAGTACATTCACACTTGTTTACAGTCGCTTCATTCGATCGCAGGATTGCGGCATAACAATATTGTCAAACTGAAGCAAGACATCACATCGAAGCTGTTACCGCCCTCAGCCACGGTCGGATATGATATGATGCGGCAACTGCATGAAGATCTGCGCTCGAATCATCCCATCCTGAAAAAGTCCATTTCGCTGGCGCTCGGACAAAAGATCGGACGGGATGTCAAACCTGAAGAGTTCGCTTTTTCAGTGCATCAAATCGACGAAGGCGACTATCGAACAGAAACTAATATTGGGGCCTTATACGGCAAGAGCGCGGAAGAAACTCATCGTATTATGGAAAGCGGCCTGATCGCGGTTGGAGGTTTGAACCAACGCATTGGCGAAATGAAGGAATTCAATGCACTCTCCGGCTTTCAAAGCGCCGACTTGCCCCTCTTCGAGGAAAAGGTCGATTTTATTACGCGCCAATTTTCGCCGGATGCTCAAGTGGAACGAGTGCGACGCATCTTTTTACTAAAGGGGTTTGACGATCTCGATGAATTGATCGCAAGACGTGAGATTGATCTCAGTAAGCTTTTAAAAATCCGCGAGACTCCCGAATGCAAAGAGTTTCGCCAGTGGCTTTCGACGATCGATTCAGCTTCAGATGCAGAGCTTCAAGATCGAATTCGAAGCTTACGTGAAAAGTTATCTTGGGCGGTACACAGCAAAAGTGGAAAAGTCGCACGTTGGTTAGCCTCAGCGGGAATCGGCTCAATTCCAGTTCTTGGACCAATTGCAGGCGTGGCGATTGGATTCTTGGATACCTTCTTAATGGACAAATTGTTGCCGAAACCGGGACCTATTACTTTTTTGAATCGGCAGTTCCCGTCAATCTTTAGGAGTTGATGCTGACTCAGGGGGGAGATCGGGGTCCGCTCTTGAATCTTGCGGAGGTGCGGCCGCCCCCGGCGCGGACGTCGGAGTGCTCCACAGCGGAGGTGCAATTCAGCGGTAGACTTCGCGCCGATGACCTAATGCGACCAGATAGAGAATGTTTTTCTCCTGGTCAAACTCGTAGATAACGCGGTAGTCGCCGACCCGAAGCCGATATTCGGATCGGCCCTTGAGACGGTGGTGTGAGTAGGCCGCGAGGCGCGAACCAAGATCATGGATCTTTTCCTCGATAAGCCTGCGCAGGCGAGGCGACAGGCTGAGCAAAACGGTATCAAACTCGCGCGCGAAAACCTCAGTCGCGCGGCTCACTGCTCGTCCGCTTCTCGGACGCGGACATGGCCAGCGGCAATATCCGTTTTCCCGCGATCGATGCGCGCGGCGAACTCGTCGCTAACTTCCAACTGATCTTCGAGGAAGTTTTCGATCCACTCCCGGAGCCGTTCGACTTCTTTGCGCGGAAGGGTTTGAATCGCCTCCTCAATCTCATGCACGTCACTGCTCATGATGGGCAACTATCGCAAGCCAAGGCGCACTTTCAATGCGGCAAGAGCGAAACCGCGTAAAAGGCTTGGCCTCACGCGGTCTCGGCGGTTTATCCTGCGCGGGCTGTGATAGCGCACCGCGTTCAGCACGAGCAGGATGGCAAAGCAGATCACGAGCACTGCGGCGTCACACGCTGACCGCATGCATCTTCGCGCGCAGGCATCATCCTGCTTTCCTGCTTTCCTGATTCCTGAGACATTCCCGAAATCATGAACGTGATCGGAAGAGTGGAGAGCATTTGGCGGTATCCGGTGAAGAGCATGCGCGGCGAAGAAATGGAGGAAGTGTTCGCCGGATATGCGGGCGTATATGGTGATCGTCTTTTTGCGTTTGGGAGTTCGGCGAGCCACAAAGGCTTCCCCTTTTTCACGGGGCGCGATCAGCGCCAGATGATCCGCTATCAGCCGCGCTTTCGCGACCAGGCGAAGGCGGCGCGCCCGGTCAACGTGGAGGAAGCGGCGAAGCTTTCGCCGTTAATCAATCCCATCTCCGCGCAGGCCGGTGAACTATTGGTCGATGTGGAAACACCGGACGGCGCTTCGTTCGCCATCGACGATCCCGGGTTAATCGAGCATCTCCGCGCCAACACGGAAGCGAATCACGAGCTCACCCTACTGCGCTCCGATAAGGCGATGACCGACTGCTGTCCGGTCTCGATGATTTCCCTGCAAACTGTTGCCAAGCTCAGCGCGGAAACGGGCGACACCGTCGACAAGCGCCGCTTCCGCGCCAACATCTATCTCGACCTCGGTTTGCCGGCGGGTTTCGCCGAGGATGAATTCGTCGGCCGCTCGTTACGCATCGGAGCGAAGGTGATCGTGCGCATCCTAGCCCGCGATGCCCGTTGCATGATGATCACGCTCGACCCCGAGACCGGTGACAAAACGCCATCGATTCTGAAGACCGTTGCGCAAGGACATGAAGGCAAGGCCGGCGTTTACGGCGCGGTTTTGTCCGAGGGGATGGTGAGGCGCGGGGACGAGGTGGTGTTGCTCGGCGACGAGCGTGCGTGACTGCGGAGATCAAATTTGCCTGCGGCGGGCAGAAAATACCGCGCCATGTTGAGAACGCAGGCGCCGCCTATTGAGATGGCGCGGCGACCATAGACAACGCCTATGAGGACCAGAGGAAAGAAAACTTTTCGTAATCAGATTAAATCTGTTTTCTTGAGGGCCCAGTCACCCGCAATTCCTGAAAGGATCAGCGCAGCCGACCGAAGGAGAATTCAATCATGTCCAGCGAAACCACCGAAGCGAAATGCCCCTTCAACCATTCCAGCAGCACCGGCACGACGAACCGCGATTGGTGGCCGAATCAATTGCGGCTCGATCTTCTCAATCAGCATTCCCCGAAATCCAACCCGATGGGCGAGGACTTCGATTACGCGAAGGAATTCAAGTCACTCGATCTCGCGGCGGTGAAGAAGGATCTGGCAGCGCTCATGACCGATTCGCAGGAATGGTGGCCGGCCGACTTCGGCCATTACGGGCCTTTGTTCATCCGCATGGCGTGGCACAGCGCGGGCACTTATCGCATCGGCGACGGGCGCGGCGGCGGTGGACGCGGTCAACAGCGTTTCGCCCCGCTCAACAGTTGGCCGGATAACGTGAGCCTCGACAAGGCGCGCCGGCTCCTCTGGCCGATCAAGCAGAAGTATGGCCGCAAAATCTCGTGGGCCGATCTCATGATTCTCACGGGGAACGTGGCGCTGGAGACGATGGGCTTTAAGACCTTCGGTTTCGCCGGCGGACGCGAGGATACCTGGGAGCCGGACCAGGACGTTTATTGGGGTCGCGAAACGACGTGGCTCGGCGGCGATGTTCGTTATGCGAAAGGTTCGCCCGGTGTGGCGGAAGATCACGGCGTGCTCGTCTCCGATGACGACAGCGAAGTGACTCACACGCGCGATCTCGAGAATCCGCTCGCCGCCGTGCAGATGGGCCTCATTTACGTGAACCCGGAAGGTCCGGACGGCGAACCCGATCCGGTGAAGGCGGCCTTCGATATTCGCGACACTTTCAAGCGCATGGCCATGAACGACGAGGAAACCGTCGCGCTCATCGCTGGCGGTCATTCGTTTGGCAAAACACACGGCGCGGCGTCGGCTGAACACGTGAAGCACGAGCCCGAATCTGCAGGTCTCGAAGAAATGGGTTTCGGCTGGAAGAATACTCACGGCAGCGGGAAAGGCCAGGACACCATTACCAGCGGTATTGAAGTGACCTGGACGAATACGCCGACGCAGTGGGGCATGGGCTTTTTCGAGAATCTCTTTAATCACGAATACGAACTAACGAAGAGCCCGGGCGGCGCGCAGCAGTGGGTGGCGAAGGATGCGGGCGAGACCGTGCCCGACGCGTTCAATGCATCGAAGAAGCACCGACCGACCATGCTCACGACCGACATTTCGTTGAGGGTCGATCCGGCTTACGAGAAAATCTCGCGGCGTTTCATGGAGAATCCAGATCAGTTCGCGGACGCGTTTGCCCGCGCCTGGTTCAAGCTCACTCATCGCGACATGGGTCCGCGAGCGCGTTATCTCGGGTCGGAGGTTCCGGAAGAGGAGCTCATCTGGCAGGACCCGATCCCAGCGGTGGATCATCCGTTGATCGACGAGAAAGACATCGCGTCGCTGAAAGGAAAAATTCTCGCCTCCGGTCTCTCCGTCTCGGAGCTGGTCTCGACCGCGTGGGCGTCGGCTTCCACCTTCCGCGGCGGCGACAAGCGCGGCGGCGCCAATGGCGCCCGTCTTCGTCTCGCGCCACAAAAGGATTGGGAAGTCAATCAACCGGCCCAGCTCGCCAAGGTGCTCAAGACCTTGGAAAACATTCAGGGTGACTTCACCAAGAATGCCTCCGGCGGCAAGAAAGTCTCGCTCGCCGATCTCATCGTGCTGGGCGGTTGCGCCGGCATCGAGCAGGCCGCCAAGAACGCCGGCCAGCAAGTCGCTGTTCCCTTCACGCCCGGCCGCACGGACGCCTCCGCCGAGCAGACCGACATCGAATCCTTCGAACCGCTTGAGCCCTACGCCGAAGGCTTCCGCAACTACCTCAAAGGTGAATACCGAGTCCCAGCCGAAGCGTTTCTCATCGACAAGGCCCAGTTACTCACTCTGACCGCGCCCGAGATGACAGTCCTCGTCGGTGGCCTGCGTGTCCTCGGGGCAAACTACGACGGGACGAAACACGGCATCTTGACCGAACGCCCCGAGAGCCTAACGAACGACTTCTTTGCCAACCTCCTCGACATGGCGACCGAATGGAAATCGACCGATGGGAACACCTTCGAAGGCCGCGATCGACAGACTGGCGAGAAGAAATGGACCGGCACCCGCGTCGATCTCGTCTTCGGTTCTCACTCCGTCCTGCGCGCCTTGTGCGAGGTCTACGCCAGCGCCGACGGCCAGGAGAAATTCGTTCACGATTTCGTCGCCGCCTGGAACAAGGTCATGAACCTCGACCGCTTCGACGTTGCTTAGAGTCTGCTGATAACATCCGCAGTAATTTCTACTGCACGCCACCCGTCTCGCCGGAGAGCGAGGTGGCCTCGACCGGCTTGCGCCAAAAGAAGAGAAGATAAACAGCGCCGAGCCAGAGAATCCAGTAAACGAGATTGAACAGAAGGGCCGAGCTCAGCCCGACCCAGCTGGCGCGCACCCCCAGATATTGTTGGGTTGGCAATAACTGCTCTGCCACCGGGATCGCGCGCAAAGCCTGTTGCGCTCCCGACAGCACGTTCGATTCCAGAATCATCATTCCGAGATAAGTCAGCATCCCGCAGGTGTAGAGGATGAAGGCAAAGATTTTCATCCCTGGTCCGGCCTGGTGCAGGAAATAATAGATCGCTACCACCATGGCGAAAGTGATCGTAATCACCTGCGCCAGGTCGCTGTTCATCGTCTGGCCGCAGGAGAGCGCCAGGTTCAGAAGATCCAGTTGCGACGCGACCGGCATTTCATGAGCTAAGTCGCGACGAACGCCCGCGTCAATTCTCTCACCGTCGCTCCCCAATCGCCACGTGATGGCGGATTTGCCGCAAGGCACCTACGTTGTCAGATGAGTTTTCTTAATCTCGAACAACTGCCTTTTGCGGGAATGTCGCATGAGTTCGTCGGCGAAAAACAAGGCGCGCCCTTTTTCCGCTTTCATCGTCACGGCCAGGCCCGGGCAGGGCCCGCCTTTGCACACGCATCCCTATGTCGAAGTCGCGTTCACCATCGAAGGCACAGCCACTATCACGGTGGGCGAAGAAACCCAGGTCGTGTCCGCGGGCGGGGTCGTGGTCATTCCCGCGAATACGCCGCATCGCTTCGTTAACACGGGAAAAACCTCTCTGCGCCAAATCGACGTCCACGCCAGCGCGAATTTCATTCAGACCGATCTTGCTTAGGACACGCCCGAGACGAAGAAACGCAAAATGAACGCCAGGGAGATTTCATCGATGCTCAAAATCAGCGTTGCCTTTACAGCTATTAGCCTGCTCCTGCAGAGCACTTTCGCCCAGGCAGAGGACGAACGCCGGGCCTGGAATAAGGCGCTGCCGCCCTTCCGTATCGCGGGCAATCTTTACTATGTCGGCACAGTTGAAATTGCGTCCTATTTGATCACGACGCCGCAAGGTCATTTCCTGTTGGACGGCGGCTATGTCGAGACCGCCCCGCAAATCGAGCGCAACATCGAGCAGCTGGGCTTTAAGTTGAGCGACGTGAAGATCCTCCTCAACAGTCATGCACATTTCGATCACGCCGGCGGCCTGGCGGAGCTAAAGAGGCGGACGGGCGCGAAATTCCTCGCCAGCGAGGGCGACGCCGAACTGCTGCGCCACGGCGGTCACGATGATTTCCGGTTTGGGAATCGAATCACTTTCCCGCCCGTCGATCCGGATCAAATCGTGCATGACGGAGAAGCGATTCATCTCGGCGGCCAGGCCATGGTCGCCCACCTGACGCCAGGCCACACCAAGGGCAATACAAGTTGGACAACAACCATCCTGGACGGAACCAAGCGTTACCATGTCGTCTTCGTCGGCAGCCAGAGCGTGCTCGATTACCAGTTCGCAGGAAAGGAGAGTTATCCCGGGATCAGAGCCGATTTCGAGAAATCGTTCGCAACCCTGCATCGTTTACCTTGCGACATCTTTTTGGCTTCCCACGGCAGCATGTTCCATCTCGTTGAGAAGCACGAACGCTTGCTCCACGGCGAGCCGAAGGCCTTTGTCGATCCCGAGGGTTACCAAAGCTATCTTTGTCGGAGCGAAAAGGAGTTCCGCGACAAACTTGCTCAACAAAAACAGCAGGAGGCCGCGTCAGAATGAAAGCGAAGGCTTTGTCGAGGCGTCCATCTTTGGTTAGGAAGCTCGCGGGCGGTTGCGCCTGCGGGTCGATCCGCTACCAGCTCCTCGCCCGTCCGATGTTCGTGAACTGCTGCCATTGCGACGATTGTCAGCGACTCACCGGCAGCGCGTTCGTGCTTAACGCGATCATCCGAGACCCGGGCGATCAAGCTCCTCCGTGGCGAGCCGGTGGCCGTGCCGGTGCCGGGTCGAAACCGCGCTCTGGAGCGATTACGGGCATCGGCCCAATTTACGTTTCGTGCGCGTCGGCAGGCTCGTGGACGCGGGCGCGCTGAAACCGGGCGCGCACATTTACACCCGCATGAAAGCGAAGTGGCTGAAGCTACCGAGTGGGACGCCGGTCTTTCGCGATTATTACGAGACGAGCAAGCTTTGGCCAAAGGCCAGTATCACGCGATTGAACGCCGCCTTGGGAAAGAAGTGATGCAGCCCGCGGTGCGGACACTGCGGCGAGGTTGATTTATATCCTCTTGGAAAACCGACTTGCGACGAGGCCTGCCCGCCTTGTCGCGTAGATGTATTGCCCGATACTCGCTTGACTAGAAAGCGCTGATCAACCGCGCTACGTCAGCGCCGATCGCACGGGCGGCTTCGTCGAAAAGTTGCCCGGCGTTTTTGGTGATTGATCCCAAGCCGGCCCATCGCTCCTGTTTGAACTCGATCAAAGTGCGATGGGTGGCTCGGTCTATCACCTCCCCGCGCACGGCAAGTTTGGCGGCATGTCCTTTGAAGTCGCCAAATCCCGGCGACCGCGTCCCAGGATCGGCCTTCGTGAGATGCACTCGTATCAGCAACACCTTCCCGGACGCCGACGCCTTTGTCCGCCGACGCAGATTTTTTTGCAAACCTTCCATGAACGCCGGCTTCAACGACGGCAAAAGTGCTTCAATCGCCGCGCGAGATTCGCCCTTCCTCTCCGGCACCGTCACCTTCGTGATATCGAGCGGCGCCACCTGGATGTCCGCGTAGTCATCCGCCCGGAAAGAGCGCTTCACCACCACCTCGTCGATTTTTCCGTTCCAATCGCGATAGCTTCCAGGCGTCATCGGCGGCGCCGCCGGCAGAGACATGGTCCGGGCCGTCATGACCAACGAAAATAGTAAGGAGAAGCGCAGCGGATTCATGTTGCCCAAGGTGCGCCATTTCCGTCCGCGCGACAACATGAGCGCCCACCTGCACCGTTGTCGAATCGTGCCCCGCCCGATTTTTGTGGTGCTGCTCAATCGGGGGTTGGTCGATTTTATTTTCGCTCCAACGTCTTTTTGTCGTTTCTTTCCACGAGCCGACGCCGCTTCACGCCTTAATCGTGACGCACCCGAAGGTAAGTCGGAAAGCGCGGCAGACCTTTTGCCGTAAGTCCGCGGAACCGATAGGTGATCACTGTTCCTACCGGTGGCGGCGACTCCCGCTCGGTATTCGTGAGGCCGCTCCCGACAGAGAATTCTCGGCCGTCCTCGGTCCGCACCCGGAGCGAGCCAAGTTTGCCCGTGAACTTCCCCTTCCCCGGCTCGTGCGCGATCACGGTCGCTTCCGCATCCTGGTAAGGCTTTACCTTCAGCAAGGTCGGTGAACGGCGGTGTTCATAGGCGGACTCTGGCTTGCGCAGCATCAACCCTTCAGCGCCTTCCGCGACGGCGCGATCACGTTCCGCAAGGAGCTGCGCCGTGCTTTGACAGCGCTCCTGCGCCACGATTTTCACATAGCAGTTTTCTTCGGGGAGCGTCGCGCGCAAAAATTGCATTCGCTCTTCAAACAAACCTTTGGCTTGCGGCGCGTCGAAGACCATAAAGCGCACGCGTTTCCAGCGGTCGTCCGGCGTATCGGAACGCACAATGCTAATCGTCTCCTCAAACTTGCCGTGGCCGATCCATAACTCTCCGTCCAGCGCCACATCGCGCGGTAGCTCGGCAAGGAAATAATCCGGCGCGTGAATCGCGTTTCCGTTGCGGCTCCATAACTTCCTTCCGTCCCAATAACCTCGCAGACCATCGTATTTCTCGCTCATCCACCAGCCGGTCGGATCGATCGATGGATTCCAGACATTCGCGAGCAGCAGATGCGGCGGCTGGTTCGCGACGGTTGGAGTGGAGGCGGAGAGTTCCTTGTCCTCCGCCACAAGTCTGGCGGCGAAAAAAAGGCCGGCCGCGAGGACAAGGCAGACCGGTCGGTATCTGGAGGGAATATGCATGCTTCGAGGCTGGGCGTTTCGACCACGCTCTGTCAAGATTTCACGACACCCAGATACCCGCCTCTCGTCGAATCGGAGACTCCTGCCAGTTTCCGCACTCCCTTTCGAAACCGGGCTTGAGCCTCACAAACCACCGGCTATTCTCGCCGCCTATGCACCGCGACTATCACCGTTGGTATTCACCCCGTCTCAACCGCGACATGGGCGTCGTCGTTTACGGCCACTACGGCATGCCCATCCTCGCCTTCCCCACCAGCGGCGGCGACGAGTCGGAACAGGAAGGCCAGGGAATGATTCGCACTCTCTCGCCCTACATTGAGGAAGGGCGTATCCGTATCTTTTCGATCAACGGCGTCCAAAGCGATTCGTTCCAAAACAAAGGCGCGCATCCCTTCCATCGCAGTTGGATGCAGGCGCAATACGACGACTACGTCGCGAGCGAAGTTTTCCCCTTCATCGAATCCCAATGCCAGACCAGCGGCATCCCGATCACCACCTACGGCGCATCGCTCGGCGCCTTTCACGCCGCCAACACGCTCTTTAAACATCCCGATCGTGTGAAGCGTTGCTACGGTCTCTCCGGCGTCTACGACATGCGCGATTCCATGGATGGAATGTACGACGACAACTTCTACTTCAATAACCCGATCGACTACATGGCGAACCAGAGCGATCCCTGGTTTCTTCACCAGCTCGCCAGTTGCGACATCCACCTCGCGACCGGCTGTGGCCCATGGGAAGTGCCCGGCCCGACCTATGCCTTCTCCGAAGTGCTAAGAAACCGCGGCATCGCTCATCACCTCGACGATTGGGGTCCGAAAGGCGGCCACGAATGGCCTTACTGGCATAACCAGATGTGGGAATACATCGGCGCGCACTTCTAAGAAACAGTTCGCCTCGGCTGCACGCGCCATTTGCCTTCGTGCCCGCCACGGTTGCATTCCTCTTAGCGGCGATCGCTTTCTGGCGAGTAATCTTTGCTTTCGCCGAGTGACGCGAGTGCATTGAGCACTTTACGGCTCGAGATCGGGGCGAACCTCGTCGCGGTCTTCGAAGACTGAATGCAGTCCTGTTGCGTCGGGTGGATGTGAGTGCCCCCGCAGTTGGCTGGAGCCCCTCTGGCACGAACCGCCATCAAACTGTCGTTCTTTGTTGAATCCAAACACTGCAGTCTCCGCATCCTAAGAAAAATGAATCTTCTTGTAGTTGTTTTTCTTGCGGTTTTTCCGATGGGTCTTCACGCGGTGACGGGACCCGTCACCTTAGACGTAACCAAGCCCTATACGAAGGCAAATTACGCCTTCCTTTCTTCCCCGATCGGTCCCAGTCCGGTGGTAGCTCTCGGCGAATCGATCCACGTGACCCGTGAAATGCCGCGAGTGCGTCTGCAGATCGTACGCTATTTGCACGAGCAAATGGGATTCAACGTAATCGCGTTCGAGGGTTCACTCATGGATGCCTGGACCGCGCAAGAACACGCGTATCGGGATGCTAGCCCGCTAAAAGAACGCGCCGCGACGATGAAGCGAGAAATGTTCTTCGGCCTCTGGCAGACCGCACCGATGCAGGACGTACTCGAGTATGCCTTGAGCACCCAGTCGACGGCACACCCGCTTTACGTCACCAGCTTCGATCTCCAATCCGGCACCGCGCGGGCCTACGGAGGATCAACGGCGCAAAGCTTGGGCGCCTTCTTCGCCGCGCTCGCGCCTTACGATCGGGCGATCGACCCGGAGAGAATCAAACAGTGGAGCGAAGAGCTCGCCCCTGCGCTCGATTGCGCGAAGGAAGCGAACGTTAGTCAGACCGTGGATGAAATCGAAGCGTGGCTCAGCGGTCCCGTCGCCACCAGTATCGCGCGAACGCGCCCCGCCGTTCACGTCGCCGACTTGCGCCTCATCCCCGCCATGGTACGTAATCGCCTCCAACTTTGCCAGGAGTGGAGGGCGGACCAGCGTTCCATGATCACTTATCAGCGTGTACGCGATGCGCTCAACGCGCTGCTCGTGCTTCACGAACTAAAGACGTTCCCTGGCCCGGCGAAGTTAATTCTGTGGGCGCACCACAGTCATCTTCATTATAACTCACTCGGCAAAACCATCCCATCGATGGGCCAGCATCTGCACGATGTCTTGCACCAGGGTATCTATAGCATCGGCCTCTTTGCTGAGACCGGCTCGGCCATCGACACGGCGACCATCGACCAGGCCCATGGTCTCGGTTTTCTCTTAGCGCTCGCGCCGAAACCCATCCCGCATGGTCCGCGCTGGAGCGTGGAGGAACAGCTTAGCCAGCAATCGCCGCGCGATTTCTTCCTCGATCTCCGCCACGCCTCGGAAGACTGGACCGCGCCTGGGACCTCGCGTTTGGAAAATCACGGACGCATGCCGACCGCGCTCTCGGCCGACTTCGATGGCGCCATCCTCCTGCATCGAGTGAGCGGCGCTGGGCTGGATTTCCTGCCGGGATGGCTGCGCGCAAGCGCCTGCACAGTCAGCTTCATCATTGCGCGACCAATAATGAGCGCAGCACTTCCGGTCACGCTTCTAGGAGCTCTCATTTACCTTCTGCGTCGCCGGCGTTCTCCGTCCCGTTAAGGTGCACGTTTTTCTCTCGGATTATCGGTTGGGTCAGCTCATCCACAGGTTCGGCAGATTAAAGGCAGATTTTTTCCTGAACCCGGCTGTAATCCGCGGGGATCGAGAAAGGGGGAAATCTTCGGACAATAAAGTTCTTCTTTGCCCTCAAAGACGCTCACTGACGCTGGAGCAACGCTCCGGAGCCGCGCGGCATTGCTTATCACTTGGACGACTGACGCCCAAAAGGCGGCCACGAATAGCGACGCATGCACCGAGAGAGAAAATTGCGCGACGCTGGAAAGATGCGGGCCTCGGCGGGCAATAGGCTTAGGTTCTCTCGCGATGCCCGTCATCCTGACCATCGACACGGAACAACGATTGACCATCACCGCCGGCACGGGTGCGGTGACGGATGCGCGGGTGAGCGAGGAAATCGCCGCCAAATTGATCGTTGATCCTCTTTCCGAAAAACCGATTTGTCGCGCCGTCGTCGTGAGTGAACGAACCGGCCCGATGAAGGCCATTCTTGATTTCATCAGCCGCACCCGGCGGGCGAACCGCCGCATCGCCGCCTTCCCCGATCTAGCCAGCGCCGAGAAATGGGTCTTCACCGCCCGCGTCGAGCTGCCGCCTGAATAACCAGCCGCCGAAAGCTATATCATAGGTGACAAAGCGGCGGCTCCCGCTACACTTCCCGCATGACGTTTGCAATTCTCGCCAACTTTTTTGCGGCCGGCTCGCTGCTGCTGTTCGCGTGCAATCTGGTCGCCGCCGACTCGGCGTCACCGGAAAAGGTCGGCATGGCCACCGGCCAAAAAGCTCCTGAGTTCACCCTCAACGACCAGAATGGCCGGGAGATTTCCCTCGCCGCATTGCTCAAGAAGGGCCCGGTCGCGCTTGTCTTTTTCCGATCGGCCGATTGGTGACCCTTCTGCCAGCGGCAGTTGGTCCAACTGCAATCAGATCTCGCTAAGATTCAGGCCAATGGCGCGCAGCTTGTCGCCATCAGCTACGACTCGTCGGAAATCTTGAAGCGGTTTGCGACGAAGAAATCGATCACCTACCCATTGCTGTCCGATACCGGCAGCAAAACGATCGACTCCTACGGCATCCGTAACAAAGACGCCACCGGACGCACCAGCGGCATCCCTTACCCCGGCACCTACATCATCGGCACCGCCGGCATCATCCGCGCCAAGCTCTTCCTGGAAGGCTACAAAGAACGCGCCAGCACGGAAGCGATCCTCCACGCCTTGCAGGGTGTGCATTGAAGCGAGGATCGAGCCCATCTCTGATGAGGGGAAGCTTTGACTCCGAGAGAGGGCCCGGGCGACCGGCTACTTCGCCATCATCATGAAAATACCGTTCCAGTCGGACGGCTGACGGATCGCCAATTCGGCACATCTTTGAGCAAGCACCGCGCTCGGCCTGTCGCACTCGCTCAACACGCGAAACCGGCGCTCCGCGGTCGAGAACTCACCATTCTGATAGAGCGCGAACGCCGCGCTGTATTCCGCCGCGATCTCCTGAAAATTCTTCGGGCTAAACATGTGGCGCAGCTCGAATAATTCGAGCGGCTTGGACTTCCCTTTCACAATCACGCGATCGATCAGCCGGGATTCGGGCACCTTGGCCAACGATTCGTGTACTTCTTTCGTGGCCAGCGCCAGCACGCCGTAGTATTTCGTTAAAGATTCCACGCGGGCCGTCGCGTTAATGAGATCGCCGATCACGCCGTAGTGGAAGAACTGGGCTGATCCGATGTTCGCGATGAGCGCCTCCCCGGCGTGCAACGCCAAACCGTAGCCAAAGAGTTTCCTCACGTCCGAATCGACCTCTTCGCCCAGTTTGTGCATTCCCTCTATCAGAGCCAGCGCCGCCCGCAACGCTCGATCCGCGGCATCGGGCTGCAGATCGGGCGCGCCCCAATAGGCCAGGAACTGATCGCCCACGGGCTTTTCCAAACTTCCGTCTTCGGCAAAGACCGCGTCATTTTCGACTGCAAAGATTTGATTGAGCAGATTAAGCATCCCCTCAGTGCCGAGCTGCTCGGCGAGAGCAGTCGAATTTCGAAGGTCGGTGAGCAATACCGTGATTTCGACTCGCTTCGGATCAAGCCGTCCGGGGTTTTCGAGGACGCTCTTTAAAACATGCGGCGAAAAGTAGAGCCCCATGGTGTTTCGTAGTCGCTGACGTTGGAGTAATTCGTTTGTGTGGCGTCGCCCAATCTCAAGCACTGTGGCAAGGCTCCAGAGACTGGCTGTCGCCATTGTCGGCGGGACTAAATTCCATCGCAGCAGCGCGGCGCCCCCAACTATAACCACAACGACCAGCCCAAACGCCCACCATAAGACCAGCGTCCATTTGCGGTGACACCGCTGGGCCCCGCCCAGCATCAAGAGCGCGGATAAAAGCCAGAGCACATCCCCCAGCGGACCCGTCCGCATCAGCCATCGTGATTGCATGAGATCATCGAGCGCGGTGGAATGCAGATAAACGAGCGGCTCGTGAGAACCGAATACCGTGGAACCCAGATCGCCGTGACCGGTGGCCACGTAGCCGACAAAGAGGATCCTATTGCTGAGCGGTTTTAGTTTGGCCTTGCCATTATTGCTCTCGAACAGCGCATCAAGTTGGCGAAGATTCATGTAATCAAACGCTGCCGGGCTGCGCTCTACGGCCCAAGGACAGCGAAAATTAAGCAACGCTGGGCCAACTGGCACGCGTCGCCGAATCATCGTGACAAAATCAGTAGGCGAGATCTCCCGCCATTCCGCTGTGCCCGGATCGGGAAACGAGACGTCCCGTTTCCAATCAAGCCCCATGAATAGCAGGTAGGCCGCGAAGGCGAGCGACGGTTCGTAACCGCCCGTCGTCTGGTCAATCAAATCATAATGGCGGATCACACCGTCCGCATCTGCACCGAGGTTGATCAACCCACCCGGGGCCGGGGGCATCTCTTCAAAGGGAAATGAGCGGACCAGCACGGATGGCTCGGGTTCGCCGGGTGCTGCATTCAATGCTTCGGCCAGAACGACATTCTGGTGTTCGGCAATCGCGTCGAGCAACGGCTGAGCTGTTACCGGATTCGCGCGCGCGAACACGATGTCGAAAGCGATTACATCCGCGCCCAGCGCCGAAGCCTCTCGGATTATGCGCGCGGCCGTCGCGTATTCAGAATCGAGCGAGGAAAGAGCCTTGAGATCATTTTGATCGATGTTGAGATGGACGATCGATCGATCGACGGGCGGAGCCCAACCGGCGGCAAATCGCCATCGCAGACACTGCCCGACCCATTCCAGTTCTTGCGTCTCGAGCGGGTTGCCGAAAGTCAGGACGACCGCTACCGCGCAGGCACAAAGACAAAGGTGCAGAGGCCACGGCTTCGTCCACCAAAGCTGCTCTCGGTCCTCACCGGCCATGACGCAGCACCAGCGTGCCTTCCAGCGCGTCGTTCAGACTGACCTTCTCTGCGTAGTTTCGCCACGGAAACTCGGTGGAGCGCATCGTCCCGCCCACCAGCGCAGCGCCGGCTTTCGGTCCTTGAATAATCGGCTGCTTACCCGTCATGCGTGCATCCAGTTTCTCGCAAATCTTTCGTGTCAGCTGGGTGAGAATCGTTTGATCGAGATCGGGCTTTTGCATCGCCTCGACCAGTTTATGAATTTGATCCAGCCCGGCCGCATCGCGCTTAAAGAAAAAGATCCAAAGCTCGAATGGATCGGCCCCTTTGTTCCAGTTCCAGACTGCCGGGGGCGAGGGAATTTTTCTTTCGTCCCACTGCGGTAACCCGACGATCTGCGGCCGCCAGCCATTGGCCAGCCGGGGAGAACCTTTGTCGACTAACGGAAGGATCAATGCGACGCATTCCGCGTTTGCGTCCATGTGGACTACAAGCTTTTCCCCGGGGCCGGGCGCAGAGCTTTCCGCGAGCGGAATTTCGTTCGATTCGGAGTCAATCGTCGTTGCACAAACGCGGGCATAACTTTCCGCATGCGCCGTTGCCAACATGCTAACGAAGGCCAGGGAGAGAGCGCTCCGGAGGATCGTGCGCGTGCTTAATTTCATTGACCGGCTGCCTTCCGTTTGGCTATTATCGTTTACCCGCAACCCATGCGCGAGAGAAAAATAAGCCTTCTCGCGGCGATTCTCCTGCTCGTCGTTGCGAATGTTTGCGGGCAATCGCCTGCCCCGGCCAGTCTCGAGAAACTGCAGTCACAATTCGAGAAGACGTTTGAAAGTGGGCATTATCGCGAGGCGGTCCCGATTGCTGAAGAACGGCTGAAGCTTTGCGAAGCGACAATCGGACTGGAAAAAAAGGAAACGTTAGACGCGATCCACGATCTGGCGCGGGCTTACAATAAGACGGAGGCCTACGCCACAGCTCTTCCTCTCTGTGAACGCGAGGTACAAACGGCGGAGAAATTGTTGGGCAAAGAGAACGCCACGACCGCGCGAGCCCTGGTCGATCTGGGCAACGTTTTCAACGGGCAACAGGAATTCTCCAAGGCACTGGCGCTTTATCAAAAAGCCCTCGCGATACAGGAGAAAACGCTCGGCCCCGCACACGTCGAGGTGGCCAACACGCTCCGCGAGCTGGCAGGGATTTACGAGGGGACCGGCGATCTTCCAAAGGCGATCGAGCTGGCCAAACGCGCGGTGGCGATCTATGAAAAAGCCCGCGGACCGGATGATGTGGAAACTGCGACCGCTCTGGCCGTCTTGGGAGACATTTATTTCAGCGCGGATGACAATGCCAAGGCGCTGCCGATTGACGAGCGGGCATTGCGGATTCGCGAAACGAAACTTGGCCCCGATCATCCCGACACGGCCGAGAGCATCAACGATCGCGGCCTCATGTATTTCGCGGCCGGTCATTACCTGCGCGCGGCGCAGATGTTCAAGCGCGCGCTCGCCATCTCAGAAAAAATGCTCGGCCCGGATGCGTTTTTTACCACGTCTAGCCTGAATAATCTCGGTTTTGTTTACCGCACCATCGGTGAGTTTTCTGTCGCTGAAGATTATTACCGGCGTGCTTTGGAATCGCGCGAGCGCGTCCTCGGACCGAAAGATGCAAACCTCGCGATCAGTCTTAATAATCTGGCAGGCCTTTTGCAGGATAAAGGCAACTACCCCGAAGCGGAGAAGTTGTACCGGCGCGCGCTGGAGGTTCGCGAGACTGGCCTGGGACCGGAAAATCCTGAGACCGCGCGCAGCCTCAACGACTTCGCCGGGCTTTATCTGCTCATGGGCGATTACGCGAAAGCCGAGCCGCTCTTCCAGCGGGCGAACCGTATTTTCACAAAGGTGCTGGGGCCCCAGAACCAAGAAACCATCACCACCCTTAACAACTTGGGGCTTCTTTACGACGAATCGCACCAGTATGCCAAGGCTGAGGCGCTCTTTCTCCAGGTGCTCAAGGATTACAAAAAGAGCGCCACCGCCGATACGCCGGACGTCGCCTACACTATGAGCAATCTCGCCGTCTTGCATTGGGAGATGGGCGAATACAAAAAAGCTCTGCCGTTCGCCGAACAGGCGTTGAAAATCCGGGAAAAAGCGTTGGGGCCGAAGCATCCAAAAGTCTCCGAAGCGCTGAGCAACGTGGCCATGATTTATCGCGACAGCGGCCATCTCGATAAAGCGGAGTCGCTCTTCCAGCGGGCGCTGAAGATCGACCAGGAAACGCTCGGCGAAGCAAACGCCGAGACGGGAACGATCCTTGAAAACCTGGCTTTGCTCGCTATTCGCCGCGGTAAATTGGACGAAGCATCGAAACTGGCCGTGAGCCGGAACGTCGCGCTGGAAAAGCAACTGGCCGACATCCTTTCGTTCACGTCGGAACGACAACGGTTGGCCTTCCAGAAAACGACCCGCCCTTACCGCTTATTTGGCACGTTAGGCGACGCCGCCGATCTCGCCCAGGCGGTTCTCCGCCAAAAGGGAATTGTGCTCGATTCCTTGCTGGAAGATCGCCTGATAGGCGAAGCCAGCACCGATCCGAAGACACGCGAGTTGGTCGAGCGAATCCGCAGTGGCAAAACCCGGCTCAAGCAAGGGATTGCCGGGCAAGGCCGGGAAAGAGAAAAAGTTGAGGCGGAACTCGAAGACCTTGAAGCTCGGCTCGCGCGGCAGGTTGCGGGAGTGGGGCGAAGCCGACGTGCGCTCGGCGTAACTGTAAAGCAGGTTCAATCGGCGATCCCCAAAGCCGCGGCACTGATCGAGTTTATTCGCTACGATTATTACACTGGACAACCCAAAGACGACGTTCGCTACGGAGCCATTGTTATTCTTCCAGGCGACCAACCGAAATGGGTGGCCTTGGAGCGCGGTGAGACGCTCAAGGCCGTCATTGATGTCTACAACAAATCCGTTAGGGGACAAACCGATGAGGCAACACTCACGACCACCTTGCGCGCGCTGCATAAAAAAGTTTGGGCGCCGATTGAGAAGATCCTGCCCGCCGAAACAAAAACGGTAATCATCAGTCCTGATGGTCAGCTAAATTTTGTTTCGTTCGCCACGTTGATCGGTCTTGGCGACAAGTTTCTCAGCGAAAAATACGCCGTTCATTACGTGGCCAGCGGGCGCGATTTGTTACGGGAAAGAAAATCTTCCGGAGTGTCGGATGCTGTCATTTATGCCAATCCGGATTTCAGCGGCAAGACAGCATCAGAGTCATCGAGGGACGCGTCGGTCGCCTCGCGTTCGATCGAACTGCGCGATTTCGACGGCCTGTCACTGCCACCGTTGCCTGGCACAGCGACGGAAGCGGCTGCGCTGCAAAAAAGATTCGGGAAATCAGCCAGAGTATTTCTCGGCGCGAACGCCACCAAAGCGGAACTGGAGAAAGTCGATTCGCCGCGGATTCTTCATTTGGCGACACACGGTTTTTTTCTACCTGAGATCGAGCCTGGCAGGAAGGGAGAGAAATCCGTTGGAGACGTCGCAAAGAAGCGGCTGGTTAACCCGATGCGTCGCAGCGGGCTCGCCCTGGCCGGGGCGCAGAAAACGCTGGAGGCATGGGCGCATGGCCAAGCTCCGCCGGCGGGAAACGACGGCATCGTTACGGCGGAAGAAGTTGGCGGATTGAAGCTCGACGGCACCTGGCTGGTTGTTCTCTCCGCCTGCGATACAGGGTCGGGAGAAGCGCGGGCCGGTGAAGGCGTGATGGGATTGCGGCGAGGATTTGTCCAGGCCGGCGCGCAGAATCTATTGATGACGCTCTGGCCGATCAGCGATCAAACCACCGTCCAAATCATGCTCGCTTTCTACGATGCCGCGGAGAAAACAAACAATGCGCCGCAAGCGTTAGCCGATGTGCAACGCGATTGGCTGGTCAAACTGCGCAAAGAGAAGGGGCTGCTGGAAGCGGTTCGGTTGGCCGGCCCGTTCATTATGAGTGCGCAAGGAAAGCCCCGTTAAAAACTAAATGCGCCACCAAAGAATATCCACCTTTGCAGCGATCTGCCCAATTCTGTTGATCGGTCTGTCCACGCTTGCCGCGAAACCGTCATCAACAACACCTGGAACAGAGGCGGATAGACTCAATCAGCAAGTCACTCAACTCTATAAGGCGGGCAAGTACTCCGACGCTATTCCAATTGCCACGCGGGTCTTGGAACTTCGCGAGAAGAGGCTCGGCCTGGATAATCCATATACGGCGGAAAGCTTCAACGATCTGGGAGAGCTGTATGTCAAAATAGGCGACTACGATAAAGCTGAACCGCTGTTTCAACAGGCGCTCAAAATCCGCGAGAAGGTGCTTGGTCCTGAACAACCGCCGACCGCGCAGACCCTCAACAACTTGGCGGCACTTTATCGAGAAACGCGCGACTACGCCAAGGCAGAGCCATTGTTCCAACGCGCGGTCGAAATTGACGAGAAAACGCTCGGCCCGAACCACCCAGATACGGCCAAAAGCCTTATTAATCTCGCTCGCCTCTACCGAGAGATGGGTGACTACGCCAAAGCCGAGCCGCTGTACCAACGTGCGGTCAGGATCGATGAGAAAGTGCTCGGCCCAGAACACCCAGACACCGCGACGAGCCTCAACAAGCTGGCGTTCCTTTATGAGAAGATGGGTGATTACGCCAAAGCCGAGCCGCTCTATCAACGCGTGCTGACAATTCGCGAGAAAACGCTCGGCCCGCGCGACCCATACACCGCAGGGACCCTTCAACAGCTGGCGTGGTTCTATCGACGGAGGGGCGACTACGCCAAGGCGGCGGCGCTGGAGCGCCGCACGCTCAAAATCCGCCAGAAAACGCTTGGCCCAGAAAATCCAAAGACCGCACAGAGCCTGAGCGATCTCGCATTCTTATGCTACGATAGGGCTTTTGGACCTGACACGCTCGGGTCTATCCGAATCTTCTCCGATTTGAGATCGTCGGCAACCACACCATGGCGAACCGAAAAGGCGGTGAAACAAGTTTACTTGGATGAAGCGTTACGCCTTGCTGAACAGGCACGTCTGGCACAAGAAAAGGTGTTATCAAACATTTTGTCCTTTACGTCCGAGGACGAGCGCCTGGCATTTCAGAGGACAATCCACCCTTACGATTTGCTTGCTACGCTCGGCAATGCCCGCGAGCTCGCCGAGTCCGTTCTTAGGCAAAAAGGAGTAGTCCTCGACTCACTGCTGGAAGACCGGCTTGTCGCAGAAGCCAGCGAAGATCCTAAACAGCATGCTGCCGTGAACGAGCTGCGCAACGCAAAGCAGCGGTTCATGCAACTGCAATTAGAGACTCCGAAGGATTTTTCTGACGAAGCACTCGAAAAACGGGACGCCGAAAAGAAAAAACTCTCCGACAGGGTTGAGGAGCTCGAGGCCGGACTTGCGAAACAAGTCGCTGGCCTTGGTCGCGTCCGTCGCGCTTTGAGCGTGACCGTGTCTCAAGTGCAATCCGCTCTCAGCAAAGATGAAACCTTAGTAGAGGTCTTACACTACTCGTATTATCGAGGTGGAAAATTCGCGGCACACTTTGAAAAACAGTATCATTACTATCGAAGCAGCGGATCGTCCTATCGAAGCAGCGTGTCGTCGTTGTACTTTCCAGACACGAGATTTGAGGCGCGATACGGTGCTGTCGTGATCGCCTCAGATCACGAGCCTAAATGGGTTCCACTAGGCCGCGCGACGGAGATCGAAAAGAACATATCCCTTTACCAGAAATCCGTGCGTGGAAAGACCGATGAAGCAACGCTTAGTGGCGTGCTGCGCGCGTTATACGCGCAAATCTGGACGCCGATTGAGAAAGCTCTGCCTGCTGAAACCAAAACTGTCATTATTAGCCCGGATAGCGCGCTAAACTTTGTTTCCTTTGCCACACTCATTGGCTCTGACGACAAGTTCCTCGCCGAAAAGTATTTCATTCGCTACGTCGCCAGCGGGCGTGATCTGCTGCGACTAACTAAAGCGGCGGTAAATAAGCAGACTACCGTTTACGCCAACCCCGATTTTGGCAGTAAGTCAGCATCACCAGATTCCAATCGAGGGACCGCTGTTGCGTTGCGTTCGATTGAAATGCGGGATTTGCAAAGTATATCGCTGCCACCCCTTCCAGGCACTGCCCGGGAAGCCGCTGCACTCGAGAAACGCGGCGGGACATCAACGAAAGTTTTTGTTGGAGCCAACGCCACCGAAGCGCAGTTGCGGCAAGTTAACTCCCCGCAGGTTCTTTATCTTGCTACTCACGGCTTTTTTTTGCCGGAAGTTGATCTTGGAAAATCAAACGATCCATCCCAAAGCGATCAGGAGATTCCAAAAAGCAAGCTTGTAAATCCGATGCATCGCAGCGGATTGGCCCTGGCTGGAGCTCAGACGACACTGCAGGCATGGGGACGCGGTGAAGTTCCGCCCACGGAAAACGATGGCATCGTAACGGCAGAAGAAGTTGGCGGACTTAAATTGGATGATACCTGGCTCGTCGTGTTATCTGCCTGCGACACTGGCTCTGGCGAGGCACGCGCTGGAGAAGGCGTGATGGGTTTGCGCCGCGGCTTTGTTGAGGCTGGGGCGCAGAATTTATTGATGACGCTCTGGCCGATCAGCGATCAAACCACCGTGCAAATCATGCTCGCTTTCTACGATGCTGCGGAGAAAACGCACAATGCGCCACAAGCGTTAGCCGATGTGCAGCGCGATTGGCTGGTAAAGTTGCGCAAAGAACATGGCCTGCTTGAAGCGGTTCGGTTGGCCGGTCCGTTCATTATGAGTTCGCAAGGAAAGCCCCGTTGAAAACTAAATGCGCAGCCGAAGAATATCCACCTTTGCAGCGATCAGCACAATTCTGTTGATCGGTCTGTCGGCGCAGGCCGGAAACCGGCCATCAACATAGACTTCGGAGGCGGATAAACTCAATCAGCAAGTCACTCAACTCTATAAGGCGGGCAAGTATTCCGAAGCGGTTCGCGGTCAGGAAATTAATCACTTACCCGCTGCTCTCCGACATCGGCAGCAAAACCATCGACGCCTGCGGGATTCGCAACAAAGAAGCCACAGGCCGCACGAGCGGGATTCCCTACCCCGGCACCTACATCATCGGCACCGACGGCGTCATTCGCGCCAAGCTCTTCCTGGAGGGCTACAAAGAACGCGCGAGCACAGAAGCAATCGTCCACGCCCTGCGCGACGCGCATTGATACAACGCGGAGCCTCTCTTCCGATCTGTCGTCCCTGACACCCAATCGGCCCAATTGCGCTAGCTCGCCAAGCGCACGAGGAGCTTGCGGCCTTTGAACTGGATGCCGTTGAGCTTTTTCAAAATGAGGGCGACGCGCGGTTCGGCGACGTCGACCAGGGTCTTCGTCGCTTGCAGATGAATGGCGCCGATCTCGCCTTTCGGGATCGCGGTCACGCCTGCGATGACGCCGACGAAGTCGCCTGGCTGCACGTTATGCGCGCGGCCGGCGTTGAAGGCGAGACGGACCATGCCGGCTTCATGCGAAACGGTGCCGGCCTCTTCGCGCGGTCCGCGGTGCGGCGAGGGACGGGCGGGACGGTTCCGGCGTTCACGGCTGCGCGGTTGGTCTGCTTCGTAAACGGACCGGGTCTGCTCGCGGCGGTCGCGGGCGCCACGCTCAGGGAAACGGCCGGGGCCGCCGGCGCGATCTTCCGGGATCGGTTGGCCGGCGCGAGTGCGGTCTTCGCCTAACAAGTGGATGAGCGCCGAAGCGATATCGGTGGCCGAGTAATCCTGCCCGAGAAGACGATCGAGCATCTCGTCGTGGCGTTTGTATTCGCCTTTCGCGAGAGTCTCGCGGAGGGCTTCGGCGAGCGCGTTGGCGCGTTTGCCTTCCACTTCTTCGACGGTGGGGATTTTCTCCCGGCGGATCCGGCTCCTGGTAAAACGCTGGATGTTTTCCAGCCGGTAAATCTCGCGGCCGGCGACAAAGGTGACGGCTTTGCCCCCTTTCCCCGCGCGCCCGGTGCGGCCGATGCGGTGGACGTAATCTTCGCCGTCGTGGGGCAGGTCGTAATTGAAGACGACTTCGATGTTATCGACGTCGAGCCCGCGAGCGGCGACGTCGGTGGCGACGAGGATCTCGACAACTCCTTTGCGAAATTTCCCCATCACGCGTTCGCGCATGGCCTGGGTCATGTCGCCATGCAACTTGTCGGCGTTATAACCGCGCGCGCTGAGATGCTCGGTCAGGTCGTCGACCATCATCTTGGTCGCGCAGAAAATGATCGCGAGCTTTACGTCCTCGAGATCGATGAGGCGACAGAGCACTTCGAGTTTCGAGCGGCGATCGACTTCGTAATAAATCTGCTCGATCGCCGGAACGGTGAGCGCCTCGGCTTCGACCCGCACGTTGACTGGATTCTTGGTGAACGTCTTGATCAACTCCGCGATCGGGCGCGGAATGGTGGCGGAGAAGAAGACGGTCTGCCGTTCGTTAGGCGCCTGCCGCAGGATGGTCTTGATATCGTCGACGAAGCCCATGTCGAGCATGCGATCGGCTTCATCGAGGATGACCATTTTGATCTGGTCGAGCCGGAGGCTTTTCCGTTCCAGATGATCCATCACCCGGCCCGGCGTGCCGATAATGATTTGGGCGCCGGCGCTGAGCCCGCGGAATTGCCGCTCATAGGATTGCCCGCCGTAGATCGGCAGCTCGCGCACGCCTCGCTTGAAGAAGGCGAGCTTGGCGATTTCCTCCGCCACCTGCACCACCAGCTCGCGCGTTGGGCAGAGGATGATCACCTGCGGCGCGCGCAGCCCGGGATCGACCATTTGAATCGCGGGAATGCCGAAGGCTGCCGTCTTGCCCGAGCCGGTCTGCGATTGGCCGACGACATCGGCGCCTTCGAGAAGGACGGGGATGGCGGCGGACTGGATGGGCGAGGCTTCCTCGAATCCCATGCGCTCGACTGCCTTTAAGATTTCGGGCGCGAGGCCGAGTTCCGCGAATCGCTTTTTCTGCACCGGTGATTATCGCACGTTCAGTGAAAAGACGTTAGGCCGGAAAGAGTTTCTCTTCACGAGCGCAGCGCCAGAGCCTCCCCCTTCCGTTCCGGCTTGCTGTTGCGCTGGCGCGATTGCCAGAAATCCGGTAGGACCATGCGGAGACAGCCGGATCGGTATGGATTTCCTTCACGAACTCAAGCGACGCAATGTCTATAAAGTCGCCGTCACCTACACGGTGATTTCGTGGCTGCTGCTCCAGGCGGCGTCGATTTTGTTCCCGGCCTTCGACGCGCCGGCGTGGCTGATGAAGGCGCTCGTGGTGATTCTTACGCTGGGATTTTTGCTCGCGCTGATCATTGCATGGGCTTTCGAGATGACGCCGCAGGGAATGAAGCGGACGGAGAATCTCACGGACGAGGAAATCCGGGCGTTGCCTTACTGGAGCGCGCGCAAGTTTGCGGCGCTGATCGGGAGCATCGCGGTCCTGGCTTTGGCGCTGCTGGTCTATCAACGCGCGGGCCGTCATTGGTTGGAACAAGAAAGGGCGGCGATGCAAGCTCCGGCGGCGCCGGCGGAAACAATCTCAAGCAAATCGATCGCGGTATTGCCGTTCCAGAACCTGAGCAAGGACGACGCAAACGCGTTTTTTGCGGATGGCGTGCAGGATGAAATCCTGACCACCCTCGCGAAAGTGGCCGATCTGCGCGTGATCAGTCGCACCAGCGTGATGCAGTATCAGGACGCATCGAAGCGAAACCTGAAGGAGATCGCGCAGGCCTTGCACGCGGCCCACGTGTTGGAAGGCACGGTGCAACGGAGCGGGACTCGGGTGCGCGTGAGCGCGCAGTTGATCGACGCCCGGACGGATGAGCATCTCTGGGCGGAGCGATACGATCGCGAGCTGCAGGATGTTTTTGCGATCCAAAGCGAAATCGCGCAGAAGATCGCGCATGAATTGCAGGTGGCGCTCTCCCCTAACGAGAAAGCCGCGATCGAGGCTCGACCGACCTCGGATATGGTGGCCTACGATTTCTATCTGCGCGCCAAAGCCATCAGCGTGCGGCTGACGTCGCCACGGCCGGAGCAGGTGCAGGAGGCCATCCGCCTGCTCGATCAAGCGGTGGCGCGCGACCCGCAGTTTGTGCCAGCGCTCTGCGCGCTCGTGAATGCGCATCTTTGGATTTATTGGGTGGCATTCGATCAAACACCGGCGCGGCTCGAGCTGGCGACCCGGGCGCTCGATGCCGCCGCGCTGGTCCAGCCCGATTCAGGGCAAGTGCACCTGGCACGCGCCTATTATCACTACTGGGGAAAACGGGAATACGACGCGGCCTTGTCGGAACTGGCGCTCGCCCGGCGCGCCCTGCCGAATGATCCGGATGTCGCGTACCTCACGGCGACCGTGGAGCGACGCAAAGGCCGTTGGGGCGAAGCAACTCAGCAGTTCGAAGCCGCGGCGGTCCTCGATCCTCGCAACAACAACCTGCAACTTGAACTCGGTGGAATCTATTTTCAGCAGCGCCGCTATGCCGAAGCCGCGCAAGTGCTCGAGCGCGCCCTGGCCCAGTCGCCTGACGATTTCGGGTTGCAAAGCGCGCGCGCGAATGTGGACATCGCCGCCCGCGCTGACTTACACCGAATGGAAGCGGTGCTGGCCGCCGAGCCGGCCAAATCGGCCAACCCAGCGCGCGTCTCCTATTTGCGGATGCAGCTCGCGCTCGATCAGCGCGATTATCCGGCGGCGCAGGAGGCGTTAACGGCGAATGCCGCGAAGGAGATGAACCCGAGCGCGGGTTACGTCGTGCCGCGAGAGTGGTTTGAAGGTCTGATCGCGCTAGGTCTCCGCGATCGTCCACACGCGCAGGCGTCGTTTGTGGCTGCCCGCGAGCGGGCAGCGAGCAGAGTGGCGGCGCGCCCTAACGAGGCCATCCCGCTAAGCGTAGTGGCGCAGATCGACGCGCGCTTGGGGAAAAAGGATGAAGCGGTGAGCGAAGCGGAACGCGCTCTCGAATTGCACGCACCCACCGGGGATGAATTGCAGGCCTGCATCAGCGCCGTGCGGCTCGCCTCCATCTGCGGGCAAGTGGGCGAAATGGATCGAGCCCTCGGTTTGCTCGAGCAAACCGCGAAGCTCCCGGGCGGCCCGAGTTACGGGAATCTGAAGCTGAACGAAGAATGGGATCCGCTGCGATCAAACCCACGCTTCGAGAAGATCGTGGCGTCGCTCGGGCCGACGGTGATCGCCCGGTGATCGGCGAGAACCTGCCGGGTCACACGCCTTCCAGCGTGAAGTAAAAAGGAATGAGCGAGTCGGGAGACGAGCGAATCAATTCATCGCGAAATGCGGCGGTGCTCTGCGCGAGATTGAAGAATGGAGCGTGTTGGGGCTGAGGCTGGCCTGGTGGAAGCAACCTTGAACGATGTCAAAGCGGGATTGTTTTCCTCGCTCAATCGCGTGCTCGAGCCGGGCGAAAACTTTCATGCGCGCCTTCAAGGATTTCGCGGATTTCCCGAAGGCGATTGCCGCCTGAGTCGAATCTTTTCGGTCACGTGCGCGACAGATTAAGAAAGGCTTCCGCGATCTGTTAGGCCGCGGAACTCCATCACAGGAAAAATAAAGGCTGTGCGAAGCGCGGGCAGTGGCGCTGATTGAGAATAAACCCGCCGACGCACGCAACCTGCTCCAGCGACAGGATGCGTGAGATTTCTTCGAGAGCTAAAACGATCGCTCTCACCCTGCTCGGAATTTCCGCAGTCGTCTTGAGCGCCACCGCGCAGGACATCTTCCTCGGGGGCGCGCAGGACACGGCGGTGCTCGCCGGAAGCACGGTGACCAATACCGGCCCGACTTTAATCTCGGGAGATGTCTCGGTCTCGCCCGGAACCGCGATTACGGGTTTCCCGCCTGGCTCCGTGATCAATGGCGTGATCCACAGCAACGATGCGGCGGCGATCGCGGCGCACGCGGGCGCGCTCGGAGCCTACAATCAGCTGGTGGCGGAAATGCCGACGATGATTTTGACTGGGACCAATCTCGGCGGGTTGACTCTGCTGCCGGGCATTTATCGCTTCGCTACTTTCGCGCAACTGAGCGGGATCCTGACCCTGGACACGCAGGGGAACTCGAACGCGGCTTTCCATTTTCAAATCGGGTCCGCGCTGCTGGCTGATGCGGCGTCGCAGATTTCGCTCCTGAACGGGAACACGGTCAATATTTTCTGGCAGGTCGGAAGCTCGGCCACGATCGGCGTGGGCAGTCACTTTGTCGGAACCATCATTGCCGACCAAAGCATCACCATGAACACCGGCGCGACCTTGGAAGGCCGCGCCCTGGCGATCAATGGCGCGGTCACGCTCGACAGCAATATCATCACCGCACCGACACCGACACCGAC
>JBBSQB010000032.1:0-31550 GCA_038258245.1 Chthoniobacterales bacterium
AACTCCTCTTCGAACTGCTCTTCGGTGCAGTAGATGTGGGCGTCGTTCATCTGGAGCGAACGCACGCGCATGAGGCCGAAGAGTTCGCCGCTTTGTTCGTAGCGGTAGTTGCAGCCGTATTCGGCGAAGCGCAGGGGCAAGTCGCGGTAACTGCGCGGCACCGCTCCGAAGAGCTTGTGGTGATGGGGGCAGTTCATCGCTTTGAGGTAGTAGCGGTCGCCAATGCCATCGATAAGCTCATCGTAGCGAGCTAGCTTCTCACGATCCGCGTCCTCCGCAGGATTTAGTAATCCGATTTCTTCGACGATTTCACTTCGGCGTTGCTCGCTCAATTCGCCGTTCTCGATGTCGGCAGCGATTTGTTGCCACGCATGTTCCGATGCCTGACCGAACTGAGACGAAAACCGAGCACGGGCCGCTTGGAGATTCGAAATAGCCTTCTTGTGATTTTCTTCCAACAAGGTCATCGGCGGGAACATTGAATCTTTGTAGTAGGGAAGATGACCGCTGGTTTTATACAACTGCTCCCGCGCAATGTGCGGGGTGCGGACGCGTTGATAGCCGGCGGCGAATTCTGTTTCCTTCGCGAGCTTTTCGAGTTCCTCGATGATGGCGGCGCCGCGCGGGAGCCAGAGGGGAAGGCCGGGGCCGACGTCGTCGTCGAAGGTGAAAAGTTCGAGCTCTTTGCCGAGCTTGCGGTGGTCGCGCTTCTTCGCTTCCTCGAGCATGGCGAAGTATTCGTCGAGCTGCGTCTTGTTCTTGAAGGCGGTGCCGTAGATGCGTTGAAGCTGCGGATTTTTTTCGTCGCCTTTGTAATAGGCACTGGCGACGTGGGTGAGCTTGAACGCGCCGATGTTGCCGGTGCGCATGACGTGTGGGCCGGCGCAGAGATCGAGGAATTCGCCGTTGCGATAGAGCGAGATTTTTTCGTCCTCGGGAATGTGCTCGATGATGTCGAGTTTGAATTTGCTCAGCTCGGGACGCGGGCCGAGCGCGCCGAGTTCGCCGGCCTGAGCGAGGGTGAGCGCTTCGGCGCGGGAAACTTCCACGCGTTCGAAGGTGTGATTCGCTTTCGTTTCCTTCTTCATCTCGGCTTCGATTTGCGCGAAGTCGTCGGGCGAGATGCGGTGGGGGAGCTCGATGTCGTAGTAGAAACCGTTCTCAACGGGCGGGCCGGCGGCGAATTGCGCCTCGGGCCAGAGTTTCAAAATCGCAGTCGCGAGGACGTGCGCGGCGGAATGGCGGAGCCGTTCCAGGTCGGTCATCTGGGCGCGTTGGTCGGGTGTTTTACGTTCGTCGGACATGGTCGGTTCAGATTTTTTTGGCCACAGATTTACACACATGAAACACACATGCAGAAAGGCGAATGTTTTTTCCTCATCTGTGTTTCATCTGCGGCAGAGAATCTTTTCCGGATGAGGATGCCAGCGCGCGGAGGCGGAGGCAACCGGAAGCCGCTCCGCCTTGGAAAAATTGGAAAACGTCCACGGTACAAATCCGGAAGTTGCAGAGTGGACTCCAAACCGTCTGCGCCTGGACCAAACAGATCAAGGTGGGTGAGAAGTGGATGACCCCCGAGGAATTTCTGCGTTCCCAATTACACCTGGACCTAACCCACGGCATCTCCCCGCAGGCCTTTCGCGAGATGGCCCAAGACACGGAAAAGTCGGGTTAACCGATTCTGGCGCGCGTGTAGCTCCGATTCGAGCTTAGGCGTGAAGAACTTCGTCCAGTTTGCCGAGCAGGGTGCCGGCGGTGAAGGGTTTCGCCAGGAAGTTTTCTGCCGGGAGCCCGAGGTTTCCGTCCGCTTGGTTAGTGTCGCTGCGAGCTGAGGAAATGATGACTTTCAATTGCGGCTCGATCTTGTGGAGCGCTCGCACGAGCTGTTCCCCGTCCATCTTCGGCATGGAAAGATCGGTCACGACGGCTGCAATTCCCCCGTCGTGCCGAGTGAAAAGGGCCAGAGCAGCGGGGCCGTCTTCGGCCGTCAACACTTTGTAGCCATTCCTCTCAAGAACGAGCTGAGCGACTTCCCGGATCTCCGGTTCGTCGTCGACTATGAGGATGGTTTCGCCCTGTCCGAGCGGTGTCGGCGCTTCGGCCTCGACCGACGCCGCCAGACCGGCCCGTTGCGCAGGGAGAAAGACCTTGAAGCTGGTGTGGCCACGCTCGCTCTCCACCTGCAGAAAGCCTCCATGGCTCTTGACGATACCGGCCACGGTCGACAGGCCGAGGCCCGTCCCGTTACCGATTCCTTTCGTGGTGAAGAAGGGGTCGAAAATCTTCGCCAGCACCTCCGGCGGAATGCCGGTGCCACTGTCTGTGACTTCAAACATTACGTGAAGCCCGGCCGTCGCGCCCGGGGTGACGCTGGCCCGACGTTCATCCACATTGACATTCTCGACTCCAAGACAAAGCGAGCCCCCCTCCGGCATCGCATCACGCGCATTGATGCAGAGATTCAAGAGCACTTGATGGAGTTGCGTCGGATCGCCCTCGATCGACCGGATGCTTTCGTCGAAACAGGTGCGCAGGTTGATTGATTTCGGAAATGTCTTCCCGGCGATCTTCGCCACTTCGTCCAACAGATGGATCGGCTGAAGAAGGATGCGTTCGCCATCCGCGCCGCGCGCGAAGGTGAGAACCTGCTTTATAATCTCCGCTCCGCGATAAGCGCTCGTCGTGACGATATCGAGAAATTTCTCGCGCTCGACCGGGTCTTCTTCGTGACGCAAAATCGGCGCGGCCATCATGATCGGAAGCAAAATATTGTTTAAATCATGCGCGACGCCACTCGCCAGGGTTCCGATGCTTTCCAGTCGTTGCGTGCGGAGGAATTGCTCTTCGAGCTTCTTCTGTTCCGTGATGTCGGTACTGATCGCGAGAATCGATTGGGGAGCGCCCTGCTCGTCCCGCACCAAAGTCCAGCGCGCCTCGACGATCACTTTACTGCCGTCTTTCACCGCCGGGTGCATCTCACCGATCCACTCGCCCCGTTCCAGGAGCGCCGCGGTCGCCATCTGGTATTTTTCGGTATCCCCAGCGTAGATGAGTTCTTCAAATTTACGGCCGCACGCTTCGTCGCTCGTTATAACCAAAGAGCCGCTCGGCGCCTTTGTTCCAGAACGAAAGGCGGTCATCCAGACCGCGCACCATGATGGCATCGTGCGCTTTGTCCAGAAGGGCGGCTTGCTCGGCGATTCGTGCCACAGCTTCCTTCCGTGCCGTGATATCCTGCACGCTTCCCTCGTAATAGAGATCCTTCCCATCGGCATCGCGGATCGCGCGCACGTTCTCGGAAATCCAGATGACGGAACCGTCTTTCCGCTTCACCTGGTATTCGTGATTGTTCACCACGCCGCCGTTCTCACGCAGCAGGCGTTGCAGCTCCGCTCGCTTACCGGGATCGACGTACGCCTGTTGGGCTAGATCGGTGCGAGTGTTCACCAGCTCTTCCGGGCTATCGAAACCGAGCATGCGCGCCAGGGCCGGGTTGGCGGCCAATACATTGCCTTCCGGTGTGTTCTGGAAAATTCCCTCCGACGCATTATCGAACATCGAGCGATATTTTTGATCCGCTTCCCGGACGGCGTTGTAGGCCTGCTCATTCTCCTCGACCGCGCGACCGAGAATCCTCTTGTCGTCCCGAAACGTGCCGAGAATTCGCCAAACCGATACTCCTGTTGCAAACACAAGCACGATCCCGAGCCCAACCAAAAACACACTTCTCCAGTAAGCTTGGTGGATTTGTTGCGCGGTAGCCTCCGCGAAGGCATTTCCCTCCGCCTTCTCCGCGTCGAGGAGTGCCTTCAAGGCGGTCTGATATTGATCATACGCGGAGACTTGCGTCTCAATCGCGAACGCCGTCGCCTCGGACGTTTTCCGCTGGCGGCTGAGATCGAGCAACTGCGCTGTCCGCGAATTGTAAACCTGCAAGGCGTCGCGCACTACCGCATAGAGTTCCGACACCTCTTTCGTCTCCATGAATCGGCGGTAATCTTCCAAGCCCTTGGCATTGGCCGCTCCCAGTCGGGCAATGGCCTTCTCATAGTTCTCCCATGCGGCCGCATCGGTCTCCACCATCTGGTGAAGTATCTGCGCCTGCTGCAAATCGACGTGCTTATTTATCAACTGGAGGTTGCCCACATCCCGTTGACTGGAAGCGCGCTCCTTTTCGTAAAGCTGTCGGATCGACCCCAGGCTGAAAAAGAAACTCGCCCCGAGGGCTGCGAGCAGCGCGCAGATCAACCCGAAAGAAAGGATAAGCCGGCCGCCGACCGAAAAGGGCCAGAGCACGACAGGAGGCGTTGGGCCCACCCGCTGGGAGTTCTTGTTCAACATTCCTAGCAGTGCAAGAAACAAGCCATCTGCCGCAAAGAAATACGCATCACGCTGAGGAAGGGTTGCAAGAATCACAACTAAGGGGAGCCGAAAGAACGCTCCGGGCGATCAAACCATGACGGCGATCGTGAACGAGATGAACGCGGCGAAGCGAACGCTCCGAATCTCGGGCAGGGTAGGCGTCTCGCCCGCCGGCGAAGGTATTTTACCTTCGCGGACTTCGTGGAGGGCAACGCGTTATTTTGACCCGGGAGATTACTTTGGCAGGATGCCAAAACCGGCGGGCGAGACGTCCACCCTACCCGCGACGCCTTTGCATTCTTGCCGTCGCTCAATACGGGGATCGGCACTGGTGCCGCTGCCGTTTCCAGACTTCTATCGATGTCGTTGAAAAAAGCGTTTACAATGCGTAAACAAACTTCATGCCGGCGGCGAATTGCGCTTCGGGCCAGAGCTTGAGAATGGCGGTGGCGAGGACATGCGCAGCGGAATGGCGGAGACGGTTTCGGGAGGGCTTTTTCTTCCACAGATTACGCAGATTTACACAGATTAAAGAGAAGGAGCATCCGATCACCACATGTCCGACGAACGCAAAACACCCGAGCAACGCGCGCAGATGACCGACTTGGAACCCATTCCAAAAATCTGCGAAAATCTGTGTAATCTGCGGACAGACCATGCCCGCGGAGGCTTAGGATGCCAGCGCGCAGCGTGGGAGGCAAACGGAACGGCTTGCGCGTCAAGCAACCCGCTACCACGAAAGCCTTTCGACGCCGGGAACGGCATCGAAATGAGTGTCGCGGCTCAATATTGGAAGATCATGCTGGCGCGCGAGGGCCGCGATCCAGACATCGTTGGCTGGCAGGGGTGAGCCGGCTTTTTTTAGTTGCTGTCGAACCGATGCGTAATGCACGGCCGTTTCTTCCACAATGGGAAGGACATTCCAAAACGCTCGCCCGCGGGTGAGCCACGCTTCGTAGTCACGGCGTCGTCGAGAAGTGGCGATGCCGAAGCGGTATTCTCCGAGGACGATGGCGGGCAAATGCAGTTCGTCCGCGGTCGCGAGGCGCGCGACGACTGGCTCGAGCCCCTCGGCGAAGGCGGAAAGCGCGTTGGTGTCGAGGATCACAGCCGATCCTCGGGTTCGATATTTTCGAACTCGGCTTCGATGACGCCTTCGATGCGGCGGGTTTCTTTCGCGAGATGTTTGAGGCCGCCTGCCAGGACCATCCATGGTTTTTTCTCACGGCTGGCCCCGTTGACGCGCGCGATTTTTTCGGTGAGCGCTTCGTGGACGAGTTCCTTAAAGCTGCGGCCTTGACGTGCGGCGATGGTTTTTGCTCGTCGGAACAAGGGATCGGAAATTTCCAGGGTTGTCTTCACCGTTTCCATCGTCGCCCATATTTATGGGTGCGGTCAAGCAGGCACGTAAAAGTGAAGTGGTCAGACTGAAGAAAATCTTGTCATCCATGGAAGCACGTGACATTGGCTGAAGCTCGCGGAAGACCGATGAAAATCGCATCGACGTTTACCCTTTTGGCGGTGGCCGTGACGGCGTTTTTCGTCGCTGATGTTGCGCATGAAGGCCTTGGCCACGGCGGCATGTGCCTCGCGAGCGGAGGTCGTATGTTGTCGCTCTCGACCACTTATGAGGCTTGCAGCATTCGTTCACGCGCGATCGATGGTGCGGGGCCGGGGATGGGTCTGGTGGTGGCGCTGGTTGCCTGGATGTGGCTCCGCTTGGCGCCGCCGCGTTCGCAGAATCTGCGAGCGTTTTTGTGCCTGCTCTTCGCCTTCACCGCTTTTTGGAATGTCGGTTACCTGATCTATTCGGGATTGCTCGATCGCGGCGACTTGAAGTTCGTCGTCGCTGGTCTTGAACCGGCCATCGCATGGCGGGTGGTGCTCGTGGTCTTCGGGGTAATTTTCTACGCAGCGGCGATGCGCGTGGTCGGAGCGAGCCTAGCGAGGAATTTTTCGGATGGCGATGGCTGGCGTCCACAAAACTTCGCGCTGATCGCTTTGCTGGGCGCGAGCGTTTTAGCCGCAGCCGGCGGTGTCTTCGATCCACGAGGGCCCGGGATCATTCTGAGCGATGCGTTGCCGTCCGCGCTCGGTTCTGCCGGGCTTGTCTGGGTTGGCTTCGTTCTGCACCGCCGATTGCCGGCTCTGCGCATTGCGACTCCGACTTCGCCGGCGTGGATCGTCGCCGGTCTGGTCTGCGCGACGTTCTTCGTCGCGGTGCTCGGGCCGGGACTGCGCTTTTGAATTATAAACTCAAACGCTCGCGCAATTCCTGGGCACGGCGGCGGGCGACTTTGATCTGCGGATCGTTTTCGCTTAACGAGAGCGAGAGGCCGCCATCGAACCACGGTTCGATTTTGCGGACGAAGCGGAGGTTGATGATGTGCTGGCGGCTGACCCGGAAGAAGAGCTGCGGATCGAGTCGCGTCTCGAGGGTTTGCAACGATCGCGGAATGAGCGGGCGATTTTCGCCGAAATAGACGCGCGCGTAATTCCCTTCCGACTCCAATGTCCGAATGTCGCCCACGCGCACGAGCCAGCAGCGTTCGCCGTCTTTGAGGAAGACCTGCTCGTTTTCGCCAAGCATTGATGACGATGAGTTGTGGGTTTCCGGAGATTCCTCGGGGGTTTGCAAACGGGCGAGTGCTTGGGCGAGCCGCGCGGGCTCGATCGGCTTAAGTAAATAATCGAGCGCGCCAAAATCGAATGCTTTGAGGGCGTATTGATCGTAGGCGGTGGTGAAGATGACGCGGGGCGCGTCGGCTAAATCGGCGAGCAATTCGAAGCCGGTGCGACCGGGCATTTGGACGTCGAGAAAGAGGAGGTCGGGGTGAAGGGCGTGGATTTTCTTCTCGGCTTGAGCAGCGTTGTCGGCTTCGCCGATGATTTCGATTTCGGGATGCGACTGGAGAAGGCGCCGCAGTTCCGCGCGAGCGAGGCGTTCGTCATCCACGAGGAGAGCCTTCATGCGGGAATCTGCTCCAACGTTTGGGTGGCGGGAAGGGAAAGACGCGCCTCGACCCAGCCGTTTTCCGATTCGTGCAATTCAAGAGAGGCGCGCTCGCCGAAGAGAAGATGGAGGCGCGTGCGCAGATTCGTTAGGCCAAGACCGGTGGAACCTGCGGGTGGCGCATGCAGGCGGCCGGTATTGCGCACGGAAATTTCCACGCGATCGGCGACGAGGGCGGAGGCGAGCGCGATGCGCCCGGCGCCGGTTTCGCGGGAGACGCCGTATTTGATGGCGTTCTCGACGAGCGTTTGCAACGCGAGTGGGGGGACGAGACAGGACATTGCGCGCGAATCGAATGTGCGCTCGATGCTGAGGCGGTCCTCGAAACGGATCAACTCGAGCGCGAGATATTGCTCGGCCGTCTCAATCTCCTCGGCCAGCGGGACGAGCGAGCGTTCGCCCGATTGCAGATGGTAACGCAGGATGGCGGCGAGCTGAGTGATCGCGTCTTGCGCGCGCGTCGGATTTTCGAGGACGAGGGCGCGAAGGCTGTTGAGGGAGTTGAAAAAGAAGTGGGGATTAAGCTGGCTGCGCAGGCCGCGGAGTTCTGCCTCGGCCAGCGCGGTCTGGGCCTGGTAGCGCTCGATTTCATGGCGGCGTTGCCGATTGAAATAGGCGACGCCAAAATAGATGCCGGACCAAAGGGTGAGGATGATGAAGTCGTTGAAAATGAAACTGGCCCCGATCGCGACGGTCGCCGGCAGATCGTGCAGCCAGGAGACGTGATTGGGCGGCGGGAGGATGATGAAGTAGCTCCAGACGATCGCGACGAGGACGAGGGCGAGGAGGAGGTTCGTGCCGATGAGGCGCGGCAATAGTTTGACGATCGGGAGGTCGATCCAGCGTCGGCGCAGGACGATCCCGCGCAGGATGTGAGTGAGGAGAACGCCGCAGCAACCGAGAAGGAAGTAGCCGCCGACGGTGTTCCAGCTCAAGGCGGCGTAGCCTTTGCTGGTGAAAACGGCGAAGAGGAAAAACATGCCCCAGCCGCCGGCCTGGCACCACCAATAGGCGGCGCGAGGCGGCGGCGGCGTGGAGCGCTGGTTCATGCTTAGTTTTCCCTAACGACTATTCGAACTCGGTGGATGTTTAGTTGTTTTCGGTGATCACTTGGCCAGAGCGCCGTCAAGGGCGGCGTAGAATCCAGCGGGATCGTCGATCATGATAAAGTGTTTCGCGTTGTCGAAGAACTTGAAACTGGTCTGCGTCGCGTTGGTGAACTGGTTCTTGTAATTGGCCTCGAGGGTTTCCTTGGGCGCGAACTGAATGAGACCGGCGAGCGCGCCGAAAACGGTGATCGGGCTTTTGATCTTACCCAGGTCTGGACGGAGATCGCGGGTGAGTAATTCGTTCATGGCCTGGCCGACAGTGACGCCATCGGACTTCGCGCACATGTCGGCGATACGAGTAACGTCTGCGGGTTTGGTCACCATCGACGGGATGGAGACGGTGCGCTGGTAAGTGGCGAACTGCTCTGGCGTTTGTTTGGCCATCATCGCGCTCATGGCGGCGGCGGCCTTCTTTGCCCCTTCCAAATCGCTCACGCCCGGGAACATGACGCCGGCCAGAAACGGCAGGCCATCGACCGAAACGATCGGGCCCACCAGCTCGGGCGCCTTTTCTCCGATGGCGAGCACCATGGTCCCGCCGAGGCTGTGCCCGACGAGGACGGGATGCTGCAGTTTGTGCGCGCCGATGTAGGCGATGATCTGGTCGCGGACATTCTCGAAGAGGTCGTCGGTTTTGACGGCCGGCGTCCCGCCGAATCCGGCAATGCTGACGACGTGGCATTCGTATTTGTCCTGCAAATGTTTCACGGTGCCGTCCCAGACCGATCCGTCGCAGGCGAGACCCGGAATAAGAATGATCGGCTGGCCGTGACCTGTGACTTTAACGTCGATGACTTTCGGGGTCTCGGCGGCGTGGATTGACGATGCCGCGAGAAGGAGCGCGGCGCTCAGCAGTGCGATGGTTGTTTTCATGGGTTTCATTCAAACCCCGTTTGCTGCTTCGGGCCGCGGAATGATGACGAAAGGCCCCACAAAATGATGACCGGCGGAGGCGGACCGCGAAAGGCGGCCGGATGTTTTCACCACAGAGATCACGGAGAACACAGTCGGGATGACTTTCCGGTCTCCGTCCGCCTTCGGAAGCTATTTGATCTCGGCCAGCTTTTTCAAATCGAGACGACGGGCCCATTCCTGCAGCTCGGCGGATTCAAGCCCCTGCGTTTCGATCTGCAAAAAATAGCGCTTCGCCACCATCAACCAGAGCGTGCCGTGTTTGCCTTCGTTCTCGAAGGTTTCAAACCCCGGATTCCCGTCGATCGTGACCGGCCTGGCGTAGCCTTCGCTGGTGGAACTGTTCTCCGTCCACGCCGCGGTGGTGGAGTTGACATAATCGGGATTCGCCGAGGCGTCGAGAATGCTGATGGAAGTGAGCGGCACATTGTCGCCTTCGCCCTTTTTGTAATCGCGATGGGCGGTGGTGAGCTTGAATCCGCCGGCGTCGTCCGTGCTCCCTTCGGGACTTTCCGCTGTCCAGCCGGCTGGCGCTTCGGGCAACAGCGGCAGGAGCTTTGCATAATCGACAACCTCAGTGAGCGACGGCTGTGCGCTCACGCGAGCCGGGGCGAACAAAACCGCGACCGCCGCCAGCGCGCAAAAAGCGAGCGCGGCGAATTTTTTCACGGTGTAAAGAGCAGGTCGCATGATTGAAAAGCAGCAAGGGAAAGTTGGTACTCGATTGACTTTCCGCAACCCGTTTGTCAAAGCCCGCTTGTGAACGCATGGAAAAAATGGACGGCTTTTCTGCCGTTGCTCATCGGGGTGGCTGCAGTGGCCGTGCGTTTCATCCATGTGAATGCGCCGTTCGTCGACAGTTGGAGCTGGCGGCAAGGCGATGTCGCGGCGATCGCGCGGAATTTTTTCGAGAACGGCTATTCATTTGCCTGGCCGCAAATCGATTGGGCCGGGAACGCCCCGGGCTTTGTCGGCACGGAATTCCCGCTGCTGCCTTATCTCGCTGCGCTCGTCTACGAGATCACGGGCGTGCATGAATGGGTGGGACGCGTCGAAACAATCTTGTTCTTCGCGGTGTCGCTGCCGTTTTTCTTTGCGCTGGTGCGGCGCGCGATGGGCGAGGTCGCTGCGCTTTGGGCGCTCTTTTTCTACTCCTTCGCGCCGCTCGGGATCGCGGCGGGGCGCGCCTTCATGCCGGACATCCCGTCGCTCAGTCTGTCGATTATCGGGCTCTACTTTTTTCTACGCTGGCGGGCCCGCGGCAGTTGGCGCTCTTTTCTGGCAGCGAGTCTTGCCATTTCGCTGGCCATTCTGATCAAGGCAACTTCCGCCATCATTGGCGCGCCGCTTCTTTATCTGGTGGTCGCCGCGGTCGCGGACCGCGGCCGTTTGGGTGAGAGCGGCGGCGGCCGCGGTCGGCGACCGCGGCTACCGGAGCTGATCCTGTTCGCGATCATCGCGCTGGGGCCGGCCGCGTTTTGGTATTGGCACGCCCATGTGGTCGCGCAGACGAATTATCCTTATCACTTTTTCGGCGCGGGCGGTTTCGAGCTGATGAGCTGGAAATGGTATGGCGATATTCTTTGGCGCGCGGCCACGGTGAGTCTCACGCCAATTCTTTTTGTCCTGATGCTGGCAGGCGCTCTCACCTTTCCGCAGCGCAAAGGCAGCCGCGTTTTCCACTGGTGGCTGGTTGCGATGATCGCGTTCGTCGTCGCGGCCGGCTACGGCAATCGCCATCCGTGGTATCAACTGCCGCTGGTGCCGATCGCAGCGGCGCTCGCCGGTTTGTTCTGTCAGGAATGCGTCGATCGTCTCCGTGCACCGCAAGTCGTTAGGCGATTCAGCGCTGTTCTGCTCGTCGTCATCTTTGCCAGCGCGTCTTTTTTTAATGCCCGCGCTTATTTTGCGCCCGCTTCCACCGATTTGCGGGAGCTTGGACTTGTGTTGCAGACCCGCACGGCGCCGGCCGCGTTGATCGTGGCGGCGGATGACGGCAATCCGACTCTTCTCTATTATGCGCAGCGCAAAGGCTGGCATTTCCCCGAGAAACAAGGCATCTGGCAAGGCCAGCCGCTGGACAGTGCGCAGGCGATTGCCGATCTCGAACAATTGCGCGCGCGCGGCGCCGGCTACGTAGTCTTTCCTTTGCGCACGCGCTGGTGGCTCGATTACTACAAGGAGTTTGCCGAGCACCTGCGCACGACGGCGACGCCAGTCGAAGTCACGCCGCAATTTGCAATTTATCGGCTGTCGCGATCTGGTGGAAAACCATGAGCGCCTCGTCGTCCTTTCGGATTCGCCCTGCAAGCAGTGAGGATGTGCCGACGATTTTCCAATTAATTCGCGACCTGGCCGAATACGAACGCGCGCCGAACGACGTCGTCGCGACCGAAGAAGGGTTGCGCGAGGTTTTATTCGGCGAACATCCGGCGGCCGAAGTGCTGTTGGCGATCGAGGGCGAACGGACGGTCGGGTTCGCGGTTTTCTTTCACAGCTTCTCCACCTGGCTCGGGCGGCGCGGCCTTTATCTCGAGGATTTATTCGTGAGGCCGGAAGATCGCGGCAAAGGCTACGGCAAGGCGCTTCTCGTGGCGCTGGCCCAGATTGCGCGGGAGCGAAAGTGCGGACGGATGGAGTGGGCGGTGCTCGACTGGAACGAGCCGGCCATCAAGTTTTATCGCACGCTCGCCGCCACGCCGAATGAAGAGTGGACCATTTTTCGCCTAACGAGCGATAAAATTGATCGCCTCGCGGAGACTGACGCTTCCGGGTAGCGCAGGCTGCCAGCCTGCGGTTCGCGGCAGCTTGCCGCGAAGATTTATAGTCTTTTGATATCGCTTGAGGGAGAGAATGGAATCTGGACATGGTCGCAGATTCCGCCCGGCTGGCAGCCGGTCGGTGCAGGCTGGCAGCCTGCGCTACCCGGAAGGAGTCGCTTCTTCGAAAATCTCTTGGCAGCGGCGAAATATGCTTCTCTAGTTCTGGCGCGTTCGACGGACGAGGTGGTCGAAAAATTACGCAATGAAGCCCAACGGAACAAAGATCGAAGACTACGCGTTTCTAAGCGACACGCAGACGGGCGCGCTGGTCAGTCGCGACGGCTGCATCGATTGGCTTTGCTTCCCACGCTTCGATTCGCCGGCCTGTTTTGCGTCGTTGTTAGGCGATGGCGAAAATGGGCGCTGGCGTTTTTGGCCGAAGGACGAAGTGGTGGCGACGCGTCGCCAATATCGCGGGAATACGCTGATCCTTGAGACGGAGCTGGAGACGCGCACCGGCGTGGTGCGCTTGATCGACTTCATGCCGCCACGCGGGAACGATCCCGATATTGTCCGGATCATCGAAGGGGTGCGCGGCGAGGTGGCGATGAAGATGGAGTTGATCATCCGCTTCGAGTACGGCGAAGTGGTGCCGTGGGTGCGGCGTTCTCACGATGGTCTCGAGGCGATCGCGGGACCGAACACGCTCATCCTGCGGACGCCGATCAAGACGGAAGGCCGCAACCTGACGACGGTGGCGGAGTTCACCGTAAAGGAAGGGGAGCGCGCGCCGTTTGTGCTGACATGGTTTCAATCACACCTGAAACCGCCGCGCGAAATCCACGCCGATCACGCGCTCGAAGAGACGGAAAAATATTGGAACGACTGGGCGGGAACCTGTCAGAACCAGGGCGAATACCACGATGCTGTTGTGCGCTCGCTTATCACCCTGAAGGGGCTCACTTACGCGCCGACCGGCGGCATCGTCGCTGCCCTTACCACTTCGTTACCGGAGGAGATCGGCGGGGTGCGCAATTGGGATTACCGCTATTGCTGGTTGCGCGATGCAACCTTCACGTTGCTGGCGTTGCTCGGCGCCGGCTACAAAGAGGAGGCGAAAGCGTGGCGTGAATGGCTGCTGCGCGCCGTCGCCGGAAGCGCGTCGCAATTGCAAATCATGTACGGCGTGTGCGGGGAACGGCGGCTCGATGAATACCAAATCCCGTGGCTGAAGGGTTACGAAGATTCAAAGCCGGTCCGCATCGGCAACGCCGCTTCCGGTCAATTCCAACTCGACGTCTTCGGCGAAGTGATGGACGCGATGTACCGAGCCGATTCCGCCGGGTTGAAAACGAGCGCATCGGATTGGCGGATGCAGGCCGGCCTCATGAATTATCTCGAAACGAAGTGGAAGGAACCGGATGAAGGCATCTGGGAAGTGCGCGGGCCGCGCCGCGATTTTACCCATTCCAAAATGATGGCCTGGGTCGCGTTCGATCGTGCTGTGAAAATCATCGAACAAGCGGATTGCGCGACGGATCACGAACTGCCGCGCTGGAAAAAAATCCGCGACGAGATCCATCGCGAAGTGTGCGAGCTAGGCTACAACAAAAAGAAAAAAGCGTTCACTCAATACTTCGGATCCGAGGCGATGGACGCGAGCATTCTGATGATCCCGCTGGTCGGCTTTTTGCCGATCACGGACGAACGCGTGCGTAATACCATCGCCGCCGTCGAAAGCGATCTAATGGACGGCGGTTTCGTCCTGCGGTATCGGCCGGACGAGAAAAAAGTAGATGGGCTGCCGGGAGCGGAAGGCGTTTTTCTGCCTTGCTCCTTCTGGCTGGTTGATTGCCTTCATCTGCTCGGGCGCAAGAAGGAAGCGCGCGCTTTGTTTCAACGACTGCTCGATCTGCGCAACGACCTTGGTTTGCTCTCCGAAGAGTACGATCCGAAGGCGAAGCGTTTGCTCGGCAATTTTCCCCAGGCATTTTCCCATGTCGCGCTTGTCAATACGGCGCAGATTTTGGCAGGCAAACCGCATCGCGCGGTGGAGCCAGGCGATGGTTGAAAACAGCGGCATCCTCTTTGCGCCGCAGCCGCGAAGAGAAAATAGACTTGGGAACGGCGGGCAGGGGCGTTAAACAGGGAAAGCACGGGAGGCCAATTGCATAAGATCACGGAGAACGAAGGGAATCTGATCACGGTGGAAGCGAGTGGGAAGCTGACGGCGGAAGATTACGATCAACTCGTGCCGAGCTGGAAAAGCGTGATCGCGAAGCACGGTTCCATGCGCATGCTCTTTATTATGCGCGATTTTCATGGCTGGGAGCCTTCGGCCGCCTGGGACGACTTTTCCTTCGACCGCGAGCACGCCGATAAAGTCGAGCGCGTCGCCATGGCCGGCGAAAAGACTTGGCAGAAATGGATGGCCAAATTCGGCGCCTTCTTCGTCAAAGCCGAAGTGCACTATTTCGATCTGGACAATCTGGCGGAAGCGGAGCGCTGGGTGCGCGCGACTTAGCGACACCGAGCGCGCGTAGCCCCATGGCCCAGATTTTTCCGCAGCGTGCCAACGTTCACGCGCGGGTCAGCATCATCGGCGCGATCGTCCTCATTTGCGGAGCAGGCTGGGCGACTTCGGCCATTTTCTGGTCGCCCTACACGACCTACGTGGACGTGCCGCAGGATCAGCCCGTTCCGTTCAGCCACAAGCATCACGTCGTCGATGACGGCATTGATTGCCGCTACTGCCACACCGGCGTGGAAAAATCCTCCTTCGCCGGCGTGCCGCCGACTGAGACCTGCATGACCTGCCATTCGCAACTTTGGACGCAGGCCGCGCCGCTCGAGCCCGTGCGCCAAAGTCTTGCCACCAACACGCCACTCAAGTGGACGCGCGTGAACGACCTGCCCGATTTCGCCTATTTCAATCACAGCATCCACATCGCGAAAGGCGTCGGCTGCTCGACCTGCCACGGACGCGTCGATCGAATGCCGATCACCTGGCGCGCGCAAACGCTTTACATGAAGTGGTGCATCGAGTGCCATCGCCAGCCCGAGAAATTCCTGCGCCCGCGCTCGGAGATTTACAACATGGCGTGGCAACCGGGACCGGATCAGCTCGCGCAAGGCCGGCAGCTCGTCGCGCAATATCACGTCGACGTGAGCGGGCGCCTAACGAATTGCAGCACGTGTCACCGATGATGAATTGCCAATTGCCAATTGCGAATTGCCAATTATCGTCGCGCCGATTTGCGGGAGGCCGCGAGGATCGCGGTCAATTCGCGCGCTTCCTGGTGAAGATCGGAGAGGCGAGCTTGGGGGACCAATGCGGATTCGGCGATCATCTCCAGCCAGAATTTAACTTCATCTGCTTCTTCTTCCGCGATGCCAATCTTGGCGATGAATTCCGCCTTCGATCTCGCTTTGCAGCACGCCCGATAATTCGCCGCCACCGACGTTCCCGCCCGCGCGATCTGATTAGCCAGCACTCGACCGCGCACACTGCGCGGCAATTTCTCGGCCAGCTTCAACACACGCAGGGCAAATTTCTTCGTGCGTATCTTCAATTCTTCCGGGGTCACGCGTGAATCCTGCCCAAAAACGTTCCGAATCCGAAGCCCAAATTGGCAATTCGCAATTGGCAATTGGCAATTCCCCCGCCTACTGGCGCAGTTTGGACGAACTCGACAATTCACCCGAGTTCCAGCGCTGGCTCCACGCCGAATTCCCCGACGGCGTCGCGCAGGGGAATCTCGAAATTCATCGCCGCGATTTCCTGCGTTTGATGGGCGCGTCGCTCGCCCTTGCCGGCCTTGGCGCGTGTACGAAACAACCGCTCGAAAAAATTGTCCCCTACGTGAAACAGCCGGAGGAAGTGGTGCCGGGCAAGCCGCTGCGTTTCGCCACCGCGACTACCTTTGGTGGTTTTGGTCAGGGCGTTGTCGTCACCAGCTACGAAGGCCGCCCGACGAAGATTGAGGGAAATCCGGAACATGCGGCCAGTCGCGGCGCGACGTCGGTGTGGGGACAGGCGGACATTCTCGACCTTTACGATCCCGATCGTGCGCAATCGGTCACCAACGGCGGCGAGATCAGCACTTGGGATAACTTTCTGCAATATTTGCAGACGACACTCGTTAGGCTGCAACCGGGCGGCGGTGCTGGTCTCCGTTTCCTCGCGCCGACGACTACTTCACCCACGCTCGCCCTGCAATTCGCCGAACTGCTCCGCAAATTTCCACAGGCCAGGATTCACGCTTGGGAACCGCTCACGCGCGATTGGCCGAAGACGAACGGCGCGGAAGTCCGCTACGATCTGACCAAAGCGAAAATTGTCGTCGCGCTCGACAGTGATTTTCTTTACGCGCATCCGGAAGCGCTGCGCTACACACGCGATTTCGCTGCGACCCGCCGCGTCCGCGAAGCGAGCGATGCGATAATGAGCCGCTTCTACGCAGCCGAGCCGACGCCGACCGTGACCGGCGCGAACGCCGATCATCGATTGCCGGTCGCGGCGCGCGACATTTTGCCGATTGCGCAGGCGTTGCTCGCGCAGACTGGCGGCGGAGCAGGCGGTGGGAATTTAGCGGCATCGACCGCGAAGTGGATCGCAAGCGCGGCGCGCGATTTGCAGGCGAACCGCGGAGCGAGCGTCGTCCTTGCCGGCGAAACGCAACCGCCGGAAGTGCACGCGCTCGTCGCACAGATGAACGCGGCGCTCGGCAACAACGGCGTGACTGTTTTGCCCGCGCCGACGGTCGAAATGCAATCGGCCAATCGCCTCGAATCGCTGCGCGCATTGGTGAGCGACATGAATCGCGGCGCCGTCGAGATGCTCGTGATGGTCGGCGGTAATCCGGTTTACGACGCGCCAGCCGACTTCGCGTTCGGCGAAGCGTTGTCCAAAGTGAAGCTGCTCGTTCATCACGGCCTGCAGGCCAACGAAACTTCACGCCTCTGTCATTGGCACATTCCCGCCACGCATTTTCTGGAATCGTGGAGCGACGTGCGCGCGTTCGATGGGACAGCGTCGATCGTGCAACCGCTCATCATTCCGCTTTACCAAGGCTTGACCGTGCACGAATTGATCGAAGCTTTTGTGCGGCAGCCTTTACGCGGCGCTTACGAAATCGTGCGCGCGACCTGGGAATCGACCGATCAATCACCGGCCTTCGCTCAAAATTGGCGGAACGCCTTGAACGCCGGATTCGTCGGCGGATCGCTCCCAACGGTCCCGCCATGGCCTAACGAATCGACCGCCGCGCGCGCGGCTTCTCCCACTGCTTCCGGTAACGGTCTCGAGCTTCTCTTTCGCCCAGATCCCAACATGCTCGACGGTCGCTACGCGAACAACGGCTGGCTGCAGGAACTGGCCAAACCGTTCAGCAAACTCACCTGGGACAACGCCGCGCTCGTTAGTCCGGCGCTGGCCGCCCGTGAGCAGTTGCAATCGGGCGATTACATCGAACTAAGTTTCCGCGGCCGGAAACTGAATGCGCCGGTTTGGATTTTGCCCGGGCAAGCCGAAAACTCGATCACGCTGCATCTCGGTTACGGCCGACAAGCGGCCGGCCGCGTAGGGACGAACAAAGGCTACAACGCTTATCAACTGCGCACCTCCGATGCGCTTTGGTTTGGCGACGGCCTAACGATCCGCAAGCTCGGAACGACAGAGCCTTTCGCGGGCACCCAGCACCATTTCAACATTGCCGGGCGCGACATGTATCGCGCCGGGACGCTGGCCGAGTTTCGCGCGCAGCCGGATTTTGCCGCGCGCATGGCGGAGACGCCGGCGGACGAGGAGACGCTTTATAACCCCGATGAATTTCGGAACAAAGGCTACGCGTGGGGAATGGTCATCGACCTCAACACCTGCATTGGTTGCAATGTTTGCACGATTGCCTGCCAGGCCGAGAACAACATTCCGGTCGTCGGCAAACATCAGGTGATGGTCGGCCGTGAGATGCAATGGATTCGGATCGATCTCTATCACGCTGGTTCGCCTAACGACCCGCAGTTTCATCATCAGCCTGTTCCTTGCATGCATTGTGAGCACGCGCCGTGTGAATTGGTCTGTCCGGTCGGCGCGACCGTGCACGATGACGAAGGGCTCAATCTCCAGGTTTACAATCGCTGCGTCGGCACGCGCTATTGCTCGAACAACTGCCCCTATAAAGTGCGGCGCTTCAACTTCCTCGAATTCAACGGCGCACTCTCGCCCACCGAGAAGCTCGTCAAAAACCCGGACGTTACCGTGCGTTCGCGCGGCGTGATGGAAAAGTGCACTTATTGTCTGCAACGGATCAACAGCGCGCGCTACGCTGCGGAGCTCGATCACAACCGCCGCATTCGCGATGGCGAGATCACGCCCGCCTGCGCACAGGCTTGTCCGGCTGAAGCGATCACGTTCGGCGACATCCACGACGCCACCAGCCGCGTCGCGCGCCTGAAATTGCAGCCGTTGAACTACGGCATGTTGGCGGAATTGAACACACGTCCGCGCACCAGTTACCTCGCGAAGCTGCGCAATCCCAGTGAGGAACTGAAATCATGAAGGGTGGGGTGGTAGAAATCCGGGTAGCGCAGGCTGCCAGCCTGCGGGTTCCGGCTGCCAGCCGAAACGATCTCCCCTCCGATGGCCACTTAGTGATTGGGAACGTCAGATCTCGAAACCTCCCGCCGACGAGTTCGCGCTGGCGCAGCGGCCAGCGCCCGCGGGCTGGCACCCCGGGCTACCCGGAATCGGCAGGCGATCTTCACCAGCCATGAGCGAGCAATCCAAAAAGGCTGCTGCCGCCATCCCGCCTAACGAGCGAGCTAACACGCGCCTCTCCACTCTCGGCTACCCGTCCAACCTGCTCGCGCCCGGTTCCACCTACGAATCGGTCAACGAAACCGTCGGCTCGATTGTGCTGCGCAACAGCCAGCCGAAATCGTGGTGGATCGGCTTCGTCATTTCGTTCTGCCTGCTCATGATGTTTTTCTTCGCGCTGAGCTGGCTCTTCCTTCGCGGCGTCGGCATTTGGGGCATCAACATTCCAGTCGCGTGGGGATTCGCCATTGTGAACTTCGTCTGGTGGGTCGGGATCGGGCACGCCGGCACATTCATCTCCGCCATTCTCCTGCTGCTCTTTCAACATTGGCGCACCGCCATCAATCGTTTCGCCGAAGCGATGACGCTCTTCGCGGTCGCTTGTGCGGGACTGATGCCGTTATTGCACCTTGGCCGGCCATGGCTCTTTTACTACCTCATTCCTTATCCCGACACGATGGGCGTGTGGCCGCAATTCCGCAGCCCGCTCGTCTGGGACGTGTTCGCGGTCGGCACTTACTTTATCGTCTCCCTGCTCTTCTGGTTCCTCGGACTCGTCCCCGATGTGGCGACCCTTCGCGATCGCGCGAAGAAAAAGTGGCAGCAAAAATTCTACGGCGTCCTCGCGCTCGGCTGGCGCAACTCTGCAGCCCACTGGCAACGGCAACAGATTTCGTATCTCATCCTCGCCGGCCTAGCCACGCCGCTCGTCTTGAGCGTGCACAGTGTCGTTAGTCTCGACTTCGCCGTCGCGCAGTTGCCGGGATGGCATTCAACCATCTTTCCGCCCTACTTCGTGGCCGGCGCGATCTACTCCGGCTTTGCCATGGTGCTCAACATCATCATCCCGGTGCGCAAGATTTATCACCTCGAGAGTCTCATCACCGAGCGTTACCTCAACAACATGGCGTGCGTCATGTTCGTCACCGGCCTCATGGTCGCTTACGGCTATTTCATCGAGGCATTCATGTCGTGGTATTCCGGCGATGTCTTTGAGGAATACATGATGATCAACCGCGCCTTCGGCCCATACGGCTGGGTCTTCTGGATCCTGATGTTGTGCAACGTCGTCATCCCGCAGGCGCTCTGGTCCGCGCGCATCCGGCGCAATCCGCTCACGCTCTTCATCGTCGCGTTTTTCATCAACGTCGGCATGTGGGTCGAACGATTCGTTATCGTCATCACCAGTCTGCATCGCGATTTCGTGCCGTCGTCCTGGGGCATGTTTTTCCCGACGGTCTGGGATTGGGCGGTCTTGTTCGGCAGCGTGGGCTTGTTCCTCACGTTGCTCTTCCTCTTCGTGCGCTTCTTCCCGATGATTTCGATTTCGGAATCGCGCGAACTGGTCGCTGAACCAACGAAAGCGAACTCGCTATGAACGAGGAAGGACTCTTCGGATTATCGGCGGAGTTTGAGACGCATGAAGAACTAGTGCGCGCGTCCGAGGAAGCCTACGCCCACGGTTTTCGCCAGATGGATGCCTACGCGCCATTTCCGGTCGAAGGCCTGGCCGAAGCGCTCGGCAAAAAGAACCGGATGCCGCTGCTCATTTTGTGCGGCGGTATTCTCGGCGGAACAAGCGCGTATTTCATGCAGTGGTTCGCCAACGTCGTCAGCTATCCGATCAACATCGGCGGACGTCCCTTGCATAGCTGGCCCGCTTTTGTCCCGATCACCTTTGAAGTCACCGTGCTCGGGGCTGCGCTGACCGCGTTCTTTTTTTCGTTAGGCTTGAGCGGACTCCCGAAGCCGTATCATCCGATGTTTAATCTCCCGGCCTTCGAGCGCGCTTCGCAGGATCGCTTTTTCCTATGCATTGAAGCGGACGATCCGAAATTCGATTCCACGAGTACACGCGAATTTCTTCAACGTCTCCATCCCCTCCAAATCGCGGAGGTGAGTAAGTGATCGGGCGCGTGTCAATATTGTTCGCGCTCTGTCTTTGCTCGTTGGGCTGTCGGCAGGACATGTACAATCAGCCCAAAGCAAAACCGCTTTCGGAGAACAGTTTTTTCGAGAATGGAACTTCCGCCAGGCCGCTCCCGCCGCACACCATCGCGCAAGGTTACGCGGACAAGGGCGACGCGTTCCACACCGGCCTCGTGAACGGAACGTTAATGACGCAATTGCCCATGAAGCTGACACCGCAATTGCTCATGCGAGGTCAGGAACGCTTCAACATTTATTGCGCGGTCTGTCACGGGATGACGGGCGATGGCAACGGCGAGATCGTGCGGCGCGGTTTTCCGGCGCCACCTTCCTATCACATCGATCGGCTCCGCAATGCGCCGATCGGGCACTTCTACGATGTGATCACGAACGGTTACGGCGTGATGTACCCCTACGCGACGCGCGTGGAACCGGCCGATCGCTGGGCGATCGCGGCTTACATCCGCGCGTTGCAACTGAGTCACGATGCGCAGATGAACGACGTGCCGCCGGCCGAGCAGACGAAACTGGAGCAGAAGCCATGAAGTTCAGTCTCGCGCGTGTCAGAGGGAAATCCGGGGAGCACAGGCGGCTCGCCTGTCCCGTCTGGCCGCTGGCCAGACGGAATCTTCGCGCGGGACGTTTTGCGCGATCGATCTCCGTCAGGCCGCCGGAGACAACAGGCGAGCCGCCTGTGCTCCCCAGAAAAATAGCAGCGCTCCGCTGCGTAGGATTCCCACAATGAACGAGCAGCTAACCAATCCGCTTCCCCGCGCACGCCTGATCGCGCTGATCATCGGCCTGCTCGGCATCGCTGGTTGCGCGATCGGCTGGCTGATCGAGCCGCGTCAATTTTTCCTCTCGTATCTCGCCGCGGTGCTGGTGTGGTTGGGCGTTTCGCTTGGCGCGATCGCCTGGCTGATGATTCATTTTCTGACGGGCGGAAAATGGGGCTATCCGGTGCGCCGTTTCCTCGAGGCGGCCGCGCGGATGCTGCTGCCGCTCCTCGTTCTCTTCATCCCGATTTTCTTTGGTCTGCGTGCCCTTTATCCCTGGATGGATCCAGCTCGCGTCGCCGCAAGCGCGGTGTTGCAGCACAAGCAAAGCTATCTGAACACGCCCGGCTACATAATCCGCGCGGTCGTCTTCTTCGCGATCTGGATCGTAATCGCGTTTCTCCTGACCAAGTGGTCTCGCGAGCAGGACGCGACACACTCGCCCGCGCCCATGAAGAAGCTGCGTGTTCTGAGCGGCCCGGCCCTCGTCTTCTACCCGCTCACTGGCACGATCGTGTTCGTCGATTGGATCATGTCGATCGAGTCGAATTGGTATTCGACTATGTTTCCCATTCTCATCTGCATCGGCCAAATGCTGAGCGCGCTCGTCTTCGTGATCGTGCTGCTGGCCTGGCTCGCCCCTCGCACATCGCTCGCGCGAATCACCGGGCCCGAAAACTTTCATCATCTGGGGAGCCTCCTCCTCGCGTTTACCATGATGTGGGCCTACCTCGCGTTTTCGCAGTTCCTCATCATCTGGTCGGGCGACCTTCCGCACGAGATTTCGTGGTACCTGCATCGCATTGCCGGCGGCTGGCGATGGATGATTCTTTTCATCGTCGTCTTTCACTTTTTCGTGCCGTTCTTCCTGCTTCTCTCTCGCAATACGAAACGGAGCGTCGCGGCGCTAACCGTTATCGCAGCGGTCATTTTCCTCGCGCATATCGTGGACGTTTGGTGGCTGGTCATCCCGAGCTTCTATCCACACGGCCTTCATCTCAGCTGGCTCGACCCGATTGCTGTCTTGGCCGTCGGTGGCATCTGGGGTTGGTTCTTCCTTGGGCAAGTGCAACGCACCTCTTTGATCCCGCTCAACGATCCGCGATTCGCGGTGACGACGAAATCATGAACACGCCAGAGACAGCGGAGAATCCCGGCCACGAACGCAAAGATGTGGATGTGATCGCGCTCGTCCTGATCGCCGTGCTGGTTCTCTTTATCGGCGCGATGGCCATTCTGTCTTGTTGGGCGCTGATGCACCTTTTTAACCGCCGATACGCGCAGGAACAGACGCGGCCGCCGGCCGTGTCGGCCGAGCAGGGGAAATTTCCGGCGCCGCAATTGTTGCAGCAATCCGGCGTCGATTACGCGGGCTACCTGAAACAGGAGAAAACGGATTTGAATTCCTACGGCTGGCTCGATCGTCCGGCTGGCAAAGTGCTCATTCCGATTAATCGCGCCATGCAGCTTTTGGTGGAGCGCGGCCTGCCTGACGTCGGCGCTGGTCTGACGCCGTTGCAATTGATGCAAGCGCGTCCGCAGACAAATGAACCGGCCGGCGCGCCGATCGCGGCACCGACCCCGGAGCCAACTCCATGAAAAGAGCGCTCCCTTATTTCCTTCTCGTGATGACGCTGAGTCTTGCTCCGGCCGTTTTAGCACGCGGGCTTACTCCGGACGATCTCAAGCGGGTCGGCTATGATCAGCACATCGGGCAGCCGATCTCGCCGCGCCTCACCTTTCAAGAATCAGACAAACGAACGGTCGCGCTGGCTGATTTGTTTAACAGCAAACCGACGTTACTCGTGCTCGGCTACTACCAGTGCCCGATGCTCTGCACCTTGATCAACGACGGAATGATCGAGGCGCTGCAAGAGCTGCGCTTTAATGTCGGCCGCGACTTCAACGTCATCAACGTGAGCATCGATCCACATGAGACGCCGGCGTTGGCTGCGGATAAGAAGAAGCAATATCTTACGCGTTATGGCCGGCCAGGCGCGGCCCAGGGCTGGCATTTTCTGACCGGCGATCAACAGTCGATCGCGCAGCTCGCGAACGAGGCTGGGTTTCGTTACAAATACGATCCCGAATCACACCAGTATGCCCATCCGTCGGGCTTTATCGTGCTGACTCCGGACGGCAGAATCTCGCGCTACTTCTTTGGGGTTAACTTCCAGCCGGCGCAGTTGCGCAGCGCGATCATCGCGGCTTCCAAAGGAGAGAAAGGTTCGGTCATCCAAGAGCTTATTTTGCTCTGTTGCCGGTATAACCCGATCACGGGGAAATATGGGGCGCTGATCTTGAATGTGCTGCGCGGCGCCGGCATCGGGACGGTCCTCCTGCTGGCATGGTGGATCATCGTGATGTGCCGGCGCGGCCCGAGCGAGGCGACACCCACGGAGGCGGGCTAGGATGGATAAGTTTCACCTTTTTCCACCGGAAGCTTCCAGTAGCGCGCAGCAGATCGACTGGCTCTACTTTGGGTTGACCGCGATGCTGATTTTCTTCTGCTTCGTCGTCTTCGTCCCAGTGATTTTCTTCTGCATTCGCTACCGGCGCGGCTCGAAAGCCAATCGAGCGAACGCTCCTGCAGGCAACAATCTTTTGGAGTCTGGCTGGACGCTTTTTCCGTTGCTCATCGGGCTCGGTTTTTTCTTCTGGGGGGCGATCGTTTACTATCGTATCGAGCGGCCTCCCCGGGACGCGTTGCAAGTCCAGGTGGTCGCGAAACAATGGATGTGGAAACTGCAACACGCGGAGGGAAAAAAGGAGATCAACGAGTTACACGTGCCGCTCGGGCGCGATGTGGAACTGACGATGGCTTCCCAAGACGTTATCCATAGCTTCTTCGTTCCGGCGTTTCGCATTAAACAGGATGTCGTGCCGGGAAGGTACACGACAGAGTGGTTTCACCCGACGAGGGTGGGCGAGTATCATCTCTTTTGCGCGGAGTACTGCGGGACCAATCATTCGAAAATGATCGGGCGGGTGGTGGTGATGCCGCCGGCCGATTATGAGCGTTGGCTCACTAGCGGCGAGACTGGGCAATCCATCGCGCTCGAAGGCGAGAGGCTCTTTCACGAGAAAGGCTGCAGCGGTTGCCACGTGGGCAGCTCAGTCGTGCACGCGCCGCCGTTGGAAGGAATTTATGGAAAGCAGGTCCCGCTCGCTTCCGGAGAGATCGTGACGGCGGATGATCAATACATCCGCGACTCCATCCTTTTGCCCGGCAAACAAATCTCAGCCGGTTACGATAACCTGATGCCGAGCTTCTCAGGACATATCAGCGAAGGAGAGATCATGCAGATCATTGCCTATTTGAAATCGATGAACAACCAGCCGTCGGAGAAAAGATGACTCCGGCGAGTTCCCAAAACGTGCCGCTCAGGACAGCGCAAGGTTTCAGCTTGTCGCCTTGCCAAAGCCGTAAGCTCGGCGTTCAAAAACGAATGGATTAACGATGGAAAACGCAACGGCCACTTTTACCCACACCTCCGGCGAGATGGCGCCGGTGAATTACCTTACCCAGGAACACAGCGTCCGCTCCTGGCTCCTGACGACCGACCACAAGCGAATAGGTCTTCTCTATCTTTGGACGCTGATCCTTTTTTTCACCATCGGGAGCGTCGCCGCGGCCCTTATGCGGCTCGAGCTTCTTACTCCGCAGGGCGATCTCGTCACCTCGGAGACCTACAATAAGCTCTTTACGATTCATGGCACCATCATGGTCTGGTTCTTCCTTATCCCGTCCATCCCGGCGGTGCTGGGAAACTTTCTTCTCCCCCTTATGCTGGGCGCGCGCGACGTCGCTTTCCCCAAGCTTAATCTCCTAAGCTGGTATCTCTTCATCGCGGGAGGGGCGCTGGCCCTGTGGTCTCTCCTCCGCGGCGGAGTGGACACTGGCTGGACCTTCTACACACCCTACAGTACGACCTACGCAAACTCGCACGTCATTTCCATGGCGGCCGGCGTCTTTGTGGCCGGCTTCGCTTCCATTCTGACGGGGCTTAATTTTATCGTCACGACCCACCGGATGCGCGCGCCGGGTTTGACCTGGTTCCGGCTTCCGCTTTTCGTCTGGTCGCTCTACGCGACCAGCCTGATCCTCGTTCTGGCCACTCCCGTTCTCGCGATCACGCTGGCTCTAATGTGCGTCGAGCGTTTTTGGGGAGTCGGGATTTTCGACCCGAAACTGGGAGGGGACCCTATTTTGTTTCAGCACCTGTTTTGGTTCTACTCTCATCCGGCCGTTTACATCATGATTCTCCCGGGGATGGGCGTGATCAGTGAAGTGATCACGTGTTTCTCGCGGAAGCGGATTTTTGGCTATGCCTGGGTGGCCTGTGCCAGCATGGCGATTGCCGTCCTAGGCTTCCTCGTTTGGGGGCATCACATGTTTGTCAGCTCCCAGTCGATCTATGCCGGAATGGTTTTTTCCTTCCTCAGCTTTGTCGTGGCGGTTCCATCAGGAATAAAAATTTTCAATTGGACGGCGACGCTTTACAAAGGCTCGATCACGTTTCAAACGCCCATGCTGTATGCGCTTGGTTTCATTGGGCTATTTACGATCGGGGGGCTGACCGGCCTTTTCCTCGCGTCACTCGCGGTGGATGTGCATGTGACCGACACCTACTTTATCGTCGCGCATTTCCACTACATCATGGTTGGTGGCATGGTGATGGCCTTCATGGGCGGGCTGCATTATTGGTGGCCGAAGATTACCGGGCGCATGTATCCCGAGTTTTTGGGAAAGCTGGCAGCGATGACGACGTTCCTCGGATTCAACCTCACCTTCTTTCCGCAATTCCTGCTTGGTTATCTGGGAATGCCGCGCCGTTATCATGCGTATCCGCCGGAGTTTCAAATTTTCCACGTTCTTTCCACGGCGGGCGCATCGATTCTCGGAGTGGGATACGCGCTTCCATTGATCTATTTTCTGTGGTCACTCAAGCGCGGACGGATCGCGGGACCGAACCCCTGGCGCGCGACTGGCCTCGAATGGCAAACGCCTTCACCACCACCCGTGCATAATTTTGCGAAGACACCGGTCGTGACTGGCCCGCCTTATCTCTACGATGCGGAGGCTGATCGAGATTTGCACATGGGTAACAGCTAATGAAATGCATCTCGGCGACATGAATTCTTCTGCCCCCACCGCGCTGGTCGCGGAGCAGTTCGACGACATCGAGCAGCAGCACGATGCGGCGAAGCTCGGCATGTGGATTTTTCTTGCCACCGAAGTGATGTTTTTCGGCGGGCTCTTTCTCGCCTACACCATCTATCGATTCATTTATGGCGAAGCATTCCAGCTCGCCAGCCGCCACACGGCGGTAATGCTCGGCGGCGCTAATACGGCAATCCTCCTTTTCAGCAGCACGCTGATGGCGTTGGCCGTGCGGGCAGCGGAACTAGGGAAACGCCGCCCGCTGCTTTGGTTGCTTCTGGCGACGGCATTTCTCGGCGTAATTTTTCTCGGCGTTAAAGGATTCGAGTATCACAAGGATTTCGTCGATCACCTTGTCCCGGGAGTGAATTTTCAGTGGCACGAAGCCAATCCGCGCGGGGCCGAAATGTTCTTCTGGATTTATTTTGCGATGACCGGGCTGCACGCCATCCATGTCACGGTCGGCGTGGTGGTGATGCTGACCCTGGCGCTGCTGGCGTGGCGCGGGCGATTTGCGGGAGGCAATTACATGCCGGTCGAGATCGCCGGTCTCTATTGGCATTTCGTCGATATTGTTTGGATTTTTCTGTTCCCGCTCCTTTATCTGGCGGGGCATCGAGGATGAAGACGCAAAGCACGCACTCGCCGGGACTGTACTGGACTATTTGTCTGGCCCTCATGCTCCTGCTCGCGCTCACCTGGGGCCTCGGCTACGTCGACATGGGCTCGTTCAATCTCATCGCGGCCCTGGCCATCGGCTTGGCCAAGGCGCTCCTCGTCGTGCTTTTTTTCATGCACATCAAAGGGAGCAACCGGCTGCTCCATCTCGCCGCCGTCGCCGGACTCCTCTGGCTCTTCTTCCTCCTCGCTCTTTCCTTTAGCGACTATGCCAGTCGCGGTTGGATTCCGTTGCACACTCGTTAGGGCGAATTTTGAACTGATCGGAGTTTTTCCGGTCAGACCTGAAGAGAGTGCGATCGGGATCGGCTAAAATTCTCCAATCTCTTTCGATGGGGAGAAGCGATCTCTTACTGCACCGCACAGAAATTAAATGACTATCGGACGGAAGACATGGGCCATTGCCGAGGGATACATCCCCGGGAAGAGCAACGGTCCGGCGCCGGCCATGACGAGTCACGAAGCGATGTGTTTCTTGAATGCGGGGGTGCGCGACGCGCACATCACGGTCACCATCTTTTTTGAAGATCGGGATCCGGTTGGGCCTTACAAATTTACCGTCCCGGCGCGCCGCACCCATCACGTGCGCTTCAACAACCTGACTGATCCGAGAGAAATTCCGCGCGATACCGCCTACTCCAGCCTGATCGAAAGCGACGAGCCGGTCGTCGTGCAACATACGCGGCTCGATTCGCGCCAGGCCGAGAACGCACTGCTCAGCACCATCGCGTATCCGATCGATTAACATCAACCAACTCAACTTTTGTAATGGCCGACACTGTCGCTGATTTTCTAATCAAACGAATCGCCGCATGGGGACTGAAACGTATTTACGGATTCCCGGGCGATGGGATTAACGGCATCATCGGCGCCATCGATCGCGCGGGAGACAAGATCGAGTACATCCAGACGCGACACGAGGAGCTGGCCGCCTTCATGGCTTGCGCGCACGCCAAGTTCACCGGCGAAGTCGGGATTTGTCTGGCCACCTCCGGGCCGGGCGCGATTCATCTGCTCAACGGACTTTACGATGCAAAGATGGACCACCAGCCGGTCGTGGCCATCGTCGGGCAACAGGCGCGCGCGGCGATGGGCGGGAGTTATCAGCAGGAGGTCGATCTCATTTCGCTCTTTAAGGATGTCGCGCACGAATACGTGCATCAGGCGATGGTCCCGGCGCAGGTGCGGCATTTGGTGGATCGCGCCATTCGCATCGCCATGGCCGAGCGGACGGTCACCTGTATCATTGTGCCTAACGACTTGCAGGAATTGGCGGCGGTCGAGACGCCGCCGCGCGCGCATGGCACGGTGCATTCCGGCCTCGGCTACTCGGCGCCGCGCGTGATCCCGAAGGATGAAGACCTGCGCCGCGCGGCTGAAGTTTTAAACAGGGGAAAGAAGGTTGCGATGCTCGTCGGGGCCGGTGCGCTTCAGGCTACCGATGAAGTCATGCAGGTGGCCGACCTCCTCGGCGCGGGCGTGGCGAAAGCTTTGTTGGGCAAAGCGGTGTTGCCCGACGATGTCTCCTACTGCACAGGCCCGATTGGTTTGTTAGGCAGCAAACCGAGCTGGGACATGATGACCGAGTGCGACACGCTGCTCATGGTCGGCTCCAGTTTTCCGTATTCGGAATTTTTGCCGAAGGAAGGTCAGGCGCGCGGCGTGCAGATCGAGCTCGACCCGAAAATGGTGAGCATTCGTTACCCGATGGAAGTGAATCTCATTGGCGACAGCGCGGAGACGCTGCGCGCTCTCATTCCGTTGTTGCAGCGAAAAGAGGATCGTTCCTGGCGCCAGATGTTGGAAGGCGAGATCAAGGACTGGTGGAAGGTGCTTGAGGCGCGGGCCATGAACAGCGCGAACCCGATTAATCCCGAGCGCGTCTTTTGGGAGCTGTCCTCGCGCCTGCCGGATCAGTGCATTCTCGCGTCCGATTCCGGATCATCGGCCAATTGGTTTGCGCGCGATCTCAAGGTGCGGCGCGGGATGATGGCCTCGCTTTCCGGCAATCTCGCCACCATGGGGCCAGGGGTACCGTACGCGGTCGCCGCAAAATTCGCGTGGCCCGACCGGCCCGTGATCGCCCTGGTCGGTGACGGCGCGATGTTGATGAACGGAATCAACTGCCTCATCACCATCGCCGATAACTGGAAGGAATGGAGCGACCCGCGGCTCATCATCATGGTGCTGGCCAATCGCGATTTGAATCAGGTGACTTGGGAGCAGCGCATCATGGCGGGCGATCCGAAATATGTCGTCTCGCAAAGGGTGCCGGATTTCGGCTTTGCTAAATATGCAGAGCTGCTCGGGCTGACGGGAATCCGGGTCGATAATCCGGACGACGTCGGTCCGGCGTGGGACCGCGCGCTCGCCGAGAAGCGGCCGGTGGTGTACGAAGCGCTGACCGATCCCGAAGTGCCGACGTTGCCGCCGCACATCACTTTCGAGGAGGCGGAGAACTTCATGAAATCGATCTTGAAGGGCGACCCCGATGCGCCTGGCATGATTCGCGGCGCCTTTAAAGACGCGATCGAAAGTTTCATCCCGCACAAAGATTGAGCAATCTACGCGCGACAGGATTGCTCTGGGGAGCGCACGCGACTCGCGTGCAGTTGTCGGCGACTCGCCGACGACCCGGTGGTGTGAAGAAAAAGTTCGCGATGGCGGGGTCGCCATCGCCAGCACGCGAGTCGCGTGCGCTCCCCAGATGAAAACGACGCCGATCGAGAAGGTCGCGGTTTCTGCCTACACGATCCCGACTGACCAGCCGGAATCTGACGGCACGATCCAATGGGACAGCACCACCATCGTGATCGTGGAAGCGGAAGCCGGCGGGCAGCGTTCGTTAGGCTATAGCTACGCCGATGGCGCCACCGCGAAACTCATCGATTCGAAGCTTAAAGATGTCGTGATCGGCCGCGACGCCATGTCGCCCAACGGCGCGTTCGTCGCGATGGTGGAATCGATTCGCAATCTCGGGCGACCCGGCATTTGCTCGATGGCGATCTCGGCGGTGGATACTTCGCTATGGGATTTGCAGGCGAAGTTGCTCGGTATTCCACTCGTTAGGCTATTCGGCGCGGTGCGCGAGGCGATGCCGATCTACGGCAGCGGCGGCTTCACTTCCTACACGAACGAAAAGTTGCAGGAACAACTGGGCGGCTGGGTGGAGCAGGGAATTCCACGTGTGAAAATGAAAGTAGGCCGCGATGCGCAAGCGGACCCGGAACGTGTCGCCGCGGCGCGCGAAGCGATTGGAGAAGAGGCGGAGCTGTTCGTCGATGGGAACGGCGGTTACGATCGAAAGCAAGCGCTTGCCTTAAGCTATGTTTTTTCGGAACTCGACGTCAGCTGGTTTGAGGAACCGGTCACATCCGACGACCTCGACGGCCTCCGCCTGATGCGCGACGACGGCCCGCCTGGAATGGACATCGCCGCAGGCGAATACGGCTACGATGTCACTTACTTCGAACGCATGTTGAGCGCCGGCGCGGTCGATGTGCTGCAAGCCGACGCGACGCGCTGTGGCGGCTACACCGGTTTTTTTCAGGCGGCGGTTTTGTGCGAAGCGCATCATCTGCCGCTCTCCTCTCATTGCGCGCCGGCGTTGCACATTCCGGTTGGCTGCTCGGCGCGGCCGTTTCGCCACGCCGAATATTTTCACGATCATGCGCGGATCGAGCGAATGTTTTTCGACGGCACGCCCGAGCCTAACGACGGGGCCTTGAAGCCCGATCTCGATCGTCCCGGCAACGGCCTCACGTTCAAAAGAAAGGACGCGGAACAATTTCTCGTATGACGTCGCGGCAAAACTTCCGGGGAGCACAGGCCGCTGGCCTGTCGTTCGGTGCGGCTCGCGCCGAACCTGCGCTCGCAACGGAGGAGAATGCGACGCCCGCACTCCTTTACACGAGTTGCGCTGCGCGCAATATGCCGCCGGCGAGCCATCGGCTGCGACAGGCCAGCGGCCTGTGCTCCACGGAATTTCCAAGAACCTGCACGCCCTAACGAAACGCCTCCGCCGCCTC
>JBBSQB010000033.1:0-26679 GCA_038258245.1 Chthoniobacterales bacterium
GATCGATTTACGCGGTCGTCCCCAAGGCCGCGTTTCGCACAGCGAAACGGCTACAAGTCCGGTGCGTGACGCTCCGGTCAGAACCGCCGGAACCAGCGATACGGAAAATCGTCGCCCGGACAATCGGTCGCCCAGCGCGGCGGATTCATTTCGCGGTGCGGTTTGACCGCGATCTCGCGTCCGTTCACCGTTTTGCCGCAGCGTTTGCGCAGGTAATTGATCAGCTCTTCGCAGGCGGCCAGTTGTTTACGCGTCGGCTGGTCGCGATTGAAATCCCCAACCAGACAAATGCCGAGCGCGATGTTGTTCAAATAATCGCTGTGCACATGGCCGCCGTTGATCTGGCGCACCCAGCGATTGCCGATCTCAATCTCGCCGTCTCCCGATGAGGTGCCGTTGCCGATGACGAAGTGGTAGGCGAGCCCGTTCTGCATGCGGCGGACGTGCTTGTGGTAATAATCGAAGATGCGGGCGTTGCCCTGCCGCGTGCCGCTGTTGTGCACGACGATGAATTGCCAGCGGCGTTTGATGACCGGCGCGCGGTCGATGGCCGTGCGCACCGACCGGGTGAGTAAGCGATAATCGCCTGTCGGCGAACTCGTCCACGTAAAGAAAAGAAAACGATGCTTCTCCTGCTGGGGAGGCGGAACCACTTCCTCTTCCTTTTGGTAACCCGATTTCTCGATCACGACCTGAGCCGGCTCCTGCGGTCTGGCGGATGCTGGAGCCGGCGTTTTTCGCGGCGTCGGCTCCGGTGTTTCAACGCGCCGCTCGCGAGGCGTCTCTTCCGGAGTTGGTCGTCTTTTTGGCGGATTTTTTTCTTCGTCGTTGTCCTCTTCAGCGGCCTTCTTCGGTTTCGCTTTTGTCTTGGAGGAGCTGGTCTTCTTCTTTTTCGATCGTCGCTCCGCCGCTTTCGGTTTTGCTTTCTTCTTTGGCTTCGACGGCGTCGGGGTTTTGACCGTGCGCATTTCCTCGCGCGCTTTGAGAAAAGCAGCGCGCTTGCGCTTTACTTCCTCGCTTAATTCCGCGCCGCCGATGGGCTGAAAAAGGCCGCTCAGAAAAAACACGGCGCTCAGCAACCAGCAAAGGCGCGGCCAAAATCGGGGCAGGGAATAACGCACGGAGTGATTCACGCCGGTTGCGGCACGGCTTCCGTCCGTTTCGCTTCCTTCTCGCGTTGGCGGCGCAGGATCGCGTTCAACTTTCCGCCGAGCAAAAGTAGCAGACACATCATGTACATCCAGGTGAGCAAAACGATCAAGGAAGCGAGGGCCAGATAGGTCGGATTGTAGCGATCGTATTTTGTGACGTAGAGCTGAAAGATTTTAGTCACGATTAACCAGCCGACCGCGAAAAAAAGCGCGCCCGGCAAGGCCTGTCGCGTCGTCAAATAATTCTCTGGCGTGATCAAGTAAAGGGTAAGCGCGAGCACGGTGAGCGCGAGCGCAGTAAACGGAAGATTCAACGCCGTCACCCAGCTCTGCAGCGGAATCTTCAGTTGAAAATTCACCTCTGCGATCCCGGCCAGCGTTTCGCCGAACACCGTCATATTGAAGGCGACCAGGATGGTGATGCCGAACCAAAAAAGGAGAAAAAACGAGATGATATATTTCGACCACCAATTTCGATCCTCGTGCACACCGTGGGTGCGGCTCAGCGCTTGTGAGATGGTCGAGATAAATATCGTGCCAAAATAAATGCCGACGATGATGCCGATATTCGCCAGCATGCTGCTCGAACCGGTCAGGACCACGCTCGCCACCTGGGCGTCGAGGATGTCCTGCACCTTCGGATCGGGCGGGAGGAAGCCTTTCAAAATACCGAACATCTGATGCAGCTTCGCCGGGTCGGTGCCGAAGAGGCCGAGCAAATGCCAGAGGAAAAAAAGCCCGGGCGCGAGCATGAAGAGAAACTGATAGGCCATCTGCGCGGCCAGTCCGGTCGTGTTGTCGGTGGCCGTTTCATAGACCAGACGGCGGACAATTCTCCAACTGGACCCGAGATGTTTCATCGCCGGGGCGAAGTTTACTTTGCCGCTCGCAAATATCCATTAAAGTCTCGCGGCGCCCGGCAGCGCCTAACGAATTGAAGAAAATTCTCATTCTCACCGCCGGCTTCGGCGAAGGGCATAACGCCGCCGCTCGCGGATTGCGCGACGCCTTTGCCCAAATCGGCGCCGATCAGGCCGAAGTAGAAATGCGCGATCTTTTCGCCGAAACCTACGGCCAGTTCAACGAATGGACGCGCCGCTTTTATCTTGGGCTCATCAATCGCGCGCCGCGCGCCTGGTCGCGCTTCTATCGCTGGCTCGATGTCCGCAAAGGCTTTGGCAAATTGCAGGTTTTTTCGGCGCTGCAAAAGACGCTCGCCCAACAGTTGGCCCGCTTTCGTCCCGACGTCGTCGTGTCGGTTTACCCGGTCTATTCGCATTTGCTCGATGCCATTCTCGGGCGGGACACCGCGGCGGGCGCCTGCCGGCGGATCGTCATCGTGACCGATTCGATCACCGTTAACGGCATTTGGTTTCGCTGCAGTGCCGATTACTTTCTCGTGCCTAACGAAGCGACCGCCAACGTGCTCCGTGAGCGCGGGGTCCGGCCGGAGTTGATCAAAACTTTCGGTTTTCCGGTCAATCCGAAATTCGCCGAAGGCAGCTATCTGTCCGCGCCGGAAGCGCCGGCTCGGCCACGCGTCCTTTACATGATCAACGCCGGCAAGGCGACGGCGCCGGCGCTCGTTAGGCGCTTGGTCGAACTGGATGAGATCGACCTCACTGTCACCGTGGGTCGCGACGAAAAATTACGCGCCGCGGTGGAAGGCGTGCGACGTGATTCCGGGCGCGACTTCGAAATCGTCGGCTGGTGCAACGACCTGCCGGGGTTGCTGCAATCGCACCATCTCCTCATCAGCAAAGCGGGTGGCGCGACCGTGCAGGAAACGATCGCCGCTGGCGTGCCGATGATTATCAATCAAGTGGTCCCCGGCCAGGAAGAAGGCAATGCGCAGCTCATCGCCGACAGCCACTCCGGTGCAGTCGTCTCCTCGCCCGAAGCGGTGGTGAGCGAGATGCAGCGTGTCTTTGCCGATGACGCGAAAGTCTGGCGCGAGTGGGCTACAAACATTCGCGCGTTGAGCAAACCGGCTGCCTCCCTCGACATCGCGCGTTTTCTTTTGGTTCTCTGAGAGGGAATCGCCGCAGCCGTCATCCCGAGCTCCGCTCAGAATGACTGTGGATTCGTCACCATCAGACGATCGCGTGCTCTTCGCCGCCGATGAAGGTGCGGAGAACTTCCAGGTCAGCGGAGAGAATCACCAAATCCGCGTCGGCTCCGGCCCCCAGAGTTCCCTTCGTTGCTTCCAATCCGAGCGCACGCGCGGGATTGGCAGTCGCCATCCCGATCGCTTCCGGCAGGGGAATTCCAGCGGCATTCACCATTGTTCGAACGAGATCAACCATACGTGACGCGCTGCCCGCGCGCGCCGAGCGGTCGCCGAGCAGACAGACACCGTCGCTCACCACGCAGTCCGCCCCGCCGAGCGTGAAATGCGATTCGTTAGGCAAACCCGCGCCCGCCGTCGCGTCGGTGACGAGACAAATGCCGCGCGGACCTTTGGCGCGATACAGCAGCTTCATCAACGTCGGCGAAACGTGATGGCCATCGGCGATCAGTTCGCACAGCATCTCCGGCTGGCTCATCGCAAATTCGAGGAGACCCGCGACGCGATCGATCCCGCGGTGCCGTGACGACGACATGCAGTTAAAGGTGTGCGTCGCGTGGCGCATCCCGGCATCGAAGGCGGCGCGCGCTTCAAACTCGTCTGCATCGCTGTGACCGCCGCTGGCGATGATCTTTCGCTCACGCAACTTCCCAATCAGATCGAGTGCGCCATTTGCTTCGGGCGCGAGCGTCATAATCCGAATGACGTCGTCGAATTGAAGCAACGCTTCGGTTGCCTCGTTCGTCGGCTCAATGATAAATTCGGCCGATTGCGCGCCGCATTTCGCCGCCGAGATGAATGGCCCTTCGACGTGCGCGCCGAGCAGTCGCGGCAGATCGGGTTGCAACTGCCGCACCGCGCCAAGGACTCTCGTGATCTCGGCAAGGGGCGCCGTCACGGTGGTGAGGAGGAGCGAAGTGGTGCCGCCGCTCGCGTGGAAAGCGCAGATCGCGCGGAAGGCTTTCGCGGTCCCTTCCATCGTGTCGCGTCCGACAGCGCCATGGATATGGAGGTCGATGAAGCCAGGCGCGAGATAATTTCCCTGTAAATCGACGGTCTCGTTAGGCTGCAAGGTGCTCGCTTCGCGCACGGTCGCGATTTTTCCCTGCGCGACGACTAACTCGAGGCCATCTCGAATGCCATCGGGGAAAATGAGGCGACCGTTTCGGAAAATCATGACGCCGTTTCCTTTCGTCTGCGCAGCAGCTTGCCGACACGGGTTCGACTCTCTTCCGGAAAACCGAGCGCGCGTTTGAATTGCCAGTCGCGCTCGAGTGGATTCGTGATGCGCTGCGTTTGGCGGAAGGTCGCGTAATCAATCTGGCCTCGCAGCCAGAGCCGATGACCGAGCACCGGGACTGGGAAATCGCTGCCATGCAAAATGCGCGGCGCGATTTCGGACCGCAGACAATCGCGCAAATGCGCGCAGCGATTCAGCGAAACCATCGCGCTGATATCGCCGTAAAGATTTGGGAATTCACCCAGCATTTTGACCCAATCGGAAAAGTAATCTCGATCGAAAAGACCGCTCGCGGTCGCGCAGTGAGCCGCGATCACGGTCACGCCGCACTCGAGCGGCAGCCGCAGCAACTTCGGATCGGCCAGCGCGGCGTTGATCACCGGCACGGTGTATTCGCCGCCGGTGTGCGCGAGCAACGGCAAACCCGCTTCCGCCATTCGTTCCCAGAACGGCCGGTAACGCTGATCTGACGGATCGATGTTCTGGCAGTTGGGCAGGCATTTCATGAGCGCGGCGCCGCCTTCGAGACAACGCTCCAGTTCATCAAGCGCATCGCGTCGCGCCGGATGAATGGAAACGCCGGCCACAAATTCTGGATGCGTGGCCGCGGCCTGCAGCACGACGTCGTTAGGCACAAACATCGAGCCGAGATCGTCCCGCGGTGTGCCATCGGGATCGTGCACCCGTTCATGGGCGAGCAGGACAACGGCATCGAGCGATGAAGCGCGCACGAGTTGCAACAGATGATCGAGGTAGCGCGCCTCCAAATCGCCGTCGAGCGCGCTCGTCGGCATCCCGAGTTGCCGCACCATGAACGCAGCCAGCCAGCGATGCCAACCGGTTAGGCGCAGCCAGCCGCCCGAGCCAGTAAAGCCGTTGCCGACCATGTGGACATGCATGTCGATGGCGAGCGGCGCAGCGGCGAAGGTCGACATGGCTCATCCATCTTAGAGCGGACCAGGCACTTTCACGAGGCTGTAGCCGTTTCACTGTGCGAACACGGAGTCGGCTCTCGCAGCATCGTTAACCGTCGCATTTCGCACAGCGAAACGGCTACAGCGGATGCTGCGCGCGCGACAGCAATTGCGTCCGCGCCGCCGAAAGGCCATCATTCTCGCTGCGATGCATGTCGAATACGATGCCGTTATCATCGGTGGCGCATTCTCCGGCGCGGCCACCGCTTTGATGCTGAAACGAAAGCATCCGGCGGCGCGCGTGCTCATCATCGAAAAAGCCGAGGAGTTCGACCGCAAAGTCGGCGAATCGACGACCGAGCTGAGCAGTTGCTACATGACGCGCATCCTCGGGCTGACGCAGCATCTCGGGCATCACCAAATCGTGAAGCAGGGTTTGCGCATGTGGTTTTGCAATCGCGCGGATCAACCGTTCGACAATTGCGTGGAAGTGGGTGCGCGGTATCAGGCGCGGCTGCCGACTTTTCAAGTCGATCGCGCGACGCTCGACGCACATATGCTGGAAAAGGCGGTCGAAGCGAGCTGCGATCTCTGGCGTCCTGCGAAAGTGACGCGTTGCGGTCTTGGCGGGAACGATGGCCAGCAGATCGCGGCCACCGTGAACGGCGAAGAACGCCAGGCGACGGCGCGCTGGGTGATCGATGCGACTGGGCGCGCCGCTTTTCTGCCACGCAAGCTCGGGCATTTTCGCGTGAACAAGGATCACCCGATCAACGCCGTCTGGGCACGTTTCACCGGCGTGAAAGATTGGGACGCCTATGAATTCCGTGAGCGTTTCCCGGATTACGCGAATGCCTGTCGGACGAGCCGCTCGTGGGCCACGAATCACTTGTTAGGCCGCGGCTGGTGGTGCTGGATCATTCCGCTGCGCGGCGGCGATGTGAGCGCCGGGCTCGTTTACGACAGCCGGATTTTCACTTTGCCGGACGGCGCGAATCTGGGTGAGCGGTTGCGCGCGCACATTCTGCAGCATCCGGTCGGGCGCGAGATTTTCGGCGAAGCGAAAGTGGTCGAAGGCGACGTGCACGCATTTTCGGCGCTGCCTTATCACAGTGAGCAGGTTTGCGGCGATGGCTGGGTTGTCACGGGAGACGCGGCTGGGTTCATCGATCCGCTCTACAGTCCCGGTCTCGATTTTTGCGCTTACACCAGTTACTACACGGCCGATTTGGTCGCGCAGAGTTTACGCGGCGACGATGTGAGCGAGCGCATTCGTTATTACAACGAGCAATTCCCGATCAGCTATCGGCTCTGGTTCGAGACGCTTTATCAGAACAAATATTTTTACATGGGCGACGCCGAGCTCATGTCGGCGGCGTTGCTCCTCGATGTGGGCACTTATTTTATCGGCCTCGTTATTCCGGCGTATCGCAATCCGGAGAAGGCGTTCGGACAATTGCCGTTTGAAGGCCTGCCTGGTCGCGTCTTTGCCAGCATGATGAAATTTTACAATCGCCGCCTCGTTAGGCTGGCGGAGCGCCGCTGGGCGACCGGTTACTACGGCCGCCACAACGCCGGCTGGCGCGAGCTTTATGATGGATTCGTGCCGGACGCACGGGTGGGGAAATTGATTCGCAAGGGACTCTTTCGCTGGTGGAAATGCGAGCTTGTGCATCTGCGTCTGCTCTTTGCGGCGCGCAAATCGCCGCAGCCGGTGGACGCGTCAACTCCGGCCACACCGCAGACGTGCGAAGTGTAGATCGAACGGGGGCAACAGTTCCGGGGAGCGCACGCGCCTCGCGTGCTGGTTTCGGCGCCTCGCCGAAACATTCTTGGCCGGGCGCGGTAAGCCAATGCCGCACCCAGCCCGGAAAGTTTGCGCTGGCGGGGGCGCCAGCGCCAGCACGCGAGGGCGCGGGCGCTCCCCGGATCCTGCATTCGCACCCCGGAGAAGTTCTCGCTTCATCACGCCCGTTCTGCGCTGCGACAAGTGCGTGACACGCTTTAGAGTCGGTTGAATGGGGAAGGGCGGCATAACGAACTGGACGCGACGCTTCGCGGTGCGCGGTGTTTTTTGGCGTCAGTATCTGGATTGGGCGGTGAGCAACCTGCCGTTCTATGTGCTGCCGTTTCTCATTTGGTTTTGGACGACTTTCTTTTTCTTTTTCGCGGCGCCAGCACGGCGCGCGGTTCTCTCCAATCTCGCGGTCATCCTGCCGGGCTCGTCGCGCGCGAGGAATTGGCTGCGCGCCTGGCGCACGCTTTATCAATTTGCGTGGACGATTACCGAGGGCTCGATCTACAAGCAGTATAAAAGTTCGTTCGACTACGAAATCGACGGCGCGGAATATCTTGAGCAACTCGCGGCTGCGCCGGGCGCGATCGTTCTTACCGCGCACATGGGCAATTACGATTTGGGCGCGGCCTTGTTCGCCGAAAAATTTCAGCGCGAAATCCGCATGGTGCGCGCGCCGGAGCCGGACGCGCAGACCGCGCAACATCTCAATCGTTCGCTGAACGAAGCGGGCGCCGGCGCGGTGCGCGTCGATTATCGACAGGAAGGCGGGCTGCTTTCATTCGATCTGCTGCAAGCGTTGCGCGGAAAAGAAATTGTCTCCATTCAAGGCGATCGCGTGGTCGATGGCGTGGCCAGCGCGCCCGCGCGTTTGTTCGATCGTGATGTCGCGCTGCCGAGCGGCCCGTTCATTCTCGCGCAGGTCGCCCAGGTGCCGATCTATCCGCTTTTCATCGTGCGGCTCGGCTATCAGCGTTACCAGATCGTGGTGCGCGCGCCGATCGTCTGCCAGCGCACGGAGCGATCGCGCGATGCCGATCTGGCTGTGGCGCTCGGGCAATGGTCGGCTGTTCTTGAGGAAGTGATTCGACAATATTGGGCGCAGTGGTTCGCGCTCGTTCCCACCTTTCCCGTGAAATGAAACAGAGCGCGCCTAACGAGTATTACTTTGCGCTGGGTCGGTTGTTGGCGCGCTGGCGCGGCGGGAGCGCGGTGCGCTCGGAAAAGAACTGGCGCGAAGGCTACGCGATGGGCGTCGTCATGTACGCGATCGGTTATCTGGCCGCCGTGCACGCACTCAGCGGGCGCCTCGTTTTTTGGCAACTGCTGCTCGCGCTTCCGCTCCTTCTCGGCGCGCTTTGGATTGTCTGGCTCATCGTCATTTACGCAAACTCGCTCGTAGTTCGAGCGTGTTGGGCGATCGGATTGTGCACCGATCTTTCGCGGCGGCGCGTGCAGAGCGTGCTGCTCGGAATCGAAACAACGATCTGCGCGGCGTGGTTTCTGGGCGGCGGTTCGTGGTTGCGCTGGATTGGTTTGTTCTGGATCGCGGCGATCGGATTGAACCTGGCCGCGGCCTTGCTCCTCGCGATTTGGTATGACGAGCGCAGTTAAATTTCGCGGGCTACGGCGCGCGATTTTATTCTTCGCCATCCTCGCGCCGATCTGGACGATCGCGGTCTGGCGCGAATCGATCCCGCTCGCGCTCGCGCCTCTCTTTTTCTCCCACCTGCTTCTGCTCTACCCGACGCTCACTCCTCTTTCGCAATGGTGGGGTCCGGTGATCTGTTCGTTCGCGACAAACCAGCGGGAAGTCTGGATCACGATCGACGACGGTCCTTCGCTCGCGCACACGGAGAAGGTTCTCGATCTGCTCGATCGTCACGCTGCACGCGCGACTTTTTTCGTGATAGGGGCGCGCGCGGCGGCTGCTCCGGAGTTGCTCGAGCAGATTCGGGCGCGCGGTCATCAGATCGCGAATCACACTTATTCGCATCCGAGCGCGCGTTTTTGGTGCGCTTTGCCTAACGAGACGGCCGCGCAGCTCGATCGTTGCGCCGCGGTAATCGGGGAAGAGCGCGCGCCGTATTTTCGCGCGCCGGCTGGTTTGAAGAATGGGTTCATCCATCCAGCGCTAGCGCGGCGAAATCTCAGCCTGGTCGGCTGGACGGCGCGCGGTTTCGATACGCGAGGCCGATCGCCCCAGCGAGTGGCGGCGCGCATTCTGCGACTGGTGCGGCCGGGCGCGATCGTGCTTTTGCACGAAGGGCATCGCGTGGTGGAAGAGCCGGGCTACAACCTGGCCTGCATCGAGTTGACGCTGCGCCGGCTGGCGGAAGAGGGCTATTCCTTCGTTATCCCGCGACCGGAGCAACTGCGAACGGGTGCCGGCGGAACGTAAAGAGGTGGTTGTTGAAGGGCGTGTGGCCCCAGAGCGGCGTGGCTTGCCGGCTGAATTCTTCGATCGGGAATTCTTCGCAGATGCTGTCGTGCGATGGAAAATGGAGCGGTGTGCGCATATTCCATGAAATCGCTTGGGCGAATTTTTCACCGAGATAGGTTAAACAAAAACGCGCGTTTTTCGCGCGGGGCGCATCGCGCAAGACCAGAGTGGCGCCGTCGCAAACGCGTGCCGCCAATTGGGCGAGCAAATCCTGCTGATGCGCGGGCGTGAGATAATGGAGCACGTCGAGCAGGGCGACGTTGCCTTGAAAGTCCGGGAGCGATTGCTGCACGTCGCATTCGCGAAACTCGAGGTCTTCGTAATGTGCGCCGGCGATGCGCTGGGCCTCGCGCACTTTTCGCGGGTCGCGCTCCAGCCCGATGATGCGGTTCGTTAGGCCACGTTCGCGCAGGTAAAAGGCGAGCAGCCCGACACCGCAGCCGACGTCGAGCAACGGCCCATCGGATTGTCGCACGATTTCGAAGACCGCTGGATAGACAGGATCGGTCCGGATTTTACGCGAGACGTAACCGCGCAAAAATCGCGCTGGGAAGCGAGCTGTCACCCGCGCGCAGGCTTCTTCGTGATCCGTCGGGTTTTTCATTTGCGTCGGATTTTCGCGCTGTCAGACTGCTGGTTCATGGCTGATTTTTTCTCCGGTTACGAGGTCGGAGAGTTTTTCGATGAGATGTTCGCGAGGCCTGGTGAGCCGCGTCCTCATTACCGCAAATTATGGGAGCGTTTCAAGGAAATGGCTCCGGAGATCTTCGAGCGCAAGCGCGCGCTGGCTGCGTCCACTTTCCTGACGCAGGGGATCACCTTCACCGTTTATAACGACGACCAGGGGACGGAGCGGATTTTTCCGTTCGACCTCATTCCGCGCGTCATCCCGGCCAAGGAGTGGGATCACATCGAGCGCGGGCTCGTCCAGCGCATCACCGCGCTCAATCTTTTCCTGCACGACATTTATCACAACCAAAGCATTCTGCGCGATGGCGTGATTCCCAAGCAGATCGTGTGGGAGGCGACGAATTTCCGGCCGGAGTTCATGCACTTCGATGTGCCGCAGAATATCTACATCCACATCTGCGGCACCGATCTCATTCGCGATCGGGATGGCAACTACCTCGTCCTCGAAGATAACGCGCGCTGCCCATCGGGCGTCTCCTACGTGATGGAAAATCGGCAGGCGATGAAGCGCGTGTTCCCGCATCTCTTCGCCCAACACGCCGTGCGGCCGGTGGAAGATTACAGCCAGGAGTTGCTCAACGTGCTGCGTTACATCGCGCCGTCGCGGGATGAAGAGCCGACTGTCGTCCTGCTCACGCCTGGGGTTTATAATTCCGCGTATTTCGAGCACTCGTTCCTCGCGCGTTCGATGGGAATCGAAATCGTGGAAGGGCGCGATCTCTTCGCGCACGATGGGAAGGTTTGCATGCGCACAACCAAGGGGCCGCGGCGCGTCGACGTCATTTACCGTCGAATCAACGACGATTTTCTCGATCCCCAAATCTTTCGCAAAGATTCTGGGCTCGGCGTTCCCGGCCTGGTCGAAGCGTATCGGCAGGGGAATATCAGCCTGGCGAATTCCATCGGGACGGGCGTGGCCGACGACAAGGTGGTTTACCATTTTGTCCCGAAAATGATCCGCTATTATCTCGACCAGGATCCCATTCTGCCGAACGTGCCGACCTATCTTGCGTCGGTGAAGGAAGACCTCGCTTACATTCTCGAGCACGTGCCGGAGCTCGTCATCAAAGCCGCGAACGAAAGCGGCGGCTACGGCATGCTGATCGGTCCGCAGGCGACGAAGAAGGAATGCGACGAGTTTCGCGACCGCGTCCGGGCCGACCCGCGCAATTATATTGCGCAACCAGTGGTCTCCCTTTCGCGGTCTCCCGCGTTATGCGATGGCTCGATGCAAGGGCGCCATGTCGATTTGCGGCCTTACATTCTCTACGGAGAAAAAGTGACGATCGTCCCAGGCGGATTGACGCGCGTGGCGCTGCGGGCCGGTTCGCTGGTGGTGAATTCTTCGCAAGGCGGCGGGAGCAAGGATACCTGGGTGCTCGACGAAGACGAAAACGGCAGCGATTCCAACTAAATGCTCAGCCGCGTCGCCAATTCTCTCTATTGGATGAGCCGCTACATCGAGCGGGCGGAAAACAACGCCCGCATCGCGGAGGTCAACCTGCAATTGCTCCTCGATCTGGCCAACCAAAACGAAACCGACACGCGCGCGCAGTGGAATCCGATCATCAGCTCGCTCGAAGAAAACGAGCTTTTCTCATCGCTCTACGACGAGCTCGACGGCAAGGCGGCGATCGACTTTGTTGCGCTCCAGAGAAAAAATCGGAACTCGATCGTGTCTTGTTTGAGCTCGGCGCGAGAAAACGCCCGCACCACGCGCGAACAAATTTCGAGCGAGATGTGGGAACAGGTGAACCGTCTTTACCTGTTCGTGACGAGCGAGGCCGGGCAAAAGCTGGTGCAATCGAGCCCCTACGAATTCTTCAAACGCATCCTGGCCGGCTCGCATCTTTTCCAGGGAATCGCCGGCGCCACCATGACGCACGGCGAAGGCTGGCACTTTATCCGCATCGGCAAATTCATCGAACGGGCCGACTGCACGTCGCGCATTCTCGATGTGAAATATCACATCCTGCTGCCGAGCGGCGAGCGGGTGGGTGGGAACATCGATACCATCCAGTGGATGGCGGTGCTGAAATCGTGCAGCGCGCTGGAAGCCTATCGCAAGGTCTATGTCGATCAGGTTGCCCCGTGGAAGGTGGCGGAATTCTTGATTACCCATGCGGAATTCCCGCGCTCGATTCGATTTTCGGTCGATTCGCTCGATGCCGCGTTCCATCGCATTTCCGGATCGAACGAAGCGAAATATGCGAACGAAGTGGAGCGTTTATCTGGGCGGCTGCGGTCCGATCTCGATTACATCACGATCGGCGACATTTACGAATTTGGGTTGCATGAGTATCTGGAGACTATCCAGAAGCGGCTTAGCGAATTGAGCACGGCTCTCCATCACACTTACTGCGAGAACGACGCTACGGATTGAGCAGACGGAGATACCAGTCGACCAGCCACGCGCCGGCGAACATCCAGACGACTGCGCCGGCGGCTAGGTAAGGCCCGAAGGGAAGCTTCGCCGACCAAACGCGCCGGCCGATGGCGAAGATGGCGACACCGACGATCGAGCCGAGGAGCGAACCGGCGAACAGGCTGAAGAGCACGCCGCGCCAGCCGAGGAACGCGCCGATCGCGGCGAGAAATTTCAGGTCGCCGCGCCCCATCGCTTCGCGCGGGATTTGCAACTCGCGCACCACGCCCGTCATCTGATTGATCTCGTCGAGCGCGAGCGATTCGTTCGCCACGAGCACGCGATCGTAACGGCATTGCAAGGTGACGGCGCCAAGATCGCGCTGGTCGATACGCGCTTCGTCGCAATGCAGGAGAAGTAAGTCTTTTTCGCGCGCGAAGTAATCGCTCCACAGGCTGCGTTCTTCACCGACAACGAAGTCGGCGTCTTCGTCGTGGCGTGTCCAGGTGAAAGGCGTGGGCGATTTGAGCCGCACGCGCTTTTTGCCAAAGGCCGCCTTGCCTGCTTCGAGGACAATCCAGAGGATGACGTAACCGAGCGCGGCCGATCCGAGCGACGCGCCAAACGCAATCGCACGTGAATCGGTGAGCATTAACTCCGGCAGCGCAATGCTGGCGATGATTCCCGCGGCCACTCCGCCGAGCGTAATTTCGTCGGGGATGATGAAATGCTCGAAGTCGATAAAGGTGGCGGCGATCAGGAGCGAGATGAGCCCCCAGAAGGCGAGCGCGATCGGCCAGGGAAATTGTAGCCAGATGGCGAGGAAGAGGAGCGCCGTCAGCAATTCGACTGCGAAATAGCGAAAGCTGATGCGCGCCCCGCAATTCGCGCACTTGCCGCGCAGCCAAAGCCAACTGAGCAGCGGAAGATTGTGGTACCACGGAATCGCTTTTTCGCAGGCGGGACAAAACGAACGGCGCGGCTGGTTGACGGATAGATCGCGCGGCAGCCGGTAGATGCAGACGTTCAGGAAGGAGCCGATGGCGGCGCCAAGGAAGAAGGCGAAGAGGTTAAAGAGGAGCGGGTAGGTCACGCTCGTTCGTTAGCCATCATTCGTTAGGCGAGCAGCCCGCCGTTGCATGAACCACGCGATCCAGATGCAGCTCTCATAGAGCAAACACATCGGCAGGCTCATGGCGATAAGCGTGAGAACGTCCGGCGTGGGCGTGATGATGGTGGCGAGAATGAAAATGAGAACGATGGCGTAAGGGCGAGTGCGCGACATGAAGGCGTGCGTGACCAGCCCAAAGCGGACGAGCGCGAGGACGACGACCGGCAATTCAAACGCCAGCCCGAAGCCGATGATGAACCGGGTGACGAACGAATAATATTCCTGCACCGTCCAGGTCGGCGCCCAGCCCATGTGCTGAGTGTCGTGGAAGAAGAAGAGAATGGTTTTGGGCAGAAGCCAGTAGTAGCAACTGAGCACGCCGGTGAGAAAAAGGCCGAAGCTCACGCCGATGGCCGGGAGAAGCAGGCGTTTCTCGATGGCGGTGAGCGCGGGCAGGACAAATTCCGCGAGGAAATAAACGAGGAGCGGGAACGAAATGACGAGCCCGGCGTAGAAGGCGAGGTGGAAGGAAATGGTGATCGAATCGGTGATGCCGAGCGCTTTGAGGACGCCGACGTGCGGATCGACCGCTTGCAAAGGCCGCTGCATGATGTGGACGAGCTGCGAGCGAAAGGCGAAGCAGAGGATCATCGAGAGCACGATGGTGATGGCCATTTTTACGATGGTCCAACGGAGGTCTTCGAGGTGTTCGAGAAGCGGCTTGGATGCTTCGCCTTCGGCCTGGCGGAATTTGAAAAAGTTGCGCAGCTTCATGAGGCGGAAGTGAGCGACGGGAAGAACCCGCGCGCGGCGAGGCGGGCGCAAATGCTCAGGGTATTGGCGTCGTGAATTTCGCTGGCGGCGATCATGCGGGCGATCTCGGCGAGTGGGAAGGCGCGACAATCGAGGATCGATTCTGATTCGTCATGAGTGGCTCCGTGGATGCAAGGAACGACAGGACTGGCGAGAAAGAAAAAACCGCGCTCATCGGTAAAACCGGGCGAAGAAAAGAAATCGCCGAGCGGAAGCAGCTCGCCATCCGACGCGAGTTCGTAGCCGGTTTCTTCCCGCAGCTCGCGCAGCGCCACCTCCGCGGGATCGTCCTTCTCTTCGTCGATCTGCCCGGCTGGCACTTCCCAAATTGTTTCGCCGATGGGGATGCGTTCCTGGTGAATGAGAATAAGCTCCTGCGCGCTCGTCAGCGGCGCGACGACGACGGAGCTTTTGCGGCGAACGATCGTCCATTCCCTGCCTTGCGGCCGCGCCGACGTGCGCACTTTTTCGGTGACGACAGCGAGATTTTGATTCTCGAAATGCGTTTCGCTCGCCAGCGTTTCCCAGGATTTTTCCAAACTCACGCGGGAAAGATTAGGAGCGGCGGGAGGAAAAGCGAATGTTTAGCGTGGTTCGCGTGTCAGGCGGACGGCGACGAATTGCGCATCGGGCAAAACGTATTTGCGCAGCTCGATTTGGAGGCGCCGGATGGGAAATTGCTTGAGCAAATGCTGCGCGACATTTTCGGCCAGCGTCTCGATGAGACGGACGCGTTGTTCGTCGGCGAATTCGCGCACGGCGCGCGCGACGGCGGAGTAGTTAATGGTGCGGCTGATGTCGTCGGCGAGATCATGGAGCGGCGCGGCCGGCCAAAGGGTGAGGGTGAAAGTGAGACGTTGTGGTTTCTGGCGTTCCTGATCGGGCACGCCGATGCGGGCAAAGATTTCGAGCTGCTCGAGGTGAATCGAATCCGAAAAATCGGTGGCGTTCATTTCAACCGAGCCGGAAACGCAGGTCGCGCACTTTGCGGGCGCCGAAGCGCTGCTTCAATTTTCGCAGGATGACCGGCTTCGAGACTTGCTCGAGCTCGTAGTGCAGAGCTGGCTGCAAGACGCGCACGAAAAGGACGCCCTCGCGCAGGTTCACGGGCGTGGAATGCGCCGCGATGAATTCGCCCACGATTCCGGTCCAGGCTTCCAGAATTTCGTTCTCGCGCACCCGCTCGCTCAGGCCGAGGTGCTGCATGAGCTTCGGCAGTAAATCGCCGACGTTGTCCCAACGATCGGGGCGCGCCTTGGGTGCGGGCATTCCGCGCCATTCGGCAATGACGGCGGCGCGAAACGATGGGCTCATGCTGGCGTTACTTAGCCATAACCCTTTTCCGCCGAATACCCTTTTTTTCGCCAGCCAACCGGGGTTCCTTGGAGGATTTCCGCAGGATTCGTAAATTTCCCTTGTGTAAAAATTGCGAGAACGGGACCATCGATGGCGATGACTCCGGACTCGGACAAGGCTGGCAGCGAAGGCAAGGGCGGCTTTATGACCACTCGCTGGAGCATTGTGCTCTCGGCCGGAGCGGGGACGGAAAAAACGCCCGGGGCGCACGACGCGCTGAGCCAGCTTTGCCGGATCTATTGGCGCCCGATTTTCGCGTTTATTTGTGGCAAAGGGTATTCGTCGACCGACGCGCAGGATTTAACCCAGGATTTTTTCGTGCAGTTGCTGGAGGGAAAATTTCTGCAACGCGTCGACCCGAAGCGCGGTCGATTCCGCGCGGTTCTGCGCAAGAGCCTCGAGTTTTTCCTGAACGACGCGCGCCGCTATAAAAACGCGGTCAAGCGCGGCGGAAAAGTCGACTTCATTTCGTGGGAGGACTGGCAGACGGAGTCTCCCTCGCAATTGACCGTCGCGCCGAGCGTGCTCCGGGACCCGAGCGCGGACGAGTTGTTCGATCTACGCTGGGCGGCGACGCTGACCGAGCAGGCCTTGCGGCGTCTCGCGGATGAATGTGCGAGCAAGGGACGCCGGCGTGTCTTTGATGTGTTGAGCGGTTATCTGACGACAGAACGCGATGAGATCAGTTACGCGGAACTGGCGCGCACGCTCGGGGTGACGCCCGCCAAGACGAAAAAGCTCGTCTGGCAAATGCGGCAGCGTTACCGCGTGATTTTGCGCGAAGAAGTCGCCCAAACGGTCGAGCGAGAATCGGATGTCGATGACGAGATCCGCTATCTCTGTTCGGTGCTCGCTGCGATGGAAAGGGAGCCGTAAGATGTTTGGCCTGACTGCATCGATGGGCGTCAGGCTGGGGCCGACGCAGGCTTGCGTGCGATGCGGGCAGGCGGCGCGGGTGGCGAATCATTTGTGCCTGACCTGTCTACTCCAAACGGGTCTCACGCCCGAGACCGGCGATGGCGAAGCGCTCGACGCGCTGTTGGCCGAGATCAACATGAAGGACGCCGAGTGGCGGCTCGGGCATTACGAGATTCTGGAAGAGGTCGGGCGGGGCGGGATGGGGATCATTTACCGGGCGCGGCAGGAGCATTCGCGCCGGATCGTGGCACTGAAGAGGGCGCTGAGTTTTCACGCCGATTCCGCGGAGACGATGAAACGTTTTCGCCGCGAGGCGGAGGCTGCGGCCAGCCTGGATCATCCGCATATCCTGCCGATCTACGAGGTATCGGAAGAGGAAGGCTTGCCCTTCTTCAGTATGAAATTCGCGGCCGGTGGAAGCTTGCTCAACGCGCGGCTCGCCTTGCATAGCGATCCACGGCGCTGCGTCATGCTCATGGCGCAGGTCGCGCAGGCTGTGCAATACGCGCACGAGCATCAGGTTCTGCATCGCGATTTGAAGCCGGGGAATATTTTGCTCGATCATCATGGGCATCCCATGGTGTGTGATTTCGGCTTGGCCACTTGGCTCGACGCCAGTACCGATCTCACGCAATCGCTCACCATTTTCGGCACGCCCGGTTACATCGCGCCGGAACAGGCGAGCGGGCTGGCCGGGAAGGCGCGGCCGACGGCGGATATCTACAGCCTCGGCGCGATTCTTTACGATCTGCTCGCTGGGCGGCCGCCTTTTTTGGGTGAACATGCGCTCGCTGTGTTGCGTGAAACGGCGGAGAAGCCGGCGCCGCGGTTGCGGACGCTAAAGCCGCAACTGGATCGGGATTTGGAAACGATCTGCGAGCGGTGCCTGGAACGGGAACCGGAAGCGCGCTACGCCAGCGCAGGGGCGCTCGCGGAAGATTTGCAGCGCTGGCTGGATGGCCGCTCGATTATCGCGCGGCCGGTCTCGGACGCGACGAAAGCGCTGCGCTGGTGCCAGCGCAACAGGGTGCTGACCGCGGTCGCTTTTGCCTGTTTCTTTCTCGCTGCCGCTGTCGTCTTTCTCGGCGTGGCGCAATGGCGATCGGCCCGCGCGCAACGCGCCTGGGAAGAAGCGTCGGCCGCTCCCGCTTTCACCGCACCGGAAAAAAGCGTGGCTGTGTTGCCCTTTGAAGATCTGACCGATAACCAGGCGGATCATTACCTCGCCTACGGCATACAGGAGGATGTGCTCAACAATCTTTCCAAGGTGGCCGATCTCAAAGTGATCGGTGGCGAAAGTGTTCGCCGGTTTTCGCCAGGTCCGACGCGGAATCTTCAGCAAATCGGCCGGACGCTCGGCGTGAAATATTTGCTCGAAGGCAGCGTGCGACGCGAGGGCGAAAACGTGCGGGTGGACGCGCATCTGGTCGATACGACGACGGGCGCGCATCGCTGGACCGAGCATTACGAGCGGAAGTTGACGAACCTTTTCGACATCCATCGCGAACTCGCCCAGGCGATTGCTTATCATCTGCAAGCGAAGTTATCGGCCGGCGAAAAAGCGGAAATCAGCCGGCCGCCGACCAGGAACCTGCAAGCCTATGATCTCTACGTGCGGGCGAGCGCGCTGGCGGAGGACGCGAAATTCTCCGCGCGTATCGGCGCCATGTTTCTCGAAGTCGAGAAGCTGCTCAACCAGGCGGTCGCGCGCGACCCCGATTTTTTCCGCGCTTACTGCCTGCTCGCCTACACGCACGATTGGATTTATTTTTCGGCCATCGACCACACCCCGCGGCGGTTGGCGCTCGGGAATGCCGCGCTCAAAGAGGCGTTTCGTTTGCACCCGAATTCGGGCGAGGCGCATCTCGCGATGGCCCAGCACGCTTATTGGGCGCTGCGCGATTTCCCGGCCGCGCTGGCCGAACTGGCCATCGCGAAAAAGACTTTGCCTAACGAGTCACGTATTCCGGAGACGCGCGGCTTCATCGAGCGCCGCCAGGGACGTTGGGAGGATGCGATACGCGAATTTCAAAACTCACTCGATCTCGACCCGCGCGATCTCGTCATTCTTCAGGAACTGGCTCTCACTTATAACCTGCAACGCCGCTTCCCCGAGATGGGAGCGACTCTGGAACGAGCGCTGGCCGTCGCGCCCCAAAGTATGGAGACGCGCGTGATCCAGGCCTTTGTCGCTCTGCAACGCACCGGTGATGCGCGGCCCGCGCACGATACGATCGAGACGATTCTCTCCTCGGATGCCAAATCCGCGCCGGAGCTGGCCGAGTTCATGTTTCGGCTTGGTCTTTATCAACGCGACGTCCCAGCGGTGGCGCGGGCGGTCGCGGCCATGTCGAGTGAAGGATTGGCTGCGGACGCGATCCGCTTTCCGCGGGCCTGGTGCGAAGGCGTGCTCGCGCGCATGCGCGGAGATGTGAGCGGCGCGCACCTTGCCTTTCTGCGCGCGCGCGGCGAAGCGGAGGAGTTTTATGCGAAGCAACCGGGTTTCGCTGGGACTCTATGCGTCCTTGGAATGATCGATGCAACGCTGGGACGGAAAGATGAGGCGATCACGGAAGGACGCAAAGCGGTCGATCTCCTGCCGCTGAACAAAGATTCGATCAACGGCGCGCATGCGCGCATGTATCTGGCTGCGATCTACGCCTGGACTGGGGAGAAGGATCTGGCGCTCGATGAATTGGAACTTCTCACGGGTGTGCCGAGCGATATTACCTACGGCAGCCTGCTTCTCGACCCGATGTGGGACCCGCTCCGTGGGGAAGCGCATTTCGAGAAAATTTTGAACGGGCTCGCGCCGACGGTCGCGCCCTAACGACTCACCCGCAGGTCAATACTTCCGCCGCATATTGCTCGGCAGAATGTTTAGCTCGGTCCGGTATTTGGCGACGGTGCGGCGGGCAATCGGGATGCCGCGCTCGCTCAGAATCTCCACGATTTCCTTGTCGCTCAGCGGGCTGCTCGAATCTTCGCCTTTGACCAGATCGAGAATCGCTTCCTTCACGCTGGTGTTGCTCATCGATTCGCCGCTGGCGGTTTGGTAGCCGGGCGTGAAGAAATATTTCATCTCGAATACGCCTTGCGGCGTGGACATGTACTTGCCGGAGATGGCGCGGCTCACCGTCGTCTCGTGCACGCCGACCACGTCCGCGATTTGCACCATCGTCATCGGTTTCAAATGGGCGGTGCCGTGATCGAGAAACTCCATCTGCCGGTCGACGATCTGGTGCGCGATGTTGGAAATGGTCTGCTGGCGCTGGTGGATCGATTTGATGAGGAACTTTCCGCTGCGGATTTTGTCGCGGATATAATCCTTCACTTCGCTCCCATTCCCGTCCTGCGACATGATGTCCTTGTAGGTGTTGCTGATGCGAAGATGGGGAATCTGCTCGCCATTGAGAATGATTTGATACTCGCCGTTGATTTTCTCGACGGTCACATCAGGCAACACGTAATTCTGTGGCGCGGCGGCGAAAATCTGGCCGGGCCGCGGATCGAGCGACGCGATGCTGTTCGCGCATTTTTGCACCTGCTCGACGCTGATGCCCATGCGCCGTGCGATCTCCGGGAAACGCCGTTTGCCCAAATCCTGCATGTGCTCGGAAATGATTTTGTATTCGAGGCTGGTCTGCCTGCCTTCCCGCTTGAGCTGAATGAGCAAACACTCACGCAGGTCGACCGCGCCGACGCCGGGCGGGTAGAAGCTCTGGATGAGCGTCAGAATATTTTCAAAGTCTTCCTGGGCGATGCCGGTGTTCATCGACATCTCTTCCGGCGTGGTCTGGATAAAGCCGTTGTCGTCGATGTTGCCAATGATGAGTTCCGCGGTTTTGCGATCGCTCGCGTCGAGCGCGGTTTGGTTGAGCTGCCCCATGAGGTGCTGCTGCAAAGTTTCCTGGGTGGCGATGGAATCGAAAAAGAACTGGCGCTTTTCCTCGTCCTCCTGCGAGCGGCTGCTGTAGGCAGTCGACTGCGCCATGTAATCGCGCCATTCGTTGTCGAGCTTGGCCAGTTGATCGAATTCCTCCTTGAATTCCGCATCGGCCTCGGCCTTTTCATCCCGCTCTTCAGCGGCCGGATCGGTCGCCAATTCCTCGAGGACCGGATTCGTTTCCATCTCCTGTTGCACCAGGTTGCGCAGTTCGAGCAAAGGCGCCTGCAGGATGAGCAAGCTCTGCTGAAGTTGCGGCGCAAGGACCTGTTGCAGAGAAAGATTCTGCGATTGGTGCATTCCAGGTCCGGCCATAAATTCGAGGGTAAGCTCGCTGCCGAGCGAGGCAAGCAATTTTCGCGCCGCGGTGTTTTTGGATCGCTGCCGATGAATCCAAAGGGCGAGGGGGAATGCGAATTGCTTTTCTACTGTCTGGCTGGAAAAGGAATTATGAAACGAATCTCACTCTCACTCTCACTCTTTTGCGCGCTCGCCCTGGTCGCGTGCCCACCGCTTTTTGCGCAGGCGCCGCCTCCCACTCCGCAGGAACAGGTCGCGTTGTTGATCAAGGATTTGCAGGCGCAGCAGGCGGCCATGAACGAAAACCAGGCGAAGATCGAGGAGAAGCTGACGGCTCTCGCGGAGGCCGTGCGCGTAGCCAGAATTTATGCGAGCAGGGGAGGACGTTAAGATGCGCGCCTCTTTCTTTCTCGGACTGATGGCTATGGTTCTCTTGACCGCATCCGATCTGCAAAGCCAGACGCCTGTCGTCACGCCATTGGCTCAGCCGGCGGCGGCGGTTTCGGCGGCGGACCAAGCCGCCGCGCAGGCGAACCTCGTTTTGCTGCAGCAGCTCAAGACGGCGAACGCGGAGATGCTGAAGAAACAGGAAGCGGTTCTCACCACGCTGGATGCTCTCCAAAAGGCCGCCGAGGAAATCAAAATCTACAGCAAACGCGGCTAGGACCCGGCCGCTTTACTTCTTGGACGGTTTCGCGTCGATCTTGCGATAGAGCGTCGCCATGCTGATGCCGAGCATGCTCGCCGCTTTTTCGCGCGAGCCCTTGTGATGCTTCAAGGTCGCCTCGATGTAGGCGCGCTCCTGTTGCTGGATAAACTCATCGAGTTTCTGGCCGATCGGCAGCGCGATTTCCGGCTCTTCCTTTGTGCCCTCGGACGCCGCGATAATCTGCGGCGGCAGATCGCTCGGAAGGATCATGTCGTCATCGCAAAGGGCGCAGGCCCGCTCGATCGCGTTTTCCAATTCGCGCACGTTGCCCTGGTAATCATAGTTGCAGAGGTAATCGACCGCCTTCGGATCGATCTTTTTGGCTTCGCCGCCCGTGCTGCTCGCCTGCTTTTGCAGGAAATGATTCACCAACAGCGGCACGTCTTCGAGCCGGTCGCGCAACGGCGGAATTTCCACCGGAATCACGGCCAGCCGGTAATACAAATCCTCGCGGAACGTGCCGTCTTTGATCTTTTCTTGCAGTGGCTCGTTGGTCGCGCCGACGACGCGCACGTTGACGGAAACGCTTTTATTGTCGCCAACCCGTCGCACTTCGCGTTCCTGGAGCACGCGCAGCAATTTCGTCTGCAACGGCGGCGCCATTGAATTCACTTCATCGAGGAAAATGGTGCCGAGGTTCGCTTCTTCGAAGAGGCCGCGCTTGTCCGCGACCGCGCCAGTGAACGCGCCCTTTTTGTGGCCGAACAATTCCGATTCCAGCAGGTTCTCGGGCAACGCGCTGCAATTGATGGCGACGAAAGGATGATGCTGGCGGTTGCTGTTGAAATGGAGCCCGCGCGCGACCAGTTCCTTGCCCGTCCCGCTTTCGCCGATGATCAGCACGGTGCTGTCGGTATCGGCCACCTTGTTAATCAGGTTGAAGACGGCCTGCATTTTTCGGCTCGTCCCGATAATGTTGTCGAACTTGTATTTATTCTTGAGCTCCTTGCGGAGATAAGTGTTTTCGTGGACGGCGGCTTGAAAATCGAGCGCACGCTGGATCGTCATCTGCAGCTCGTCGATCTTGAACGGCTTCGGCACGTAACCGTAAGCGCCCATTTTCATCGCTTCGATTGCCGTATCGACCGACGCGTAAGCGGTAATGAGAATGACCGAGACCTGACGATGATGTTCGCGCACATGGCGCAAAACATCGAAACCGCTCATCGTCTCCATCTTGATATCGGTGATCACCACCTGCGGCTCGATTTTGTCCAGTTCCTCGACCGCTTTGGCGGCGGAACTAAAGGGGAAAACCTCGTGTCCTTTTTCGCGACAGAGCGTCACGATCACCTCCACCATGGCCGGTTCGTCGTCGATGATGATGATCTTTGCCATGCGGAACGCGGGAGAGTATCTCAGGATTGAGAAAAGAAAAGCAGAAACGAGAATTTCACTTCAGGATGAGAATTGCTCGAGTCCATCCACCATTGCCCAGCTGATTTCGGAGTCGTGCTGCGCAATTTCCGCGTAGGGATCGCGGTGCCCTTGCGTGGGGATGGCGATGAGATCGGCGCGAAAGCCGGGAGCAATTTGTCCCAAACGATCCGCTTGGCGAATCGCTTTCGCGGCATTTCGCGTGGTCATGGCTAGGATTTCTTGCGGTGAGAGATCGGATTGCGCCGCCAAAGCGCGCATCTCGTCGAACAGGCTAAGGTTGGAATTCGTGGCCAGGCTGTCGGTGCCGAGGCAAACGTTGAATCCTAAATCGTGCAGACGACCGAACGGAAAATGGGAATGCTCGAAGTAACGATGGCTGCGCTGGCAGTGGACGATATGAAACTTCGAGCTGCGCGCTGCGATACGGAGGAAATCGTCCTCCGTAAGTTCATTGAGATGCGCAATGAGCCAGCGCTCGTCCAGTTCGACCGCGTCCGACAGATGCGCCAAAGGCGTGCGCTGGCCGCAATCGTTCATCGGCCGTCCGATTTCTCGCAGAAAATCGAAAAGCCGTCCGGATCCGGCGGCGAACATTTCCATTTCCTCCCGCGATTCGGCGAGGTGCGTGGTCAGCAAAATATCCTGGGTATCGGCGAGATGGCGGCATTGCGCATAAAGGGCGGTCGATGCCGTGTAAGGTGCATGCGGCGCCAGGCCGATTCCGCCGTGCGGCGCGCAGTCTCTCGTTAAATTTTCCAGAACAGCGGCCGCGTTCACGGTTTCCCTCACGTCGATTAGTTCGGCGCACCACCAGATGCGCAACGCCAACGGAGGAAGCCGGGCCATCAGCGCCGGGAAAGCCTCATAGTTAACGAGCGAAGTCGTCCCGGTGCGCAACGCTTCATTCGCCCCGCGAGTAATCGCGGCGACATAGTCGTCCTCGCAGAGCGCCGCCTTGCTCGCGTTGATCGAGCGGATCCAGTCGGCGAACGACTCAGCGGGCGGAATCCGATCTCGCAAATCGGTGTAGTCGAGGTGGCAATGCGCGTTGATCAAACCTGGCAACAGAATCTGCTCGCCGAGATCGCGCACCGGACCGGGATGCGCGCGCGATATTTCCGGGAAAGAGCCGACGGCGACGATGGCGTTTCTGTGCACGGCCACCGCGCCGTTTTCAATCGGCCGGCCATTCATGGTCACGACCGCGCGGGCGCGAATGATCATTTTGCTTCGGTTGTTTCTTTCACGACGCGGCGCGCCTCCGCCACGAGCAGGTTGCACGGTTCCTGGCAAAGCAACGGGATCACGGACTCGCTGCCGCCTGTTTGATCGCACGTGGGGTCGAATTTTTCCGGCGGCAATTGGACGGATGCAGGCGTTCCGGCCGCATCGCGTGGCCACAAAATCGTTCGCAAACATCCCGGCTTTCCACCCTGCGACCGGCAAAAATTTCCGACCAGCGCGTCCGCTTGCGCATCGTCGATTTTCGCGGCCACGCGGTACATCCCGGTCTGTCGCTCGAGAGTTTCCCGCAGCGGCGTGATCGACAATTCGCCCGTTTCCGCCGCCCGCGCGATCGCCAATCGGCCGGGGTAGAAATGATCGAGAGCCTCCCGCAGTTCCGCTCGATCGTTCAGCTCCAATTGCCAGCCGTGTCGCAAATTTGGCGCCGTCTTCAGTGGCCGGAAGTTTTCTGCATCGTCGAACTTTGCGATCACTTCCGCGTCGGAAGCTTCAAAGAAGCGCTGCAAGTCATCTCCTTTTCGGTCTTCGTGATGCCGTAGGAAAAATTTCCCATCGCGCGACGTTTCGATCGCCACTTGTCCGAATTGCCGGCGTCCCAAATCCAGCCATCCGAGCAGTGCGTGTTCCATCGTCATTCCGAGCGCAGCGTAGCGGAGGTAGCGCAAGCTTCCAGCTTGCGGGAAAATTCTCAGCCGCCGCCTCTGCAAAAAAACCGCCGATCCAGAATCCACTCGCGGGCCGACCGTCGAGGAATCCCGTCATGCCACCATTAAGCTCTCCGTGCTGGAGAGCGAAGCCCGCCTCTTTCGCTAGGCCAACGCCCGCGCCAAAAGAAAAGCCGACCGCTCGAGAAATTCGAGGTCGTCCTTCTCAAAAGCGTTCAACTTCTCGCTCTCCACATCGAGCATTCCGACAAGCTGCTCCTTTTCCGTGATGATCGGGACCACAATCTCCGATTGCGTGCTCCCAAACGTCGGCAAATAGCGCGGATCCTTATGCACATCGCCGACCATGATCGGTTTGCGCGAGTCCGCGACGGCGCCGCACAGCCCTTGCGTGCTGGGGAAACGCGGATACGCCGGCGGACAATCGCCCGTTCCCGCCACGATGCAGAATTCCTCGCGCTTCAATTTGTAAATGCCGACCCAGCGATAATCGCGCGCCTCGCGAATCATCTCCGTCATCTGCTTCAGCTCGGCTGGCCCATGCGCGCCAGCCAGCACAAAGGCGCCGAGCTGTTGCAACATTTTCGCGTATCGTTCCATTTCGCCCGGCATCCTACGCAGGCGAAGGTTCATCGCAATGCGCGCGATCAAACGCCCGCGCCTGTTCGAGAATGATGTCGGCAAAACGCGGATCGGTCCCGAGCGCATTCGCGTAATAAAGCGACCGTCCTTGCAGTTGGCGCGGATTCGTCCGGAACACACTTTCCTTCTGGGCAGAACCCTCCGGCTCCATCCCGAGCAACACCGGGATGTCTTCATAGCTGTGCAATCCGTCCGAGATAAAAAACGGCACCACCACCACGTTTGGCGTGTTCGTTAGGCGCGCCCAATCCGCCACCAGCGGTTTTTCCTCCATGTAAACATTTAGCACCGCCGCGTAACGCGCGGCCTGCACGATCTTCTCCGCCTCCCGCTTCGCCGCCACCGCGCTCTTGTCATTGAGATCGGTCCCGTGCGCCACGATCAGCAAACTCGTTTCCTCCTCCGGCACGCCCGGCGCGATTTCATGCGCCCGGCGCAAAAGAAGATCCGTCATGAGCGCATGATTTCCGACCGGCTCGCAATATTTCCAAAGTTGGCCATTCTCCCGGCTCGTTAGGCGACCGCTCAATTCCAGCTCACGCGGAATCACCGTTTCCGTGAAATATCCTTCGCTGATGAAATTCGGGACCACATAGACCTCGCGGATTTCCTCCGCTGGAAAAAGAAAATGCGCGTCGCGCAGGCTCGGCTCCTCTTTCCAAAACGCCGTTGCGACCTGCGCGAAAATCTTTCGCCGCCGCACCTCCTCCGCATGCGCCTGCGTCGGGTCGCTCGAATCCGCATTCACGGTCGAGCCATGGCCAACGATGAGGAGCCCCGTGTTTTTCTGCACGGCGCAAAATACCGTCATTTCCGAAACCCGAAACCCGAAACCCGAAACCCGAAACCCGAAACCCGAAACCCGAAACCCGAAACCCGAAACCCGAAACCCGAAACCCGAAACCCGAAACCCGAAACCCGAAAGTCA
>JBBSQB010000034.1:0-23884 GCA_038258245.1 Chthoniobacterales bacterium
AATGTCCTGCTTGAAGCGCCTCGAGGAAGGGCTGGTCCCGAGCTGTCCGCTCGCACTCACATAGACGGGCACGCCGCCGCTTACCACCGCACCGCGAATGCCGGCAATGAAGGTTTGGGTCTGGACGGAACCGATGCGGGTGACCTTGTCGTCACCGGGCGCGCCGAGGGACCCGATCTCGACATTGTCGCTGCCGGCGACGACGTTATACCCGGCCAGGGTACCCATGGCCACGTTGCGGTCGCCGCTGGTGCTGTGATAAAGCGAGTTGACACCGAAAGCGGCGTTACTGCTGCCGGTATTGGCGTAGAGGGCGTTGGGGCCGAGCGCGGCATTGTAGTTGCCGTTCACGTTGCTATACAGTGCCTGGAACCCATGAGCGGTGTTGTAAGCGCTGGTCGTGCTGCGGAAGAGGGCCTTGACGCCGGCCGCCGTATTGTTTGCCCCTGTCGTGTTGGAGTAGAGCGCTGCGTATCCGCTGGCGGTGTTGTTGGGGCCGGTGGTGTTGGAAGAGAGAGCATATGCGCCGCTGGCCGTGTTGTCGGCGCCGGTGGTGTTGTAATAGAGGGCATTCGCCCCGTTGGCCGTGTTGTACGAGCCGGTCCTGTTGGCGAATAGCGCTTCGTATCCACTGGCCATGTTGTAGTGGCCGGTCGTGTTGGCATAGAGGGTCGCGTTACCGCTGGCCGTGTTTTTGTAGCCAGTGGTGTTAAAATGGAGTGCGAAATTCCCGCTGGCCGTGTTGTAGTAGCCAGTCGTATCGGAAGAGAGCGCCTCGTAACCGATAGCCGTATTGTAGCTGCCGCTGGTGAGATTGTGCAGCGGGTTATAACCGAATGCGCTATTTTCATAACCCGTCGTGGTGTTGTTGCCTGCGCTGGTGCCGTAAAAGATATTCGTCGCATCGATCGCCCAAGCACTCATCGACCACCCGCAGCTTGCCAGGCTAACCAGAAGGCAAAGGATGGGAAGCCTCCAAAGTGAGGCCGTGACATGTCCGGGCCCCGTTACCCGTCCAAGCGGGCCGAACGAGGTGGGGAGGAGTGACGATTCGGAGCTGATGATTGGGTGCATGGCCGCCTTTCGCCCCGGCTTAGGTTCCAAAATACCGCATACCCAGAATCTGGAAAGGGAGAGGGGCCGCCGGGTTTGAGCCTCGGTCTCGTTCCAGATCTGACAGCCGATATTGCCCGAACCAGCCCGCACCGTCAAGCGCGCTCGACGATAGCCGCTTCGGGCAGTCGCCTCAGTTTTCGTTTACTTGGAAGCGACTTGGCGTTTCCCGTCGCCGGTGTCACACTTTCGGAGCGCAAGCTGCGCGCTTATTCGCTGAATCTGCTGCGTCAGACTGGCAATCTCACTTTCCTGGCCGCTTTGCTTCCGCAGAGCGATCGTGAGGGCGGCGATCTGTTTTTCCTGTCGGCCAATGGCCATCTGCTGCTCCTCCACTTTCTGATGTTCTTTCAGAAACTCATTGAGGAGCATGGCGTTGACCGCTTCGTAGCGGACGGAGTAAATCTTGCCGTTGTCATCGCGAGCGACCAGATCGGGATCGACCTTGGCCACTTCCTCGGCGATGAGCCCAAACTGCGCCGTCTTCTTCGGGTCGAGGTCCTTCTTGTAACGGAAGCTGACCGGCTGAAGCGCGAGAATCGCTTCGCTTTGCTCTTTCATCGGCTTGATCGCTTCCTTGAAGCGTTTCGAGGAAGGGCTGGTGCCAAGCTGGCCGTTGCTGGCCACGTAGACCGGCACCGCGCCGCTCACGACCGCACCGCGCACGCCGGCCATGAAGGTTTGGGTCTGGACGGAACCGATGCGGGTGACTTTGTCGTCCCCGGCCGCGCCGAGATTCCCGATCTCGACGTTATCGCTGCCAGCGACGACGTTGTAACCGGCCAAGGTACCCATGGCCACGTTGCGACTGCCGCTCGTGCTGTGATAAAGCGAGTTGACACCGAAAGCGGCGTTGCTGCCGCCGGTATTGGCGTAGAGAGCGTTGGGGCCGAGCGCGGCATTGTAGTTGCCGTTCACGTTGCTATACAGTGCCTGGAACCCATGAGCGGTGTTGTAAGCGCCGGTCGTGCTGCTGTAGAGGGCAGTGGCCCCAAAGGCCGCGTTTCTCGTCCCGGTCGTATTGCTAAAGAGAGGCGAGTAGCCCGTGGCGGTGTTATTGCTCGCCTCTTGATTGTTATATAGCGCATAAGCGCCAACAGCCACATTTCCTGTCCCAGAATAATTCAGGGAAAGCGCAGAATAACCGAAAGCGGTGTTAGCGTCAGCCCTACTGTCGTAAAGAGAATACGTGCCGAAGGCTGTATTGTAATTCCCGGTCGTATTGTAAAAAAGCGCCGAAAAACCGACGGCGGTATTCAAGTTGCCGTTGGTGTTCGAAGAGAGCGCATTATCTCCGATGGCAGTGTTCGAACGGCCTCCCGTATTATGGTAGAGAGAATATGGACCAACGGCGGTATTCTCGTAACCGGTAGAATTCGCGTTGAGAGCGTAACCGCCGAGAGCCGCATTAGAAAACCCTTGGGTGTTCATCATTAGTGCTCCATATCCAACCGCAGCGTTCAGGTCGCCGGATGTGTCGTTTTCAAGGGCATGAGCTCCGACAGCCGCGTTGTAAATTCCGCTCGCCATTGAAAGAGCGTTGTATCCGAAACCCGCCTCGCCGGCGCCAGTCGCGCCGCTTCCAGCACCAGTGCCATAAAATGTGTTCGGTGTCGGTTGCCCAGCGCGAGCCGTCGGGAGCCAGGAGAGGGTGATCGCGACAAAGATCAATAGCGACCAGTAAAGCGGAGTCGTTTTTTCGGTTTGTGCCTTGACGTTGGAAAGGGTTTTCTCGGTCGTTTTCATAGGGTTCTTATAGAGAATACGAGAGATTGAAGACAGTCTTTTTCTCAAACAGGGAAATAGCCATCTCCGGATGCATGGAAGAGTATCAGATCAAAACGCCGCCCCACTTCCTGCTCGCCAACGCCCCCCGCAGCCGCTACATAAACCCGCTCATGCCTGCCAAATCGATGCCCACCACTGTTGTCACCGGCGGCGCCGGCTTCCTCGGCTCCCATCTCACCGATCGCCTCCTCGCCGAGGGCCACCGCGTCATCGCCATCGATAACCTCATCACTGGCAACATCGACAACATCGCCCACCTCTCCGGCAACGAGCACTACCGCTTCATCAAGCACAACGTCTCCAATTACATCTTCGTCCCCGAAGAAAAGGTCGATTACGTCTTCCACTTCGCCTCGCCCGCCAGCCCCATCGATTACCTGGAACTCCCGATCCCCACCCTCAAAGTCGGCGCCCTCGGCACCCACAACGCCCTCGGCCTTGCCAAAGCCAAAGGCGCCACCTTCCTCCTCGCCTCCACCTCCGAGTGCTATGGCGACCCGCTCGTCCATCCGCAAAAAGAAGATTACTGGGGCAACGTTAACCCCATCGGCCCGCGCGGCGTTTACGATGAAGCGAAGCGCTTCGCCGAAGCCATCACCATGGCCTACCACCGCTTCCATGGGCTCGATACCAAGATCGTCCGCATCTTTAATACCTACGGGCCACGCATGCGGCTGCGCGATGGGCGCGTCGTCCCCGCCTTCATCGGGCAAGCCCTCGGCGGCACGCCTCTCACCATTTTCGGCGACGGTTCCCAGACCCGCTCTTTCTGTTACGTCTCCGATTTGATCGACGGCATCTTCCGCCTTTCCCAGAGCGACTTCCACGAGCCCGTCAACATCGGGAATCCGCGCGAGATGACCATCAAAGAATTCGCCGAACAGATCATCCGCATCACCGGGACAAAATCGCAGATCGAATACAAACCGCTTCCCGTCGACGACCCGAAAGTGCGCCAGCCCGACATCACCCGGGCGAAGAGCGTCCTCGGTTGGGAACCGAAAGTCGACTTCGACCAAGGCATCGCCAAAACCATCGATTACTTCCGCGCCTACCTGGAGCGCACCGGCACGAAGGAATGAGCGCCGACTGACTGGCGGTGGGAAAAAAGCGACGGATCACTCCGGCGTTTCACCTCTTTTGCGATTTGATTTCCCAACGGGAACATTGACTCTTTTCGCGAATTCGCCCAGCGAGTGGACGCATAGCTGGTCTTGTCAGGCCGCAGAGAGGCCATTCCAGGAAGTTCAGCGGCGCGAAGGAGGATCCAGTTAGAAGCCTTGCAGTCTTCGCGAAGAAGAAAGGCGCCGAGGCGGAGACGGACAACAAAGAAACGACGCCGGCCATTCGCGCAGGCGCGCCGCTTTCGAGCGTAAATTGCCGCTCAACCCCATGCGCGGCATACCACGCGCGGGATGCTCTCCAACGTTCGTTCGTGGAGCGAATTTGGAAAGGGAAGGAAGTGGGCCAGCTCGGTCGAGAAGCCAAGGCAAAAAAAGGCCCGCTGGAATTTTCCCAGCGGGCCTTCTCGTTACAGAGTTGATGCGGGCTGGCGCCTACGCCGCGAGCCGGCGGCGGCGGATCAAGCCACCCACGAGAACCGCGCCTATGCCGAAGAGGGCATAAGTGCCGGGCTCAGGCACCTGCGTGCCAGTGACGGACAAAAGGATGTGATCATCCGGGAAGCCGACCGCGGCGATGTCGGTCGGTGTGGTGATGCCACAGGCCGGCGCCAGAATATAGCCGGGCGCTGTCTGCCCGGCATTGTTGGAGCCCAGGAAGAAGAGGGTGCCATTGCCAGTTCCGTCCGGAGAGAAAACGCTCATCACCAACCCGCCCGAAGTGAACGGAACGAGGCCGGACAAATTGAGAGTGTAGAAAGTGAGACTCTGCGCAGCGATGGTGAAGCTGCTGGAAGCGATGAGCGCGCCGAGGGAGGTAACGCTGGTTCCCTGATAGATGCTGACCGTAAGCGGCAGCGCCGCATTCGCACTTTCAATCCCGAAAGTGACCGAGCTGACTTGGAAATCCCCGGTAATGCCAAAATTGGAAAACGCGAAGGACCGGAAATAGGTGTTATCGGTGTTCCCAACGCCATTATTGCAACTGACTGAGTTGCCGAAAAGGATGGTGTTTGGATCGACATTCTCGGAGAGAGTAATGGCTTGGGTGCTGCCGCAAACCGCGACAACCATGAGCAGGGTGATAAGGAATTTTTTCATGTTCTTTTATTTGGAATAATTTTGCAGGCGCCTTGGAAATATTAATTTCCGACGAAAGGGTCAAGAAGAATTTTTGAAATCGGCAAGATTTCGCATCGATGTTTCTACTTTCGCTGGCCACACCCCCATTTCTGAAACTGCCGCTCGCTTTCTCACGATGCTTTGATTAAATCGTCGGCTCGATGAAATGCGGCCAATATTTGCCGCGCTTTTTGCGTCCGTCCCGCCAGGCTCGGAGCAAAATCGCGTTCTCCCTATCCCGCTCGCAAAGATCCACCGCGACCTCATGATGAGATGGGAGTTCAGCTTCAACGTGGAGCGGGCACTGCATTCGGTCAGGTCCGTTCCGCCGTGCTCGCTCGCGCGGCTCGCTGTCCAGAGCGAGCGGAGTGCGAATCGCGCAGCGCCGCAGTGGTTCGCGAGATTCACCGCCCTCTCCGGCCTTGTTTTGAGCAAGGACCAGACGCCGTTCGCGCCGCTTTACTGGGATCGGTACGAGCAAATGAAACCGCGGCGTTGAGCCATGAAGAAATCGCCCCCCATTCTAGCGTTAAATCTTGGGTCGCATTCCATCGGCGTGGGTGAGTTCCAGGCGGGCTCGGCCGGTGGTCTCGTCTTGCATCGCTTCCGCCGGCGCGAGATTAGCTCCGAAACGGAAGGCTCGCGCTCCGCGCAAATCACGGTCGCTCTCCGCGAAATGCTGGGCGCGCGGCAGGGCGGGCTGGGCAAAGTGAACTACGCGATTGCGAGCCAGTCCGTCTTCACCCGCTTCGTCAAACTTCCGGCGGTCGAAGAGGAGAAAATCGAGCGCATTGTCCAATTTGAAGCGCAGCAAAATGTGCCGTTCCCGATCGACGAAGTGGTGTGGGATTATCAAGTCGTTGGCGGCGGAAGCGGCGAGCAAGTCCAGGTCGTGCTCGTCGCGATCAAGGCCGATCTGCTCGAAGAATTGAACAGCGCGGTGGAAGGCGCGGGCCTAACGACTGCCACGGTCGACGTCGCCACCATGGCTCTCTATAACGCATATCGTTATAACTATGCCGAGGCATCCGGTTGCTCACTGCTGGTGGATCTAGGCGCGCGGACCACGAATTTGCTCTTCGTCGAGGAAGGCCGGGTCTTCAGCCGCAGCATCGCCCATGGCGGCCACGCGATCTCGTCGGCCATCGCGCGCGAACTGGATGAGCCGTTTGCGGCGGCGGAGTCGCGCAAGAAACGCGAAGGATTTGTTAGTCCGGGCGCGGCCTTGGCCGAGCCCACCGACCCGGAGGCGGCGCGCACTTCGAAAGTGGTGCGCGGCGCGATGACGCGACTGCACGGCGAGATCGTGCGCTCGATCAACCATTATCGGGCACAGCAAAACGGCGCCGCGCCGCAGCAAATCCTCCTCGCCGGCGGCAGTGCGGGCCTGCCTTATATGCGGGAGTTCTTTCAGGAAAAATTCCAGGTGCCGGCCGAGTTTTTCAATCCTCTCCGCAACGTCACCGTCGCGAGCCCGGAAGTCGCCGCCGCCGCGGCGCCGGCCGCCCATTTGTTAGGCGAATTGGTGGGGCTCGCTCTGCGCCGCATCAACGCTTGCCCGATGGAGTTGAATCTCGCGCCGGCCAGCGTCGGGCGGGCGCGCCGGCTCGAACAGCAACGGCCTTTCTTTATTCTCGCGGCCGCTTGTTTTCTGCTCGGGTTGCTTGGCTGGAGCGCGTGGTGTTTTCGGGCCAACCAGGTCGAACGCGCGGCCTTGGATCGTGTGCAGGACAAAGTGACGGCCTTGCGCGCGGTCGATGCCCAAATGGAAACGGTCCGCCGCGAGACCGGTACGCTCGAGCGCGCCGCGGCGCCGCTCTTTACGGCCATTCGTGATCGCGATTTCTGGCCGCAAATAATCGAGGACCTAAACGCGCGTCTGCCGAAAGAAAACATCTGGATCACCGAGCTGGTTGCGACCTCCGGCGGCCAACCGATTGGCTTGGGGACGAACCAGCGGAGCGCGGCTCGCGTAATCGGGGCCACGCCCACGCCGGCTCCGGCCCGCGGCGGTGCGCCTAACGAGCCGACCATCGACGGCATTTTTGTGCGCGGCCTCTATCTTTTCAACCCGAAGCAGCAGGAAGTGGTCGTCGATTATTTCCGCAACTTGATCGGCTCAAAATTTTTCAAGATCGATCCGAAGAATCAATCGCGTGTCCTCAAGCCGAGCACGCCCGACAACGCAAGCTGGGCTTATCCCTACGAGCTGCGGCTCGAGCTGAGCCATCCGGTGAAAATACCGTGACCGGGACCGAACAAACACGCTGGTTTCTCATTGCCTTCGCCGCCGGCACGGTGGTGGCGGGCGCGGTGCTTTGGAAAACGAGCAGCGACCTCTCCGCCACCTCGACCGAATGGGACGGAACAGTCAGCGAACTGAGCCGCCTGCAGCGGCGCAATCCTTATCCGAACGAAGCGAATCTCACCGTGCTCAAGCGACAGGGAGCCGATGACAAGGTGCTGCTCGGGAAACTCAAAGCCGATTTGCAAAAGCGCGTCCCGCCCTCGGCGCCGCTCGCGCCTAACGAGCTCCAGGCCCGCCTTCGCCAGGCCGTCACCGCGGTGACCGAGCGCGCACGCGCCAGTCAAGTGCAGCTCCCTGAGAATTTCTTTCTCGGCTTCGATGAATTCTCCTCCGGCCTGCCCGACACTGCGGTCGCGCCCTTGCTCGGCCAGCAGCTCAGCCAGGTCGAGGCGCTCATGGATATCCTCATCGAAGCGCATGTCGATGCCATCACCTCTTTCCAGCGCGGACGGCTGCCCGAGGAGCGTCCCGCCACGATCACACCAACGCCGTCGCGCCAAGGCCCGGCCACGCCTAACGAATCAAAGGCCATCCTTCGCAGCACCGTCGAAGTCAGTTTCATTTCCAATCCAACGGCCTTGCGCCACGTCCTCAACGACATCGGCGGCTCGCCGCAACACTTCTTCATTGTCCGCACGTTGCAGGTCCTGAACGTGAAAGAGAAAGGACCGGCACGAGCGGCAACCGCCGCCACGCTTGGTGCTGCGCGCGCCGGCGCACTCAACTTCATCGTCGGCAACGAAAAGGTGCAAACTCACGCCATCATCGAACTGCTTCGCTTCAATTTAGAATGAACGTCGCAAAATCCCTTTCCAGCCCCGCTGTTCTCTTGCGCCGCGCCATCTTTCTGGGGAGCGCACGCGTCTCGCGTGCCGGCGCTGGCGGCCCCGCCAGCGCGAACTTTTTCTTAGGCCGGCACGTAGACGAATCGCGATCGCGTTCCCTGCGATTGCCCACCGACCAGTTCGTTGCGGCGAGTCGCCGCAACCAGCACGCGAGTCGCGTGCGCTCCCCAGAGGGGGAACGCTGCGCTTTGCGTCGACGCCGTCACTCCAGCCTCCGCTCATGAATTGGATTCGCACCCACACCGAACACGTCGCCGTTCTCGCGGCGTCGCTTTTCCTTTTGCTCTGCTCGTTCTGCATCTGGCGGCAAACCGTCGTTTTTCCAGAACGCTTCGCTTCGCTCCAAACCGCCCCCGCCGTTCGTCCCGCTGGCCCGCTCGCCAACACCACGCAGTTGCAGGACGTCCTGCATCAATTGAATCAGCCCGTGCAATGGACCTTTGGCGGGCGCTCCGGCCTCTTCGTTCCCGAAAAACATTTCCTCGATGCCAACGGCCTGCCCGCCACTTTGCAATCGACCGAGATTCATCCGCCCGTGCCTAACGAATGGTTCGAGCAGTTCTCCCTCCCCATCACCGAGAACGACGTCCTCACCCAGGATCCCGACGGCGACGGCTTCACCAACCTCGACGAGTGGCAATTCCACACCCACCCGCTGCAAAGGGATTCACACCCGGCCTACCTCACCAAGTTGAAGATGAAGTCGTTCGCGCGCGAGCCATTCCGCATGGTCTTCGCCTCGTGGGTGGGGGGCACCTACGCGATCAACACCGTTGACCTGAAGGAGCCCACTCAATTCCTCAAGATTGGCGACACCATTCGCGGCACGCGATTTAAAATCGCGCGCTTCACCGAAAAACATCAGCCAAACAAATACGGGACTGAAATCGATGTCTCCGAACTCACTCTCCAACAGGAAAGCACCGGAGAAGAAATGACGCTGGTCAAAGAAAGGACCACTATCTCGCCCGAGTCGGTCGCCAATTTTGTTTATCAATGGGGTCCGGGCCGCGAATTTGCCGTCCGGAAGGATCACGAATTTTTGTTGCCACCGCGTGAGGGAATAAAATATAAGCTCATCGACGTGGAGCCCACCCGGGCGATCATCATTAACACCCTAAAGCCAGCGGACCGGATCGAGATCGGTTTGCTGAGCCGCTAACCGACCACCCCAAAATGCACCCCCGCTCGACCCCTGATCGACTCGTTCTTTTTTTGTTCATTCCGCTCGTTTTGGCTGCGCTGCCGTTGCGCGCCCAAGATGTGCAATCGATCGCCGAGCGCGAAATGGCGCGCCGCCAGCGCGGCATCAGCGAAGGGGAAGTTTCGCTCGCGCAAGGGCAGGCCGCCTTGCAGGCGAAAAATTTCTCGCAAGCTCATGACTCCTTTCGCGCGGCTGTCCGTTATCTGCCGGATGGCGCCGCCGCGGGCGCCAACCACGCGGCCGCCGTGCGCGGCTTTTGCGAGAGCGGCGTGAAACTAGCCGAGCAACGCGCCGCCGAAGGCAAATTCGCCGAGGCTGAACAGATCGTGAGCGAAATTGTGAGCGACGCCTACGATCCCTCGTGCGCGCCCGCCCGCGACCTCCTCGTTCATCTGCGCACGCCGAATTATTTCAACAAGACGATGGGCCCGAAGTTCGTCGATAAAGTGCAGCAGGTTCGCCAGTTTCTCAGCGATGCCGACGGTTACTACAACTCCGGCCGTTACGATCTCGCCTTTAAGAAATACGAGCAGGTGCTCAACCTCGATCCTTACAACGTGGCCGCGCGGAAAGGCGAAGAGCGCATCGATCTCACCAAGACGCATTACGGCGAGGAAGCCTATAACGAAACGCGCGCCCGGCAGCTCTGGCAGGTGCAACAAGGTTGGGAGCAGCCCGTTCGCCAATACGGCAAAACCGCCGGCCCCATCACCGATACCTTTAACAAAGACGCCACTGGCACCGCTCGCGTCACCTCCAAGCTGAACTCCATCATCATTCCGAAGATCGAGTTTCGCGACGCCAGTATTCGTGAGGCGATTGATTTCCTTCGCCAGCAAGCTGCAGCTAACGATCCGACCACCGAGGGCCGGCGCGGTGTCGATATTGTTCTGCGCTTGACCCAACTGGGCCGACCGGCCGAAGCGACTACCGTGACGCCGGCGACCGAGCCTGCCACTTTGCCCGTCACGGGGAACGGACGAGGCGCCGCGCCGTTGCCGACCACAACGCCGGCCGCAACGGCCATTTCGCCTAACGACGCCCGAATTACCCTTACCCTGAACGAGATTCCCCTCGGCGAAGCCTTGCGTTACATCGCCAGCCAGGCCGGGCTCAAAGTGAAGGTGGAACCGTATGCCGTCTCCATCATTCCTCTGAGCGAACAGACGAACGATCTTTTCACCAAGGAATACCGCGTCCCGCCTGGCTTCATCACCACGTCGGTCAATCTCGGCGTGTCCGCGCTTGGCGCCGCTCAACCGAATCCCGCCGCCGTCGCCCCGACGGGCACGGGCAAAGACACCCAGGAATCGACCGGCGGCCGGCAGCTCGTCAATCGCGAAGGCGCCCGCGAGTTCTTCGAAAGCCAGGGCGTCACCTTTCCGCAGGGCGCGAGCGCGAATTTCCTGCCGCAAAGCAGCCGGCTCATCGTCCGCAACACCGAGGATAATCTCGAGCTAATCGACGCCCTCGTGGAACAGGCGAACGTCTCCGGGCCGAAGCAAGTCGAGATCGAGTCGAAGTTTGTCGAGATCAACCAGACGAACTTGAAGGAGCTGGGGTTTGATTGGCTGCTCGGCCAGTTCAATATCGGCAATCAGAAGGTCTTCGGCGCCGGAGGCACTGCTGGCACCGGGCCCATCGTTAATGCCGGCAATTTTCCATTCATCGACGCCAACGGCGCGCCCGTCGGCCAAAACCCTGTCACCAACGGCAATCGCAGCGGCAATCTCGCCATCAGCGCCAACGCGGTCGACGCGCTTCTTTTCGGCGTGCCCGGAGCCAGCTCGCTCGCTCCTGGCATCTTCGGTTTGAGCGGCGTCTTTACCGATCCGCAATTTCAGGTCGTCATTCGCGCGCTTAACCAAAAGAAAGGCATCGACCTCCTCTCCGCGCCGCGCGTCACCACCAAGAGCGGCCAGCGCGCCGTCATCGAGATCGTGCGCGAGTTTCGTTATCCCACGCAGTTTCAGCCGCCGCAGATTCCGCAAACAGTCGGCAGCGTCCGCACCGGGGATACGACGCTCGGCGACCTGGTGCCGATCGGCAGCACCTCGAACATTCCGGTCACGCCGACCACACCGACGGCGTTTGAGACACGCAACACCGGTGTCACGCTGGAAGTAGAACCCGTCGTCGGGCCGGATGGCGTCACCATTGATCTCAACCTCGTCCCGCAGGTGGTGGAGTTTGAAGGGTTCATCAACTACGGCAGCCCGATTCTCTCACCTTCCACTTCGCTCTTTAACAACATCACCGGCGCCATCCTCAACACGCCGCAGAATGTCATCACGCCCAACGTCATTAACCAGCCCATCTTCAGTACCCGCAAAGTGACGACGAGCGTAAGCGTGTGGGACGGCCAGACGGTGGTGCTCGGCGGACTCATGCGCGAAGACGTGCAAAAGACCGAGGATCGCACGCCATTGCTCGGCGACATTCCGCTCCTCGGCCGACTCTTCCGCACCAACGCCGAGCAACACGTGAAACGGAATCTCGTCATCTTCGTCACGGCCCGCATCGTCAATCCCGGCGGCCAGCTCGTGAACGCCACCGAAGAAGAAGAGGAAGGCCAGGACCTCCTCGAGCCGCCCGTTCTGCCCGAAGAGCCGTTATATAAGAAGTAGCTCGCGTTCCCTGCGCTTCCGGAAAATTCACCACAGAGAACGCAGAGATCACAGAGGGAAATGCAGTCATCCCGAGCGAAAGCGCAACGCAAGCTAACGCAAGCTACCAGCTTGCGGCCCCATCCCCGCGCGAGCTGGATGTTCGCGCTCCCCAATCGGGACCGTTTTTCACCTTTTCTGCGATCTGCTCGCTCTCCGCGAGGAATTTCGAGAACTTGCACCGACAAATTACGGATAATCAATGTGAGCCGTTTTCATTCGCTGCCTGGAAAAGAAAAAGCGTCAGAGTTCGCCGGCAAATGGAGGAGGGACAAAACGAAAAGCGCGGGTGCCAGGGCGCCCGCCGAGGGCAAATCATCGGCGTCACGCGCCACGGCGCCTCGCACGACAGACGGTGCCGGCCTTCTGCAACGGCGGGGGTCGCTCCGGCTCAGTCGTCTCGAGGTCCTCGAATTTCTGAGGCTCGCTTTGTAAGCGGGCTGTAAGAGCAAACTTAAAGGGAAAATAATGAGGGATATTATCGGCACCAAATTCACCATCTTTCTTGCCTCGCTCGAGGTGGCGGATGAACCGACCTATGCGGCTCTCTGGCAGGATCGGCCGCCGCTCGCTTTTTCCGAAGCAATGGCGCTGATTCGCCCGCTCATTGCGGCCTTGCGCACGAAGGGCGTCTACGAATTGGATCTGGGCACGTGCCCCGAGCGCCTGCGCCAGTTGCGCGATGATCTTGAATCCCGCCTGCACCTTCTGGCCCGAGCCGCTTTCCGCTGCCTGATTAATCGGGGCCGGCCAGAAGACGCGAAGCTGGTCGACGTCAAGGCGTCGGTCCTGGCCAAGGCGCGGCCCATTGCCTTGGTCGAATGGGGCGAAGCGATTCTGGAAACGGCTGAACCTCTCTTCCTCGACACGCCTCCGCTGGCGGCCAAATATTTCACCCACGAGCAATTCGATCAGGCCGATCAGCTTTGGCAAAAATATACTGTCATTCTTGGTGCGCCTCCCTCCGCGCGCGGGAAGCGAAAGGGTTTAAACACGGGTCTCCTCGGGGATTTGCGTGCGCTCGAAGTGCTCTTCGCCACTTGCGACGATCTTATTTTGCAGTTCGCCATCGACAGCGAGACAGGAGCGCGTTTCGTCGCCGAATGGTTTGGCAGGCGCCAATGGGAACACGTTCGACCGCAGCTCGTGCAGCCGATATTTAAGACGAATGGTCGCATCGAAGAGGAAGCCGAAGCTTTCGCGGCCGATTAAGGCCCGCACCGGTCGCGAAATGGCGAGCCCGCTTTTCACGCGGCGCCCTCTGCGTAAGTTTGCGCGATGCGGCGCGAGCAAAGAACGGCCATAGCAGGGACGCCCTCCAGGCTATCCGTCGGCCATATCGTCTGCATCGATCAGCAACCGTTGCGCGCCCGGGCGGCCGGGGACTGCCGCGGACTGATCGCGCGGCTCGAATGCGCGCGCGAGATCTGGCACCGCTTCGAGCGCAAGGACAAGCCGGCTTTTGCCCGCTGGCGGGCCCGTGAATTTGGCGGTTTACTCAGCCGCGCCCGCGAAGTCGAGACGCAGGTTCGCGATCACCAGACGCTCATCCACGAAGTGGAAATGGAAATGCGGCGCCACATTCAGGATCCGCACACCGCTTATCAGCGCGTGCTCTATCGGCGTGCCCATCCTGGCGAAACGCCGGCTGAAGAAACCGCCGCGCCTTCGGGCGGAGAGGGGAGCGCGCGCAAGTTAAGCGATTTCGAAAAAGAAGCGCTCTTCCAGGAATGGGTGAAACGCTCTCTCGGCACCAATCCCGACAAGATGGACGACGACGCCTACACGACCACCTTCGAAGCCTTCAAGTCCCACATGTTTCGCCAGGCGCCGGAGGAACCGCGACCGGCAAATGTGCTTCGTGGTTCGAGCGAAAGGAAGCCGCCCGAAACGCCACGGGATTCCTCGACTCCGCTCGAAACGACCGAGGAGGAGGAAGAGTTGAAGGTCGATGCGCGGGTCAAGGAACTCTACCGCACACTCGTTAGGCGATTGCATCCCGACCTGCGCTCCGATGGGAGCGCGGCTGCTTCCGCGCTTTGGCACGAAGTGCAGGAAGCCTATGCCGCCGGCGATGTTGGCCAGATGGAAATTCTGCTCGCCGTCAGCCAGATCACGGCCGGCGCGCTCGGCGACGAAACCACGCTCGGGCAAATGCGCGCCGTTGCCCAGGAACTGGAGCGCTCGCTTTTTGCCCTCGACGACAGTCTCGTCGAAGCCGAGCGCGAGGAATCATGGAACTTCGCCCACCTCGGCGCGAACGACGACCTGCGCACGCGCGTCGAGCGCGAATTGAAATTGAATCTGGCCAGCCGCCTGCAACGCCTCGATCTCCTCACGCGCACCATCGCCGATTGGGCGCAAGGTCCGCGCCCCAATCGCCACGTCACCGTCGTGCGGTAAATTGTAGGGCAACCGTTCCCGGTTGCCGCCCTTGGACGGCCGGTCCGGTCCGCGCGTGAGATTTGTAGGGCAATCGTTCCCGGTTGCCTCGCTTGGTCCGCCTCACCCATTCGTTCGCGGGAACATCGCGGCCACACCGGCGCGCCCGGTTGCCTCGCTCGCTAAATCCGCACAACAGACGATAGTGCCCGCTCTTATGCCATTTAGCGCTCTCCAACTTCCCCCGAAAATTTTGCAAGCCGTCCAGGACGCCGGCTACACCGAACCCACGCCCATTCAGGTCGCCGCCATTCCGCCCATCCTCGCTGGCCAGGATGTCATCGGCATCGCCCAAACCGGCACCGGCAAAACCGCCGCCTTCGTCCTCCCGATTCTCGCCCGCCTCGCCGAATCCACTCCCGCCGGGCAACCCCGCGGCCCGCGCGCGCTCGTTGTCGCGCCCACCCGTGAGCTCGTCGTCCAGATCGAGGAAAACGTCCGGGCATACGCCAAACATCTGCCGTTGCGCATGGCCACCGTCTTTGGCGGCGTGAGCGAGCGCCCGCAGATCGCCGCGTTGCGTTCCGGCGTCGAACTGGTCGTCGCCACCCCGGGACGGCTCATCGACCTCATGGATCAACGCGCCGCCAATCTCTCCGGCGTCGAATTTCTCGTCCTCGACGAAGCCGATCGCATGCTCGACATGGGCTTCCTCCCGCCCATTCGCCGCATCGTCAAAGCGCTCCCGCGCAAACGCCAGACCCTTATGTTTTCGGCCACGCTTTCGCGCGAGATCGAGCAGCTCACTCACGAATTCCAGCAATCGCCGAAAATCATCGAGATCGGGCGACGCGCCAATCCCGCCGATACCGTCACCCAACTCGCCTACGAAGTGCGCTCCCACCTCAAGCCCGCGCTTCTGCAACATCTGCTCGGCGATCCCGGCTTCGATACCGTGCTCGTCTTTGCCCGCACCAAACACGGCGCCGATCGCATCGCCCGCCGGCTCGAAAGCAGCGGCATCAAAACCGGCACCATCCATTCCAATCGCTCGCAAAACCAGCGGCTCCGCGCGCTGCGCGATTTCAAATCCGGCGCCGTCCGCGTCCTCGTCGCCACCGACATCGCTGCCCGCGGCATCGACGTCGACGGCATCTCGCACGTCGTGAATTACGATTTCCCGATGCATTCCGAGGATTACGTCCATCGCATCGGCCGCACCGGCCGCGCCCAAGCCATCGGCGACGCCATCAGCTTCATCACGCCCGAGGATCAAGGCGCGCTCCGCTCGCTCGAGCGCTTCATTGGTCGCGGCATCGTCCGCAAACGCGCCGAAGGATTCGATTACGAAGCCGCCGCGCCGCCGCGCGAAGATCGGGGCAGGGGAGATCGCCGCGGCGCGTCACCCGGCATGCCGCCTGGATCGAACGGAAACGCCGCGCGCCCGAATAATGGTCGCGGCCCTCGCAATAACAATGGCGGCCCGCGCCGATTCTCCTCCAGCCGCGGCAGAAGGTAAGGACGGACCGCCGGGCCGTCCGCCAGGTTCGTCTGCGTGGCAACCAGGAATGGTTGCCCTACAAATACAACGGCATCGGACACACCGCGGTCGTCCCTCCGGTTCGGGGAGCGCACGCGTCTCGCGTGCCGGTTTCGGCGTCTCGCCGAAACGAACTTTCCTGCATCGACGTGGCAACCAGGAATGGTTGCCCTACAACGCTTGTTACCCGGGGCCGGCGGCGACGAACTTGGAACGGATTATTTCACCACAGAGGACACAGAGATCACGGAGGAATATGAATTGGTCAGTCTGGAGGGTCTCTTAAAACGTAAAACTTAATCCTCAAAACTTCGCCATCTCGTCAGTGGCCTGCACAGCCCAATCTACGAGGCGTAGCAAAGGCTCTTCACTCGTCACCAATCACTCATCACTAGCCCTACGGCTTCCCGCCAAACGTCACATGATCGTCGAGGTCGAGATAATCGGCCCAGGTCTTCACATCCTCGCGTGTCTTGCTGATGTCGCCGACCCGTTTCGCGAATAACTCCAGCGTCTCCACATCGCCATCGGGCCCGCGATCATTCAGCCAGGTGTTCCATTGCTGGATCTCCCACGGCGTCCGTTTGGTCGTCGTGTTTTCCTCCAGCCACTTCACGATCTCGCCGTCGCCTTTGCCCTTTTCCAGTTCCGCCCGCAACCCTTCCGCCGTGATGCCGGCGAAGCGGAAAAAATGATGATCCATCGGATTGTTATATTTGTATTCGCCCGCGGTGCCGGCGATCTCGGCGCGGCCTTTATCGACGATGCGCCCGAACAGAATGTAACCACCCAGCCGCACCCGCGGGCTGCGCGGCGGACGTTGCTTAAGATTCGGCGCGTGATCGGAAATATTGCTCATGCGTGCAACGTAGCAGAACACTGCGAAGCCGTCTCACTCTCCACGCCGATCAATCGACTCTAATGAATTAGGAAACCAGGAAATCAGGAAATCGGTACAACCGAATTGGTCTTATCCGGGGAGCGCACGCGCCTCGCGTGCTGGTTTCGGCGCCCCCGCCGAAACGAACTTGGAAGCCTTTCACCACAGAGCACACAGAGATACGGATTGAATTAGGAAAGCAGGAACGCAGGAAATGGTAGGACGGCCCGCCGGGCCGTCTGCGCTGCTCTGATAATGGATCACCAAAGCTCGTCACGTCGCAACACGTACGGCGAAGAGCCGGAGCACCAAAGCAGGGGAAGGGAAGTTATAGGAAATTAAGAATGCAGAAGTAAGAAATCCGCGTTCATCATTCTTACTTCGCAAATCGCTTGACGCCTGAGCGTGGCCAGCGCCACAATCAGCGGCATTATGCCTGCCAAACCCAAGAAAACGCAGTCTAAACAGAAATCCAACGTTAAGGTCCGCGACCTGGTCGCGAACAAAGATCCCAAAGGCGGAGTTAAAGGCGAATCGATCGACCCCAAGCATAAGGACAACTAAAGCCCGGACACCGTCGCCAAGTTATCCCTCCAGAACCGCATCGACACGACGCTGGGTCGCCGCCTCCTCCGGGCGCGCACGCAAATGCCACTCCGGCTCGGAGCGCGTGCCGGTTTCGGTATCCCGCCGAATACATCTGACATTCGGCGAAATTGAGAAGTAAGAATTATGAATGATGACAGTTCAGACATTCGCTTCCCTGCCTGCGTGATCCGGCTCTTCTCGCCGGGATAGATTGTGACGTGGCCAGTTGTAGTGCGCTTCTAAAGTTCGTTACGACCCCGTTTCCTTTTCCGGGCGCATATTTGACTTGCACGATTCGCGCCCGGCCTCATAAATGCCCCATGAAACATTTCTCGATCTCCTTACTCGCTCTCTGCTTGTTGGCTGCCGGGATTGCGCGCGCGGACACGGTCATCTTCGATAACCTGGGCAATGGGAACAACGGTTTTCGGGGCGCGACGCCTATCTCGTGGGATGCGCAGCGGTTCAATTCCGACGCGATTAATCTCCTGCTGACCAGCGCGACGTTGAATCTGAGCTCCGGTGGCGGGACGGGGAATATGTTCCTGAGTCTCTACTCGGATTCAGCGAATCAACCCGGGACCGCGCTGGCGAATTTCTATACCGGGCCGTCGCTCGGCTCGGGGAACATTCTTTTCTCGAATCTAAACCAAGTGCTCCTTCCGAATACCAACTATTGGCTGGTGCTGGGGGAGACGACCGGTTCCACGATCAGTCTCGGGTGGGGCGTCACCAGCACTCTCACCGGAACCGGCAGCGGCTTCCAGACCTTTGCCGGACTAACGAACGACGCCGGAGCGAGCTGGCAGACGTTTACCGACGCGCCTTATCAGACCCAAATCACGGCCACGATGGTACCGGAGCCGAGCACACTGATCTCCCTCGGGCTTGGCGCCGTTTTGCTCCTGGCGGGAGTGCGGCGGCGTTTGCATGTGGCCGCGTAAGGGACTTCAATTCATTCAGCGTGGACGATCACGCACTTTAGGTCTTCGACGATATCCGCCGCGATGATTTCGGGCGCTGGGAGGTTGGCGCTGTCTTCGAGGCTTTCGTTTGAGCCTGGGCGAATTGAGTGAAAGTGGTTGAGAAGAAAATCCTCGGCAAAACTAAAACGTTTGCCGATACTCTTCGACGTTGCAGCGCAACTACGGGGCAAAAAACTATGTTTCACTTCATCTGGTATCTCCTTGTCGGTTTGATTGCGGGCGTCCTCGCGAAATCCGTCATGCACGAGCACATGACGATCTTTTGGACAATCGTGCTCGGAATCATCGGGTCGCTTCTCGGCGGAGCAGTCACCCATATGTTTTCGCGTCCGGCCAACGAACGCTACCATCCAGCCGGCCTCATCTTTTCGACGCTGGGCGCGATCCTGATTCTCTTCATCTGCTATAAGCTGAAGATCCATTTCCCGAGAATCGGATAGCCTTCCCGATTTCAAACTGCAGTCGGTTCGCAATCTAGCGTTTCCGATCGGCGGCGATTTCGGCGAATTGGTTTTGGCCACATCTGCACGGATGAAAGACGGATGTTTTAGATGGGGAGAATGAATCAGGAACCCAGGAACCCAGGAACCCAGGAACCCAGGAAGCCAGGATTGGTAGGGACGGACCGCCGGGCCGTCCGCGCTGCTCTGAAGCGGTTCACCACGGAGCACACAGAGCCCGCAGAGTTGAATTCCAATTTGGAAACAGCTTCAAATTTTAACTCCGCGTTCTCAGCGTCCTCCGCGGTTAATCCGATCCGGATCTACCAGGAACTCCGGAAGCGTTCGCGGGCAGGCGGAGACAGGATTTATTCAAACATCTGTTTCGGAGACGCGGAAATCGAGGTCGAGCATCGCATCCAATTCAGCCAGCTCGCGGGCGAGGACTTCCCGGTGGGCGATCAGCTCGGGATGCGTGGTCGCATCGAATGGTTCGGCCAGTGCCGTCTCGCACCGTTTCGAGAGCGGTCCTGTGCGCGGGCGGCCGTCGGCGCGGCGGGAAAGCCGATCCAGTTCAACGGCGCGCCGTTGCACCTCGCGAATTGTTTGCAGCGCCATCGTCTCCGTGATTTCTCCGCGCGCGAACTGCTGCAATTGCCGGCACGCGAACCGGCGGCAGCGCACTGGCCGTTGCGCATAGATAGAGCACAGGCCATCGCAATAAGCCGTGCACGGCTGGGAAAACCGCGAGCGCGACCGCTTTAATTTTAAACCCAGCGCGGCCAGTTCGCGCGCCGAATCACCTGGCTGCAACCGCACCGTGTGAAAAATCACCCCGTTGCAGCAAAGGCCGCACTCTGCACAGAGCCGGCTGGCCGCGGCATTGGTCGAGAAAGCATCCATTGAAACACTCCAGTGTGCCCCACCTCAGAGATGGCGGCGATCACAGTTTTAGTTCTTGGTGGTGGAGGTCGACTCTTTAAAAACGCCGTGGTTCTAGAGGGATCGCGCGAGAGAGCGGTTCGATTGTCTTGGCAAGTGTGAGCGCGTTAATGCCGGGATCGAGGAGATTGGCGCTGTCTTCGAACGCTTATGCCCCGGGAATGAACGTTAGGGTTCCCGGTCGTAGTGTCGGCAGGCGTGCGAGCACCTCTGCCATCAATGGCATCGTCTCGGCGAGCCGCGTGCTTCTGGCCGCGAGCACGACGACGGCCACGCTGGCGGCGGGAAGATGTTGCTGAAACTGGAGATTGCGGTCGCCCGTGATGAACACATCGATCCTTTCCTGTTCCATCCGTGCGAGCAGTTCGCCGTTTCTGATTCCTTTCCAGCCCATCCGTTGCACCGATACACAGAAGTGGCCGGTCAAAGCGCGGCCTAGCCTCCAATTGAGACACTCGTCGATGAGCACCCTCACACCGTCTCGAGCATCCGGAGCTTGCCCGCTTCGATCACGGCGATGACCTGTTCGCGTTTCACCGAAGGAAATCCATCGAGGAAATCTTCGATCGATTCTCCGCCTTCGAGCGAGTCGATCAAGTTTTGCAGCGGAACTCGCGTGCCGACGAAAACGGGCGTGCCGCCCATGATCTCAGGGTTGGAATGGATAATGCCTTTGAGGTCGTCAGCGCTCATGCGCAGAGTTTAAGATTAAAATGCGCCGAATGCGAGCAGCGTGAGTTCTGGTTTTCTGCCCTCATCATTCTTACTTCCGACTTTTGTTGGTGCTGCTTGAGGATGGTGAAGACGCCGTGCTGGGCAGCCGGTGGCTAGACGGTCAAGCCCGCGAGGGAAGCGGGAGAGCGATTAGCATATCGGTAATCAAAACGCCGTGCTTGGAGCCGGTGGTTAGACGGTAGGCCCGCGAGGTAGCGGAAGGGCGACGGCCGTCGACGAGTCAATAATAGCGATGTTTCAGGCCGCCGATTACAGGCTTCAGTCTCCCGCGTAAATCCGTGCTAACACGTCTGTGCTGTCGGATCGGAAATCAGGTAAATGGCGCTGTGTGGCAATTTCATCCCTCATCGAAATAGTCGCTGTCGATTTTTTTCACGCTGTAGGCGTGCTCTTCGGCGACGCCGACGCCGTGTTCGATCATCAACTCGGCGAGGCGACGGCCATCGACCAAAATCACTTTGTTGTGGAGACCGGCGGCGAAGTCGATGGCGTTCTGATGAAATGAGCTGGTGGTGAGGAAAATTCCTTTATTCGCCTTCTTTCCGGCGAGGGCGCCGACGAAGCTCTGAATTTCCGGTCGGCCGACCTTCGCCTTCCAGCGTTTTGCCTGAACGTAAATCACATCGAGCCCGAGACGGTCTTCATTGATCACACCATCGATCCCTTCGTCGCCGGTTTTTTGGGTTACGGCGGCCGCCTCCTTGCGCGAGCCGCCGTAGCCCATCGCCACGAGGAGATCGATAACGATTTGTTCGAATCGGAACGGATCGACGGAAGTCAGCTTGCTCCGAAGGTCGGTGATGAGGGTTTCGCGTAATTCAGTGAACGCGGATTCGATACGCTCCTCGGGAGTCGTCTCCTCATCTTCTACCGACTCTGCCGTGTTCGCAGGTGGTGCTCCGGTCTTTTTCGCTGCCGCGGCCGCCCGCTCCTTCATCTCCGCCACGAATTGCCGAAACGGCTCGAACTGCATTAGTACCGCGCGAGTGAGCCGGCCAGTCGGATTGGTGGCAAGGAATTCCCTGCCTTCGTTCGTGATTTGGAGTGTCCCTTCGGAGGGACTTATAGCCAGCCCAGCTTTCCTTAGACCGAACGCGGCCCAGCCTGCCCGATGTTTGACGTAGGTTACCCGGACGCTTGGGAGCATTTGCTCGCGTTCCTCTTGCGACAAATCAAAGTGATCAGCGATCTTTTCCGACAGCTCTCGCTTCCGATGCGTTTCCCCATCGCTGAGCATCTTCAGCAGCGGCAGCATCATTTCGTCGTATTTTGGGATCGCCATAAGTCGCAGGGTTTAGCCGATATTTACCGGCACCAGCGTCATCGTGTCGTTGCCGAAGATGTCGATGACTTTTACGGCGATGGTGTAGCGGCCAGGTTTTTCGTAGGTGTGGCTGGCGGTGGTCAACTCTAGGGTGCGGTCGCGGCGGGTGCGGAAGCTTTGCCATTCGTTCTCGAAGATGTAGGCGCCGGTCCAGCGCTCTTCGAAGTCGAGCAGCTCGCCGGCGTCGGCGGTGCCGGGGAGGGCGTTTTCGACGCCGAGGTTGGTCGCTACTTTGATGATCTCTTTGCGACTTTCGTAGTCGAAATCGACCGCCCAGTAATCGACCCAGTCGGTCCATTGCCTGGTTAGGACTTCGCGCTGGATGATGCCTTCCTTGTCTTTGCTCAATTTGAGGAGCTGGCCTTGTTCGCAGACGACTTCGCTTTTGCCGGCTTTCATTTCGGCGGCGATCGATTCGGCGACGCCCTGGGAGTAGTAGACGGAGAAATCGGTGAGCTCGACGGCGAGGGTGAGCGGGTCTTTCGAGTCGTAGCGCGGCGTGACTTCGATGTAGGCGACATCGAAGAAGCGCACCTGGCCGCGCTCGACTGCGCGGCGGTCGAACACTTCCGGCGGGATGGTCTTAGGCGCGAGGTCGATGCCTTTCTGCTTCGCTTCGTCGAGGACGGCGGGGAAAAGGCCCATCTCGAACTCGAAGGCGAGCACGTCCACGCGGGTGGCGCCGCGCTTGCGGCATTCGGTGATGACTTCTTCGATGAAGAGCCGGCCGACCGGGAGATTGATTGGGCCGACGACGACGAGGCGGCCGCCGCTTTTGCCGTGGAAGAAGGTGGCGTCGGGCAAGGGCTCGGCGCGGTAGGCTTTAAGGATCAATTCGCGGAACTCCTGTTCCTTGCGGGCGAGGGCCTCGGCTTTCTTTTTGGCGGAAAGACGCGGGCCGACGTTGAGATAAGCCTGGCGCTCGTAGCGGCCGAGGTTGAGCACTTCAAAGGCGCGGAAGGGTTTCCCCGCGGCTTTCAACTCGCGCTGCACTTGGATAAGCCGCTTGCGGGTGGTGTGGATGCCGAACTTGCCGAGGTCGGTGACAATCCATTTGCGGCCAAGCTTTTCGGCCACGGCGGCGGTCGTGCCGCTGCCGGCGAAGAAGTCGGCGACTAAGTCGCCTTCGTTACTACTGGCTTTGATAATTCGATCGAGAAGAGACTCCGGCTTTTGTGTGGAATAACCCGTGTCCTCAGGGGACCAGGAATCAATAAACTTCGTGTCGGTCCACATTGATTGGACTTCCATGCCGGGCATCTCATCCAAATACTGCTTGAATCTTGGCTCGCCATTTTTCGTCCAATATAGACGATTCTCTTTGTCCAGTTTCTCGAGCGTCTGTGGTGAGTAGCGCCATGGCTTCGACATGCCCCGCCATTCGTAAACTTTGTTAACTCCTTTGTGGCCGGTGCATGAACGCGAAAGAAATTTCCTTCCAGTAGTTTCATCCACATATCGGTAGTAGGTCTCTACATACCAATCTTCGTAAGGCATGTATTGCGGGTTCCACATGAGGGCCGTGCTCTTGGAAAAAAAGAAAACCGTGTCGTGGATTACCCCGATGGTGTTCGAGTTACTGTGCCCGTGCCTTCGTTTCCAAACTATCTCGCAGGCAAAGTGGTTCTTTCCGAATACTTCGTTCAAAACTTGCCGCATCTCACTATTCACGCGCCAATCGCAGTGAACATATATGCTCCCTTCATTATGCATTAAGTCGCGCATCAGGATTAGCCGTTCGTATATCATCGCGATGAAGGAATCCGCGCCGCGGCCCCAGGTGTCGCGGTAGGCGATTTGTTCGAGGAGGTTCGGCTCTTTGTGGAAGGTCTCGCCGCCGATCTCGATATCCATGCTGAAGTCCGCGCCGACGTCGAAGGGCGGGTCGATGTAGATGAGC
>JBBSQB010000035.1:0-22551 GCA_038258245.1 Chthoniobacterales bacterium
GGATCCGCCCGCGCCCCCCGACCCCTCTGGGGACCCGCCGAGCGTCACGCCCAGCGACCCGCCCGACCGCGGATGAGTTCGCCGCGAACTGGCTTTTATCCGCTTCCGCGTCGTAACGGGACCGCCGGACGATTACGGCGATGGAAGGCGTGCTAGAATCTGAGCATGCAGGAAATTTCTAATCTGGAACGGCATCCGGCGTTGACCGCGACGCCGCAGGCGCTGGCGTGGGATGGGAAGCAGCTTTGGTTGAGTTCGCGAGATCTCGGCACGCTGTATCGAGTCGATGCGAAAGCGTGGAAGATGATCGTCGAGATCGATCCGCCGGGAGTCGTCTGGGCAGCGGTGCCTACGAATGACGGCTGGCGTTTCACCATCGGAAAAGGGCTGAACGACGATCGCTACGTCTATCGTTATGCGGATGGGGAGGGATTCGCGAAGATGTTCGCGTGTCCGGATTTTACGGGATCATTTCTGAGCTTTGCCAGCGAACATCTTTACCTGAGCCAATGGTACGAGAAGCACATTCTCAAGTTGGATGCGGAGGGAAACATTCTGCGCAAGATCGGCGTAGGCGCGGAGATCTGCGGACACACTTTTGTCGATGGAATGATCTATGTGTTGCGCGGCGAGGAGAACAAGGGCGTTCCCGGCAAAACGGAAGCGTGGCGCATCGCGCGGCTCGATCCGCGCGAGCAAAAGCCGCAGGTGGAAGACTTGGCGACGGTGCCGTTCGCGGCGCGCTCGCTCACGTTCGATGGCGAGCGCTTCTGGTCGAACCATCGCGCGGCGAATGAGACGATCTCTTTTCGAGTGCCGGCTTAAGTCTTTTGTTGATAGAACGGCAGTAGTCGCAGCGCGCATGAAAAACTTTTCGCTCCTCATCTTCGCCTGCCTTGTCGCGCTCGCGCCGCACGCGCAGTCGCAAACGGCGGCCGACAATCTGGCGCGCCGGGACTTCACCGAAAAGGATTTGCCGACGACTGAGAAGGATCCGGCCGGTCCATCGGAGATTGACGAATTCGCCAGCGGGCGCGGTTTTCGGTACGTGCGAGATACGCGGCGTGCCGCGCGCGGCGATGCGAAGGTGCTCAAGAAATTCTTCGAGATCGCGCACGATGCCGACGGCGCGGCGGCCGAAGGCATCGAAGGCGTGCCCACGGTCGTTTATCATCTTCTCGGCGATGAGAAGTTTGCCAAATTCCTGAGCGCGCAGCCGTTGCCCTATCGGATGATGGTGCGGAATTTAATCGCGGCTGACGGTCGCTACCTGAGCCGCCATTTTCCCCTAACGACCAGACTGCTCTTCGCGCGTGAGATGGTCGGCTGGACTTCGCCTAACGACCTCTATGCGATCCGCAAAATCTTCAGCGACGAGTTCGAGCTGCGCGGATCGAAAGTGGTGCGCGCGGAGTTGATCGAGAAGAAGAGCGGCCGCGTTTTGTGCGACCTCACGCCCGACGACATCGGCACCGGCGCGCAGCGCGAAGGCGAAACGCTTTGGTCGCCCGATTCCCAGCGCGTCGCTTGTCTCTCGAGCGATCTGACCGAACGGGAGGGCAACCTCTTCAGTACTCCACGCCCCGCGCTGCTGCGCAAGCAGACCGCCGTTTACCAGCTTACGGGCGACTCGTTTACTCGTATCGATCTGCCGTTAACGGAACCCCCGGATCGCGCCAGCGACACGGAATTGAAAGAGGCAATTCCCGGCCACATCTACACCGAGCCGGTTCGCTGGCAGAAACCGGCGGTTCTGGTTCTTCAGCGCCACGAATACTTTCGAGTAATGAAGCCCGAGGTGATCGGCGGGCGAACGTTTCACACCATTCACGATCTCGCCCGGCAATATCGGATCACGGCCAACTTTGCGGCGAAGGGAAAGGCAGCGCTGAGCTGGCAGCGCGAAAGCGATTGAGTCTCGAGCGTGATATGTACCCTTGCGAAGGGTGAGCCTGTTGATGTTTCGCTGCGCGAAATGCGGAGATCGACTCTCACATTCTTCCTGATAGCCGCGTTTCGCATAGCGAAATGGCTACAGCGGGGTGCTGACAGGACAAAAGTGCATGACACACTCTAGTAGCGTGTGACTTGGCAAGTGAGATTAGTTCTTTGGGCCCGCCTGAAGCACGCGGCATTCGCATTCCCCCGCTAAATCCCACCCCCATCCCGGCAGGTCTCGAACTCGACCGCTTTAAGCGGTCGAGTTCAGCAGGCTGGAGAAAAATCCCGGGGCGCGTTGCCAGTGTTACACTGCGCTAGCGGGCGCGTTGTTTCACAACCAGCGCGATGCCGCCGAGCACGGCGACGGATGCGCCGATGAAGCGAAGCGTGAGCGTTTCGCCTAACAAGAGAATGCCGCCGGTCGCCGCGAGGACGGGAACGCTGAGTTGCACGGTCGCCGCGCTGGTGGCGGTGAGATTCGGCAGCGCCGCGTACCAGATGGCGTAACCAATTCCCGAGGTCAGCGCGCCGGAGATGATCGCGTAAACAAAACCAGCCCGATCGAAATGCGTCCACGGAAACGCGGCGATACTCAGCGCGACGGCCAACGGAACCGCGCGCAGAAAATTTCCCGCGGTCGCGCGCAGCGGATCGCCGGCCGACTTTCCGCGCAGCGAATAAATTCCCCACGCCACGCCAGCGGTGAGCATGAGAAGCGATCCGCCGAGCGGCGGGGCAGAGATTCCCGGGAGGACGAGCACGACGAGCCCGCTCAAAGCGAGCGCGAGCCCGATGCATTGCCAGGTGCGCAAGCTTTCCCCTTTGTGCAAACCCCAAAGGATCATCGTCGCCTGTACCGCGCCAAAGAGAAGCAGCGCGCCCGTGCCGGTGGGAAGAGAGAGATAGGCGAATGAAAACGCGGCCGCATAGGCGAAGAGAGCGAGCGCCGATGGCCAATTACCCGCCGCGCGTTGCGCACGCATCCGCACTTTAATGATCAACCAAAGCGTGAGCGCGCCTGAGACGATGCGGAAGAGCGTGAAGCTGGTGGCATCGATCGGCGTTTGCTTGAGCGCGGCGCGGCAAAGGAGCGAGTTGCCCGCGAAGGCGAGCATGGCCAGCGCAGTGAGAAGGAAGAGGCGCATCGGTGACAACGCACCTTTGCTTAAATGCACAACGGTCGCGCGGGCGAGCGAAAACGGAGTTGGCGGATCAAAATGGAAAGAGATGTTCGATCCGCTCCTGCGCCGGCGGCGGATTCACTCGTTAGGGCCAGAATTTTCTTTACCTGCCCGGTCAATGATTTACCATCGGCGCGGTATGAAGCTGAAGAAATATATGCTGGCATTGGCGGCTGCGGGATGCCTTCTCTCCGTGGCGTCAGCGAGAGCCGTCAGTCTTGGGCAGATCGATGATTTCGAGGACGGTACGGTAAAAAACTGGAGGAACGGAGGTGTGGGCGATGCTCCACCAGTGCTTAATATTTCCACCGGTGGCCCGGCCGGCGTGGACGATAACTTTATGCAGATCAGCTCGGATGGAGTCGACGCGGGCCAATTTTTGACGGTGTTCAATCGGGCGCAATGGCTTGGAGATTACATTACGGCGGGCATCACCGCGGTGGAGATGGATTTGAGAAACCTCGGCTCGGTTGATTTGACCATTCACCTCGCGTTCAAGACAAATCCCGGGCCCAGCGCATCCGGTTACCTCTCCCAAGGATTCTCTCTGGCGGCGGGAGGAGGCTGGCAACACGTGATCTTTCTCATCGGTCCCGCCAGCATGGCAGCCATCAATGGCCCGGCGGACTTCGACACGTTTTTTGCAGGCAACTTCGGCGAAGTGCGCCTGATCAACGAAGAGGCGGACGCGAACTTGATCGGTGATTCAGTGGTCGGTCAGTTGGGGATCGATAACATTCACGCGATTCCGGAGCCGGGCGTGCTCGCACTTGCGTCGCTGGGAGTCGCCGGGTTGGCGCTCCTTCGTCGAAGGAAACGCTAGGCCACCCCTGCGTTTTCCTACTTTTCCGGCATAATTGAACGGGGCAAACGTGTCGTCGCTGTTTCGTTTGCTTGCTCTGGCGAGCGCTTTTTTGCTGGCGAGTTGCGCCGGTCTAAAGGTGTCCGACTTTGCTGGCGGTCGGCCTGTTTTCGATCCGACGAAGTTCTACTCCGGGCCTACTCAGTCTTCCGGTGTGATGGAAACGCGGGGCGGCGCGCCGATGAAACGGGTGACGACCCAAACGGAAAGTCGCTGGGTAGGCGACACGTTGCACCTCGAACAGAAGCTGCAAATCGGCGATCAATCGCAACATCGCTCCTGGCGAATTCGGAAGATCGACACTCACCATTACGAGGCGACGGCCAACGACATGGTGGGGACGGCGCGCGGCGAAGCTTACGGCAATGTTTTTCACTGGGAATTCACGCTCGCGCTCTCGCCCGGCAACCCACTCGCTCGCGTGCAGATGAGCCAGTGGATGTATTTGCAGCCCGACGGCCGCACGATGGTAAACCACACTACGATTCGGAAGCTTGGGATCGTGGTCGCGCAGGTGACGGAGGAATTTCGGCGCGAATCTTCTACTCGTTAGGCCCTGCGCGGCGGCGTCTGACACAGACGCCCTACAGTTGAGGACGGATCGCAGCGGATTACGCGCCCTCCTTCTCGCTGGCGGGCGCCGGCTTCTATTTTTCCGGAATCTCCTCAAACACGCCGCGCTCGCGATTTTTGCGGACGCGGTTCCAGGGAAAACATGTGCCGTTCATCGCGATGTAGACGCCGGGCGGCAGGACTTGGACGAAAGAAAGCGCGCTGCCGAGATTAAAGAGGCCGTCGGAGCTGCCAAAGGCCCAGGGAATCATCGCGCCGGTCAGGACGACGGTCTTGTCGGTGATGGCGCCGGCGAGGGCGGCGGCGGTGTCGGTCATGGTGTCGGTGCCGTGGGTAACGATGACGCGGGTTTCGTCGCATTGCTGGCAATTTTGGACGATGAGCGCGCGGTCGGCATCGCTCATTTCAAGGCTGTCGACCATCATGACGGTGCGGATGGAAACGGCCACGCGCGAACGGCCGCGTTGCAGCATCTCGGCGAGGTGCGTGTCCTTGAAGTAGAGCTGGCCGGTGCGCTCGTTGTATTCCTTATCGAAGGTGCCGCCGGTGACGAGAATACGGATGGACATGGGGGAGAGTGAAAAGTGACGAGTGAAGAGTGACGAGAAAAATCGGCCGAAGACTTATTGTTCGGAAAGAGGCGAATGGTTTGCGAAGTGGCGCGCGGTGCGAAAGATTTGCCGTATGAATACTGAAGAAGTTGCGAAAAAGGTGGTGGAACTGTGCCGCACGCAAGCGTGGCGCGAGGCGGTCGATACGCTTTACGCCGATGACATCGTGAGCGTGGAAGCGCGGAGCATGGACGGCGGCTCGCCGGAGGTGAAGGGGATTGAAGCGGTGCGAGGGAAAGTCGATTGGTGGATGAAGGCGATGGAAGTGCACAGCTCCAAGGTGAGCGGGCCTTTTGTGGCGCACGACCGGTTTGTTGTGCAATTCGACATCGACGCGACGGACAAGGAGTCGAACAAGCGAATGCAAATGTCCGAAGTGGGCGTTTACACGGTGAAGAACGGCAAGATCGTTCGCGAGGAGTTTTTGCCCGCAGTCGGTTAAGAGGCAGTTCGCTGGAAGAATTTCGACGACTCGTTAGGGGAGCAGGGAGGGATTAAGATTACGAGTAGGAGCAGGATTTTTAGGGGCGGAGAGCCCAGCGGAGTTTCGCGGAGGTGGAACGGGGATTGGCGTGGCGTTCCTCGGCGCTCGGCCTAACGACTTCTGTGGCGATGGCGGAGTAATGACCTTCGCGTTGGCCGGTGGCGAAGGCCTTCTTGACGCGGCGATCTTCGCCGGAGTGGAAGGTGAGAATGGCGACGCGCCCGCCGGAATTGAGGCAGGCGGGCAGATGGCGCAGGAAGGTTTCGAGCGCGGAAAATTCGTCATTTGCCGCGATGCGCAGTGCCTGGAAGACGCGGCGCACGGAGAGTTCGCGCGTTTCCTCCTTCTCGTTAGGCAAAGCGGCGCGAATGGCCATGCTGAGCGCGTGCGTGGTCGCGAAGGCTTGGCCAGCGAGCACGAGAGGTAGCGTGGCGTTTGTTTCATCGGCATTCTCGCGGAGGAGGCGCGCGAGTTTTTCGGGCGTCAATTTTTCGAGCAGGGCGGAGGCGGGGGCGCCGCGTTTCGGATTCATGCGCAGATCGAGCGGGCCGTTTTCTTTGAAGGAGAAGCCGCGCGCCGGATCGTCTAGTTGCATCGAGGAAACGCCGAGATCGGCCAGGATGAGATCGGCGCCGGGGAAGCCGTGTTCGGCGAGCAGTTGCGGGAGGCCGGCGAAGTTGCTGCGGTGCGCTGTGAAAATGTCGTCGGCGAAACCGAGCGCGCGAATGCGGGCTTCGGTTTTGGGGAGCTCGATCGGATCGGCGTCGAGACCGAGGAGCCGGCCTCCTGGTTGCAGAAGAGGAAGGATCGCCTGGGCGTGCCCGCCGTAGCCGAGCGTGGCGTCGACTGCCATCTCGCCCGGCTTGGGATCGAGCACAGACAAAGTCTCCTCGACCATGATCGGCCGATGCGAGCCGGCGGGCGTTTTGCCGGATGCGAGCACCTTCGCGATCGTCTCGGTGTAACGCTCGGGGTGGTGCTCCTTATATTTCTCCTCGAAACGGCGTGGATTTTTTCCGCGGTAACGCGGGCGGCGTGGCATAGGGAGTGATGAGTGTTTGGTGGCGCGACACGCTGATTTTACGCCAACCGCTCGCCCAGGAGAACCGATTTCGAATGGAGGACAAGTGACTGCGTGCCTCAATTCCAATTGCTCTCTCGTAGCGAATGGCTGCGCCACAGGTAATAAATGGCGGGGATGATCAGCAGGGTCAGAACCGACGAACTGAGCATCCCTCCGACCATCGGCGCAGCGATGCGCTTCATCGTGTCGGCCCCCGCGCCGTGGCCCCACATGATCGGGAGCAAGCCGGCGATGATGGCACTTACCGTCATCATTTTGGGACGGACTCGCTGGACGGCGCCTTCCATGACGGCGTGATAAAGATCGCTCGCGGTTGGACTGGAATTGGTCCGCTTCAAATGTCGCCACGCTTCATCGAGATAAACGATCATGACCACGCCGGTCTCCGCGGCCACTCCGGCAAGCGCAATGAAGCCGACGGCGACGGCGACGCTGTAGTTGTAGCCTAACAAGTAAAGCAGCCACACTCCGCCGACGAGCGCGAACGGGATGCTCAGGATCACAATGAAGGTCTCGACGATGTTGCCGAAATTGAGATAAAGCAGGACGAAAATAAGGAGAAGTGTGATCGGCACGATCAACTTCAGTTTCTGCTTCGCCTTGAGCAGATATTGATACTGTCCGCCCCATTCGATGTAGTAACCGGGTGGAAGCTTGATGTTTTCCGCGATCAACCTTTTCGCGTCCTCAACATAGCTCCCGAGATCGACGCCGTAGGTATCGACAAAGACGAAACCAGCGAGCGAGCCGTTCTCATCGCGAATGCTTGGCGGGCCAGTGGTCTTGCTGATCTGCGCAAGTTGTTCGAGCGGAATTTGCGTGCCGGACGGCGTCGAGACGAGGACACGCCGCAACGCCGGAAGGTCGCTCCGAAAATCGCGGGCATAACGAACATTGATCGGAAAACGCTCGCGGCCTTCGACCGTCGTCTCGATGTTCTTCCCGCCGATCGCCGACTCAATAACGTTCTCTACATCGGCGACGGTCAGGCCATAGCGAGCGATGGCGTCTCGATTGACTTTGAAGTCAACGTAGTAACCGCCGGTGACGCGCTCGGCGAAAGCGGAGGCAGTATGGGGCGCGTTCTTGAGTAGAGTTTCGATTTGGACTGCGATCTTTTCGATCACCGGCAAGTCTTTTCCCAGCACCTTGATTCCAATCTGGCTGCGAATGCCAGTCGCCATCATCTCGATGCGCGTTTGGATCGGCATCCACCAAATCGCCGGCATGCCGGGAAAGGGCAGTTGCCGGGTTAGTTGCTCTTTGATCTTCTCGAAAGTCATCCCGGCGCGCCACTGACTCTCCGGCTTCAGCGTGATGACCGTTTCGACCATCGAAAGCGGCGCCGGATCAGTCGCGCTGCGCGAGCGACCGACCTTGCCGAAGACCGTCTGCACCTCGGGAAATTTCGCGATGATCGCATCTTGCCGTTGCAGAATGTCCTTCGCTTCGCTGATGGCGACACCGGGCGGCGCGGTCGGCATGTAGAGGAGCGAACCTTCGTTCAACGGCGGCATGAACTCGGAACCGATCTTCGAGTATGGAATCCAGGTGACCAACAGAATGAGGACCGCGATGAGAAGAGAGAGCTTGCGGAAGCGCAGGACAAACTTTACGAAAGGCCGATAGGCCCAGATGAGGAAACGGTTGATCGGGTTGCGCCGCTCATCGGGAATTTTGCCGCGAATGAACCAGGTCATGAGCAGCGGCACGAGGGTAATGGAGAGAACCGCGGCGAAGAACATGGAAAAAGTCTTCGTAAAGGCGAGCGGCTTGAAAAGTCGGCCGGACTGCGCTTCGAGAGCAAAGACCGGTACGAACGAGATCGTGATGATGAGGAGCGAGAAAAAAAGCGGCTTCCCGACCTGTTGCGCGGCTTTGATCATGACCTCGAGGCGCGACATCGCTGCGGTCTCGCGTTCCATGTGGTCGAGCGCCGCTTCGCCCTCACCTTCGCGCTTTTCGCGGGCATGATGCCAGCGTTCGAGCCACTTGTGGGCGTTCTCGATCATGACGATGGCGGCATCGACCATCGCACCAATCGCGATGGCGATTCCGCCTAACGACATGATATTCGAAGAGACGCCCAGCGCCGTCATCGGGATGAAGGCGAGGAGAATAGCGATCGGCAGCGTGATGATCGCGACCAGCGCGCTGCGGAGGTGAAAGAGGAACAGAATGCAGATGAGGCTAACCACGATGCATTCTTCGATCAGCTTGCTTCGCAGTGTGGCAATCGCGCGATGGATGAGATCGGAGCGATCGTAGCCGGTCACGATCTCGACGCCGGGCGGGAGCGATGGCTTGATCGCTTCGAGTTTCTTCTTTACTGCGTCGATGGTCGTTAGGGCGTTCTCGCCGTAACGCATGACCACGATCCCGCCGACGGTTTCGCCTTGCCCGTTGAGATCGAGCGCGCCGCGCCGGATGTCGGGACCGCGATGAACGTTGGCTACATCATTGATTGTGATGGGCACGCCATCCTTGCCCATGCCGACGGAGATTTTGCGAATGTCATCGAGGTTTTTGATGTAACCCTGGCCGCGGACCATGTATTCATTCTCGCCGAATTCGATCACGCGACCGCCCACATCGTTGTTCGAGTTGTGGATCGCGGAGATGACTTTGCTCAGCGGAATGTTGTAACCGAGGAGCTTGTTCGGATCGATCTCGACCTGGTATTGATTGACGTAGCCGCCGATGCTCGCGATCTCCGCAACGCCGGGAGTGTTTTGCAGGTAATAGCGAAGCGTCCAATCCTGAAACGAGCGCAAATCGGCGAGACTGTTCTGCCCCGTCTTATCGACCAGCGCATACTCATAAACCCAGCCAACGCCCGTAGCGTCCGGTCCTAGCACGGGGTTAACGCCTTCCGGCAGTTGGTTGCGAACTTGATTCATGTATTCAAGCACGCGTGACCGCGCCCAATACATATCGGTGCCGTCCTCGAAAATGACGCTCACGAATGAAAGGCCGAAGAAGGTTTGACCGCGAGCGTACTTAACCTTTGGCGCGGCCGCGAGCGCACTTACGATTGGATAAGTGACTTGATCTTCGACCAAAGTAGGCGCGCGTCCCGGCCAATCGGTAAAGACGATTACCTGGACATCTGAAAGGTCCGGGATTGCGTCCAGCTTCACACTCCGCAGAGCCACCACCCCGGCGAGAATGAGAAAGAGGGTCCCCACGACGACGAGAAATGCGTTCCGCGCGCACCAACTGATGACTCGGTTGATCATGCTTAGTGGTCGCCCATGTTCATCTTCATTGGGCCGCCCGCGGCGGCTTTGAGCTGGCTCTCGCTGTCGAGGAGGAAGTTGCCGTCTACGACCACTTGTTCTCCGGCAGCCAACCCTTTTCGAACCACAAAGTCGTCGCCGACTTTTGGTCCAACTTCGATCTCCTTCGGGACGAACATCCCTTTCTCTTGTTGGACAAAAACGTATTGCCGCTTGCCGGTGTCGAAGAGCGCGGACGCGGGAATGATCAACTCCTTTCCGAGATCGGACTTCAAATCGACATTGGCGTACATGTCGGGCTTGAGTACGCCGTCAGGGTTAGCGAGCACGACTCGAAGTTTCGCTGTGCGGGTCTGCCCCTGCAGATAGGGATAAATAAAATCGACCTTGCCGGTAAACGTCCGGTCGGGATAAGCCGTCAGAGTTACCTGGGCCTGCTGGCCGACTTGAACGAGCGGCAATTCGTATTCGTAAATCTCCGCTTCGACCCAGACGCGGGAGAGATCGGCAATTCGATAAAGCATCGCCGTGGGTTGAATCATCTTACCGACGACGACTTCTTTTTGCAGGACGGTTCCGGCAAAGGGCGCGACAATTTTCGTGGTCGTCTTCGCCGTGCCGGAAGTTTGCAGCGCGTTGATTTGTTCGCCGGTGATACCGAATAGCTCCAGACGTTTGCGCGCTGACTCGAGGATGGAATCGGCGCCGTTCGCCCGCGCCGCGCCGTACTGTCCACGCGCGCCTTTGGCCTTGCGCGCATTGCGCCAGGCGAGCAGATAATCCTGTTTCGCCGAGTAAAGATCGGGACTGTAAAGCTCCATCAACGGCTGACCGGCCTCCACGTGTGCGCCCGGTGTATCGACATAAAGCTTTTCCACCCAACCCATGACCCGGCTGTTCAGGTCGGCCACTTTGCTTTGGTCGTAGGTCACTACACCAACCGCGCGAACGGAACGATCCACGTCGGTTTCTTTGACGGCGACGGTGCGGATGTTTATGAGTTGTCGTTGCTGGTCGGTAAGATTGACCGCACCGCGCCCCGGAATCCCGACTGCGTTGACCTTGCGAACGGGCTGCAAAGTCATTCCGCAAATCGGACAATTCCCCGGCTTATCCGAAACGATGTTCGGATGCATCGAGCATTGGTAAAGCTGTTGGCCGGCTGTTTCGGCGGCGTGCAGGTGACCGCTTTGCGCCTCCTGCGACATTGACGTGTTTTCCTTTTTTCCGCAACTGCCCAGAGCTGCGGCGGCGAAAACACAGAAGCCGGTGAGGAATAACTGACGAGAAGACAAATTCATTTCGAGACCCTCTGTTCTTTGGTGTTGTGAACTCGCTGCGCCGCACGCAAATCGAGCCCGATCGCGCGTTCCAACATCGCCAACGCTTTAGCGAGATCGGTTTCGCTCGCGATCAAGCCAAGACGGAAATTAAGGAGCGACCGCTCCGTATCCAGAAAGTCGATCAGGCTTGTCCTGGCCGCTTCATAGCCGGCGCGCGAGGCGTCATAGGTCTGCTGCGCCTGGGGGAGAAGGTTTTGTTGATAAAGCTCAACCTGATCGCGCGCCGTGGTGGCCTGGAACCAGGCGTCGCGCACATCGGCTTCCACATTGTTGGCGACGTTCTGCTGCGCCTCGCGGCTTGCTGCCAGATTCTTGCGCGCTTCGCGCTCCTCAGCATTGAGTTTCCCAAACCAGATCGGCACGTTGACGCTGATCGATCCCATGACCGCGTCGTGTCCGTTGTCCGGCGGGTTCTGGAAGATGTTCGAGTTAACCTGGGTGTAATCGACGCCCACCGTGAAGTCCGGCAGCCGATCTTTGCGCGCGAGCGCGAGCGACGTTTCGTTGCGTTCGATCGCGACGTTCGCTTCCTGCAAATCCTGCCGGTATTGCACGGCGAGCGCAGTCGCTCGTTCGAGAGTGAGAGGCAGATCGAGATCAAAATGCGTACGCGTCTCGATGGGAGTCTGCGCTGGAAGATTGCGCAATGCGTTCAGCCGGGCCTGCGCCGCTTCGCGCAGATGCACCAACTCAAGTAAACGCTTTTCAATCTCGGCAGAAGAAAGCTGCGCTTTAAGCACGTCCTGTTGCTGCACCGTGCCGGCTTCATATTTCGAACGGGCTGATTCGAAGGTCTGCCGATAAAGTTCAACCTGGTCGCCCAGGATGCGGCGCGTCTCGTCCATCCGATACAGGTCGTAATAAGCGATCTTCGCGCGCAGGATCAGCTCGCGCGCGAGCGTCTGATATTGCCAGAAAGCTTGCGACGCTTCCTGTCGCGCGCGTTTCGCGGCTAACGAAAGTTTTCCGGGAAAGGGGATCTTTTGCGAAAGTCCGATTCGCTGATTCTGCGCGCCAACGCGCGTCTCGACGTTATCGAAGAAGTATCCGTAACTCAGCAACGGGTCGGGCAAACTTCCCGCGATGCGAGGGCGTTCCTTCATCGCCTCCCACCTTAGGCGCGCCGAATTAAGCTGCGGATTCTTCGCCAATACCTGGCGAACAACTCCGTCAACATCGGCTGGCGCCGAGGAACGCTCACGCGCAGCGACAACGGGCAGAATTAAAAATAGACTAACGAGTAAAGAGAAAAGTGTTTTCATAGATCCAAACGAACGATTGCAGACAAAGGGTGCCGGCAAATGGGCACACCCCGGGCGTCAGCGTCCGTGGATCAGATGAGAAACGTGCAGAGAACCGCGAGTTGCGGCGGAGCGTGGCTGGGCGCTCGCAAGGCCAGCCGCGGGAACGAGACGGATGTTGTCGCGATATCTCGCGACAGAACCGATAGCGCCGGTGCAATCATGGCGATCGGTGCTGGGGTGGCCGTTGTTCCGGAGGTCGATTGTGTAGGATTTTGCTGCGGCAGAATGCAGGACTTCATCTTTGCGCAGCAGGCCATGCATTGCGTTTTCTGCGCACCCGGCATGCTCATCGCGCACGCTTTCACTGGAGCCTGAGGCGCGAGGATAAGTGCGAACACTAATAACAGACCGATGGTTGCGCGCCTAAACATCAGATCAGTCTGTAGCACCACTTATGCCGACCGTCGAGGGAGCGCGGGCAGATTGCGGGGCGATGGAGCAAGCTTCGATGCCGTTTATCTTGAGCGACGCGCAGCGCGTGGCGCGCCCGGCGGTCGCGCCCTACCACATTTAGCTGGCGAAAAAGGCGATCGGGTCGAGCGTTTCCACCATGAGGAAGCACGCGCTGGCCATGATGGCGGGAATGTTGGGAGTTTGTCTGAACTGTTTTGCGCAGGGAAATGCGGGAGCCGCGGCGGAAGCACGTCCGTTTCTCACTCTGCCGCCGCACGATCTGGTGGCGCAACTGCCGCTGCCAGCCGCGGATTATTTGGCGGCGCTCGACAACGTCTATCTGGCCGCGCCGTGGCTTGCGTCGGCGCGGGGTGGGCATCTTAATTTTTTAAGCGCCTTCGATAACATGGATGGTGTTTTGCCCGATGAGCTGCCAGCGGCGCCGGTCAATGCGCGCGCGAATCGGACAACGACGATTGCGACGACTGATGGGATCGATGAAGAAGCGGCCGGCAAGATGGCGGAGAAACATTCCCTTTTTGATTACGTGCATGGCGAGATCGGCGCGCTGTATGGGACTTCGCTCGGCGGCGGCAAAGGCGGCGGCGAGGTGAAGCAGGGCTATATTCTCGGCACGGTCGGCAACGAGAAATATCAGATCACGGCGGGCGCATTCTATCAGGAATCGAACGTGCGCTTTCGGCCGCGCAGTCGTTAGGCAATTGGCTCGTCATTCCGAGCGCAGCCGAGTGATCGCGCCGTGTTACGATAAGCTGCGCCTCACTTTCGCTGTTGGATAACCGAAAGATAATCGCCCCAGCATCCCTCGAATACGCTCGGGATGACTGAAAATTCTGTTATCGGCGAAGGGCGCCTGTAGCCGTTTCACTGTGCGAAACGTGGGAGCGGCTCCATCAACCCGCACGTCTCGCACAGCGAGACGGCTACAGAAGAGCAGAGATCGATTACGATTAGGATCACGAGCAGGAGCAGGAGTTTTTCCTGTCCCGCCCTTCTGATTCATCCGTCTTCTCCTGGCTTCCAAATTCCCTCACCTCCGTCCCCGTGTATAATTCGGCGTGACGACAAGGGTTTTCGGGATCGAAACCGAATATGGGATCACGATTGAGGGCGCGGACTCCATCGATGTGGTGGCCGAATCGATCGAACTCGTTAGGCGCTACACCGAACACGGCGCCCACATGAAGTGGGATTACGAGCTGGAGGATCCGCATCGCGACGCGCGCGGTTTTCGCGCGCGAGAGCTGCTCCAGGACACGGACGAATCCTCTTATTACGAGATCGACAAAAGCCGGCCGCTCAGTTTTGAAGAGATCAAAACCGATCTCGTCCTCTCAAACGGTGCGCGTTTTTACAACGATCACGCGCACCCGGAATATTCCACGCCCGAATGCACGACACTGCGGCAGATCGTGGCTCAGGATAAAGCGGGAGAACGCATTCTGGCCGAGTGCGCGCGGCGGCGAAACGAACGGCTGCCCGAGGGCGAGGAAGTGCGCCTTTACAAGAACAACACCGATTTCGCCGGCCACAGCTACGGTTGCCACGATAATTATCTCATGCGTCGTGACGTGCCGTGGGATCGGCTGGTTAGCGGCGTTCTGCCGTTTCTGGTCACGCGCCAGATTTTCGCCGGCGCGGGCAAAATGGGGATCGAAGCGGAAGGCGCGGCCAGTCAGCCGGGCATTTACCAAATTTCGCAGCGTGCTGATTTTTTCACCGTCCTCGTGAGCATCGATACGATGAACAAGCGCCCGCTCGTCAATACGCGCGACGAGCCGCACGCGGAAGCGAACCGATACCGGCGTTTCCACGTCATCATCGGCGACGCCAACATGAGCGAATGGGCGACCGCGTTGAAGGTGGGCACGACCGCGATGGTGCTGGAGTTGATCGAGCGGGGCGAAGCGCCAGCGCTCGAAATGGCGCAACCAATTGAAGCGGTGAAGGCAATCAGCCGCGACCAAAGTTACAATTGGATCATCGAGCTGAAGGACGGCCGGAAGATTTCGGCCATCGAAGTGCAAAGGCTTTACCTGGAGGCGGCGCAACGCGTTTTTGCAAATGGCGACGAAGAAACGCGCTGGCTTTTGACCGAATGGGAAAATGTCCTCAACGATCTCGCGCGCGACGTCAGCCTAACGAGAGATCGCATCGATTGGGTGGCGAAGAAATTTTTACTGAGCGCGCTGCAGGGGGAAGAAACGCTCTCGTGGAGCGATCCCTGGCTGCAGGCGATCGATCTCGAATACCATCGCATTGGATTTGAGGGCGGGCTGTTCGACGAGCTGGTGCGGCAGGGCTCGATGCGGCGCGTGGTGGGCGAAGAGGAGATCAAAGCCGCCATCTTCGCGCCGCCAAAGACGACGCGTGCTTTTTTCCGTGGCCGCTCCGTTGCGCGCTTCAACAGCGCCATCTCGTCGATTCAATGGGATGAGATCGTCTTCGGCAAAGGCAACAATTCGCGGCGAGTGCAGTTACCTGAGTTGCTGAACGATGCGCGTCTGGTGCGATTGAATCAGGCAGTGACTTCGGCGAGCGACCTGCCCGCGTTTCTCGATCTGCTGAGCGATATTTAGTCGGGATCGGAAGTCAGGCGGCGAGCCGCCTGTCCTCCGGCGTGCGACCGGCGAATTTTAGAAATGGCTCAAGTTTATTCCCCATTTCCACGGCATCGGCCTTGCTACTCCAGGCTTTGCCTCTACCTTTTACTCTCTATTCGCAAAAAATGTCTCATTCATCACTTTCCATCCACCGTCCTCATTTTTTCATCACGATCCTCGTTGCGTTGGTCGCTGCACTGTCCCTTGGCTTGAACCCGAAAGCCGCGGCCCAGGTTCCATCATTCACGCAGATCGTCGTCTTCGGCGACAGCTTGTCGGACGACGGCAATATCGCGCATCGCACGCGTGACGATTTCAACATCAGTTATCCGGGCGGGAATTTTAACTACAGCGATTACCGCTTCACCAATAGTTCCGATACCGATCCCGGCTCCGGCCTCTACGCGGGCACGTGGCACGAGCAGTTGGCGAGCGATTTCCTCATGATCCCGGTCGCGACCAACAGCCTCGATGGCGGCACCGATTACGCGTTTGGCGGCGCCACAACGGAAGATGGCACGAGCGAGCGCACCGTTATTTCGAACCCCGAGCCTTTCGGGGGCGGCGACCTCACCTTGACCATCGATAACATGGGCAAACAGATCGACGATTATCTCGCCGGCAACACTCCTTCGGCCAACACGCTCTACGTCTTGTGGGGTGGAGGAAATGATCTGTTTGACGACGATAGCGCGTCCAATGTCTCGGCCACGGTGGGCCGCGTGGTCGTGCTCATGCAACGAATGGTCAACGCGGGCGCGCGCAATTTCTTAATCCCGAACGCGCCGCCGCTCGGCGCCATCCCGCATTACAATGGCGACAACACGAAGGCGACGGAGCTGGACACCGCATCCCTCAATTACCGGCGGCAACTGCAAAGTGCGCTCGATACCGCGAAGGCCACGCTGGCCGGCCAGGGGATCACCATTAATCTCTACCAGCTCGATATCTGGTCGTTACTCGTCCGCCTAACCGCTGACCCTCAGACCTACGGCTTCACCAATGTGACTGATAGCTCGCAAGGCCAGTCCGTTAATCCCGACGAATATCTTTTCTGGGACGACATTCATCCCACCACCGCCGGCCATCACCAGATTGCCATGGAAGCTTCCCGCTTGTTGAACGGCGACCTGCAGCCGGCGGCGAAACCAGTCAATCTCTCCACGCGAGTGGCCGTGGGCACCGGCGAAAACGTGGCCATTGGCGGCTTCATTGTTAACGGCAGCGCGCCGAAGAAGGTCATCCTGCGCGCCATCGGTCCTTCCTTGACCGGCGTGTCGGGTGTGCTCGCCGATCCCTACCTCTCCCTTTATAACAGCAACCGCACGCTGCTCGCCGCTAACGACAACTGGACAGACACCCAGCAAGCCGAAATCATGGCCACCCGCATCCCGCCCACCAACGAGCTGGAATCCGCCATCGTCACCACCCTCGATCCCGGCAAGTACACCGCCATTCTCAAGGGCGCCAACGGCGGCACCGGCATCGGCGTCGTCGAAATCTACGACCTCGATTCGGCGGCTGATGCCTCGTTAGGCAACGTCAGCACGCGCGGCTTCGTCGGCACTGGAGACAATGTGCTCATTAGCGGCTTCATCGTCGGCACTGGCGATCCCACTCTGCTCGTCGTTCGCGGCCTCGGCCCCAGCCTGAGCGCCTCCGGCATCGTTAATCCTTTGGCCGACCCGACCCTTCAGGTCTTCGACGAAGACGGCAACGTCGTCGCCGCCGACGACAACTGGAAGGACACCCAGGAATCCGCCTTGCGCGCCACCGGCGTTGCTCCCACCGACGACAACGAAGCGGCCGTCGCCCTCGACCTAGCGCCTGGCCGGTACACCGCCGTCTTGCGCGGCCAGAGCGCGACCACCGGCGTTGGCCTCATCGACGCATATCGTATCGAGTAGTCCTGGTAGGGACGCACCGCCGGGCCGTCCGCCGATTTAGCAGCCACTCGCCACACGCAGCCCCGCCACTCAGGCAGCGTCGCGCTCTTTTGCTTTGGCCAGCAGTCGGTCTGCTTCGACGGGACTGAGGCCATGGCTGACGTCGATGCCGAAACGGCGGTGCAGGTATTCTTCGAAGCTGATCCATTCGCCTTCGTATTCGACGGTATTCGTCCATGCGCACATGGTGAGGTAATTGTGCATTTTAGTGAGGCGCCAGAGAAGGAACGCGACGCCGGCGAGGAATAAAAAATGGACGGCGGAGATGGCGCTGGCGGCCCATTCGTAACGCCGGGTCTGACGCAACAGGCCGGTATTGCGCAGAGCGAGTTGGCGATCTTCTTCGGCGATGATCCGGGCACCGGCGGCGCGGATTTTATCCATCATATCCTGGCCTTGATCGGTCTCGACGAGCGCGATGGCGTCGGACCTGCTGCCGTTTTGGGAGAGGGCGACGCTTCGTTCGGCGAGACGGAGCCGCTGCTCGGTGAGTTCCTGCAGAAGGGTGATATGTTCTTTCTGGGAGGGATCGTCGGCGACCAATTTTTTTAAGCGTTCGAACTGGCCGGGCAAGGCGGCACGCGCGGCGGCGAAGGGCTCGAGGTAACGGGTTTTGTGGGTGAGGAGAAAGCCGCGTTGCGCGCTCTCGGCATCCGCGATCTCAGCGAGAATATCGTTGGCCTCGCGCTCGATCCTTTGGCTGCGCAAAATCCATTGGAAGGAGGTGAGCAGATCGCCCCAGGCGCGATGCGAAAACCAGCCGACGGCGAAAACAAGGAGAAGGGAAAAGAGGAGAGCGAGCGCCGCGGTGCGTCGGTAATTTGGCGGGTTTTTGGCCATTCGAAGAGTTCGCGAACTTCGGAGGATCTTACGGCTTCGCGTGAAAAAGAAAAGCAGTCTCGATGAGCGGGAGACGGGCCAGGTCACCCTGCGGCCGAACAGGAGAGTGCGCGCTCGCACGGTTGTAGCTGTACGGAAAGCATGAGGCGTGGAGTTTTATTGGGCACGATGCTCTGGTGCGCGGTGGGCGCATTGCCGCCGGTCCACGCGCAGGGGCTTAATGCGCTGGAGGAAGTGGAGTTTTCCCGGCTCAGCCAGCGCGATCCCAATCCGCTTGGCGAAAAGGCGCTGGCCATTCATCCGGATGATTGGAAGCACGGCGAAAGCGAGCATTTCATCTATCATTTCGTGCACAGCTATGTGGCGACGCCGGTTTCGGTCGAAGCGGAATTTCATTATCGCGTGGTGGTGAAAACGCTGGAACGCGATCCGCCGACGGGCGACACGAAATCGCACATCTACATCTTCGAGCGGCCGGAGGATTGGCAGCAATTTCAGAGCGTCGGTGGGCTCGAGAAATGGACAGGCGGGATTCATTCGCAAGGAAGCCTCTTTATTGTCCGCAATCCCAAGTATCGCTTCACCGACAACTCGCTCGGGCACGAAGTCGCGCATCTGATCATGCACCGGTATTATCCGGATGGGATTCCGCGCTGGCTCGACGAAGGCTTCGCGCAATATGTCTCGAAGAATGCGCGCGCCAGCTATCAACGCGCGCGCGGTTACATCGCCAAGCCGCGCACGGAAGCGGTCGAGACGAAGGAGCTTTTCCCGCTCACTACGCTGGCTACGATGAATTATCCGGCGGCCGATCGGGTGGAAGCGTTCTACAACGAATCGGAAAAGCTGGTGCGGTTTCTGGTCGCGACGGACAAGGCGAGGTTCCTCGCGCTGCTCGATGCGCTCGCGCGCCATCAACCGTTTGAGACCGCGGTGCTGCGCATTTACTCCGGAAAATTCGCCAGTCTCGCTTCGATCGAGCAGCGGTTCCGCGAATACGCGGCGGGCGATTTCGTAGCTTTGTCCGGAGCGGACGATGGGGATTAGGAATTCACCACGGAGATCACAGAGCACACAGAGAGGAATTTTGGCTTTCTCCGCGATCTCAGCGTCCTCTGCGGTTAATTCCCATTCTCTGTGATCTCTGTGTCCTCTGTGGTGAATCCCTCCGAAACGCGCGGAATCTTGCCAGCGCGCGACGCGAATGCGAAAAGAGGCAATGCCCAAGGCGAAAGCGAAGCCAGCCGAAACGGTGGCCAATATTCATGCGGTTGTCGGCTCGGATGAGAGCGAAGTGAAGCGTGTGGCGAGCGAGCTGGCGGCACAACTGACGCCGCCGGAGGCGGGCGATTTCGGGGTCGAGATCATCGACGCTTGCGCGGATAATTCTGAGCAGGCGGCCGGGCGCGTGCGGTCGACGATCGAGGCGTTGCAAACGATGCCGTTTTTTGGCGGCGAGAAATTGGTCTGGATGAAGAACGCGAATTGCCTTGGCGACTCCGTGATTGGGCGATCGGCCGCGGTGCAGGAGGCGCTGGAATCTCTTTCGGATGTGCTCGAGGCCGGTTTGGGCGACGGCGTGACGTTTTTGATCAGCGCGACGGAAGTGGACAAGCGGCGTTCGTTTTATAAGTCGTTAGGCAAACGGGCCGAGCTGCAGGTGATCGATCGGCTCGATTCGAGCCGGACCGGCTGGGAAGAGGCGGCGACCGAGATGGTGCGGGGCCGCGCGCAGAAGCGAAAATTGCAGTTCGCCGAGGAAGCGCTCGATCTGTTTGTGCTGCTGACCGGGGGCGATACGCGCCAGATCGAAAACGAGCTGGAAAAGATCGATTTGTATTTGGGAGAGGAGCGCAAAGTGACGGCCGATGATGTGCGCACGCTCGTGCCGCTCTCGCGCGCGGGAGTGATTTTCGAATTATCGAATGCGCTGGCCGCGCGCGATCTGGAGCGGGCGCTGCGACTCGTTAGGGGATTGCTCGATCAAGGTGAAAGCGCCATCGGGATTCTGCTGGTCGCGATCCTGCCGACGGTGCGAAATTTATTGCTGGCCAAGGATTTGATGGAACGCGAGCGAATGGCGCGGCCGTCGGCGCCGTTCAGTTTCATCTCGGCGCTCAACCGGTTGCCGGAGAATGCGACGACGCATCTGCCGCGCAAAAAGGATGGATCGATTAACGGTTACGCGCTGGGTCTGGCCGCGATGCAGGCGCAGAAGTTCGAGACGAAACGTTTGATTGCTGGATTGGAAGCGTGCTTGCAGGCGAACCTGCAGATTGTGAGCAGCCAGCTCGATCACGAGCTCGTGCTCACGGAAGTCGTCGTCAAGTTGCTTGGGGAAAACCGGTAAGGCGCGACCGCCGTCTTACGCCTCGCCGGATTGCTTGCGCGCGATCGGCCCGATGTAGGGAATATCCCAGCGCACGCCGCTGAAGGCTTTGACGATGGCGACGATCATCACGATGAGGAAGACGAGCTGGACGAGCGCCTGCACCATCGACCAGAGAATAACGAGGATGCCGCCCACGCCGGGAATGGACGCGAAAATCGCGAAGACGATTTTTGAAACGATGTTGAAGAGCAGCCAGGCCGCGCCAAAGAGAATCGATTGCATGGCGTAGAAACGCACGAAGTTGTCGCGCTTCTCCAGGATGTAGAAAATGAGACCGCCGATGAGCGGAAAACAGGCGAGAGCGGCGGCCACGTTGGACGGCAACCCGGTTGTGCCGGTCGTGCTTGAGCTGGAATGGATTGGCGGCGTGGGATCGATGCGCGGCGGTGGCGGCGGTGGCGAAGTGGGATCGACGGGATCGCTCATGACTTATGTATCGGGAGATCATGGGGACTGGCAAGCGCGCACACGCATCTTGGGCTCGATCCCGAACGCTTTCGGGGCTCGACACGGCGGAGGGCTCGCTTCGATCGACGGGACAGGCTAAGCGTTACGTTGTGACGAGCGTTTCCATTCGCACGGGGTCCGTTTCCTACGAAGCGCAGGTTGGCACCGGTTTAATCGATCGGCTTGGCGAACTGGTGCGGCCGGTTTTGCGTGGGACAGCCTGCGCGCTCGTCGCGGATGAAAATTCGGCGCGGCATTTCGGTGTGCGTGCCGCCGAGAGTCTGCAGGCAGCGGGTTTTTCGCCTGTGCCGATCACCGTTCCGTCGGGCGAACGTGCCAAGTCGCTCGCGCAGGCGGAAGCGACTTGCGAAGAAATGGCGGGCGCGGGGCTTGATCGAAAGTCGTTTCTGGTCGCGCTCGGCGGCGGGGTGGTAGGCGATCTGGCGGGGTTTGTGGCGGCAACTTATCACCGCGGCATTCCATGGATTTCGGTGCCGACGACGCTGCTTGCGCAGGTCGATAGCTGCATCGGCGGCAAGACGGCCGTGAACATTCCGGCGGGGAAGAATTTGATCGGCGCGCTCCATCGCCCGGCGCTGGTGATCGCAGATGTGGACGCGCTGGCGACGCTGCCGCCGCGGGATTTGCGCCAGGGTTATGCTGAGATTTTGAAACACGCGATCATTCGGGACGCGTCATTGTTTGATCTGCTGGCCGGGGCGGGGGCGGGCGATTTCGTGGAACTCGTTAGGCGAAATATGGTGATCAAAGCGGAATTCGTGGCGGCCGACGAGCGCGAGGAGAGCGGCACGCGCGCGCTCTTGAATTTCGGACACACCGTCGGTCACGCGATTGAGCAGGCGGGCCATTATGAAGTGTTGCGCCACGGCGAAGCGATCAGTCTCGGGATTGTAGCGGCGTGTGAAGTTTCGGTGCGAAAAGCGGGATTAAGTGAGGAAGAGCGCGATCGGGTGATCGCGATGCTGGAACGGCTGGAGTTGCCGACGCGATTGCCGGCGGAGATTTCGCGCGCGGAAATTCAAAAAGCGTTACCGCGTGACAAGAAGTTCGAAGGCGGCCGCGTGCGTTTTATTGTGACGCCGGCGCTCGGCAGCGCGCGGCTGGTTGGCGATGTGACGACGGAAGATATCGCGATGGCGGTGGAGCAGTTGTAGCCGCGGTGGGGGGCCCCGGGCGGGGGTGGGTTGGCGGGGCGCGGGGGCGGGTGGGGCAAGGGGGGGGTGGGGGGGGGGGGGGCGCGCCCGGGCGCCGGGGCCGGGGGAACCC
>JBBSQB010000036.1:0-21389 GCA_038258245.1 Chthoniobacterales bacterium
CCTGCCGGAAACACACCGGGTGCAGCACCGCCATCCATTTTTGAAAACGCACCTCGCCCCCAAACATCGCGGCAAGCTGCCGCGATCCGCAGGCTGGCAGCCTGCGCTACCCAACCTTTCGTACGCATGACACCCACACTCCAGCATTTCCTCATCATCTCAGCCGCGCTTTTCTGCATCGGTCTGCTCGCCGCGCTTAGTCGTCGTCACGCCATCTTCATTCTCATCGGGATCGAAATGATGCTCGCCGCCGCCGGCATAAACTTCATCGCCTTCTGGCGTTTCAGTCCGCAGCCCACGCCGCCGACCGGCGTCATGATCACCATTTTCGCCATCGCCATCGCCGCAGCGGAAGCGGCCGTTGGCCTGGCTTTGGTCATCGCTGTTTACCGGCATTACCGGACGACGAACGTCGACCAGATCGATCAGCTAAAGGGATGAGCAACTGGATCGTCGTTCATCTCTGGCTGATTCCCGCGATCCCGCTCGCGATGGCGCTGGTCATTCTTTCCCTTTCTAGTGCGCGCCGAAAGGGCGCGGCCATGCTCGCCATCGCCGGACAAGTTGCGGCGCTCCTTCTTTCCCTTACCGCATTTTGGAGCACGCTGGGAACGCCCGGCTATCGCCTCTTTCACAACTTCACCTGGTTCACCTTCGGCGAGCAAACACTGAGGCTCGGCTTCGTCCTCGATCCACTTGCAGCGGTCATGCTGCTCATGATCACGTTCGTTAGTCTGTGGATTTTTGTCTTCAGCGTTGGCTACATGGCGGAGGACAAAAACTTCACGCGCTTCTTCGCCTATCTCTCGTTTTTCTCGGCCGCGATGCTGGGCGTTGTCATTGCGAACAGCCTGCTGCTTCTCTTCGTTTGTTGGGAACTGGTCGGGCTCGCTTCCTACCTCCTCATCGGTTTCTGGATTCATAAACCGAGCGCGGCGGCCGCGGCGAAGAAAGCCTTTATCACCACGCGCATCGGCGACATCGGTTTCTTTCTCGGTCTGCTCTGGCTTTATGGCCGCGGCGGCACGCTCCTCTTTTATGATGGCGGCACCGGCGCGCTCGAGAACACCGGACTCCTCTCGTTAGGCATAAGCGCTACCTTCATCGCGCTGCTCATCTTCTGCGGCGCCGTCGGCAAGTCCGGACAATTCCCACTCCACGTCTGGTTGCCCGATGCCATGGAAGGCCCGACACCGGTCAGCGCGCTCATTCATGCGGCGACGATGGTCGCGGCCGGCGTCTTTTTGGTCGCGCGCGTCTATCCGATTTTTGCGGTCAACGCGATTAACGGCGTCACCGCTTCCCTCACTGTCGTCGTCTGGATCGGCGTCATCACGGCTTTGATCTCGGCGTTGATCGCGCTCGCGCAATGGGACATCAAACGCATTCTCGCCTACTCCACCGTCTCGCAACTTGGACTCATGATGGTGTCGTTGGGCGTAGGCGGCGTCTCGGCCGGCATCCTGCACTTGCTCGCCCACGGGTTCTTCAAGGCGCTGCTTTTCCTCGGGTCCGGCTCCGTCATCCATGGTTGCCACGAGGAACAGGACATCCGGCGGATGGGTGGTTTGCGCGGAGTGATGCCCTTGACGTTTATAACTTACGCCATCGGCATGATGGCGTTGAGCGGTGTGCCATTATTCTTCGCCGGCGCCTGGACGAAGGAGGAAATTCTGCACGCCACTTCGCTCTGGTCCGTCTCGCGCATCCCTCATTATCTCATGCTCGCCGGCGTCGTTCTCACCGCCCTCTATATGACGCGACAGATGATTTACGTCTTCTTCGGCGCGCGCCGGGCTGCCGCCGAACACGCGCACGAAAGTCCGCCGGTGATGAAGTTGCCACTCATCGTCCTCGCGATTTGCGTGATCCTTCTCAGCATCGTCCTCACGCCGGCGTGGCCCTGGCTGCACGATTATCTTTTGGGCGAACGCCCGGCAGTCAATCTTTCGCTGCTCATCCAGCCGATGCTCTTCGTTTCGCTCGCGCTTGTCGCCGCCGGAATCGGTTTGGGGATTCTCATTTATCGGCGCGCCACGATTGTCGACCCAATGGAACGAGCCATTCCCCCGCTCTTCCGCTTCCTCGAGAACCGCATGTGGCTCGATGAGCTCTATGACTGGACCATTCTCGCGCTGGCGCGTTTTGCGGCCCGGCTTTCCGACTTCCTCGACCGCTATTTCTGGGACAGTCTCGTGCGCCTTTGCGGTGGAACGGGCCAACTCTTCGGCGTCTTGACCAAAGGTCTCGACGAGCGCGGGATCAACGCCGGCGTGAACGACGCGACGGGACTGACGCGCGGCCTCAGCCGGTTCATCTCGGCGCGGCACTCGGGGCAGGTGCAGGTTTATCTGAGCGTGATCGCGGTAAGCATGCTGGCGCTTCTTCTTCTCTACGCATGGCTCACCTGATTACCGGCCTCATTTTCATCCCGCTGCTCGGCGCGCTTTTTCTCAGCGTTGTTCCGCGGTTGCTCGCACGATCGGCTGCGCTCGGGTGCAATCTCATCACCGCCGGCCTCGCCCTCACGCTCTGGTATCACTTCGATGCCGCCAACCCGGCTCTGCAAATGGTGCAGCATCACGTCTGGATCCCGGCCATCGGCGCGCAAGTTCTGGCCGGTATCGACGGGCTAAGTCTCCTGCTGATTCTACTGACTTCGCTCATTTTTCCGTTCGCTTTTTTGGCCCGGCGAATGAGTCGCGGTTTCTACGCGCTTATGCTGATCATGCAGGCGGCGCTTTACGGCACCTTCACCGCGCAAAATTTCATTCTCTGGTTTTTGTTTTACGAGATGAGCCTGATCCCGGCGTTCCTGCTCATCAAAATTTGGGGCGGCGCCAAGCGCGATCGCGCGGCCACCAAATTTTTCCTCTACACCTTTCTTGGCAGCGTCGCGATGCTGCTCTCGTTCCTCGGCATTTACCTCGTTAGGGGGACGTTCGATTTCGCTGAGCTCGCCGCCTTGGGCAAAACCGGTTTACTCACCGGCAACGTCCGCTGGCTCGCCTTCGCTGGCATCTTTCTCGGTCTCGCCGTCAAGGTGCCGCTCTTCCCTTTTCACACCTGGCTGCCCGATGCTTACGAAGCGGCCCCGACCGGCGCGTCGATGGTGTTGACCGGAGTTCTCTCGAAAATGGGCGTTTACGGTTTCATTCGCCTGCTGCTCCCGCTTTTCCCTAACGAAATCAGAATCGTCGGGCCGTGGCTGCTCGGTCTCGCCGTTTGCTCGATCATCTTCTCGTCCCTCGCGGCGTGGGCCCAGTCTGATTTGAAACGAATGGTCGCCTACCTTTCGATCAATCACCTTGGTTATTGCATGCTCGGCCTCTTCGCCGTCACCGCCACGACCGCCGCTCCGGCGATCGAAGCGCAAGCCGCACTCAGCGGCGTCTTCCTGCAAATCTTCAATCACGGGCTGACCGCCGCCGCCCTCTTCTACTTCGTTGGACTGCTCGAACAACGTCGCGGCCTCCGCGGACTCGGCGACTTCGGCGGTCTCATGCAACGCACGCCGCTCCTCTGCGGCTGGATGAGCGTGGCCATGTTTTCCTCGTTAGGCCTGCCCGGCTTGAACGGCTTTATCGGCGAATTCCTGATTTTCAAAGGCTCCTTCGCGCTCGCCGCTGGCTACACCGCCGTCGCCGCGCTCGGCCTTCTCATCACCGCGATCGTCTTCCTGCGCGCGATGCAGGCGCTCTTCAGCGGCCCCCTCACGGAAAGCTGCGCGCAACTGCCTGATCTACGCGCTGGCGAAAAAATGGTGATCGTGCCAGTGACTCTGCTCATGTTCGCGATCGGCATTTACCCGCAATTCGTTCTCGCGATTTTCAACGCCACTGTTGCGCAGCTGGCGCGCTTGCTCAGTTGAGGAACTTCGAATGAGTAACGACATCATTCACGCCTCGCAAATCGCGCAATCGATCCATTTAATTCGGGGTCAAAAAATCATTCTCGATTTTGACTTGGCGATCCTCTACGGAATCGAAACCCGGGCTCTGAAGCAGGCCGTTCGCAGAAATCGCGATCGGTTTCCGCAGGATTTTATGTTCGAAGTATCCTCAACGGAGCTGAAGTCCTTGGTATCACAATCTGTGATACCATCCGCGAGCAAGTTTGGCGGTGCCAAACCGATGGCTTTCACGGAGCAAGGCGTCGCCATGCTCTCGAGTGTCCTGCGCAGCCAGCGCGCCGTGAAGGTCAACATCGCGATCATGCGCGCCTTTGTGAAATTGCGCGAAATCCTGGAAACCAACCGCGCGTTGGCCGGGAAATTCGCCGATCTCGAAAAACGAGTCGACAAACATGACGAAGAGATCGCCGCGATCATCGAGGCCATTCGGCAATTGCTGGAACCGCCGGCGAAACCGCCGCGTGAAATCGGATTCCACGTCCGCGAGAGATCGCCGCGTTATGGGGCAAGGAAACGAAAATGATCGCCTGGACCATTTATCTCACCTTCGCCGGCGCGATCATCGCGCTGCTCTTGCCGCGCGCGCTCTCGCGTTGGATCGCGCTGGCGACCACGGCCAGCGGCTTTGCCATCGACTTGACCGCATTCTTTGCCCGCGGGACAGATTTCGCCCACTTCACCACCATCGTTCGTGTTCCGTGGATTCCGGCCCTCGGGATGAATTATCATCTCGCCGCCGATGGCATCAGCCTGACGATGACTCTGGTGACCGGACTCACCGCCCTCTGCGCCGTCCTTTTTTCCTGGAAAGTAACGGAGCGGCCTAACGAATTCTTCTTCTGGTTGCTGCTCGTCGTCGCGGGTTCCTACGGCGTTTTTTTGAGCGCCGATCTCTTTCTCTTCTTCGTCTTCTACGAGCTCGTCATCGTGCCGAAATACTTCCTCATCGCCATCTGGGGATCGACCAACAAGGAATACGGCGCGATGAAGCTGACCCTCTATTCCTTCTTCGGTGGCGCGTTGGTCTTCATCGGCATTCTGGCGATCTCCACCACCGCTGGCTCGTTCGATCTCCAGCAGCTCGCGAAATTCTCGTTCGATCCAGAGCTGCAAAAGTGGGCCTTCCCAGTCCTATTCCTCGGGTTCGCCGTTCTCGCTGGCATTTGGCCGTTACACACCTGGGCGCCCACCGGCCACGTCGCCGCGCCAACCGCCGGTTCGATGCTCCTTGCTGGCATCGTGATGAAACTCGGCGCCTACGGCGCGCTCCGGGTTGCGCTCAATCTCTTCCCGTTAGGCTTCGCCATGTGGAGCAAATGGATTGCTGTTTTCGCAGTCATCGGAATCGTCTACGCAGCCGCCGTCGCTCTGCGCCAGAACGACCTCAAATTCGTCATCGGCTATTCAAGCGTCAGCCACATGGGCTTCGTCCTGCTCGGGCTCGCCGCCGCCAATTCGTTAGGCGTGGCCGGCGCGGTTCTGCAAATGTTCTCGCATGGCGTCATCGGCGCGCTCCTCTTCGCCCTGGCCGGCGCCATCTATTATCGAACGCATACCCGCAACTTGAACGACCTCGCTACGCTCAAGCTCAATCGCGCGTTGCCCTTCTTCGCCTTTGCCTTCGTCATCGCTTCGGCAGCGTCGATGGGCATTCCCGGCTTTAGCGGATTCGCCGCCGAAATCACCATCCTGCTCGGCGTTTGGAAAACCTTCCCGCTGGCCGTTTGGATCACCGGCATCGGCATGGTGCTCGTCGCCGCCTTCACCTTGCGCGCGCTGAAGAAAACATTTTTCGGCGACGACCGCTTTGGCGCTGCGCACACCCAAGCCGTCAGCCTGCCCATCGACACCGCCTGGGATGAGTCGCACACGCTCGCGCGCATAACCTTCGCGGAAAAACTGGGTGCAAGCCTTCTCATAGCCGCCACGCTCGGCGCCGGCCTTTATCCGAAATTGCTCTTCGATCGCATCCTGCCCGCGGTCGAGACCATGCGATTCCTGCAGCGATGAACTACCTCGAACTGCTCAAGCTCGCCGCGCCGGAAACGATCGTCGTCGTCACCGCACTCATCGTCCTCACTATCGGGCTGGTCTCCGGCCGCCGCGCTGCTGGCACCACGGTTTCATCCGAACCTTCGCCTAACGAATCCACCGTCATGCCGCCGTCGCTGGGTTTCGGTTTCTTCGTCGCTGCGCTCGGCCTTCTCGTTGCGATCTGCGTCATCACTCTGCTGCCCGCGCACGCCTCGTTCGCGCACGGCATGCTCGTTATCTCCCCGCTCAATTCCTTCTTTAAAATCATCTGCCTCGCGCTCGCTTTCTTCAGCGTCCTACTGGCAAGAGGCGAACGTTTCCTGCTGAACAAAGGCGAATATCTCGCTCTCATTCTGCTCGCCACCGTCGGCCTCATGCTTCTCATCGGCAGCGAAGAGCTGCTCATGATCTTCATCGGGCTCGAGCTTCTCGGCTTGTCGCTCTACATCCTCACCGCGTTCGACAAAAGCCGTCCATCCTCCGCCGAAGCCGGCCTTAAATACTTCCTCTTCGGCAGCATGGCCAGCGCCTTCACCCTTTTCGGTTTGAGCTTTGTTTATGGAATGACTGGCACCACGTCCCTCGCCGCCATCGCACCCCAGATTCTCGCCAAACCGCTGCCGCCACTTCTCTTCGCCGGGCTCGTCATGACGCTCATCGGCTTTGCTTTCAAAATCGCCGCCGCCCCCTTTCACCTTTGGGCCGCCGATACCTATCAGGGCGCGCCCATTTCCAGCGTCGCCTTCATCGCCTCTGGGTCAAAGGTCGCCTCGTTCGTCGTCCTCGGAAAAATTCTGCTCATCGGTTTCGCCCCCGCTTCGGGCAATGCGGCCTGGCACGCGCTCGTCATCGGCTGGACGCCGATCCTGGCCGCGCTCGCCGCTATCTCCATTCTCATCGGCAACCTTCTCGCGCTCGTGCAAAAAAACGTCCGCCGCCTGCTCGCCTACTCCGCCGTCGCACATGCCGGCTACACCTTGCTCGGCCTCATCGCGAACGGGCCGGCCGGGTTTGCCGCCACCCTCTTCTACACCACCATCTACGCCGTCACCCTCATCGGAGCGTTCGCCGTTGTCGGATTCGTTAGGCACGCCACCGGCGGCGACGACCTCGCGAACTTCGCCGGCCTCCGCAACCGCTCGCCCTGGCTGGCCGGCTGCATGACGATCTTCATGCTGTCACTCGCCGGTCTTCCGCCGCTCGCCGGGTTCTTCGGCAAATTCTACCTCTTCAGCTCAGCCATGCGCGCCGGGGGCAATGACGGGCTGCTCTGGCTGGTCGCCCTCGCGCTCTTCGGCAGCCTCATCTCGCTCTACTACTACCTCATCGTGCTCAAGACGATTTTCCTCGATGAACCACGCGACGCGTGGCCGTCAATCCACCTTTCGCCCTTCGACAACGCGCTTCGTCTCAGCGTCGCCGGCATCCTTGCCCTCGCCGTTCTCGCGCTCGGCCTTTTGCCCAGCGCGCTCATCGATCATATCGCCGCCGCCTTGCCGCCGGCCTTTTGATCAGGGCAGGAACGGGAAGCTGTTCCGCACGCGTTCCCGCCTCGCTGCGTTATTTTAAAAAGCGGTGGACCTTAATGCCGAACGCCGTTCGAACTGAACGCCCGCAATCCGCTACCGGTGGTGGAATTTTGCTCCCCCTCCTTTTTCTGGGCGCCGCCCTTCGGAGACTTCGACGGCTGCAGGTCCTTCACCTTTACCGCCGTCTTTTTCGATTTCGCTGATTTGGTTTTTTTGCTTGAGCTCATGTTGGTTGATCTGAAGCCGCCCGCGTTTACGCAGGCGTATGTTTATCAGATGATCAACGAATCCGACCGCGAAGCAAGACCGTAAGCCGCCGACCTTTACATGGCCCGATTGGCCATCACCCATCACTCCCTTCGCGCTCGCGTGAATCAAGGTCACGAATTCACGAATCTGGGCTATAGTGCCCGATGCCTAAACCATCCAGCACCTTCTTTTCCCGTCGCGCCCCCGACATTATCACCGAGGAGCTGGTCGCCGTGCTTTACTCGAAGACCGCTTTTGAATTCAAACCATTGTTCGACGTTCTCCTCTTCAATCTTCGCGAACGCAACGCCGCCAGCGGCGGGGAAGAGATGCTGCGCCTGCGCTCCTACGAAAAACTGCAGAGCCTCGTCCACCAAGGGGCTGTGGAGCGCAAAGTCACTGGCGGCATAAAGAAATACAAAGGCGTCCCCGCGCGCATGACCGCCCTCCAGGCCGAATTGAAAACCCTGCGCGCCGAGTGGGCTGAGCGCACGCTGGCCAAAGCCGCCGCCGCCGATTAGAGTGCACCCGCACCCCGGCGCACGCGGCCAGGCCGGAAAACGCATCCCGGCCGGCTGAAGCCAACGAACGAACAATACTTCTCGACGTTCGCGCGAGGAGGACGAGGCTTGGTGTGTTCGCGTCATTCTTCCTGCCATGCCCCTCACGACCGAAGTCACCAAAGACCGCCAGGGCATCATTCATATCGGCACGGGCACCGTCACCGGCGAAGAATTTTTCGAAGCCAGCCACGCCGCGCTCCAGCTCGTCCAAAACACGCAGAACTTTCACTACGAAGTGGTCGATCTCACCCCGGCCACCGGGCTGCAGATAACCGAGGAAGACCTGGAGCAGATCACCGCGCAGGATCAGCTCGCCGCCATCTACCGGCCGAACGCCGTCATCCTCATCATCGCCCCGCGCGACGACTTCTTTGAACTCGGCCAAAAATGGGAACGCAGCGTGCGCGACCTCGGCTGGAGCACCCACATCGCGCGTGACCGGACCGAAGGTTTCGCCTGGCTGCACCAAAACTTCCCGCCCCCTGCCGACGAGACCGCGAAACCGGAGACCTGCTCCCCTCTCCCGTTCGACTCGACCGCTCGATAACTCCCCAAAGAATCCTGCTCCTAATCTTAATCTTGCTCTTAATCTCTGGCTCGTTCCAAAGCGCTTGTTGCCTCGACACACTTCATTCCGTCCGGCGATACTCCGCCGATGTCCAAAGCGCTCCTCTACTCGCTCGCCACGGCCGTTGACATCGTCCTCGCGATCCTCGCCTGGCGGACCGGCCGCGTCGTGATCCCAGTCATCCTTCTCTTCGCGGCCGTTTGTTTTGCCATCGCTGCGATCGGCGCCGCCCGCGGTCGGGGCGGCCCGCAGCCACCGGAAATCAAATAGCGGCCGTTTACAGCGGCAGCCTTAGAGGTTCCCACCCGCCGCGCGTTCCAACTCGGCCAAGTCCAGCTTCTTCATCTGCCACAGCGCAGCCGTGACCCGCTGCACCCGCGCCGGATCATCGTCGCGCAACCAATCCCACACCTTGCCCGGCGTGATCTGCCACGGCATCCCGAACTTATCCTTGAGCCAACCGCACTCGATCTGCTCGCCCCCATCCGCGTTCGGCTTCAGAAAAAATGCGTCTCGGACTGCGCGATGAATCTCCACACCGTCACCAATGGCCACGTCAGCCCGGAGTCTGCTTTCGCGGGAACGCCGCCACCACGCCGCGCCACCGCTCGAAGCGCGTCGCCAGCTCCGCCCGGCCATGAAGAAAATCGTAGAGCCCCTCCGCGAAAGCCCGCGCCCCGGCCGCCGACCGCACCGCATCCCGCAGCGCCATCTTCTCAAACGAGAAGATCATGCTATGCCGCGAACGCTGCTCCGTCCGCACCGCCCGCGCCACGATCTCCGCATGGTCGCCGACTTTCAGCAGCGGCCGAAATTTTTCTCGATCCAGCGCCTCCTCCCAGCTCATGCGTCTCCACCTTGTAGTCGCGCTCCCGTTCGAGATAAGTCGGGTCGCGGAATCCGCGCGGGAAATAACGCAGAAATTTCTTACGCGCCCGCGCCGTCCCCTCTGCACCCTCTCGCTTCATCCTCTCTAAATCGCCGGAGCCAGGCTCCTGGATTTCCCGGATCGCTCAGTGCCGGCAAATACCTCCGACCACGAACTGGTGTCGTCGAAATCATCTTCCCGTCCTCGAAGACCGAGAGATAAAACTCGACCGCTTCCAGCGTCTGCGCAGCAAACCCGGGAAACGACGTAATCTTTTGCATGCGGGAACAGATGAAGGTAGCCTGAACGAAATGTGGAAGGACCGTAAAATGAATACCTTCGAAAGGCACTTTGAGGATTTTCCAGCATTTCTCGGTTCGATTCTCGCCTGGTCTCCTCATTACATAGTTCCCGTCGCCAAAAAGGCCTGCAAACTGCTAAAAACGGTTCCCGATATCGAAGCGTTTCAGCGCAATCCTGATCTTATAAAATACCGGAACTATTTCCGACTAAGCAACGTCAGCGTCCGAAATCAGAGAATTGCAGTTGTTGACGATGCGACTCAACACACTTCGACACTCCAAGAGTATCGACGCTACTTTGAGAACTTGGGTGCGACTGTTCGAACGTTTTCTTTTGTCGGTCACGAAGCGGTGGTCCAAGGTCGTCGTTGGAAGGAAGATGCGCTCGCCGAGATCAGCAAATCCCTTCCAGAGCCTGTCTACCAAGAATACATCCTTCAGCAGTCATATCATTTACTAAAGTCTGGAAATCATTTCGATCTCGATCACCTGATTTTTGAGGCTCCTATGACCTCGTCAGAATACGAGCACTTCTTGCGAGCGGTGAAACCGTTTGGTCTCTTACTTTTTGTCGAAGATTACTTTCTGAAAAGCACGACGCGAAGATTCAGCCTAGACGATGTCGCGTTCTTTAATGATGTTGCCTACCTTAAGCATAAATCCATCGGATTAGGATCGCTCCGAAAGCTCAAGTTTTCTTACAGCCCCGATGAGAAGAAGCTGTTTTTTAGCCCGTTGGTATTTCCGACTTGGGACTTTCGGAATTGCGACATTGGCTCATTACTATTTCAGAACGTCCCGTTCACTCTCCCCTATGACGTTCCCGACTCCGTAGACAAAGCTAATCAGGGGTCCCTGCTTCGCATTTATTATAATATTTACTTCAGTTACGCGATCTCGCTGGCGAAAGCGTTTTTGCAGGAAGAGATATTGAATCCGCAGGCGCGCCCGCAGATTGTTCTGCGGCATAACGATCTTGACGCGTTGCTCGGCACAGCAAAGGCCGAGAAGCTGTCCAAGGATATTCGCAGATTCCTTGGAGAGGCGAGCCGTTACGAATACCAATCGCTGGTCGGCCGGGCAGTCTCGCCGTCTCGCTCGTCCCGGTACTCAGAATTCGGCGAAGTGATCGACGATCTGAAACGTGGTTACGCAAAAAGGCTTTCAAGAAAGCGTTCTCGCGTTGGTGTGCATTACTACCTTCCCTACGAGAGGCTATTTAGACAGTTCTCTAATAAGGCGGCGCTCTCTGAAGGTTTAGATTACTACTGTGATTTCGGGATCGTTGTTCCGGAAACAGTCATAGATTCCTCGCGAGGCCAAATTCTCCGCGCATGTCGCGCGGGCGAGCCGTCACCTGACTACAGTTGGCGCCGCACTCAGGTCCTAATACCTCTCGCAATCGGGCAATTCGCCGCAGTCATCGGTAAAGGCACTACCGTGAGCGCAACAGTATTGACAAAACTCCTAGCGAATTTCGCATTTGATTACCCCAGTGATCTCTACCATGAGCTTCACTGTTTGATTGGCGAACCGGATCGGTATGGCACCCTCGTTCGTGCATATCACCCACACCGTGCCCCTAGCAAACCAAGCCTTTACGATACAGCGCGGATCTCGGAGTTTTACCACTGGAACAAAGAGCAAAAAACATTCTCCGTCAAAAACCACAAGCGGTTGGTCGCTCAAGCTCAAGAGGTCTTTGACGAGCGGCAAGAGGTCCCTTACTCGGAGATCGTAACGTATTTCCGTTTCTTGGCAAAAGTTTACCGTATTTTCAACAAACGAGACGCGCTGAAGCGGCCCGTTGACATCTTAAACACGCTAGCAATTTGCAGAGAAGAAAACTATTTTTTCTCGCACGTCCTGTTTAACATTCGCAGCTCCATGGAGGATCTTGGTTTAGCACTGGACGGCGCGGAAGAGGACCGAGCCGGGTGTCTGCAGCGTGCCCGCGATCAAGCGAACTCAGCCGATGACAAAGTGGGATTTGCCGACCGGCTCGATGAGACTTTCAAAACGCTAAATGCGCAGTTGGGCGGCGACCTCGAGTTTGCTGGCATCTTAAGACGAATTAGAAAGAACCGGCATCCATTCACGACTGGATTCAAAGGCACGATTGAATCTTTGCGGAACATTGTAGAAATGGAAATTGTCGCTGGCGCGATAGCATCGGCGTCTACGCTTGAGAGCCGGGCGTATTTGATGATTCTCGCCGAGCCACGCTTTACAGAGGTGTTACGACAGCAGGGCATTAAGACGGAAGAAGAGCTAAACATCCTAATTCATGACGGTCCAAGATGTTCAAGGGTATCGGCAGCGTTGTATCAAAACATCAGAGATCGTGTAACGGCCTTGCCGCGCGAGGAACCGTTGCTAATGACCCGCCTCAACATGGAATCTCTGGAGCGAGCAAAGAATACGGCGACGCACTACGTTTATCGAAATGAGCTATCTAGGATAGCTCTTTTGTACATCGATTTCACCGGGCTGAGGTCAATTGAGGAACCTAAGGAAGATATCATTTCGCGTTATTATAGAGTCGTGATGCAAAACGCTCGTCTTAGAGGCGGCGAGATCCTATATGGAGGGCGTGGCGGAGACGATGCGTTCACCGTAGCTTTCCGAGATATGGACCCTTTGCTGGCGTGCGCAATGGACATTAAGAAGGATTTCGCAGAGGACCTGTTTCTGAGTTCTGGAGACCGTGATGTGAAATTTGGCGTGTCGTTCGTTGTGTTTCCGGGGCCTTCGAAAGAAACCGATATTATTCAATGTTGGGGCGACGCTAAAGATTGTTGCGAATTTAAGGGTCGTACTTTTCGAAATCGCGGAAACCTCCTCATCTCGGAAAGGACATATGATACGTTGAAGGTGACTCACAGCGACTCGATAGCCGCGCAATTTCGGCGTGTAGAAGCCGCGAGTTTCAAGAAATTGTCGCCCGTGTATTCTTATGCAGGTATTGTCCCGTTAAGAAAAACCTAGATCGGAAGAATCCGAATAGGCACGGCGATGACGCTCTCTCAGCTTCCGCGAAGCGCGAGAGATGCGTTAGTAACTTGAAAGCGCCTGCACGCCGCGATCCTTTTGGATCGACTCGAATCGCGCCCGGACGTTGTCCAAGCTGACGCTTCCAGATCACGACACTACTCATCGACACCGCTAAACCGGCGAGACCCCTTACAACGGAGGCCCAGCATGCCGTCTTCGGAAGAGATCCTACGCGTTCGCGGTCCATGGTTGTTTCAGTAGACGCCGAAGGCGTGTTCGACGGTCCCAGCCAGGGGCGGTCGCGGGGTGCATCTTTCGCTGCATGCCTTCATCCGGTAGAAGGCGCAGGAAAAGTTCAATGTATCGACAACGAGACATCGGCCACGCTGGAGTCGGCGGCGAGATCCGCCAGCGCGGGTTTGCTGGTATAATTGAGATCACGAAAATGGCTGGACGCTTTGTATTCCGACCACTGACTTATGACTTCCAATACACGCCGACGGCGATGCTAAAGGGGTTGCTCCATTGGCCGACGCGGTTGTCGCCGACGCGGTAGATAGCTTGGTAGATCCATTTTTGCCGGGGAAGAGTGCGCGTCGGTGTAGCCCGGGGGTGGTGTCGATCGCGAGGAGGACGAAACCGTTGCTGTCGGCGCGGTTCGACCTGGAGTTCGCATTTGATCGAGGAAGGCGCTGTTGCCTTGCCAGCCCCAGTTCACATAAATCTTGTCGCCGCTAAGGGAGGAGGGTGAGGATGGGCGCGAGGGTGGCGTAGTCGTGGCCGGTCTGTTGGGAGCCATCGATGCCGGGGGCGACGACCCTGAGGGCCGTGGGGAATGAGGGCAGAGCGCGCGTACCGCTCGTCGGAGTGTTCCCCAGACAGGAGCCCACGCGCAGCGCGTGCTACTTCATTCGGTCGAAGGTCTTTTGGAGTAGCTGCAGATCGGTCGGCTGGTCGAGCTTTTCGCGGGTGGTGTCGACCCACTTTTTTTCGAGGGCGTTTTTGGTTGGGCGATCGCTTTCGTAAAAGACGCCGAAGACGCCAGGGAATGGGATTTGGGCAAGTTTGTAGGCGGCGAGCTCGTCGGTGACGTCGTGGCGATTCTCGTCCTCGGGCGTGTTGTCGTATTTCTTCTCGTCGATGACGGTGAAGGCGCCGCCTTTGCGGGGGTTCGCCGGGTCGAAGGCGCCGGGAAAAAATTCGACGCATTCGCTCAGGCATTCGATGACGCTGAACCCGGGATGATCCATGGCGCGCTCGATCATCTGGATCATGTGATTGACCTGACTGGCGTGAGTGCGCGCGACGAAGGTGGCGCCGCTGGCCACGAGCTTTTTCATGGCGTTGACCGGCTGGTCGATCGCGCCTTGCGGGTCGGTCTTTGATTTGAATCCGATGGGCGAGGTGGGCGAGGTCTGTTTCTTCGTTAGGCCGTAAACGAAGTTGTCCATGATGACGTAGGTGAGGTCGATGTTCTTGCGCGCGCCGTGCTCGAGGTGGTTGCCGCCGATGGAGAAGCCGTCGCCGTCGCCACCGAAGAGGAAGACTTTCAAATCGGGCCGGGCCAGGCTGACGCCGCTGGCCAGCGGGACGCCGCGCCCGTGGATGAAGTGGGCGCCGTGACCGTTCACGAAATAGGGAAAGCGTGAGGAACAGCCGATGCCGGCGAGGGTAACGATCTTCTCGTGATCGATCTGGCGTTTCTCGAGGACTTTGTAATAGCAGGCCAGCACGGCGAAGTCGCCACAGCCAGGACACCACGTCGGATGATCGGCGGTGATGGCTTTCTTGGTGAGTTTCTCGCGGGGCGCTTCAGGTTCGGCGGTCAGTGTTTCGGTGCTCATGGTAGGCTATTCGTTGGTTTCAGACGGTCGCCGAGGTTCCGGCGAATCCATTTTGGGTTCCTGCGGCAGTCGAGAATGGCGTGAATGCGGATGACGTCAGCGAAGAGCTGATAATAGATCGCCACCGGAAATTTCTTTGAAATGCTTCGATGAAAACCGAAGACCCGGCTATGCACTCCAGCCGTGGCACGGAGACTTTCGACATCGGCAAAAATCGATTCACGGAAGTAACGGCCGAGGCCGGGCGCTTGTTGTTCATAAAAACGAAATTCACTCAAGATATCGTTGGTGGCCCGAGGCAGAATCTCGATCGTCACGAAGTTCGACGAAGAACCTCCGATTGTGCGTCCTCCCACTTGGTAAACTCTGCCTTTCCAGATGCGACCTCTTCAGAGCGCCGGCGCAGCTCCTCTTCGTGCCAAGCTGGCGATTCATTCTCCTGAGCCTTGGCGTCGAGAGAATCCCATATCACGTTCATGAGCTCGACCCGCTCCGCACTCGTCAGGCGCGAAAGCTCTTCCTTTATTTCGGCAACACTCATTCTGTCTCGTTAGGCGGTGGAATCGCGGTCCTTGCTCGGTGTGACCGCTTCGTAGGTTTCGGGACGCTGCGGCGTGTTGTCGCCGGCGTGATCGGCGGCCGTCGTGACTTTCGCTTCGGCGCGCGCGGTGGCGGCGCTGGTTTTCGAATCGCGCGGGAGCGGGGCAGCGGTGGCGGTGCCATTGCCATTGGCCGCGGCGCCGTTTCCCCGGTGCATGGCAGAGCGCGTAGGGAAGGTTTTACCCTCGAAAACGCGACCCAGAATTTCGCTCACACGATAGGTGAGTCCGTCTGTTTTGGTGACGCTCGAAATTTTAGGATCGCAAAAGCGCGAACGCAGAAGCGTGGCGAGCTGGCCGAAGCCGTAGAGTCCCTGATCGTTCATCTCGACGACGATGATGCGTTTGAACTTCGCAAAGATTTTATCGAGCCCGTTCGGGAAGGGATGAACGTGACGCAGGTGAATGCAGCCGATCTTCTCGCCGACGCGGCGCGCGCGTTTCACGGCATCGTGAATCGGCCCGTAGGTGGAGCCCCAGCCGACGAGCAGGATTTCGCCGTCTTGTTCGCCATAAATTTCCGGGATCGGAATTTCTTCGGCGAGCTTTTGCAGCTTGGCGCGGCGTTTCGCCGTCATGCCCATGTGCAATTTCGGGCTGCCGGTCGGGTGTCCCATCTCGTCGTGTTCGAGACCGGTGATGAGCGGATATTTGCCGTCGAGAATGCGCGTGCCGGGCGCGGCGTGCTGCGTGATGGCGTCGAGCGGATAAGGCTTGAACGTCTGGCGCGGCGCGAGGTTCGGCTTCGGATCGAGCATTAGTTTCGCGAGATCGGGCTCTTCGAACGCTTCGATGCGCGTGGCCAGTGAGGTGTCGCTCAGGATGAAAACCGGCGTGCTGTATTTCCGGGCGATGCGCGCCGCCTCGAGCGCAATGTAGAAGCAATCCTCCACCGTTTGGGCAGCGAGGACCACGCGCGGGCTGTCGCCGTGTCCGCCGTAGATCGCCTGGAACAAATCGCTTTGTTCGACGTTCGTCGGTAACCCGGTGCTCGGGCCGCCGCGTTGCACGTTCACGACGACGAGCGGAATTTCCGCCATCGATCCCCAGCCGATCGCTTCGGTCTTGAGAGAAATACCCGGGCCGGAGCTGCCGGTGACGGCAAGGTTTCCCGAATAAGAAAAGCCAAGCGCAATCGAAACCGCCGCCAGCTCATCCTCTGCCTGGACGAAGAGACCGCCGTATTTCGGCAGCTCGCGCCGGAGCGTTTCCATGACGGACGACCAGGGCGTAATCGGATAACCGGCACCGTAACGAACACCAGCCGCGATGAGGCCGTAGGCCAGCGCCTGGTTGCCATCCAGTGTGATTTTGTCGGGCTCGCCCGGCGCCTTCACGACTTGTTCAAATTGATAGCGCGTGGCCAGCAAGTTCCCGACCGGATAACCGTAGCCGGCGGTGAATGCCATGATCGCGGTGTTCGCGACGCTTTCGTCTTTGCCGGCGAACTTTTCCTTGATCAACGTCGTCAGTTTCTCGACGTCGAGATGAAAAATCTTCGCGATCAAACCGAGGACGAAAATATTTTTGCCTTTGTCCTTCGCGGTGCCGCCCAGCGCCTCCACCGTGAGGCCGGTGATCGGCACGCCAACGTAGACGTAGCGTTTGTCGTCGAGATCCGGCTCCACGTTATCCGAATCGTAGAGGAGGATTCCGCCTTCGCGGAGAAAGCCGATATGGTCCTGGTAACTGTGTTGATAAAACGCGACCAGGAAATCGGCTTCATCGCCCGCGCTCAAAACTTCGCCCGAACCGATGCGCACCTGGAAGATCGAAGGGCCGCCTGAAATGGTCGCCGGAATCGTCATGTAAGTGATGACGTCCTGCGCGCTGCGGCCGGCGAGTCGCGCGAGAAATGCGCCCGCGCTTTGGATTCCGTCCTGCGAATTGCCCGCTAATCGAATGACGGCATCGTCGATATTCTCGGGGCGAAGATCAGCCCGTTCCGCCGAGGGATTGGGTGCGGGTTTTGGGGCGGGATCAGTGGGATTCACGTAGCGACCTCATTTTTACACACTCAGACAATGTCCGGCGTTTTTCCAGTCGAAATCCGGGCGCCAAAGCCAGGGGTCGTCCGGCGGAGTGCGCCCGTGAAGATTCGAACTTCAAACCTTCTGATCCGTAGTCAGATGCTCTATCCAGTTGAGCTACGGGCGCAAAAAACTGATCCGCGGCGCGCTGCGGGAGCGCGCGGGAGGGCCTTACTATATTCGGTTTGGCGGCACGTCAAACGGCGGAATCACGGCGCGGGCGCCTCCTCAAAAAAGGGCCGGATTTTTTCAAGCTTCTTTGCGCCGATCCCTTTCACGCGACGCAACTCATCGGCATTCTTGAACGGTCGCGCCGCGATGATGCGCCCGGCCAGGACAGCTCCGATTCCGGGAAGCGCATCGAGTTGCTCGGCTGTCGCAGTGTTCGCGTCGAGCTTCCCGCTCTGTCTTCGCTCGACCGATAATGCCGATGGTGCGGGCGACCGTTCTTCCGTGAGCGACGCCGACCCTGTCGCTTTCAATTTCTCCGGATGAAAAAACGCATCGAAGGAATGCTCAGGGCGTTTCTCTATCGGCAGCGACCGCACCTGTAACCGGCCGATGCCCAAGCCCCATCCGCCGATCTTTTGCATGTGCGCATCGGCTTCCAGCACTTTGAGCTTCCGCAATTCCGCGTCCGTCGAAACCGTTACGCCGGCCATGTTGGCGTGCATGCCAAACACGCGCGCCAGGCCGTTGGCCACGAGCTGTTCGCCGAGGTCGTGGCCTCCGCATTCCACAAACGCGTAGAAGCGCTCGAGCTTGCTCCGTCCCATCGCATCCTGTTTGCGCGAGCGCACGGTAAACGGCTGCGCCATCTGTCTTCGCGCAAATTCAGTCGCTTCCTCGCCGATCTGCTTCGCCTGCGGAACGGTAACCCCAAAATATTTCGCCTGTTGAGTCAGACGATCCCCGAGCGCCGCGTCAGTCTCCGGGGCATCGACAAAGTAGAGGCGAAAAATGTATTCCTTGCCTTCCGCGCGCACGTGGAAGCTATCGCCGTCATTCGATGGATTCGGGAGATACTCGCAATTTTTGAGAACCAGCCACGGCCCGCGCGCTTCGCTGACCGGTGCGACCAGCGCGGCAAAAAGAAAAGCGAGGAGAAATCCGCACGCCTTCAATCAGCGGCCTCGAACTGGCTCATCGTGCGGAAAATCTGGTAACGCTCGCCGATTTCTTCCTTCGTTAGGCTGCGCAACCGTTCCATGCTGAACGCCTCGACGTTAAAGCTCGCCAAAACGCTCCCGTAGATCATAGCGCGGCGCAGATCGGCAAAGGTCACCTCGCCTTTGACTTTGCCGGCCAGATGGCCCGCCATGCCCCCGGCAAACGTGTCCCCCGCCCCGGTCGGATCGTGAATGTCTTCGAGCGGATACGCGCCGCAGCTAAAGAATTCATCGTCACCGAAAAGCAACGCGCCATGCTCGCCCTTCTTGATCGCGACGTAGCGCGGACCGGCTTTTTGAATTTTGTGGCCGGCCTTGATCAGGCTGGTTTCCTTGGTGAACTCGCGCGCTTCGCTGTCGTTGAGAATGAGAAGATCGACGCGCGGCAGCAAGGCATCGAGTGCCGGCCGCGCGATCTCGATCCAGAGATCCATCGTGTCGGCCACGATGAAGCGCGGCTTCTTCACTTGATCGAGCACATGTGACTGCAAATCCGGCGCAATGTTGGCGAGCAAAACGAACTCGGTCTCGACAAAGGACGCGGGCAGCTTCGGCTGAAAATTCTCGAAGACGTTCAGGTTAACCGAACGCGTCTCACGCGTGTTCAAGTCCCAGGCGTATTCGCCCGACCAGCGAAACGTCTTCCCTTTCACGCGCTGCACGCCTTCCGCGTCAATGTCGCGGCTTTTCCAAAAATCGAACTCGGCCGCCGGAAAATCGTCGCCCACGATGCCGACCATTTTGACGGGCGCGAAAAAGCTGGCGCCGAGCGCGGCGTAGGAAGCAGAGCCGCCTAACAAGTCGGCGTGTTCTTCGACGGGGGTTTTAACGGTATCGAGCGCGATGGAGCCAACGACGAGGACAGACATGAATTTATTTGGGTATTGAGGTTGAAAAATCAGGCGCCCGGCAAAAGGGCGCGAACGACCTTTGCGTATGCCTCAATGTCGGCACTTTGCAAGAGTTCCGAGACGATGACGGCGCGCTTCGCTCCCGCGGCCACGACGCGCGCGAGATTCGCCTCCTTGATCCCGCCGATACAGAAGATGGGAAGATGGGCCGCGCCATGCACTCGCGCGATTTCTTCGAGGCCGATCGGCGCGTAGTCGGGTTTGGTCGGCGTGGCAAAGAGCGGGCCGAAGCCGATGTAATCCGCGCCTTCCTCCGCCGCGGCGACAGCTTGCGCAAAACTGTGCGTCGATTTGCCGACCAGAATTTCGCGACCGACGATCGCGCGCACTTCCGCGACCGGCAAATCGTCCTGACCGACGTGCACGCCTTCGAGCGCAATCTCGCGCGCAACGGCGGCGTGATCATTCATAATCAACGGAACGCGTTGCGCGAACGTGCGCTGATGCAATTGCGCGGCCAGCGCCATTAAATCAGCAACGCTTCGCTTCTTTCCGCGCAGTTGAATGAGATCGACGCCGCCCGCCAGCAGCGCCTCGAGCACGGGCAGTTCGCGACCGGCCGTCACGTAGCCGAGATCGAGAATGCCGTAGAGGCGCGCGGCCGCGAGCCGTTCTTTTACCCAGGCTGGCACCGCTACTCGTGCAGGCGCGTCGGGTTTGGCCGCAACTCGAAATTATCGGCTGACATGAGCCGCTCGACAAAACCGGTGTCGTAATTGCCGTTGCGAAAATCCGCGTTGCGCATGATCGCGCTGTGGAATGGGACCGTCGTTTTGATGCCGGTAATATAGTACTCGTCGAGCGCGCGCCGCATGCGATCGATGGTGGATCGGCGTGTCGCGCCGACGGTGATCAACTTCGCGATCATCGAATCGTAATAGGGCGGCACGGTGTAACCGGTGTAAGCGTGCGAATCGATGCGCACGCCGCGGCCGCCCGGCGCGTAATAGAACTCGATGCGGCCGGGCGACGGTTGGAAGTTGCGCGCCGGATCCTCGGCGTTGATGCGGCATTGAATGGCGTGAGCGCGCGGCTGTGCGCGGGCGACGTGCGGTGAAAGTTTTTCGCCCGATGCGATGAGAATTTGCTCCTTTACCAAATCGCAGCCGTAAACTTCTTCGGTGATCGTGTGCTCCACCTGGATGCGCGTGTTCATCTCGATGAAGTAGTAACGCCCGCTGTTGTCGACGAGGAACTCAATCGTGCCGGCGTTTTGATAACCGACTGTTTCCGCGAGTTTGACCGCTGCCTGTCCCATTTTTTTGCGCAGGCTCGCGTCGATAAACGGCGAGGGCGCTTCTTCAATCACCTTTTGATTGCGCCGCTGGATGGAACAATCGCGCTCGCCGAGATGAACGGTGTGGCCGTGTTGATCGGCGATGATTTGAAATTCGATGTGATGCGGATTGACGATCAGCTTCTCGATGTAAACCGCAGCGTTCCCGAAAGCCTTCTCTGCTTCCATGCGGGCGCTGCGAAAACCCTGGACGAGACTTCCCTCGTTATGCGCCGCGCGCATGCCGCGACCGCCGCCGCCGGAGACGGCTTTAATCATGACTGGGTAGCCGATTTTCTTGGCCACTGCTTTCGCTTCCTGCTCGCTCTCGACGATGCCATCGCTGCCGGGCGTGACCGGCACCCCGGCTTTGCGCGCGGCGGTGCGCGCGGAATTCTTGTCGCCCATCGCGTGCATCGCCTTGGCCGGCGGCCCGATGAATTTGATGTGGCAGCTTTCGCAGACCTCCGCGAAGTGCGCGTTCTCCGAGAGGAATCCGTAGCCGGGATGAATGGCATCCACGTCGCCGACTTCAGCCGC
>JBBSQB010000037.1:0-20065 GCA_038258245.1 Chthoniobacterales bacterium
CTGCCGCGACAACTGACAAGGCGCGAGAGGTAAAAAAGCGTTGAGCGTTCGGAAACATTTCCGGCAAGCTGCCGGAAACCGCAGGCTGGCAGCCTGCGCTACCCAGCCAATCCTTCTCGCGCCAGCGCTCAGCTCGTCGACCAGTGGTCGCACTTAAATTCCGCTGCGAATCCCCCGCGTCGGATCGCGCGGAGTCACCGTCTGGCTCAATTTTTCCCAAGCGGCTTTCGTCGCATGACGTGCTTCGTCCCACGGCAGCGCGGAGCCGGCGCGATGCTTCTCATAATCGAGCGCAAGATCGTCTTCGATCTCAGCGTAGGGACGACCTTCGTGCTTGGTGTAACCTTCCGCCGCCGTCTTGTAAGCCGGCGCATAATGTTCGTAGCCGTGCTCTCCCTTGGCGTAAGGCTGTGCTTCATGGTGTTCGCGCCAGAATTTATCGTCCTGGGCCGGATTTGGTTGTTGGTCGCTCATGGATTTGGTCTCCTCAGTGGGTGCTTAATGGCTTCGCTATTCGCATCCTCCACGGATGTGAAGTAATATAACGCAAGGGACGCAAGGTTCCTGCGAACTTCGATTTTCTTATTATGATCAATCCAAACGGCGACGAATTCATGGAGCAAGATCCTTCCACGCGGCCGCTGCGCACGGGCGAGGACAATATTTCCGCAACGAAAGATAAACTGCGCTACGCCGCGCAACGTGCTTCCGATGTGGCAAACGATACCTGGCAGCAGGCGCGCGATACCGCTGGCACGGCCCGCGAGCGGACGGAGTTTTTCCTCCGTCAAAACCCGGTTCCGACCGTGCTCGGCGCGCTCATGGTCGGTCTAGCAATCGGCCTGGCCATTCGTTATGCCTCGCGTCCAACGGAACGCGTCGTGCAATTGAAAACGCCTTTCGGCAACGCCGATCTGAGCGCGCTCAATCCTTTCTTCAAGTCGATGAAACGTCGTTACGAAGATTCAGCCGACGTGGTTCGCGACGGCGTGGATCGTCTGCGCGAAATGGACGTGGATCGCTACGTCAAACCATTGCGCAAGCGCTGGAACGCCTGGCGCGACTAGCGCGCTCGGTGCATTTCCGTTACTGCGGCGCGGGCGTTGTTGCGCTCGGGCTGGCCGCGGGCACGGGAGTTGGCACAGCCGGGTTGGATGCGAACGGGTTCGGCCCAAGGCTCGACGCGGAAGGCGCCTGCGGGATACCTAGCGAAGCCGCGGCACGCGGCTGTTGGAGAAACTGATCGGAGCGCAGGGCCTTGGCCACGATTTGCCCAGCCCTCTGCGAGACCGCCTGCGAGACATCCATGGAAGCGCGCAGGATGGGCAGCGCAGCGCTCGACAGCTTCTGGCCGGCGGGCGTGTTGTAAAAGGCCAGGATCGCCTTCACTTCGTCGGTCGTGAACTGTTTGGCGTAGACCTCCACCATCTGGTTGCGGACATCATCCAGGCTGATGCGCGCGCGGTATTCGTCCCAATACTTTTGCGGGACGCGCGGCATAAACTGCTTCATCCCGGAGAGACCCTGTAGAATGCGCTCCTGCGCCATCTCGACCTCGTGCGTTTTGGTGAGCAGTTCGCGAATCACCTTATCTTTTTGCGGATCCACGGGCGTCGGCGCAGCCGTGGAATTATTGCCCGGCACCTGGAGCCCGGTCTGCGCCTGCGCGCAAAGCGGAATGAGGAGAAGAGATAAAGCGATGGCGATGGATGAAGTCTTCACCTTTCTTTCTTCCGCCGAACGAGCGGCCCACGCAAGTGTTTCTCCCGGGAGGAAAGCGGCCGGTGTTTAAATTCGGGATTTGAACCCCCGCGCATCTCGTCGAAAATGTCCCTCTCATGGCGGCCACTTCTTCCAGCACGCGTCCTCAATGGCAACGGAATCCCGTCTTCCGCTTCTTCGCCTCGCTCAAGCTCGCCGTCGTCCTCCTCGCCGTCCTCATCATCGGGGCGATCGCCGGCACCATTTACGAATCGAGCTTCGACGCGAAAGTGGCGCGCACCTACATCTACGGAGCCGCCTGGTTCAACCTCTGGCTCGTCCTGCTCGCCGCCAATCTCGCCGTTGCCGCGCTCTCGCGCTGGCCGTGGAAGAAATATCACACCGGCTTTCTCATCACCCATCTTGGTATCATCACGCTGCTGACCGGCTCGCTCATCGGCCGCATTTGGGGGATCGAAGGCACCATCACGCTTTTCAAAGGCGATCCACCGAGCAACCGCCTCCTCGTCGATCAGCATCAACTCCGCGTCCGCGATACCGACGGCATCATCAAAGGTTACCCCGCCGAATTCATCAATCGGCCACCCAGCGCGAAGCATCCCTGGGATTTTGGCCAGCTCGCTTCCGGCGCGCATTTGACCATCGTCGATTACGCGCCCGCCATCGACGCGAAGTTGAATCCCAAGCCGCTCCCCGATGGCGGCGTGCCCGCCCTCCATTTCAAAATTAGCACCGCCATGATGGGCCAATCCCTCGATAGCTGGCTCCTCGCGGGCGACCCGCAGCACAGCTCCTTCAGCATGGGCCTGGCGAATATCGAATTGAAACGCGGCGCCGCGCCACCTGCGCCTAACGACACCGTGCCGCCGGCCGCGGCTGCGCCTAACGACTCCACCAAGGGAGGCGCCCTCGACATCGAAGAATCGATCTTCGCCTTTGCCAAGGCGCCGGAGCAACAGATCGCCCGCGCCGCCAAAGGCGGACGCACCGGAGCCAAAGTCCAGCTCTCACCGCCGCAGAACGGCAACAAAGGGAGCGTCGTCGTGCAGCTCGGCGCGAAAAGCTGGACCCTCGACGTCGCCAAAAATCTGCGGAAGGAATCTCCACTCACCGGCAGTCCGTTCACGCTGCGCGTCGAAGATTACTGGCCCGATTTCCGCATCACCGGCGGCAAACCGGGCACGCTCAGCGACCAGCCGAACAATCCCACCGTCGTCGTCACCTTGCGCGGCCACGCCGTTCCGACGGCGCCTCTTGCCGCCGCGTCCGATCCACACGGCGGTATGGCCGGCGCCCCTCCCGCAATGCCCGCTGCTGGCAGCGCCGCCGCGAACCATCTCACCCTCTTCATCGCCGATAACGGCGCGATCACCTACGACCTCATCTCGCGCAAACAAGGCCATTCCACCGGCAAAATCCTCCCCGGTCAACCGCTCGCCACCGGCTGGGCCGATTGGCAACTCACGGTCGACACCACCCTCGCGCACGCCGTCCAATGGATGGATTTCAAACCCATCGCCCACCCGCCGGCCGGCTCCGATCTCCCGAGCGGCCTCCGTATTCGCATCGATCAAAACGGCAAGGCCATCGAACAATGGATTCCGTCCGGCTGGCAGGTTTCCGTTCCCACGCAGCCCGAAGAAATCCAGGTCGCCTACGGCTGGAAACAAATCCAGTTGCCCATCGGTCTCGAGCTTCTCAAATTCGAAGTGAGTCGGAACGAAGGGAGCGACGCGCCTGCCGGATTCAAAAGCACGCTCCGCATCAGCACCGCGGAGGGCGCCAGCGCACAAGGCCAATGCTGGATGAACAATCCCTTCAGCTACCCGGGCCAATGGTGGCGCGCCTGGACCGGCCTCACCTACAAAATGTCGCAGGCTTCCTGGAACCCCGAGAATCTCGGGCAAAGCACCATCCAGATATTGCGCGATCCAGGCTGGCTTTTGAAATGGATCGGCTCGCTCCTCATCGTCTCCGGAATTTTCATGATGTTTTATCTCAAAGGCTTCCGCCGCCCCACCGCCGCGCCCGCCATCACGCCCGGCCGGCGTGTTTTGCCTAACGAGAAATCGCCCGCCGCGCTCGCCCCGGCCGAACGTTAAGCCGGATGAAAATCGGCTTTGGCAAAACGACCGGACTCCTTGTTGCCCTGCTCCTGGCCGGTTGCGCATCAGCACCGCGCGCCGTCGAGAAGAAGGAGCGTCATCGTCCGTCCGAGCGCTGGGGACATTTCAGCGGCTCAGTCGAAACGCGCTGGGATAATGATGGATTGAACATGACGCTGCTGAGCGAGCTGCGTTACACCGATCCGGATGGCGTCGTCTGGGTCGCGCCCAAGGGTTCTATCGTAAACGGCGCCTCCATTCCGCGACCTTTTTGGTCGATCATCGGCGGGCCCTTCGAAGGAAAATATCGGAATGCGTCGGTCTTGCACGACGTCGCTTACGCGCAACAGACGCGCTCCGCCGCACAAGCCGATCGCATGTTTTACAACGCCATGCGCTGCAGCGGCGTCGGCATTGTCGAGGCGAAGACGATGTATTACGCGCTTTATCGGCACGGGCGGCATTGGAAGCATCGCATCCGCCGCGCGACGCCGGCGCGGCCCCAGGATCTCGCGCCCGCCGCCGAGCGAGCGACGGCCGTCGATACCCAGGAAGTCAACGCGATTCAAAACTGGATCGCACATAACGACCCGAACATCGATCAAATCGAAGCCCGCGCCCGCTTCGCGCCCTAACGAGTTTTTCGCATGGCGGCTTATGCCGCCTCCAGGACGTAGCCCATCCCGCGCACGGTGCGAATGAGTTTGGTCGGGAAATTTTTCTCGATCTTCTTGCGCAAGCGACAGACGAGGACGTCTACGACGTTGGTGCGGGGATCGAAGCTGTAATCCCAGACGTGCCCGAGAATCATCGTCTTGCTGACGACGCGGCCGCGGTTGCGGAGGAGATATTCGAGGAGGGAAAACTCGCGCGCGTGCAGCTTCATCTCCCGTCCCGCGCGTGTCACCTTCCGGCTCAGAAGATCGAGCGTGAGATCACCGGCGCTCAGGGAAGCGGGTTCCGCCACCCGTGAGGAACGGCGGACGAGCGCCTGCACGCGGGCGAGCAGCTCGGCGATGGCGAAGGGCTTCACCAGGTAATCGTCGGCGCCGGTTTGCAGACCTTTCACGCAGGCGGCGACGGTCGTTTTCGCGCTCAGCATCAGCACCGGCACGCGGTTCCCCTTCCGGCGCAACTCGCGGACGAGCGACAAGCCATCGAGACGCGGCAGGGTGAGCGCGAGGACGGCGACGGCGTAGGAGTTGCCCATCGCCATCATCAATCCTTCTTCGCCATCGCGGCAATGATCGACCGCGAAGCCCGCCTCCTCGAAACCTTTCACGACGAAAGCGGCTAGTGCTCGATCCTTTTCCACAACAAGCAGACGCATGACAGCGGGAACTTTCCCTACTTGATCGCCGCTGGCGAACGGGAAGCCGGCGCGCGAACGAGCCGCGCCTCAAGCATTACACACATGTAATTCGCGCGTAATGTTCTCGTCACCTTCGGGTGGAAAGTTACAAACATGAATCAGACAACTACTACCCCAGTCACAGGCGCGACGGGCTTCCGCCTCGGCTCGGATATCACCGGCACCACCGTTTTTAATCCCAAGCTCGAAGAAATCGGAACGATCAACGAGTTCGTCGTCGACGAGACGACAGGGAATGTCCGCTTTGCGGTCGTCGGCGTGGGCGGATTTCTCGGCATGGGCGAAACGGACGTAATCGTTCCGTGGCTCGCCTTTCAGTTCAAGCACAACAACAAGGGCGAAGTCACTCACATGCTCAACGTCACCCGCGAACAGCTCGAAAAAGCGCCGCGTTTCGATCGCGAGAAATTCGAGCAATTTTATCCGCGGGAAATGTCGGAGCCGATTTTCCGGCATTACGGTCTCACCTACAAGGCCTAACAAATTTAATTGCCGTGACGCCAGCGGTGGCAACGCTGCTGGTGGTCGGTCGGCAATTGGATTAGCGACCCTCGCGCTAATCAAATATCAACGGGCTCGTCTACAAAGGCGGGCCCGTTTTTTTGGCGCTCCGGCGGAGGACGCGCTGGCCGCGCCCGCGTTCAACAGCGCCTTCGCAAGCAGCGAAAACCAGCTCCCCCAGTTCTGCTCCAGATCGATCTCATACCAGCACCGTTGCGCCGAAGCGAACAACCTTCTTCCCTACTTTTCTTGGCGCGCCAGGAACAGCCCCGAGAACTCAGCACTCGTTAGGCCATCCTCCTCCACGCGCACTTCCAGTTCCAACCGTCCGCATCCCTTCGCGGCGAGCGATGCCTCAAACTCCGCCCACGCTTCGGCTGCCGGCGACAGACAGCGCGCCCGAATCAACTCGCGCACCGGCCGCAGAAAACGAATCGAACTCTCCACCACCACCACGTGGCTATCGCTCTTGCCACGCAACGCCACCCAAAGAAATCCATAGCCGGCCAGCGTGGCGACCGCATTGATGCTGCCGCCAAAAGCCGTCTGGAGATGATTGCGATTCGCCTCGACCGGCGCCGTCACTGTAAACGTCTCTTCGTTAGGCAACACGCGCAGTTGCATCGTCTGCGTGAGCGGAATTTGCTCATGCAGATATTTTTCCGCCGCCTCCGCTTCATTTTGTTGCACCGGCATCATTCGGTCGGTCGGATGCGGCGCGCAAAAACAAAGACGGAACGGGCGCCCGTTCGCACGCGACGCTCCCGTGTGTCACTGTCGCGGCAACCGATCGAATGCACGCCCCTAATTCCGCCTTTTTCTCCCTGCTCCTCATCACCGTGCTCGCGGTGCTCGTCCCCATTTTGGCCACGCGTTTCCGCCGCCTTCGTCTGCCGATCGTCGTCGGAGAAATCATCGCCGGCATCGCCATCGGGAAGAGCGGATTCAACTTAGTCGAGCACACGCCGACGCTCGATTTCCTCTCCGAGTTTGGCTTCGCCTTCCTCATGTTTCTCTCGGGACTGGAGGTCAGCTTCACCGCCTTGAACAATTCGATTCGCGACGGCCGCAACCGCCTCCGCATGAGCGGTCCCATTCCGCTCGCTCTGCTCAATTTCACCGCCACGCTCGCTCTCGCCGTCGGCATCGGCATGCTCCTGAAACATTACGGCCTCGCTCGCAATGGCATTCTCATGGGGTTGATCCTGAGCACCACTTCGCTCGGCATCGTCGTCCCGATCTTGAAGGAACGCGGGATGAACTCCACGCCTTATGGGCAGTTGCTGCTCATCTCGGCCCTGGTCAGCGATTTCGCCACGCTTCTGCTTCTCAGTCTCGCCATCACCGTGATCAGCCGCGGGTTCAGTGTGGATATTCTCTTCTTCCTCGTGCTGCTCGCCGCCTTCCTCGCTGCGGCCAGGCTCGGCCAATGGGCGAAACGCATTCCGGGATTGCCCCGCATGATCGACGAGCTCTCCCACGCCACCGCCCAGTTAAAAGTGCGCGGCGCCTTCGCCCTCATGGTCATTCTCGTCGTGCTCGCGCAGGAACTCGGCGTCGAACTCATCCTCGGCGCGTTTCTCGCCGGCGCCATTACCAGCCTGATCAGCGGCGAAGACAAGACGCCGTTGCGCGAAAAGCTCGACGCCATCGGCTACGGCTTTTTTGTTCCCATCTTCTTCATCAGCGTCGGCGCGAACTTCGACTTCAAAGCCCTCTTTGCCTCGAACACCGCCATTCTTCTCGTCCCCATCTTGATCGTCGCCGCCTACCTCGTGAAATTCGTGCCGGCGTTATTGTTCGTTAGGCAAGTGGGCTGGCGTCACGCGTTTGCCGCCGGCGCGATCCTTTCCTCGCGCCTTTCCCTCATCATCGCCGCCTCCGCCATCGCGCTTGATCTCGGTCTCGTCGCTCCGGCCGTGAACTCCGCCATCATCCTGCTCGCCATCGTTACCTGCACCATTTCGCCGATTTTATTCGGCCGCATTTTGCCGACCCAGGCCGGCCCGCAGCGCGGCGGCGTCGTCATCCTCGGCACCGATCAACTCGCCATGCTCCTTGGCCAGCGTCTTAAACAGGCCGGCGAAGAAGTCATTTTCGTCGGGCGCGATCAGGAACAACTGCGCCATCTTTCCACCATCGGTCTGCGCAGCGTGCCGGGCGACGCCGCCGATGTCGAAGTGTTGCGCAAAGCCAAGCTGGCCGATGCGCGCGGCTTGATCGCCGTGACCGCTTCCACCGAGCTCAACCTTCAGGTTTGCCGCATGGCGCGCGAAGAATTCAACGTCCCCGCCATTATTTCCCGCGCCGAAGATCCCGAGACAATCGCAGAGTTAACCAAACTCAACGTCAACGTCGTCCAGCCCGCCATGGCCGTCGCGCTCGCCCTCGAAGGCGCGCTCCATTTCCCTTCCGCTTTCGGCATGATGATGAACCAGGAGGACAACGTCACCATCGTGGACGTGCCCTTGCGCAACGAGGAGTTGGCCGGCCGCCCGCTCCGCCGCATCAAGATCGCGGGCAACGCCCTCGTCGTCGGCGTGCATCGCGCCGGCGAAGTGATGGTGCCGCACGGCGATACCGTTGTGCGCTTGCGCGATACCCTCGTCCTCGTCGGTGATCCGGAAGCCCTGCGCGAAGCGCGCCGCCAAATCGATCCGTCAAGCGCCTAACGACTGATGGCCAGGTTCACGGCGACGGCTTCGCCAGGCTTGCCAGCTTTTCCTCCGCGCGCGCCACATCCGATTTCCGTCCGCTCCCGAGCGCGAGCAACATGCGTTGCCGTTTCACGTTTAGGGCAGCCGCCTCAAATTCCGCGCGCTGCCGTTCCTCATCGGCCTGGCGCGCGGCCGCGACCAATTGCGCAAGCGCAGCGTCATCCTGCGCGCCTGGATTCTTCTTGGCTTCGTCTACTCGCGCCTGCGCCAGTTCGGCTTCCAACTGGACCACCCGCAAGGCGCGCTTCTCAGCATCGACCTTGGCGATAATGCCGGCGCGGAAAAGCCGCTCACCAGCGGCAGCACGTTTCCTCGACCGCGCGAGGTCGCTTTCCAGTTTCTCAACGTTCGGAGGAGTCGCAGGCTCGCTGTTCACGACCGTCGGCTCGGAAGACTCTGGCGGGACGAGCAGCGGCGGCTCAATCTCCAGGCTATCGTCCGATTGCGGCAACTCCTGCGCATGGAGAGTGACGGACAACACCAGCACCGCCCAGCCGAGAACTGCACCGCGCCGCATGGCCGCAGTTTACCACAGATCGATTCGCCGCCGCTACTTTCCTGGCCCGCGCTTCAAGATGATCTGCTCGCCCACTTCCGAGTTTGTGCTCACGACCCGAAACACCGTGATCGCATCCTGCTTCGGGCTGATCAATTCCGTGCGTTCAAACCGTTGCAGCGGAACCAGCCGCCAATCGGGCGCCACCCTCAAATTTTCTTCATCAGTATAAATTGCGGCCGCGCCTTCCACGCGCACCGGATCGAGATCGGTGAGGCGGCCGACATCCGCCACGATATCGAAACCCGGCGCATACCATTGCAGATGGCGCTGCGATTCATGCGTGATCACCAACACATGGGCGCGTTCGGCGGGCGGATGACGTTCCTTGAGAAATTCCGCAAATTTTATGGGCGGCGCCGTGTCGGTCGCGTTGGCAAGAGCGAGCGGCCACGAGATCGCGAGCAACAACGCCGGCCAGGCAGCCGTCAACCACGGCCACGGTTGCGGCAGTCGGTAAAGCCCAAGCGCGAGCGCCACGATGAGCAGCGGAAAGATCGGCAGATAGTAGCGCTGATCCCACGGCAACGAGCAAAAGATGATGACCACGTGGACGACCGCCCAGGGCAGATTTAATCGCCAGAAACTCCAGTCGCCCTGGGCCCGCCGCACATAACTCGTTAGGCCAAGCGCAGCCAGCAACGCGCCGACCGCCATTGTGAGATAGGAAAACGAAAAGCCGAACCCGATCTCAAACCAGCCCAGCAAATGTTCGCGCAGCCGGTGGGCCAGGTAGCCGGCATCCCATCCGCCCGCTCCCACATAAAATTCCGGCTGCGTCAGCCGCCAATGCCATTGGCGAAACAGCAGATGCGGATAGACCTGCCAGAAGGAGAAATCGGGACGCAGCCGCCATTGCAAAAACCACATCGGCAACAGCCAGGCGAACGCCGCCGCGAAAAAGACGAGATACGCGCAACCCCACACTCGCGGGCTGGCGCCTCGTTGCCAAAGCGCCGTCGCCATCAACACAAGGACGATCGCAGTCAATTGCGGACGCACCCCGGCCGTGGCCGCGCCGAGCAGCGCCATCCACAGCCAATCGCGCGTCGCACCGTCGCGCCGATAACGAAAAGCAAAGAGCAACTGCGCGCTGAATAATCCGGCCGCCAGACTGTCGGTCATCACCTTTGTCGAAGTCATCCAAACGATCGGCATCACGGCCAGCGTGACCGCCACCAACCAGGCGAAGCGTTCGCCGAATTGCTCGCGCACAATCAGAAACCACATCGCGACCAGCAACGCGCCGCCCAGCGCGCTCGCGACGTGCAGCGAAAAAACCGGGCTCCATGAAAAAAGCACGCGCGCCAGCCAGCCAAAAAGAACGAACAGCGGATAACCCGGCGGATGTGGCTGGTCCTGCCAGAGATCAAAGTGTTGCGCGCCGAACGCGAACTGGATCGAATCCCATTCGTCGAGGCCGGGCGAACGCGAGAAAAAATACAGCGCGAAAGCAGCCGCGAAAATCAGCGCCGTTCGACCGCGATTTGTCCAGCTCGCCACTTCAATGCTGCGATCGCTTCAGCAACGCCGCGAGCTGATCTTTCCAGAGCGCCGCCGCCGTGTGGCTCCCATGCCCGCGCGTCTTGTCACTCAGCGGAATGATCACGGCTCGCCCCTGCGGCACCCGCTTGATCTCGCGCTCCAGAATTCCGAGCTCCGGCGGATTGATGAGATCGTCCGCCGAGTTCACCGCGAGGAGCGGCGCTTTGATTTTCTCGAGCGCCGGACCGGGATCGTAATCGCGCGACGCTTCGACCGCGTAGAGCACGTCGTTCGCGTCATCCGCCTTCATGATTTTCGCGACGAACTCATCGAGCGCCTCATCCGTCTTCTGCAACGTCGGCGCTTCCTTCTGTCGCAAAATCGGATTGCTGCTCATGAACCAGAGCATCTCCGCTGCGGTCCGCATGCTCGGCGGCGGCGTTTTGTATTCGCCATTCAGCCACGCCGGATCGTGGCGGATCGCGTCGCTCAGCATTTTTCGCCACGCGCGATTGCGGCCGGAGATTTGCGTCGGCAAACTGGCCAGCGGCATGAGCGCATCCATGAAATCGGGATGCAGCTCGCCCCAGAGCCAGCTATGCATGCCGCCCATCGAAGTGCCCATGATGAGCCGCGCGTGATTGACGCCGAGCCCGTCGGTCAGCAATCGATATTGCGCCTCGACCATGTCGCGATAGCCGTAGCGCGGAAACTTCGCGTGCAAGCCATCGCTCGGTTTGCTCGATTGCCCGTGACCGATTCCGTCCGGCAAAATGATGAAGAACTTCGAGGCATCGAGCAGTTGGCCCGCGCCGAACAATTCGCCCGCAAACTCCGGCCGGATAAACTGCGCGCCGCTGCCCGTCGTGCCGTGCATGACGAGGACCGCGTTCGTGGTCTTACCCTGCGCATCCTTTTGCGCCTGGCCGATCGTCCGATAATGCAGCCGCAACTCCGGCAAGGTTTCGCCCGAAGTGAATTTGAAATCGCGAATGGTGAACTCGCCTTCCTTCGGCGCGGGATAGTCGGCAGCGACGAAAAGCGCCATCACCAACACCCAGAGCAATGAAACAATTCGGGATTTCAAAATAGGAATTATCATTTGCCCTTTAGCTCGCGAATCAACTTTCGAAAACGCTTCGTCGTGCCATCACGATCGAGCTGACTGTTGGCCACTTCGAGGACAAAAGCTTCCCAATCATCCAGCGGCAAAGCTTCCGCTGGAAGCAGCTCGTTAGCCGCCAGAAAAGTGAGACTGCTGGCCAGCGCCGTTCGTTTATTCCCATCGAGAAACGGATGATTTCGGCAAAGATAAAACAGATAGGCCGCCGCGATATCGAGTGGATCGGAGATCAACGGAGTGCCCATCATGGTGGCCTGCGGTGCCGCCACCGCCGATTCGAGCAACGCCTCGTCGCGAATGCCAGCCAAACCGCCGTGCGCCGCTAGCACTTCTTCGTGGATCGCTTTGACGGCAGTCGCCGTCAGATGCCGGAGCGACTCGCTCACGAAAGATTCTTAAAGAGCTTGTTGTTCTTGCGAATCAGCCGGCGCGCCGTCTCCGCCGCCTGCACCGGATCGATCGTTCCTTTGGCGGGAGTTAAGATAATTGCTCCGCCTTCATGGACTGAAACGATCATCTCATCGCCGACCTTTAGCCGCGCCAGATCCATGAAAGCGGCGTCGAACATGATGCCCTGCGAATTGCCCATTTTGGTGATCGTCTTGGTCATACGTCATACAATGTTTTACGTTGAAGAGGATTGTCAATTTCAAAGTCACGCGTCTTTGAGATTGTCACCTTCGATGAAGATTTCATTTAAGGAATTGGCCTGACCGGCGACTAATTCTGGTAGTGAAAGATTCCCCAATGCCCGCCGCAGCCACTTTTACCCAGTGGATCGAGGATCATCGGGGCATCCCCATCAAAATAGCGCGATCATTCTCTGCTGACCCAGAGGATCAGCGCGATTTGATGCAGGAAATGCATCTCCAACTTTGGCGCTCGCTCGGCTCATTCACTGCGCAGAGCAAGCCATCCACCTGGATCTATCGCGTTTGCCTGAACACGGCCATGACCTGGCGGCGTTCCGAGAAACGACGCCATCGCTTTTTGCAAAGCCCGGATCTCACTGATTTTTTCGCACCGGACGATCGACTCGCGACGCCGCCGCTTCTCGAAGCTCTCTATGCCGCCATTCGCGAGCTGCCGCCCTCCGACCGCGCGCTCATGCTCCTTTATCTGGAGGAACGCAGCTACCGCGAGATTGGCGAAATCATGGGCATCTCCGAATCAAACACGGGCGTTCGCCTGCAACGCGTCAAACGCCAGCTCGCCGAACTTCTGAACAAGAGGGAATCCTGATGCATGCCGACGAATTGAAAGAACTCTGGTCGAAACAACCGCCGCCGTCGGCTGGAGAAGCGCGCGTGTCGCCGGCTTTGGTCTGGCGTCTGGCCAGCGAAAGCAGCCGATTCGAGCGCACCATCTTTTGGCGCGATCTTCGCGAGTGGCTGGCCACCATTTTGCTCGCGGGCGCATTCCTCTACACGGGCTGCGCCCATAAACACATTCATTGGCCGATCGTCGGCGCGGCGATCATCGTATTTCTGCCGATGACATACGTCGCCATCCGCAATCGAAAACGGCCCAAACCCGAAGCGAGCGCGAACCTGACCAGTCATCTTCGCGATTCGATCGCGGAACTTCGGCTCCAAGTGGAATTGCTTCGCTCGGTCGGACGATGGTATCTGGCCCCCATCGCCTTAAGCGGCCTGCTCGTGGGCGCAGATGTCTTTTTCACAACGCCCGTTCCTATCGGAATGCGCGGGCGCCTCCTCATTCCCTTACTTTTTGGAGCGGTCGTAACGAGCGCAGTCTTCTATGGCGTCTGGAAGCTGAATCAATCTGCGGCCCGCAACCGGCTCGAACCGCGCCTTCGTCAGCTGGAGGAAATCCTAACGGAACTGGAAACCTAAATCTTCAGGCCAAGGTCAACGTCTCGTCTCCATCGCAATCCGCAGCAGCGTGGCGATAATGCGAGTGCCGGCCACGAACGTGCCGCGCAGCGTCCCGGAAACCTTCGACTCGCCGCCGGTGCGGCAGCGATGTCTCACCGGAATTTCGAGAATGCGCAGACCAAGGCGCGCCGCACGCATCTGCATCTCCAAATTCCATCCGTAGGTCATTTCCTTCATGCCGAGCCGCTCATAAGCGTCGCGCCGAATCGCGCGAAATGGACACATGTCCGTGTAATGAACGCGATACAAAATCCCGAGCAGCCAGCCCGCCACGCGGCCGGAAAGAATTTGCTGGAAGTTCATGCTGCCCGGCTCGCGTTCGCCGCGCGTGCGCGAGCCGATTACAAAATCGTGGCGGCCTTCCTCGATCGGCCTAACGAGTTCCGGCATCAGCTCCGGACAATCGCTCCCATCGCCATCGAGAAAGACAATGATTTCCGCGCGCGGATCGATCGCCGCCGCTCCCGCCGCACAAGCCCGTCCGTAACCGCGCGGCGCCGGCACAACCCGCGCTCCGGCTTTTGTAGCGCGTTCCGCTGTTCGATCGGTGCTGCCGTTATCGACGACGATTATCTCGCTGGCGCAATTTGCGGCGAGACACTCGCGCACCACGTTGGCAATCGGTTCCTCTTCGTTCAGCGCGGGAATGACGACGGAGACGGCTGTCATCGAGCGATACTTCCTCAGCGACAAGTTCGCGATAGCGGGGTCGCCATCGCCAGCACGCGAGTCGCGTGCGCTCCCCGGATATCCGAGTTCGCTGAATTCATTTTTTCGCGACGCGATGGACGATGCCTTTGTTGCGCAGGATTTCGGCGGCTTCGCTGAAGTAATCGCGCACGTCGCTTTGCCCGCGAATCCAATCGAGATAACGCCCGATACCTTCCGCGAGATCGACCTGCGGCACGTAGCCGGCCGCTCGAATGCGCCCGGTTCCACTCGTGAGGTGGCGCATCTCGCCGGGACGAAATTCGCCGTTCACTTCCGGCGCGATGTGGATGTCGAGCGCGTCGGCAATTTGTTCCGCCACTTCGCGGATGGGAACGCCGCGACCGCTTCCAACGTTCACCGGCAGGCCATCGAGTGCGTCGGTTTCGGCGGCGAGAAAGTTGGCGCGCGCGATGTCTTCGACGAACGAGAAGTCGCGCGTTTGCTCGCCGTCTTCGTAGAGAACGGGCGGCAGATCGTTGAGCAGACGCGTGCAGAAAATGGCGATCACGCCGGTGTAAGGATTGAAAATCGATTGCCGCGGGCCGTAGGTGCAGGAATACCGGAGCGCGACGGTGGGCAGACCCATTTGTTTGCCCCAAAGCAGAACCAGTTTTTCCTGGTCGACCTTCGTTAGGCCGTAAACGGTTTCGCCGCCGACGGGCGCGTTTTCCGGAGTGGGCGCGCTCGTGGTGACGCTGTCGCAAATCGGACAATGCACCTGCCAGTCGCCGGCGCGCAGTTGCTCAATCGGACGCACGTTGGGAAAAACCAAACCGTGCTGCGGACAAGTCGCGGCGCCTTCGCTGTAAACGGCCTGCGAGGAAGCGACCACGATCTTGCGGATGGGCAGGTTTTCTTCGCGCACCACTTCGAGGAGAAGCGCGGTGCCGAACGAATTCACCTGCACATACTTCGCGATGTCGGGCATGTAACCGCCGTAAGCCGCCTCGTGAAAGACGACGTCGATGTCGGTGAGGGCGCTCGTCAGCGCGGCGCGATCGCGCACGTCGCCTTCGCAAAAGTCCACCTTGTCCGAGATCCAGGCGGGCCGGCCGCGTTTGTGTGTATTCGGCTCGAGATTATCGAGCACGCGCACCTGCCAGCCTTCGCGCAGAAGCAAATCGGCGATATGCGAGCCAATCAAGCCGGCGCCGCCCGTGACCAGCGCGCGCTTTTCGTTTTTGTTTTCCTGCTTCATTACTCGTTAGGCCAAATCCGATCGCGGCCTTCCCGGGCGACAATATCCTGCAAAAATCCGCGTGTCGCGCGCGCGACGGCCTGCCGTTCCGCTCCCGCCGGCAAAAGCGCGGCGCAGAGACTTTGCAAGGCAGCGCGATCGTCCACATCCGATCCAAGCGGAAGTGTGTGGACGTCGAGACCGATCTCGGCCGCGCGTTCTTTGGTCTGCGCGAGCACACGTCCGGTGCTCCAATCGATCGACTCGAACAACTGTTTCGCCATGCGTTTGAGACCGATGAGATAATAGCCGCCATCATCAGACGGGCCGAGCACGACACGTTCGCCCGGGCGCGCCAGCGCATCGACTGCCTCCGCGAACGACGCAGCCGGCACAGTCGGGCTGTCAGAATTAATCAGGCAGACGGATTCGAAACCGACCTTCCATAAATCTTCCAGGGCGAAGACGAGACGATCTCCAAACGCTTCGCCGCGCTGCGGCACCAGATAAAAATCGTTCGGCAAAATTCCGATGTAAGCCGTCTCTTCTCCGGCGGGCGTGTAAACGGCCACGCCGGCCGCCTGCCCACTTTCGCAGGCACGCGTGATGGATTCCGCCATGTCGCGCAGGAAACAAATATTGATCGCGGCCGCTTCTTCCGGCGTGAGCGGCGGCGTGAGCCGAGTCTTCACTTTTCCGGCCCGCGGCGCCTTCGTCATAATGGCGAGCGCGCAGAGGCCGGGCGGCATTTGCGGCGAAGCCGTAGGCGCAAGAACGCGATGCGGAACGGTCATGGAGTCGCTGCTCTGCTCGCCGCCACGCCGAGCGTCAACCCTTTTCGCAAAGAGCGTATTGATAACGCCCGTCCTGCCACGTGCGCATGTTCCGCCAGGGTTGGGTGGCGAATAGTTGTTCGAACGCCGTCGCGGAGAGCACCGTCGCGCGGCCAGGCTCGCGATAACCGGCGCGAAACCGCGTCAACCCCGCGAGTAGACGCATCGTCATGAGAGGAACATTTGCGCGAAAGAGATGGCGCGGCTCGGCGACAAACGCGCGACCGCCCGGGCGCAGAATGCGAAACATTTCCGCGATCGCCTGTTTTCGTTGCGGCAGAATGGTGAAGAGACGAGACGCTATGAGCGCTTCGTAGCTTTCGTCCGCGCAGGAAAGCGAAAGCACATCGCCGCATTCGAATCCGCAATTGCTCAGGTTAAGCGCCAGCTTTTTAGTGCGCGCCCAGGCGAGCTGCGCTTCGGAACTATCGACGCCGGTGACGGACAGTTGCGGAAAGTGCGCCGCGAATTGACAGGAATAAAACCCGGGGCCGCAGCCGAACTCGATCATCTTCGTGCCGGCGCTCGGGCTCCGTTCCGGCCAAAGCGCAGAGATCATGCGCTGCGTGTCATCGCGGAAAAGTTTCTCGCGACAGAGGACGTAGAGCCAGGCTGCATGCTCGAAGAGACTTTCGCCCTTTTCCGTGATCGGCATTGATCCTGGATGCATGGCTCCGCCTGCGATGGGCAGTTGGTCTATCCTCTCTTTGGCGAGCTGGTGCATCAGGTGTTTCTAATTTATCGCAGATCAGTTCTTCACAACGCTCTTAATGATTTAGAATTTTAGAACCCTTCTTTCTTCATCTTCTAGCGCCGAATAAGTCAGTCGCGACCGCCATTTCACCAGCCGTTGGTGTGGTCGCACCGGGGTGTTGATAAGTAGGGCGCGGATTGCTGACAAAAGACTGTGAGTGTGGAGGGACGCAGTTTATTTCCGATTATTCGAAGTTGTTGGCTTCTTATTGCGGCTGCGTTAACACAGGGAATGATGCGGCGGCTGTTTCTCGGTTTGCTTTTGGGCGGAACGCTCGCCGCGGCAGCCCTGGCGCAAATACCGGAAAGAACCTCGCTGCTCGAGGTTCAGAAATTTCTGGTCAGCAAACGATTTGTCGATCTCACGCATACGTTTGCGCCCGACATTCCGCATTGGCCCGGTTTTCCAAATGAACAGCGCCGCACGATTTATTGGTACGACAAGAAACCTGGTGTGATGGGGACCGGTTTCTTTGCCGAACTCTACACGCACGTCGGCCAATGGGGAACGCACGTGGATGCGCCGGCTCATTTTCATCGCGGCAAGCGCACCATCGATCAGATTGAGCTGAAGGAAATGATTCTGCCATTGGCTGTGATCGACGTGCACGAGGAAGTGGCGAAGGATCCCGATTACACGCTGACCATCGAACGCGTGAAAAAATGGGAACAGGATCACGGGCCGATCCCGGCGGGCGCGTTTGTCGCGTTGCGGACTGATTGGTCAAAGCGCTGGCCCGATCCCGCGAAGATGGAAAACAAAGACGCGAAAGGCGTGGCTCATTATCCGGGCTGGAGTTTACCGGCCCTTAAATACTTGTATGAGGAGCGCAAGATCACCGCGTCCGGCCATGAGACGACCGATACCGATCCGGGTTTGGCGACGAGCAAGGACGATTACGCGCTTGAGACCTACGTGCTCGGCACGAATCATTATCAAATCGAATTGCTCACCCATCTTGATCAACTGCCGGAAGCAGGCGCGATCGTGGTGGTGAGTTTTCCTAAACCAAAAGGCGGCGCTGGTTTTCCGGCGCGCGTGTTTGCCATTGTCCCATGAGCGAGATCAACACCTCTAACAACCAGCCCGATACCGAAACTGCGCTCTACGTCGGGGCGGCGGGCGCAGCGGTGGTCGGGTTGCTGCCGTATGTGAACGTCTTCATTATTCCGAGCTACACTTTCGGGGCCATCCTCGCCGTCTGGTTCGCGGTCGCGCGGAGCGGGCAGCGATTGACGACGAAGCAGGGCGCGAAGCTTGGATTCTACAGCTCGCTATTGGGAACGACGGCCGGCGTCGTCGTGGTCGACGCGCTCTGGCAAATTTTTAATTATCAGCTTTGGCAGGAGCAAAACGCGCAGTTGTTGCTCGCCCTTTTCCGCACGTTTGCGAGCGCAGAAACGATCGATGCGATGCAGACCGCCTTCGCCCAAAACGCGGCCAAACCGTTCGCCTGGTATATGGTGATCGTGCAGATCATCGCCAACCTGATTCTGGCCGGAACGATCGGAGTGCTCGCGGGATTGTTGACCGCGAAGGTGATGGAGTCCAAAGACGAGCGGACGCGCGCGATCTAATTTTCTTCGTGCATGGAATCCTCTCCGCCACCTGCGCCACCCGCGCTTCGCAAGAATTGGTGGGGACGAAATTGGAAATGGTTTGTCCCGACCGGTTGCCTCGGCGTGCTTTTTCTGTTCGCGATCTTTATTGGCGCGATTTGTTTGCTGGCGTTCAGCGTTCTCAAATCGAGCGACGCTTATAATATCGCGCTGAGCGCAGCCCAGAGCGACCCGCGCGTCATTGCGGAGTTGGGCGAGCCAGTAACGCCTGGAATGTTTCCATCGGGAAATACGAAAGTGACAGGCCCATCCGGCGAGGCCGATCTGGCCATACCGGTTTCGGGGCCGAAAGCGACCGGGATGATTTACGCGGTCGCGACGAAAAGGGCGGGCCGTTGGGAGTTTTCGGAATTGGTCCTGCAAGTGGCGGACAGCAAGAAGCGGATTCCGCTCAAGATTCCGCCGCCTTAAAGGTAGGGACGGACCGCCGGGCCGTCCGTCCGATGTGGATGGATCGTCCTCATCACGCACAATGGCGGCGCGACCAGCGGTCGCGCCCTACCGACGTCACGTCGGGAAGTAATCACGACTGACAACGCGCACACCACGCCGTGGTGCGGCCGCCAATGGTTGCGCGCTTCAACTGCGCGCCGTCGCGTGGACAAACCCCGCCGCGTTTCCAACGGTGCTGGATAAGCCAAGTCTTCGGCGGATCGGAGAAATCGCGTCCGATGATGCGGAGCGATGCGCGCGCGACGAAACGGATTTCCTTCCAGAGCGCGGCACGTTGCGCGGCGGAGAGTTTGCCAGCGATGATGCGCGGCGAGATCCGCGCCCGCCAGAGAATCTCATCGGCCATCCAGTTGCCGATGCCGGCGAATCCGCTTTGCAAAAGAAGGACAGCCTTGATGGGCGCCTTGCGGTGGCGTTGTAAAAAGGCATCGAGATATTTCCGGGTGAATCCACGGGAACTGATGTCCGGTGTTTCATCACTCCACCAAAGCGGCGTGGATTTTCCGTGATGGAATTGGGCGCGCCCAAATTGACGGGCATCGCGAAAAACGAGCGAGCGTTTCTTTTGGTAAAGGACGAGATGATCGTGTTTTTCGGGCCGGAATTTCGCGTCGGCGACAGAGAGCTTGCCGGTCATGCCAAGATGAATGCCTAACGAGCTGTTGCCGCTGAAAACGAAGCGCATCTTTTTGCCCCGCGCTTCCGAGCGTTGTAGGCGCGAACCGGTCAGTTCGCTGCGCAAAGTGCGCGTGTCGGTTCCGCGGAAGATGCGTTTCGCAGCGTGCAGGTCGACTCGTTCGACGCGGTCGCCGAGGCCGGGATCCCATTGGCGGCGATAATATTCGACCTCGGCAAGTTCCGGCATGGCGGCAGTGTAGGCGTCGGCTGCATTTTGGAAAAGTGTGGCGCGCAGAGTTTTGGGTAGCGCAGGCTGCCCAGCCAGCGGGTGGCGGGCGCCTGCCGCGACCAACCTGCCACCCGTACGCGCGGGGCTGGTTCAGCCACATTTCCGGCGGCGGGCGGAGACAGCCCGGGGGCC
>JBBSQB010000038.1:0-17786 GCA_038258245.1 Chthoniobacterales bacterium
CTGCGCGCAAAATGCCGCCGGCGAGCCATCGGCTGCGACAGGCCAGCGGCCTGTGCTCCACGGAATTTCCAAGAACATGAACGCCCTAACGAAACGCCTCCGCCGCCTCGCGTCTCCGCGCGAAACCGGCGACTGGCCCGATAACGTGATCGACAAAATCCTTCCGGAAGCGCTGGCCCGTCCGGCGCGCGCGGCCGAGGCGCATATTCGCGAAGGGCGTTTTCAGCGCAGCCTCTCGTTTCTGGCGGGCGCCTCCAGCGTACTCGCGGGCGCCGAGGTCGCGTACGAACATTATCGCGGCAGCTATGGTCAGCGCGTCATGTATACGCCGGTCGCGCTCGGTGGCGCGATGACGATCGCGGGCATCTGGGGCGCGCTCAGCACGCGCGCAGCCCGCACGGTTCTACGCTGGACCTCAGCGATCACGCTGCTCGACGGACTCGTCGGTTTCATCTTTCACGTTCGCGGCATTGCGCGGAAACCGGGCGGATGGCGGCTGCCGATTACCAATATCGTGATGGGCCCGCCGATCTTCGCTCCGCTTCTGTTTGGGGTGAGCGCTTACCTTGGCCTGGTCGCATCATTCCTCCGCCCCGAGGAAGCGGCGCCGATGATTCTGCGTTCGCCGCAGGCGCGCCTGCTCTCGCTCACCGCGGCGGATCTGGCGGCGCGATATCCGTGGAAGATTGGCCTGCGCGAAGGTCGATTCCAAAAACATCTCGCGGTCGCGACAATCGTCGGGACGTTTTGCAGCGGCGCGGAGGCGCTTTATTCGCATTACAAAAACAACTTTCGCTACTTCGCTCAGTGGACGCCGGTCATCATCGCGCCGCGTCTCATCGGCGCGGCGGCGGGGGCGATCGTGAGTCCGAAAATTGCGCGCACCTGGCTGCCGGCGATGTCGGTCCTCGCGATCGCGGATGGCGGCGTCGGATTTTTTTATCACGCGCGCGGCGTTGTGAGGCGTCCGGGCGGGCTGAAGAAACCGCTTTATAACATCATGTATGGCCCACCGATTTTCGCGCCGCTGCTCTTCGCGGCCTGCGGGACGGTTGGACTGCTGGCGAGCTTGATGAGGAGGGAACGATGATGCTCAACGAGCACAACAAGCGCTCTCTGGAATTCTGCCGACCGGAATCAATTTAGCATGACGCCTAACGACCGCCTCCCGCTCGACCCGCGCACCGGCCGGCCGCTCCCGCGGACCGCGCGGCCGGGTTATTATCCCGGCTTCAGCACGCTCGGGCAGAAGGCTTTCTGGGATGCGGCCACGCGCGAAGTCGTTAGGCAGCGCGTCGAGGAGACGCCCCCCATTCGTTTTTTCAACGAGGCGGAAGCGAAGTTCATGGGCATCATCTGCGATCACTTGTTGCCGCAGGACGATCGCGACGCGACGCATCGCATTCCGATTCTGCCGTTCATCGATGAGCGACTCTTCCTCGGGAAAACGCCCGGCTACCGTTTCGAATCGATGCCGCCCGATGGTGAGGCGTATCGAAGCGGACTGCAGGCAATCGAGCAAATGGCGCGCGTAAATTTCGATCGCAACTTCCTCGCGCTCACCTGGCGCGAGCAGGACGATCTCCTGAAATCGATCCACGACGCGAAGCCGCTGCCGGGCGCGGAGGAAATCTGGGAGCGGATGCCGATTCATCGCTACTTCGCGCTCGTCCTGCAGGATTGCGTGGAGATGTATTACGCGCATCCGTGGGCCTGGGACGAAATCGGTTTCGGCGGCCCAGCTTACCCGCGTGGCTACATGCGGCTGGAACGCGGCGAACCCGAGCCGTGGGAAGTAAACGAGCAGCGCTACGAGTGGGCGGTGCGCCCCGACATCTGGGTTTCCGATCCGAAAGAGGAAGATGTCGCCGCGCACCACGAGCATCCGCCGGCTGGGCAGGGAGGAACGCATTGAACGAGCCGATCGGCGGCGCATTCGAAGCGCCGGACGGCCACGAGCATCATCTCGGGTCGATGCAACAGCTGGAGACGCCGATGCGGCGTTATGCGCCTAACGAGGAGCTTGATTATCTGGTTGTCGGCGTGGGCGCAGCCGGTGGCGTTTTATTGCAACGTCTCGCGCGCGCCGGCTTTCGCGTGGCGGGTCTGGAGGCGGGACCGTTCTGGGACACGGAGCGCGATTGGGTGAGCGACGAGAAAGGTTCGCACCAACTCTACTGGGAAGACATGCGCATCACTGGCGGCTCGCACCCGCTCACCTTCGGCGCGAACAACAGCGGCAAAGGCGTGGGCGGCGGGTCAGTGCATTGGGCCGCGTTTACGCCGCGCTTTCATCCGAGCGACTTCGAGGTCTACACGCGCGATGGCGTCGGGGTCGATTGGCCGATGTCGTATTGGGATCTGAAACCGTATTACGAATTGCTCGAACTCGAGATGCCGGTGGCCGGGCCCGCCTGGTATCCGTGGGGCGATCCGCACGGCTATGCCTACGGGCCGCATCCGATGGGCGGCGTCGGCAACACTCTGATCAAAGGTTGCACGTCGTTAGGTATCGACGTCAGCATCGGCGGGCCGGTGGCGATTCTCAGTGGCTCGCGCAATGACCGGCCGCATTGCATCTATCGCGGGTTTTGCATCCAGGGCTGCAAGGTGGGCGCTAAGGCGAGCACGCTCATCACCCACGTGCCGGATGCGATCGCAAACGGTGCGGAAGTGCGCGACCGCTCGATGGCGAGCCGCGTGCAACTTGGGAAAAATAATCGCGTCACGGGCGTCAGTTATTTCGATCGCGAAGGGAAAGAGCATTTTCAAAAGGCGAAGGCCGTCATCATCAGCGGCTACGCGATTGAGACGCCGCGGTTGTTGCTGAATTCCGGGCTCGCCAATTCGAGCGGCACGGTCGGCCGTTATCTCATGGCGCAGGCCGGCAACGTCGTGCTCGGGCGCTTCGACGAACTCGTTAGGGCATACAAGGCGCCACCCGCCCACGCGCTGACCGAGGAATTTTACGAGACCGATCCGAAACGCGATTTCGCGCGCGGGTTTGCCATCCAGACGGTCGGCCCGCTCCCGATTTCCTTCGCCAAGCAAATGATGGCGGCGCGCGGCGCCTGGGGCTGGGGCATGCGTCGTGTGATGATGGATTACAATCATTGGGCGTCGTTAGGCGTGCTTGGCGAAATTCTGCCTTGGGCCGATAACCGCGTTACTCTCGCGAACGAGCGTGATCAATTCGGCATCCCAATTCCGCACATCAATTTCGATCTCTACGAGAACGACAAGAAGCTGATCGAGTTCGCCAAGAACAAGACCGAGGAAGTGATGCGCGCTGCCGGAGCGACCGAAGTCGCGCAGGAAGCACGCTACGCGCATCTCGTCGGCGCCGCGCGGATGGGAAGCGATCCGGCGACCAGCGTCGTCGATAAATTTGGTCGCACCCACGACATTGCGAATCTCTTCGTCTGCGACGGCAGCATCCTGCCAACGCAAGGCTCGGCGAATCCTGGCCTAACGATCCAAGCGCTCGCCGCACGCACCGCTGATTACCTGATCTCGCAGGGAGCGAGCGTGTTCAACTCCGACAAACGGGACCTGACCGATCCGCCCGTGCGGCGCGAGCTCTCGCCACCGGGCACGCACGGGAAAGGCGTGCCACGATTGGCCTAACGAATCACTTTTATGAACACATCGAAGAAACCAAGAGTCATTGTCATCACCGGTGCTGCCGCGGGCGTGGGACGCGCGACCGCGCGCATGTTTGCCGAAACCGAAGGAGCGCATATCGGCCTCCTCGCTCGCGGGCGCGACGCACTGGAAGGCGCGCAGCGCGACGTCGAAGAACGCGGCGGCAAAGCCATCATTCTGCAATGCGACGTGGCCGACGCCGAAGCGGTCGAAGCCGCGGCCGAACGCATCGAGCAGGAGTTCGGTCCGATCGACGTCTGGATAAATGTCGCCATGACCAGCGTCTTCGCGTTCATCAAAGACACCACGCCGTCCGAGTTCAAGCGCGTGACGGAGGTCTGCTACCTCGGCTATGTCAACGGCACGCTCGCGGCGCTCAAGCGCATGCTGCCGCGCGATCGCGGACACATCATTCAGGTCGGCAGCGCGCTCGCCTATCGCGGGATTCCGTTGCAGGCGGCCTATTGCGCGAGCAAGCACGCTATCCAGGGATTCATGGATTCGCTCCGCGCGGAATTGATTCACCAGCAGAGCAGCATCGTGCCGGTGATGGTGCAGATGCCGGCGCTGAACACGCCGCAATTCGATTGGTGCAAAAATAAGTTGCCTAACAAGTCGCAACCGGTGCCGCCAATTTATCAGCCAGAAGTAGCGGCACGCGCGATTGTCTTCGCGTCAAAAAACCAGCGTCGCGAAATTTACGTCGGGCTGCCCACCGTGATCGCGATCATCGGGAACAAACTGTTCCCGCGCCTGGGCGATCTCTATCTCGGTCGGACCGGGGTGAAAGGTCAAATGACCGACGAAAAAGCTGATCATTCGAAGCCGGATAATCTCTACGAACCAGTCGGCGGCGACCCCGGCGCGCACGGGCGTTTCGACGCGCGCGCGCATTCGCGCAGTCCGCAGCTTTGGACGGATATGCATCGCAAGGGAATCGGGATTGGATTGCTCGCGCTCGTGGGCGTGAGTCTCGGAGCGATTTTGAGGAGGAAGGTCTAGCGTGATTTGGAATCCTGGCGGAGCGGGACGGGCTCCTTGGGCTGCGCTCGGGATGAGGGAATGGGTTTGAACGAAAGGGAAGCAGTTCCTAAGTTACAGACGGGCAATATGAATTCATCTGGCACAACGGCAGAGAGGGTTCCAGCGGCGACGTGGCTTGGTTTGTTCATCGCTCTCTTTGGGATTCTGATCGTTCGTTGGGCGGTCGAGTTATTCTATCCTTCGCTCAGTTTCACCGCCGTGGTGTGGAAGGAATCACTCATCTGGCTTTGTGTGATCGCACTGTTCGTCATCATCCGCCGCGGCGAAGGTCTAAGCTTTTCCTCGATCAACCTTGGCTTCCGCCGGATCGGGCATTCGCTTCTTTTGGGATTCATCCTTGTGGTGTTGTGCGGTGTGGTTGGCGCAGCGGTGGCAACGCTTACGCATTTTCGCGGTGGCGATTTGGGCCAGGCGCTGTCGAAGTTTCCTCTCTGGCTCGCGTTCCTCATCGTGCTCCGCGCGGGCGTGGTGGAAGAGTTATTCTATCGCGGCTACGCCATCGAGCGGCTGCAACGGCTCGGGCTAAACCGCTGGTGGGCTGGTTTGCTTCCGCTGCTCATTTTCGGTTTTGCCCACGTCGCCAATGGGTGGGCGAACGTCGTGCTCGCGCTCGCTCTGGGCCTGGTCCTCATGCTGGTTTACATCTGGCGGCGCGACTTGCTCGCCAACATGATCGGCCATTTCCTCGTCGATTTTTCTTCCATCATCCTGCCGCGGCTGATGGCGCATCACTAAAACAAAACGCGCCGGGGATTACTCCCGACGCGTTGCGTTGAATCGATTGGAAGTGGGGCGATTAAGCCTTCGCCCTGGCTTTCTTGCCTTTGCATTCCGCTTTGAACTTCGCGAACTGCTCGGGCGTGAGGATGCCTTTGGCTTCCTTCATGTAAGCCTTCTCGCTTTCTTTGGTGCAGCCGACTTTGTGGTGCTCGGCCATGGCCGTATCCATTTTCGTCTTCTGTTCCGCGGTGAGATCGAGGTTCGCCGTCGAGACCTCGCACGCCATTTTCCCGTTGTTACCGACCTGCTTGGTGCAATCGCCATTCTGGCCGGCAAACAGAGAGCCGGCGGCAAACATTCCTGCTGCAACTAACGCGATGAGTTTCGTCATGATGTAGGTGTAGACGGTCAGCCTCTGCTGGTCGTTCAATGATCAGATGCGCGGGGGAACTCTGCCACGTGCGAGCGAAGCACGGCGATGGTAGAAGAAAGGATGGCGGGCGCGAAGTTATCCAAAGGCACGGAAGCGTGGCGGCTCTTCCGAAACACCTGCGTGGAATGGTGGCAGGACGACACCTTTCGCTATTCGGCGTCGGTCGCGTTTTACACCATGTTCTCGCTCGCGCCCGTGCTCCTGATCGCGGTCGGCGTGGCCAGTTTGTTTCTGGCTCGTGAAACAGCGGTCGAGCGAATCGTGCATGAAGTGCAGGACATGGTGGGCGACCAGGGCGCGCAAGCCGTGCGGCAGGTGCTCGAATCCTCGCGCGGCCTGGGCAAGAGCATCTGGGCGATCAGCACCGGCGTGGTCACGTTGCTCGTGGGCGCGACCGCCGTGTTCACCGAACTGCAAACGGCGTTGAACAAAATCTGGGGCGTCGCGGCCGAGCCGCAGCGCGGGTTGTTCCTGAAATTTCTCTTCGATCGGTTGCGCTCTTTCACCATCGCGCTCGGCGTGGGGTTTCTGCTCCTCGTTTCGCTCGTCATGAGCGCGGGGCTGACCGCGCTGCAAGGTTACCTCAACGAATGGATGCCCGGCGTGCCCGCGCTCTGGCAGTCGGCCAATATCGTGATGTCGTTCCTCGCCGTGGCGGTGCTCTTTGCCATGATCTACAAATATCTGCCGGACGCGCGTATCAGCTGGAAAGATGTCTGGGTGGGCGCAGTCGTCACAGCCGCTCTCTTCAGCGTCGGCAAATATGGCATCGGCCTTTATCTCGGGCATGCCGCGGTGGCGAGTGCGTTCGGTGCGGCGGGATCGTTCGCCGTGCTCTTGATTTGGGTTTACTACTCCGCCTTGATTAGTTTTTTCGGCGCGGAATTTACCCAGGTCTATGCCCGACGGCACGGCAAGAAAATCGCGCCGTTGGCGAACGCCGTGCGCGCTGGGCACAAAGCGCAGGACGGTAACGAATGAACCGCTTCTCGCTCTGCCCCGCGACCTGCGCATGATTGCTCTGCTCGTCTTCGCGGTCGTCCTTTTCATCGCCATTCTGATTTCGGAATTGGCCGATCGCAGCGTCCTCTCCGCCGCGGCGCTCTTCCTTGTCGCCGGCTTCGTTGTCGGTGGCGGCATGCTCAACTGGGTCAACATCCAGCCGCAGAATCCAGTCGTGCAACAGCTGGCCGAGCTCGCGCTTTTCAGCGTGCTCTTCACCGACGGCATGCGAGCGAGCGCGCGCGACGTTATCTCCGCTTGGAAATTGCCCGGCCGAGCGCTTCTCTTCGGGCTGCCGCTTACGCTCTTCGCCACCGCGCTGCTCGCTCATTATTTCGCGCACGTTTCCTGGATCGCGGCCTTTCTCATCGGCGCCATTCTTTCGCCGACCGATCCGGTCTTTGCCGCTGCGATTGTCGGACGAGAAGAAATTCCGCGCCGGCTCCGGTTTTTGCTCAACGTCGAAAGCGGCATCAACGATGGTCTTGCGCTTCCGATCGTGCTCGCGCTGCTCAGCGTGGCCAGCCACGAAGGCATCAGTTTTCTTCATCTCGGGGGCGAACTTATCTGGGGCATCCTGCTCGGCATCGCCATTCCTTGGGCGGCCTGCCGACTGGACAGCTCGCGATTTTTTGGGATCGCCAAGCCGTATCAACCGCTCTTCGCTTTCGCCATCGGCCTGCTCGTGCTGGCGGTCGCGCGCCTAACGAATGGCAATATTTACCTGGCCGCCTTCGCCGCGGGCATCACCGTCTTCACCATGCGGCCCGATTTGCGGGATGAATTCCATCACTTCGGCGAATTGATTGCGGAGCTGTTGAAACTGGCCGCGCTGCTCGTTTTCGGCGCGCTCATTTCGCGCGAGTTTTTCTTTACCGGATTGGGAACGGGCGATTACATTTTCGCGCTGCTCGCGCTGGTCTTTGCCCGGCCGGTCGCTCTCTGGATCGCGCTTTGGGGAAGTCCGCTCGACTGGCGGGAACGCCTGACGGCCGCGTGGTTTGGCCCGAAGGGATTCGCGTCTGTCATCTACGGATTGCTGCTGCTCAACTCGGCTACGCCGAATTCACCGCACCTCTTTCATCTCATCGCCATCGTCATCGGCGGCTCGATCCTCGCGCATTCATCGACCGACGTGGTGATCGCGCGCTGGTTTGCCGATCACGACGCGAAGATGAAAGCGGAAAGCAGTTGAGCGCTCAGGTAGCGACGCAACAAATCTTCGTCGCCCTGCACGGTGAGCAGGTAGACTTTTCCATCCTTTTCCCAGGTCGCCGTCCGCCAGGAGCCGTTTATGCCCATGATCGGGTCGTGGCTGGAACGCAGGCGTGGAAAGGTTTTCCGATCGACCACGAAAAGATGGACTAACGAGTCGCTTTCCCGCCGAAAGCAGATGAGCGCCACATCGCTTCCGCGAAACCGGAGCATGCGACAACCGAGTGGCTCCATCTTCTGCAAGTGAGACGGAACCGTGAGAGCGGAGAAATTTCCCTTCTGCGCGAGCCAGGATTGAATGTGACTAAGATCGTGCGTCTCCATGGCGAGATTCGGCGCGATGCGGATAAAGCCGACCATTTCGTCGCGATAATCCGCGAGAGAGACGTTCGGTTGAAACGGCCCGCGCCAGGAACTGAAGAAGACTCCGAGAACGACGACGGCCGCCGCCGCGTAGGCGAGCGCGCGGCTCCAGCGAAAACCGCGATGCCTAACGACCGTGCGTGATTCGAGAAGACGCGCGCGCAAGTCGGCGGGAATGGACGTCGCTTCGAGCTTGCCGGCGATCGCCTGATCCAATTGCCGTTCGTCCAACCAGTGCTGCCGAAGGGCATGATCGTTCTCACTAAGCTGGCGCGCTTCGGCCAGTTGCGGGTCGGCGTCGTTGTCTTCCGGGCGTCGCCACAATCCCAAAAGAGCGCGGGCCTGCGAATTATCCACGGCCTTCCTCCTTGCTCAATGGAATCACTTTCGCCGATTCGCGCGCAGCGGCATCGCTCAACTTTTGACGCAATTCCGTTTTGCCCCGGGAAATCCGCGACATGACCGTACCGATCGGAATCTCGAGAATAACGGCGATTTCGCGGTAGGAATGCTGGTCCATATAAAACAGGGTGAGCGGCGCACGATAGCGCAATTCCAATTCCTGCAAGGCCCGCTGCACAATCTCCGCATCCAAAGCGTTGACCACGTTCGGTGCGATCTGCAACGGCTCCGACAACTGCTCATCCGGGGGATTGTGAACGAAGCGATCCTGCTGCCGCCTGCGGCCGAGGAACTCCCGATGCAGCGTGGTGAAAAGCCAGGTCTTCACGCGCGAGGCGTCGCGCAGTTGGTGGCCTTTCGTCGCCCAACGATAAAAGGTTTGCTGCGTCAAATCGCCGGCCTCCGATTCCTGGCGGGAGAGCGAAAGGGCGAAGCGATACAGTGGCCGGTAGTAATCTTCGACCAGCTTGTCAAAATCGAGGTCGGCCACGTCCGCATTGCTACGAAGGAAGCAGGGGAAGCGCGAGCGAAAATTTGCGGTCGGCGTTCCATCATCGAAGTCCCTTCCAAGGTGCGAGGGCGCAACGCGGTGAATATTCCGCGAAACGCTTCCAAGGGACGGCTGTAGCCGTTTCGCTGTGCGAAACGCGAGAGCGATCCCCGTGGTCCTCATCGACCCTCACGTCTCGCACAGCGAGACGGTTACAGCTTACAAAGCAGACTTCGTCGCGGGCGCCTTGCCGACGGGCGCGATCGAAACGAGGCGTTTGATGATCCCTTCGTCCGTGACCACTCCGCGCAATTTGTTGCGCCGGTCGACCACAGCGGCGAGCCCGAGCCGGGCGGCGCGCAAACGCCGGTAAACGATGTAAGCCGAATCATTTTCCTGCACGCTGACGACGCGCCGGATGCATTCCCCCAACTCGCTTGGTCGCTGCGATTCGTAAATGATGTCCATGACATTGACCAGGCCGACAATCGATTTGTCCGGCCGAACGATCGGGACCCGGTCGACGTGAGCGCGCGCGCTCAATTGCAGGACTTCGTCGATCGACATCTGCGGCCCGGCGGTGACGGCCTGCGCGAGCGGCAACATCACGTCGCGCACTTTTACGCCGCTAAAATCGACGACGTTATGGATCATCATGCGTTCGACGGGCGTGAGCGATCCTTCGCGTTCGCTCTGCGCGGTGATGTGTTTCAAGTCTTCGCGCGCAACGAAAAGCCGGCCTTTGCGCCGTTGCCGTTGGGAGAGGAAAAGGAGGGAGAGCAGCCTAACGAATTCGAGGAGCGGCCAGAGCAATTTCGAAACGATTTCAAGCAGGCCGGCCGCGCGGCTGAGCGCGCGCGAGGGGAAACGGCGGAAAAGTGATTTCGGCAGCGCACCCAGGAGAAAAACATAAACCGGCAAGGCGATGGCGAGAGAAACGAAAAAGCCGGCCGTTCCCAGCAAGCGAACGAGCGATCGCGTCAAAATGAGCAATGCCAGGATGTCCGCCATGTTCGTAACAAGCAGCACGGTCACGAGCAACCGCTCGGGTTTTTGAATGAGACGATAGAGCCGGCGTGCGGTCGGTTGATTTTGTTTTACCTGGGAGCGGAGCCGGATCGGATCGAGCGCGAGGAGACCGGCTTCGATTCCCGCGAACAGAAACGAGACCACCCAGCAACCGATGATGGCGAGCGCGCTGATCATTCGCCCAGTTCCGCGGCCGCGGAGCGCGCCCCGTTTGAAGTTTCGATGAGCAATTCCTCGACGCGTTTGCGGCCGACGCGCTGCACCGTGATGGCGAGGCGCGGCGACACTTCGAGCTTCGTGCCGCGGGTCGGCAGATAGCCGAGGCGATTGAAAACCCAGCCGCCGATTGTGTCGATGCCGTCGGCTTCAATCTCAAAACCGAGATGCTCGCTCAGGTCGTCGAGCCGCGCGTTGCCGCTGACGACGAAGCGGCCGTTGGCCAGAGGCTCGATGTAGAGATCGGCGTCGCCGAGCGGTGCGGCGTCGCTCACGATTTCTTCGACGATGTCGGAGAGCGTGATGATTCCTTCCGTGCCGCCGTATTCGTCGACGACGATGGCGAGCCCTTGCGGACGGGAGAGGAATTGGCGGAGCAAGTCCATGGCCTGCATCGTTTCCGGGACAAACGAGGGCGGCAGCAGCTTTTCGGTATAATGCTCGGAGGGATCGAGCAGGAACGTCTTGGCGTCGATCAAGCCGACGATCTGATCCGGCGTTTCCGCGTAAACGGGAATGCGGCGATGGCGACGTTCCTTGATGCGCACGATCGCCTCTTCGTTCGTTAGGTCATCGGGGAGCGTGAAGGTGTCGACCCGCGGCGTCATGCAATCCTTCGCCGTTTTGTCGCCGAGTTTGATGATTTCCTGAATCATCTCGCCCTCCGCTTCGTGGAGCGCGCCTTCTTCTTCGCCGATGGCGACAAGCATCTCGAGTTCGTCGTCGGTCAAGCGAGGACGCGGTTGCAGGTTGCGCGGCGTGATTCGTTTCGCGATGGCCGAGCTGAAATTGTCGAGGGAACGCCCGACGCGATCGAGCAGCGGGATGGAAGTTTTAAGAGCAAAAACGCCGAGAGCGGAGAGGCGATAGGGCGCGGAAAGGGCGAGCAGCTTGGGCAACAAATCGCAGAAAACGACGAGGCCAGTGAAGATGCCGAGCGCGGCCAGCCATTGCGGCACATGGGGAGCGAGCGGCCCGTTCCAGATGAAATAGAGAATGAGAACGATGAGGGGCACGTTGACGAGGGCGTCGCCGAGCAGGAGCAGGTTGAGCACGCGCCGCGGGTTTTCGCGGAAGAGAGCGAGGAATCGCGCGAGCGACGGATGGTGCTCTTCGAGGCGGCGCAGTTGATGCGCCTTGAGAGAAAAGAGCGCCGTTTCGAGTCCCGAAAAAAGCACCGAGCAGAAAACGAGCACGGCGAAGAGGACGAGGAGGATGATTAAGCCGAGCGTCATTTTTCGCCGGGCTGCCGCGCTCGGGCAGGGCGGGTCTCCGAAAAATTGAAGCGTGCTCGATTGCCGATCATCTCAGGCGCCCGCAAGTTAGGTGCTTCATGAGCAAAGGCGAGAGGATTTCACAATTTGTCGATGCGCTGGACGAGGCGCCGGGGACGATTTCGCCTAACGACATCGCGCGGAACAAATACTATCGCGCCTATTTCCGCTGCTGGAACGCACAGCAATACTATGAAGCACACGATGTTCTGGAGCATCTTTGGTTACGCACCGATTCGGATGATTGGCAATTTTTCAAAGGGCTGATCCAGGCGGCGGGCGCGTTCGTGCATTTGCAGAAGCAGTTCGAACATCCGAGCCATCCGAAGCATGGACGGCGGCTCGCGCCGGCGGTGCGTTTGTTCCGGCTGGCCGAGAAAAATCTGGAGCCGTTTGCGCCGGAACGACATGGGTTCGACATCGAGAAATTCCTGGAGTTGCTGCGCCGAAACGCGAGCGCGGTCGTGGATTCCGATTACAAAGTGAATCCCTGGTCGCCCGCGCGAGCACCAAAACTGTAGGGCGTTTCTGTGAAACGCCTTTGATATTGAGAAAGGCGCGCGGCAACTGAGTGCGTAGCGGCGCAATTCTGGGGAGCGCATGCTTGCAGCGTGCTGGTTTTCGCATTCTGCGAAAACGAACTTTCGAGAAATGCCCGGTCAAGGAAGAGCGGCACTTCCGAAAGCCTGTTGCGGCAGAATGCCGCAACCAGCACGCCTGGAGGCGTGCGCTCCACGGACCGGATATGCGCCGCTCGCTCCACGGCGTTTCACAGAAACGCCCTACAGTAAATCTCGCGGTGCGCCGCGGGCAGTGAGCTTACCGGAATCAATCAGCAGCACTTCGTCGCAGAGCGCGATCGCTTCGGCCGCGTCGTGCGTGACGTAGAGCATGGGCACTCCGAATTCCTGCGGGAGGGAGCGCAGTTGCGCGAGAATGGAATCCTTCAATTTGGCGTCGAGCCCCGTGAGCGGCTCGTCGAGCAGCAGAAGGCGCGGCTCCGACAGCAGCGCGCGCGCGATGACGATGCGCTGATTTTCGCCGCGCGAAAGCGAACGCACGGGTTGCTCGAGCAACTGCTCAATCCTGAGAAATTCCACGACGTGCGGCAAACTGATCGCGGTCGTCGCGCGGCGTCGTCCACTTCCATAAAGCAAATTGTGCCTAACGGAGAGATGCGGAAATAACGAATCGTCCTGCGGAACATAGCCGATCCGTCGCCTGCGCACGGGCAGATGATGCTGCGCCTTCGTGTCGTCGAATCGTTCGCCATCGAAAGCGATCCGCGCGCTAAGCGGCCAGCGTAATCCGGCGATCGTTTCGAGGAGCGATGTTTTCCCCGCGCCCGACGGACCGAAGATAGCGGTGCGCGGCGCGGTCATCTCCGCGTCGATTTCGAGGACGAACTGAGTGAGCGGCAGCCGCAGATTTTGGATTTCCAACTTCATGGCGACGGCTTGCGCAAAAGGAATTCACTCAGCCAGACGGCGACAAAGGCGATGAGCACGCAGACGCCGAGCAATCGAAAAGCAGTCGCATCGTGGCCGAGTTGAACCGATTCGAAAATCTGGAGCGAGAGCGTGGTGGTGCGTCCGGGAATATTTCCGGCCACCAGAATGGTGGCGCCGAATTCGCCGACCGCGCGGGCAAAAGCCAGAACGACCCCGGCCATGATGCCGCGCGCGGCGAGCGGCAGCGTAATCGTGAAAAACACGCGCGCGTCACTGGCGCCAAGCGTGCGCGCGATCTCTTCGAGCCTTTGGTTCACGCCTTGAAACCCGACGCGGGCCGACCGCACGAGCAGCGGGAACGACATCACCGCGGCCGCGATGACGACGGCCTTCCAGGTGAAAACGACATCAAGACCGCCGAGCCAACCGCGCCGGCCGAAGAGTTTGAGCAACAGCAATCCGGTCGCGACGGGCGGAAGGACGAGCGGGAGCGTGACCAGTGTTTCGCAGAGCGTTTTTCCCGGCCAATTCCTGCGCGCCAGCAACCACGCGATGGCCAGACCGGGCGGCAGAATCAAAAGCGTGCTCAGCGCACAAGCGCCAAGCGTGAAACGCACGATCTGCCATTCTTCCTCGGTGATGACCATGAGCGTTACTCTCGTTCCATTCCGCCGCGGTGATTCCCAGTTGAATTAATTTTCGTTAGGCCGGGAGCGAGGGCTCGATTCGTTTATTTTTGGTAGCGGCGACAACGGCGTTACCTTCTCCGGTGCGCCGGAAACGTCGAGTCGTGAATCGTGGATTTTGCGCCTGGCCCTTTCGTTTCGCGCTTCTCTCAATACTTTGCGTAATGGGAAGCGTGCCGGCAAAAGCGGAAGACAAATCAAACAAGGAATTCACCAACCACCTTGCGGGCCAGAAGTCGCCCTACCTGCTGCAACACGCGCACAACCCCGTCGATTGGTATCCGTGGGGTGAGGAGGCGTTCGCCAAAGCGCGCAAGGAAAACAAGCCGATCTTTCTCTCGATCGGTTATTCGACCTGCCACTGGTGCCACGTGATGGCGCATGAGTCGTTCGAGAATCCGGCGACGGCCACGATCATGAATCGCGAGTTTGTGAACATCAAAGTCGATCGCGAGGAACGGCCCGATGTCGATCGCGTTTACATGACGTTTGTACAGGCGACGACGGGTGGCGGGGGCTGGCCGATGAGTGTTTGGCTCACCCCGCAATTGGAGCCATTTGTCGGCGGGACGTATTTTCCGCCGGAGGATCGTCACGGGCAGCCGGGGTTTCCGAAGGTGCTGGAACAAATCGCAAACGCCTGGAAGACGGATCACGCCCGGATCACGGAGCAGGGAAGCAAGATTGTCGCGGCCTTGCGGGAAGCGAGTAGCAGCGCGACGGCCGAAAAAAACGGCGGACTCGACGAGACGACGATCAAGGGGGGCTACGAGCAATTCGCGCGGGTTTACGATGCGCATGAAGGCGGTTTCGGCGGAGCGCCGAAATTTCCGCGGCCGGTTACGCTCAACTTTTTATTCCGCGTTTACGCGGATGCGCCGGACTCAACGCGCGGCAAACACGCGCTCGAGATGAATTTATTTACGCTGCGCAAAATGGCGGCGGGCGGAATGCATGACCAGATCGGGGGCGGTTTCCATCGTTACTCGGTCGATGCGCTCTGGCATGTGCCGCATTTCGAAAAAATGCTCTACGATCAGGCGCAACTGGCCATCAGCTACCTCGACGCATTTCAGATCACGCGCGAGGCGCGCTTCGAATCGGTCGCGCGCGATACGCTCGATTATGTGCGGCGCGATCTGACGTCGAAGGAGGGTGGATTTTTCTCGGCGGAAGATGCGGACAGTCTTCTCGCCGCCGGCAAGCCGGAGCACGCGGAGGGCGCGTTTTACGTTTGGACGAAGAAGGAGATCGACACGGCGCTCGGGGAATCGGCATCCGTCTTCGAGTTTCATTACGGGGTGGAGGAAAGGGGAAACGCGCCGGCGGGGAGCGATCCGCAGGGCGAGTTTACGGGGAAGAATATTTTGATCGAAAGACATTCGATCGAAGAGACAGCCAAGAAGTTTGAGTTGAGCGAAGAGGAGACGCGCGCGGATCTGGACGAAGCCCGCGGTATTTTGGAGAAGATTCGGGGGAAGCGTCCGCGGCCACATCTCGACGACAAGATTATCACGGCGTGGAATGGCTTGATGATTTCGGCGTTTGCGCGCGCGGCGCAGGTGTTGGACGACAAGAGTTATGCGGAAACGGCGACGAAGGCCGCGCATTTTCTGCGCGAGCATCTTTACGACGCAAAAACGAAGACGCTGCGACGGAACTACCGCGAGGGAAAAGGTGAAGTGGAAGGCTTCGCGGAAGATTACGCGTTCCTGATTCAAGGGCTGCTCGATTTATACGAAGCGACCTTTGAGGTGAGCTGGCTGCAATGGGCGGATGAATTGCAGGCTTCGCAGGATCGTTTGTTCCTCGACGAAAAGAACGGCGGCTACTTCAGCACGACGGGCCAGGACAAGAGCGTGCTCTTGCGGATGAAGGACGATAACGATAGCGCGGAGCCGTCGGCCAATTCCATTGCGGCGCGCAATCTTCTGCGGCTCGCGCAAATCCGTGATTCAGATGCGTGGCGCAAGGAGGGCGAGAAAACGATCCAGACGTTTGCTGGCGTGCTCACGCGCATGCCGAGCGCCATGCCACAAATGCTGGTCGCGCTCGATTTTAGCCTAACGAAACCAAGCCAGATCGTCATCGCAGGGAAGCACGATGCGGACGATACGCGCGCGCTGCTGCGCGAAGTGCATCGGCATTATCTGCCGCGCGCCATTCTTCTGCTCGCCGACGAAGGCGCGGGCCAGAAGTATCTCGGCGAAAAGCTGGAGGCAATTCGCGAGATGAAAACGGTGGAAGGAAAAGCGAGCGCCTACGTTTGTGAGAACTTCACCTGCAAAGCGCCGGTGCAAAGCGCGAGCGAGCTGGCGAAATTGCTCGCTCGTTAGGCGTCTTTTTTCGCGTCGTTGTTCTCGAACTTCGCGGTCGCCGTGGGCAGCCGTTTGCGCCGACGCAAGCGCATCCAGTTATTCCAGGTCTTCCGCAGGCTGTCTTTCGGCGACATGTATTGCTGGTTCAATTCGGTGCCTTTGACGATTTGATCGAGGATGCCTCGCACCGTGAAATCTTCGGTGTGCAAAATCGTGTAGGCGGTGCCGACGGCGGCGTAGTGATGGGCGTCGCTCGCGGCAGTCATGGGCAGCTTGCGGACCTGCGCGTATTTGAAGGCGTAGCGATTGTAACGGCGCAAGGTGGTGGCGGCGTTGAAAACTTCCAGCGCATCGATCGGCAAAGTCTCGAGCGTTTGAAAACGAATGCCGGCGCGAAAGAGATCGTAGGGATGCGGCGGGATGGCGAGGCCGTGATGCTCGTGAATGATTTCGCACACTTCGCGCGCGGGCTGGCCTTTGAGCCGGCCGGCATCGGGCAGCCGCGTGCCGATGCAAAGAAGATGACCTTCCGCGGTGGTGACCTCGACGCCGGGAATGACAAGGAAGCCGTCGACCGGCTGGCCGTCCTCGCGCATGAGGCCCTTGTCGATCATGTAGTCGACCGCTTCGCAGGTGTTGTGATCGGTCATGGCGAAACCGTGCAGACCTTTCGCGCGCGCCGCCTCGATCAAGTCCTCGGGACTCGAGACGCCGTCGCCCGAAAAGAACGAGTGCGTATGAAGGTCGATGTTGAACGGCATGGGGAGGACGCTAATTTGAGCGCCGCGAAATGGAAAGAACCGGTTTCAAGGAATGGGCGGTGATTTGTGCGGCGTTGGGGGCCGGCGAGCAGAGTCTCATTTTGCGCAAAGGCGGGCTGGCGGAAGGTCGCGAAGGATTCTCGTTTCGTCATCCGGAATTTTTTCTCTTTCCCACGTATTTTCACGAACAATACGAGCTGACGAGCTGGACGGGCGAGCGACTGACGGAAGCTACGCCGGACCAAATCTCGATTCAGTTTTTCGCGAAGGTGGAAGAGGCGACGGTCATCAATTCCTGGGAAACGGTGCAGGCACTCGCGCCGTTGCATCTTTGGCAGGAAGCAGTCGTGCGCGAGCGGTTCGATTACGATGAAGCCGGGCGGCTGCATGTCGCGCTTGTCCGCGTGTTTCGCGTTGAGCCCACTTGGATTTTGCCTAACGAGAAGCGATTTGGTGGCTGCCGTTCGTGGGTGACTTTGCCGGAGCCGAGCGAGGCACTGCGTTTCGGGCCCGTGCTTAGTGACGCGGAGCACGCGGAACGTGCTGCGCGATTTCGCGATCTGATCGGTACATCTGATTCCGGATCGAGAACTTGAGGCTGGGGAACGCAGTCGAGCCGCAACTCTTCTGTCCATGTTAGCGAAGGGTGAGCCTGTAGACGTTGTGCGGTGCGAAAAGCGGGGGGTGGCGCAAGGGGTGGTACCGACCCGCGCGGGTATGACCGCCCCAACCCGACA
>JBBSQB010000039.1:0-16839 GCA_038258245.1 Chthoniobacterales bacterium
AGTGCGCGCGCGCAGTGTTCGAAGAGCGTTCCCGTTTTGGCGGAAACGGTGGGTTGGAAGAACGATTCGTGTTCGTCAGGTTTTAAGACCGCGCCGTCGAGGAATGGGATGAGTTCATCGAGCACGCCGACATCGCCCGTGACCTCGATGTATTGCGCGGTGACAAAGGGAAGCCAGAGCCGGTCATCGGAGATGCGCGTGCGCACGCCCTGGCCTAACGGCGGCAGCCACCAGTGCTGCACATCGCCTTCGACGAATTGCCGCGCCGCTGCGCGCAGCAAGTGCTCGCGCGTAATTTGTGGTCGCGCGACACTCAACGCCATCACGTCCTGAAGTTGATCGCGAAAGCCGTATGCGCCGCTCGCCTGATAGAACGCGGCCCGTGCCCAGATCCGGCAGACGAGCGTCTGATAAAGAAGCCAGCGATTCAACAGCAGATCCATCGCGCGGTCGGGCGTCTTCACCTGCACGGTGCTGAGGATTTCATCCCAAACGCTGGTCGCCTCCGTGAAGACCGCGTCGAGATCGGCGGCGCGGTAACGTTTGATCAACGCCAGCGCCTCTTCCTTGCTCGCGGCTTCGCCGAGGAAGAAAACGATTTCGACCGAGCTTCCGGGCGCGACTTCGATTGTTGTTTGCAGCGCGCCGCAGGGGTCGAGTCCGCCGCCCACTTTATTCGTTAGACTGGTCGCGCTGGCGAGCGCGGCCGGGCGATCGAGAGCGCCGTTGCGGCCGAGAAACTCCTTCCGATCGCCGGTCCAGGATTGTTGTCGTCCGCCCAGATCGGCAAAGGCGACGCGCGTCCCGAAAGCCGCGCTCCAATGATTGCGCGCGAACATGGCGTTGGTCTCCGGATCGATCTCCGTCACGACGAACGGCGCCGTCGCCGCGCGCGATGCGCCCAGCACCCATTCGACGTAAGCCGTCACCGAAAGCCGGCGCGGACGGCCTGATTCATTTCTGATCGTTAGGCGCGAAATCTTGAGCGGATCGCGCGCGGGCACGTATTGCAGAAGTTCGAGCCCGATGCCGTGCGAGGTGTGCTCGAAGCGGCTGTAGCCCTGGCCGTGCCTAACGAGGTAAGGAAACCCTTCTTCGCGGATCGGCAGCGCGGTCGGGGTCCAGAGCATTCCGTCTTCGTCGCGGACGTAGATCGCTTCGCCGGGACGATCGGAGACGGGATCATTGGACCAGGGTGTAATTTGATTCTGCTGGCTGTTCTCCGCCCAGGTGTAGCTGCTGCCTCCGACCGAGGTTTGGAAGCCGAACGACGGATTGGCGATCACGTTGATCCAGGGCGCGGGCGTCCATTGTCCGGCGCCGAGGACGGTCACGTATTCGCGGCCGTCTTTGGAGAAACCGCCGAGGCCATTGAAGAATTCGAGTTCAGGTCGCGGGACAGATTGCGGCGCTTCCTTCGGAGCAAGGCGGCGTTGCGATCTCGTCGTTAGGGCATCCGTTTCGTCGAGGCGTTTCAGTTGTTCGAAGAGACTGCCGCGGCGGCTGAAGAGAACGGCGCGCGCGGCATTTTGAAGCAGGCTGCGCACTTCATCCGAGACGAGACTTGCGCGGAGAATAAAGACCGCGCCGCGTGTGCTCTCAGCATCTCCAGAAGGCCGGCGCGCTTCCGCCGCGCGCGCCATTGCTTCCAACACAGTGCGTAAGTCCTGCGCGTACGATTCCGGGTATTCATTCAGGATGACCAGGTCGACAGCCAGGGCCAGCCGCTTCATCCGCCAATACTCATGCGCCTGAAGCAGTTGCCTAACGATCTGGAGATCGTTGATGTCATCGATTCGACAGAGGACGATCGGCAGGTCGCCGGAAATGCCGTAAGCCCAGAGCGCCGGTTGTGCGCCTTCGGCGCGAGCGAGCGCATCGGCCGATGGACGCAGCTCCGGGCTGGAATAGATGACGTGGCTGGCAAGGCGCTGGAACAGCGTGGCTTCATCCTGCCCAATGCCGAGATGGAAGAGCTGCACCTGCGCCTGCGTCCAGGCGAGCGTGGTGGTGCGTTCGAAGGCCGCCGGCGTGCGATGTTTGTCAATTAGATCGAGCACTTTGCCGCGGGAATCCGCCGCCATTGTCCAAAAGGTGACGTGCGCAGTCGCGCCCGGTGCGAGACGAATCCGCCTCCGAATGCTGAAGACCGGATCGAGCACCGCGCCGGCGGTGTTGGAAAGCGGCTGGCCGTCGATCACGGAGACCGGCGTGCGAATAACTCGGCCGCGACCGAGGAAGCGCGCGCGATCCGTTTCGAATTGCACGCCCGCGACCGTCTCGCCTTCGACGATGGCGAGATGAGCGGCCCAGATTTCCGGTTCGTTAGGCGAGCCACGCCGGCGCGTGGCCAGGATCGCGCCGAGATCGGCGACGAATTCCGTTTCCACGAACAAATTCGAAAACGCCGGATGCGCGACGTCGGCCGCGTCCGGCGCGAGCACGATTTCCGCGTAGGAGGTCAGCTCGATTTCGCGCGGGCGGTGCCCGTTATTGGAAATGGTGATTCGGCGGACTTCGGCGTCGTCTTCGGGCGAGACGGCCACTTCCATTCGGGTAGCGATCGTTCCATCCTGTCGCGAAATTTCCACCCGATCCTCGAAAAACGCCGCGTCGTAAGAATCCGGCGCGACCCCGCTCGGCTGATAACCAGCCGACCAAACGTCGCCGGTGTCGGCGTCGCGCAGGAAAACATATGTGCCCCAGCAATCGCAAACCGGATCTTCGCGCCAGCGGGTCACGGCCATCTCGCCCCAGCGGCTGTAGCCCGAGCCGGCCGTGGTCAGCATGACAGAGTAGCGGCCATTGGAGAGCAGTTGCGTCTGCACGGTCGCTTGATGCGGGGAATGAAAACGGCGCAACGACGAGGGACCGAGCCCGCGCACGCGCGTCGTCGCTTTCCCTTCCTGCGGGCGCAGATGAGTGGCATCAATGTCGCGCGGCGGCCGTTCCTGCAACAAAAGCTCGGTCGCCTGCACAATCGGCTCGGCGTGAAAACGCGAGCGCATCGCGCCTTTTTGCAGCGTGTTCGCGAGCGCGACCAACGTCATGCCTTGATGGTGCGCCATGTAGCAACGGACAACAGCGACCTTCTCATTCTCCGGAAGTCGCACGGGCGTATAGTCGAGCGATTCAAACCAGCCGTAGCGTCCATTCCCGCCCGCTTCGGCGAGCCGCGCGAAATTTTGCACGGCGGCGCGCGGCGCAATCATCGCGGCCAGCGCGGTGGCGTAGGGAGCGACCACCGCATCGTCACCGAGCCCGCGTTTCAATCCCAACCCGGGAACACCAAAACTCGAATACTGATAAGTGAACTCGAGATCGCGCGCGTTGTAAGCCGACTCCGAGACGCCCCACGGCAGCCGCCGTTCCGCGCCATATTCTTCCTGGCGACGGACGACGTTGCGATTCGTTTCGTCGAGGAGACAGCCGCGCGGATTTCGCATGACGAGGTTCGGCATCAGGTATTCGAACATCGAGCCCGACCACGAGATCAAAGCCGCGCCGCTGTGCACCGGAGTCACGACGCGTCCGAGATGAAACCAATGGCGCGTCGGCACGTCGCCTTTAGCGATGGCGAGGAAGCTGGCCAGCCGCGCTTCGGAAGCGAGGAGATCGTAAAAACTTTCGTCGAGCGTACCGTCGGAAACGCGGTAACCGATCGAGAGAAGCTGGCGATCCTCGTCGAAGAGCAAACCGAATTCGGTCGCTTCGAACATCGCGCGCGTCTGCGTAATCAATGCTTCAAGCCGCGGCTGGAGCGAGTCGCCCCCGAGATCGCGTTGATGACTTCTAATGGAGTTTTCCAGCGCGAGCGCGCACGCGAGCAATTCGACGCTGGCGTCGTCGTTCTTTCGCTCCGCGCAAAGGGTGCGGGCGATATCGACGACGGTGTCGTTAGGCAAGATCAGCTCCTGCAGATTCGGTGCGCCCTCGCGTTCGCGCAGAATCGTCAGGCATTTCTCCAGCGCATCGAGCGCCTCTTCCAAATCCTGGCGCGTGACTGTGTGGGTGCGCTTGTCTTCGATTAGCTGCTGCAACGATTCGCGAGTGAGATTCAGCCCGTCCTCGATTCCGTTTAGCCATTCGGCCGCGAGCAAGGGACCGGCGATCATCTCGCGACAGGCGTTACCGAGCGCGAGCAGGTGGCCGGCGAGATTCCCGCTATCGACCGACGAGACATATTTCGGTTCCAGCGGGTGCAGATCGCGCGTGTCGTACCAATTGTAGAAATGGCCGTGGCAACGCTCGAGACTTTGCATGGTCGCGACCGTCGCTTCCAACCGCTCGACCGTTTCGTGCGTGCCGATCCAGCCGAAATCGCGCGCCGCCACCACGGACAGAAGATAGAGCCCGATGTTGGTGGGCGAGGTCCGATGCGCGACGATCGGATTCGGATCTTCCTGGAAATTATCCGGCGGCAGCGCGTTCTCCTGCGCAGTCACGAACGTCTCAAAAAATCGCCATGTCCTTCGCGCGGTCAGTCGCAAAGCGCGAGCATCGGCGGGGGCCACCGAAATGGCGCCGGAGGAGCGGAGCGGCCGGCTGGCCCAAAGCGCGAGCGCCGGCGAGAGCAGCCAAAGAACCAGAATGGGCGCAGCGACAAACAGCGCCTTGGGATCTGCGCAAACCACGAGGACGAGGACCGCGGCCGCGAGCGCCACGCCGCCGCCCATCCATAAATACATACCGAAGAGACCGAGCCGACCGCGGACTTTCGACTGCGCGGCTGTAACCCACTCGAGCAGCTTCCGTCGCCTAACGAATAATCGGAAAAGCGTGCGCAGGACGGCATCGGCCATGAGCCAGGCTTGCGAGGCGATGAGCGTGACGAGGAGCCCGAATTGCAAAACGGCCATGCCGAAATCGTTCGCGACCGCGCGCCAATGCCGCCGCTGTGAAATACCGAAACGGCGCGGGATAATCCCCAGAAGCAGGGGCAGAAAAACCGGGATGGCGAAAGTCGCGAGAACAAACCCGCTCCAGATCGTGGCCGGTCGCAAGGGCAGCATCCAGCCGGCGAGCAAGGCCAGAAAAGCTCCCGGCGCCGAAAGGGTTCGCCGCAAATTATCGAGCATCTTCCAGCGGCCGATAAAGGGAATCGCCTGCCGGCCGGGTCCGCCGCGCGGACGAAAACCGGAGCCGAAAATCCAGGGCAACAACTGCCAGTCGCCCCGCGCCCAACGATGCTGGCGCGCCGCGGCCACGTCGTAGCGCGAAGGATATTCCTCGACCACCTCGATGTCCGTGACCAGGCCCGCGCGCGCGAAAATTCCCTCGAGCAAATCGTGGCTGAGCAACGTGCTTTCCGGGATGCGATGCTCGAGCGCCGTTTCGAAAGCATCCACATCGTAGATGCCTTTGCCACTGTAGGAGCCTTCGCCAAACAAATCCTGATAGACATCGGAAACGGCAAACGCGTACGGATCCAACCCGCTTCGGCTCGTGAAGACATATTGAAAGAGCGATCCCTCGGAACGCTTCGGCAGCGACGGCGTCACGCGCGGTTGCAGGACGGCGTAACCTTCCACGACGCGACCGCGCACCGGATCGAGCCGCGGCCGATTGAGCGGATGCGCCATCTTGCCGACGAGCCGCTTCACAGTCCCGCGCGGCAGCCGCGTATCCGCGTCGAGCGTGATCACGTAATGAATGGCCGGAGGCGCCACCGGCAGCTCGCCACCGACCGGCGCAAACGTCGTATCAGTCGCGCCGCGCAACCAGCGATTGAGCTCGTGCAATTTTCCGCGTTTCCGTTCCCAGCCGATCCATTTGCCCTGGCTTTCGTTCCAAATGCGCCGGCGATGGAGCAGGAAAAAACGCCGGTGTTCCGCGGCCGGGCCGTGTCGTTCGTTCAGACGCTCGATGCCTTCACAGGCCACGCGCAGCAGCTCTTCGTCGCCGGGCGCTGTTTCCGTGTCGGAATCCTCCCAATCGGTGAGAAGCGCGAAACAAAGATCGCCGTCCTGATTCGCCAGGTGATGAACTTCGAGGCGAACGATCTGCTCCTCGATCGCGGCCGGCGTCACCAGGAGCGTGGGAACGACAACAATCGTCCGCAAATCCTCCGGCACGCCGTCCTTCAGCTCCATCGCCGGCAGAGTTCTGGGATGAAGATCGTTGGTGATCGCGCGATTAACGATCGCCATGGCCAAATCCGACGCCGGCACCAATCCAATGAGCGCGAGGAGAAGGAGCGTCCATTCGCCAATGCCGAAAGCGGAGAGACTTACCAGTGGCAACGCGAGAATGACTGCGAGCACCACCACGATCCCGCCGATGTATCCTGCGATTCCTGCCCGGCGGCTGGCCCGGCCTAACCATTCGCTGATGGGAACACGAAACCCAATCTCCGTTTCAAACTCCCGCCGGCCTTTCGCGATGAGGTAATAACCTGCCTGCTGCTGGTGCAGCGTCCCGCGATTCGCACTCGCGCGGCTTGCCATTGCGATCGCCCGCTGCGCGACATCCAGTTCCCAATGGCCCGAGCCGCGGGCCAGTTGTTCGATTGCGTTGCGATATTGATCCCGGGTCGGAAAATTCATCGCCCCGAAATCGCTCTCGGCCCGGAGCGCCGCGTCCACCAGGCTCGAGCTCTCGAAGATTTTCGCCCAATCGAGCGCCGAGATCAGCCGCATGCTCGTGATGATGTTGCGGACGGTTACGTTCAATCCGACCTCGCGCTGATGCTCCGCGTGCACGATCTCGTCGACACTCGTGCCGGCGATCGCGAGATTTTTGTCGAGCCAGACGAGCGCCGGCATGACGCGCGGATCCTGATCGCGCAAACGCTCGACCAGCCGCACGACGAAAGACGCCGGCAGCGTGGTCGAATCGAATCCGCGCAACGCGATCTCGGGCGCCACCGCGGTTTGACCGGCCACGCCGAGTAATTGATCCGCGAGCGCGTCGCCTTCTGTGCGCGCGATGCGAGCGGCCGCGATCTGGTCTGCAGCGCGGCGCAGGTTTTCGATGAGGACAATGCGCAACGCGATCGCAACCGCCCAGAGCTCACCGATGGTGAGTGGCTGCACGCGTTGATAGGCAGCGAGAAAACGGAGCAGCATCTCGCGATCGAGCCGGCTGTCGGTGTGCGCGACGAAGGCCCAGGCGATGCCGAAAACGCGCGGGTAACCTTCGAGCGGACCGCCGCCCAGTTTCGGTAGTCCGCGATAAAATCCGCGCGGAAGATCGTCGCGCACCTGGCGAATTTGCTCCTCGGCGACAAAAAAATTATCGAGCAACCATTCATCGGCCGGCGTGATGTGACGCTCGTCGCGCACCGCTTTCTCGACCCCGCGGTAGGCATCGAAGAGCGCGCGCCCGTTTTCTTCAAGACGTCGATCCAGCCGACGCCCGGCCCTCGGATTCGCGGTGACCGGCTGAGCTTCGGCTAGGCTTTCCGCGTGTTTCTCCAGCCGCTCGAGGCCGAAGAGCTCGCTGCGAATTAAATCGGCGGCATCCAGCGGGCGCACCGCCGCGAACCGTTTCACGAAGCGGCCGAGAGCGCCGCTTCTGTCAGCACGCTTTTCGTCGCGTCCACGAAGATGGCTTCATCTTCATAGCTAGTGCGCGACACTTTGCCCGTCGTTATCATGATTTTCCTGCCGTCATAACCAGTGTCCGGATTCGACCTCCAGCACTCGCCCCCCCACTATAGCCGACGATGGCGGGCGCGCTGCCAAGTTGTGAATCGGTTACCGTTTTCGCTGCGTCGGCCGCGGACGGCGGAAACGCCATGACTGCGTCCGCGCAACAAAGTATTAGCAGATTCTCCGTCCGAGCGTACACGAGTGAGCCGCCCCACGGCGAGTCGGGTCACTTGGACACAATCATCATGGATCGGAAAGCAGCAGTCATATGGAACGGAAACCTGCGTGAAGGCGCGGGCCCGATGCGGGCTGGACCGTCGCGAGGATGCTGCTCGACGTGCAGGCCACGGTCCCGGATGCGACGCAATCGGCCAGGGCGAAGTGCCCCATCGCTCGTTTCCTCAACACCACCATCAGCATGACCGCGAGCCTCAATTTATGAATACGACTGACACTGATTTAGCGTTTGTGAACAGAAGCGGCGCGCCCGCGAAGCGACTCTTCTTCCGGTTACCCTTCGATCGGATAAATTGGATCACCAGTTCATTCCTCATCGGCACGCTGGCACTCACTCTCACAGCGGTTCCCGTCTATCTATGGTTTTTCGGGCTCGATTGGTTCCAGGTCGCTCTTTTCTTCGCCATGCTGAGTCTGTGCGGGTTTAGCGTCACGATCGGTTATCATCGTCTTTTCTCGCACCTTGCTTTTCAAGCCAGCTGGCCTGTCCGGCTTGTCACTCTTATCTTCGGCGCGGGGGCCTTCGAGAATTCGGTTCTCATGTGGGCGAGCGAACATCGGCGCCATCACAAGCATGTCGATTATGACGACGATCCCTACTGCATCGCGAAGGGCTTTTTCTTCGCACACATCGGCTGGCTCCTCTTCAAACTGAATAATGATGAGCCCTACGACAATGTTGGCGATCTTCAGAAAGATCCGCTCGTTGTCTGGCAGGATCGCTACGTGCAGTGGATTGCGGTCGTGGTCAGTTTTGTTCTACCAGCCGCGCTCGGTTTTCTCTGGAATGGATGGGGCGGCGCATTGGGCGCCTTTCTGATCGCCGGGGTGGCGCGCGTGGTCGTGCTTCAGCACTGCACCTTCCTGATCAACAGCGCCTGCCACACCATCGGGCGGCAGCCCTATTCCACCAAGTGCAGCGCGCGCGATTCAGCTTTCCTCGCCTGCTTCACCTTTGGCGAGGGCTACCACAATTATCACCACGAGTTTCAACATGATTACCGCAATGGGGTCAAACCATGGCAGCTGGATCCGACGAAATGGATTATCTGGACGTTGTCCAAGCTGCGACTCGTCGGCGGGTTACGCCGTGTTCCGAATGCCAAGATTCAGGCCGCCGAGCAAGCCACGCGCGACGACCCATCTCCGTGGAGTAAGAAAGACCACATCATTGGCTCTCCGTTATTCACGCCTCTCCGGCCCAATGAATAAGAATCCTCTCAACAAAGGCGTTCTCACGGAGTGAGCGGTGCGGTGACACTGACGGCAACGGTTCGCGCGCTTCTCGCCGCCGGCAAAGGCCTTTTGGCCGCGGATGAAAGCTTCCCGACGATCGGGAAGCGCTTCAAGGCCCTCGACATTCCATCGACGGAAGAGAACCGCGAGGCTTATCGCGAGGCGCTGTTCACAACTCCCGGACTGAGTGACTTCATCAGCGGCGTCATTCTCTTCGACGAGACGATCCGCCAGCAAACGAAGGACGGCGTTCCTTTGCCGGAGTTACTGGCCAAACAGAATATCATTCCTGGCATCAAGGTGGATTTGGGAACGATCCCGCTCCCGAATTTTCCTGACGAAAAATTCACGCAGGGACTCGATGGCTTGCGCGAGCGGCTCAGTGGATATCGAGAACTCGGAGCCCGTTTCACGAAATGGCGCGCGGTCATCGCGATTGGCGACGGTTTGCCGACGGCGACCTGCATCGAAACGAACGCACATGCGCTCGCCCTTTTTGCCGCACTGAGTCAGGAAGCTGGGTTGGTGCCGATCGTCGAGCCGGAAGTTTTAATGGATGGCGATCATTCGATCGCGCAGTGCGAGGAAGTGACCGGCGTCACGCTCGCCCGAGTCTTTGACGAACTCATCGACCATCGCGTCACCCTTGAAGGAATGCTGCTCAAGACCGGGATGGTCCTCTCCGGCAAAGACGCTGCGGTGCAAGCCGACGTGGAAGAAGTGGCCATGACGACCGTTCGCTGTCTGCGTCGGGCGGTGCCGGCTGCAGTTCCTGGAATCGTCTTTCTTTCCGGCGGACAAAGCGATGTGGCGGCGACCGAGCGGATGAACGCAATTTGCCGCGCCGACAACCTTCCGTGGACGATCAGTTTTTCCTTCGGCCGCGCCCTGCAGGATGCAGCGCTAAAAGCGTGGCGAGGTTCTGCGGACAACGTTACACGCGCGCAAACTGCCCTTCACCATCGCGCGAAATCCAATGGCCTCGCGACGCAGGGAAAATATTCGGCCGAGACGGAACAGGAGACGTCGTGAAGATAAGTCCCCTCGCGGGGAAACCGGCGCCACCGGAAAGTCTGGTCGATGTGCCGCGGCTCATCACAGCCTATTACACCGATGTGCCCGATCCGGCCGTCGCGGCGCAGCGAGTGGCGTTCGGGACTTCCGGTCATCGCGGCTCGTCATTCCAACTGGCCTTCAACGAATGGCACATCCTCGCCATCACCCAGGCGATCTGCCAATATCGCGCGCAACAAAAGATCACCGGCCCTCTCTTTCTCGGCATCGACACGCACGCGCTCTCCGTTCCAGCCTGCGCCACCGCCCTAGAAGTGCTCGCAGCCAACGGCGTCGAAGTGATGCTCGCCGAAGGCGACGAATACACGCCAACGCCGGTAATTTCCCACGCGATTCTGACTTACAATCGCGGTCGCAAAACGGGACTGGCCGATGGCATTATCATCACTCCCTCGCACAATCCGCCTAACGACGGCGGCTTTAAGTATAATCCGCCTAACGGAGGTCCGGCCGACAACACCGTCACCGATTGGATCGGAGCGAAGGCCAACGCGTTCCTGGAAGCACGTCTCGACGGAGTGAAGCGAATTCCGCATGAGCGAGCGCTCCACGCCTTGACCACCCACCGCCACGATTACCTCAATAGTTACATCAACGATCTCGGCAACGTGATCGACATGGAGGTAACTCGTGGCGCGAAGCTGCGCCTCGGCGTCGATCCGTTAGGCGGCGCTGGCGTCCACTATTGGCCGCGCATCGCCGAACGTCACGACCTGGACCTAACCGTCGTCAACGAAGCGATCGATCCTACTTTTCGGTTCATGACCCTGGATTGGGATGGTCAGATTCGGATGGACCCGTCATCACCCTACGCGATGGAGCGGTTGATCGGAATGAAGGACCGATTCGACCTTTCATTCGCCTGCGACACCGACCATGATCGGCACGGCATCGTGACCAGGAGCGCCAGCCTCCTCCCGCCGAATCACTTTCTTTCCGTCGCCATCGCCCAACTCTTTCCAAACCGTCCGCAGTGGCACGCTGAAGCCGCAGTTGGAAAAACCGTGGTCAGCAGCGCGATGATCGATCGCGTCGCCGCGAAGCTCGGTCGAAAACTCTGCGAAGTGCCGGTCGGCTTTAAATGGTTCGTCGACGGCTTGCTCGACGGGTCGTTAGGCTTTGTTGGCGAAGAGAGCGCCGGTGCGACCTTCCTGCGGCTCGATGGGAGCGTCTGGACGACCGACAAGGATGGATTCATCCCTTGCCTACTCGCCGCGGAAATTACCGCGCGGACCGGCCGCGACCCGGGTGAACTTTACCACCAACTCGTCGCGGAATTCGGTGAATCATTCTACGATCGCGTTGAAGCGCCGGCCACGCCGGAGCAAAAGGCCTTGTTGGCCAAACTTTCGCCCGCCCAGGTAACGCTGACCGAACTGGCCGGCGAAAAAATCGAAACCGTTCTCACGCGCGCGCCCGGCAACGACGCTCCCATCGGTGGCCTGAAAGTCACGGCTGCCAGCGGATGGCTTGCCGCCCGTCCGTCGGGCACGGAGGACATTTACAAAATCTACGCGGAGAGTTTCCAGGGGTCGGATCATCTCCGCCGCATCGTCGACGAAGCCCAGACGATCGTGAATGCCGCATTGGCGCCGCCCACAGCCTAACGAGTCTGGCATGAATCCAATCATCCTGACGATTAACGGTGGCTCCTCGAGCATCAAGTTTGCGGCCTACCGAGTCGACCAAATGTTGGAACGGGGCCTTTCTGGGAAGATCGATCGTATCGGATCGGACGGAACGAACCTGACTTTCACCAAGGCCGCCGGGGAAGACGAGCAGAGCCGCAAGCTGACTGCCTCCGATCACGAGTCGGCCGCGAAGTTTCTCCTCGATTGGCTCGAAGAGCAGATAGCATTCGAGTCTGTCCGGGCGGTCGGCCATCGCGTGGTGCATGGCATGCAGCACACCGCGCCCGAGCTGGTCACGCCAGAGCTGCTCGACGAACTGCATCGCCTTACCCCGTTCGATCCCGAACATCTCCCGAGCGAGATCGAACTGATCGAAGCCTTCCGGAAGCGCCATCCGCAGTTGCCGCAGATCGCTTGTTTCGACACGGCGTTTCACTGCGAAATGCCGCGCGTGGCGACGCTGCTCCCCATCCCGCGGCGCTACGAGGCGAAAGGAGTGCAGCGTTACGGCTTCCACGGTTTGTCCTACGCGTATCTGTTGGAAGAACTGGCGCGCCTCGGCGATCCGGCGGCAACAAAGGGCCGCGTGATTCTCGCGCATCTCGGCAACGGCGCGAGCATGGCCGCGGTCCGCGACGGCAAGAGCATCGACACCAGCATGGGTTTTACGCCCGCCTCCGGATTGCCGATGAGCACGCGCTCCGGCGATCTCGATCCGGGGTTGCTCAGCTATCTCGCGCAGACGGAGAAAATGACCGTGCCGCAATTTCAAAAAATGGTGAATCACGAATCCGGGCTGCTGGGCGTTTCGGAGATCAGCCCAGACATGCGCGACTTGCTCGCGCGGGAAAACACCGACGCGCGTGCGGCGGAAGCGGTGGCGCTGTTTTGCTATCAGGCGAAAAAATGGCTCGGCTCCTTCGCTGCTGCGCTCGGCGGATTAGACACGCTCGTCTTCACTGGTGGCATCGGCGAAAGTGCGCCGCTTATTCGCGAGCGGATTTGCGATGGGCTCGGATTTCTCGGCGTCAAGCTGGATGAAAAGCGGAACGCCGCGAACGGCGCCATCATATCTTCGGAAAGCAGCGACGTCTATGCGCGCGTCATGCGCACCGATGAAGAATTCATGATCGCGAAGTCAGTCACTCGCCTCCTGCAATTGGAAGCGCCTAACGAACAATGAACACACTCACACCCGACCTGCTGCAAAAAATCGACGCCTACTGGCGCGCGGCCAATTACCTCTCCGTCGGGCAGATTTATCTCTTCGATAATCCGCTCCTCAAACGCCCGCTCGCGCTCACGGACGTGAAGCACATGCTGCTCGGTCACTGGGGCACGACACCCGGACAGAATTTCATCTACGCGCACTTGAATCGGGTCATTAAGAAATACGACCTCGATATGATCTATGTCTCCGGGCCGGGTCATGGTGGGCCGGCGGTCGTCGGTAACACTTATCTCGAAGGCACCTACAGCGAGATCTATCCAAACATCAGCCAGGATGAAGCCGGGCTGCAGAAGCTCTTTCTGCAGTTTTCATTTCCGGGTGGAATTCCGAGTCACGCCTCGCCAGAAACGCCGGGCTCGATTCACGAGGGCGGTGAATTGGGATATTCGCTCAGTCACTCCTTCGGCGCTGTCTTTGATAACCCTGATCTCATCGTGGCCTGCGTGGTCGGCGATGGCGAAGCGGAGACAGGTCCGCTGGCCACGGCCTGGCACTCGAACAAGTTTCTCGATCCAGCAACCGATGGCGTGGTCCTGCCCATCCTGCATCTCAACGGCTACAAGATTTCCAATCCGACGGTCCTCGCCCGCATCACCCGTGAGGAACTGGAACAGCTACTCCGAGGCTACGGCTGGTCGCCGATTTTTGTCGAAGGTCACGAGCCGACCCTCATGCACGAAGCGATGGCGACGGCACTCGATGCCGCCATCGAGCAGATCAAACAGATTCACGAACGCGCGCGCGCCAATGGCGACCTCACCCGTCCGCGTTGGCCGATGATTGTGCTCAATTCACCGAAAGGCTGGACCGGGCCGAAAGTCGTCGACGGCTTGCAGATCGAAGGCACGTTCCGCGCGCATCAGGTGCCGATCTCCGATCCGCGCGCGCATCCCGAGCATCTTAAGTTATTGGAAAATTGGCTACGGAGTTATCGACCGGAAGAACTCTTCGATGAGTCAGGTCGGTTGAAACCCGAACTGGCCGAACTCGCGCCCAAAGGCGAACGCCGCATGGGCGCAAATCCTCACGCCAACGGCGGAATCCTCCTGCGCGATTTGCGAATGCCGGACTTCTGCGATTACGCGGTCGACGTGCCGAACCCCGGCGTGCTCGGCATCGGCGATACGCATGTGCTTGGACCTTTCCTGCGCGACGTCGCGAAGTTGAATCAAGATCAGAGAAACTTCCGCGTTTTCGGTCCGGACGAAACCCTTTCCAACGGTCTCGAAGCACTCTTCGGCACGACCAATCGCCAATGGGACGCCGCCACCGCGCCTAACGACCAATGGCTCGCACCTGCCGGCCGCGTCATGGAGATGCTGAGCGAACATCAATGCGAAGGGTGGCTCGAAGGTTACCTCCTGACGGGACGTCACGGACTCTTCAATTGCTACGAAGCCTTTATCCACATCATCGACTCGATGTTCAATCAGCATGCCAAGTGGCTGAAGATCACCGCAGGCTTGCCGTGGCGTCGGAAAATCGCCTCGCTCAATTACCTGCTGGCTTCGCACGTCTGGCGCCAGGATCACAACGGCTTCACGCATCAGGATCCCGGCTTCATCGATCACGTCGTAAACAAGAAAGCGGAAGTCGTCCGGGTCTATCTCCCACCGGACGCTAACTGCCTCCTCTCGGTCATCGATCACTGCCTGCGCAGCCGTCATTACGTCAACGTCGTCATCGCCGGCAAACATCCCGCGCCGCAGTGGCTCACGATGGACGCCGCGGTCAAGCATTGCACGGAAGGTATCGGCATCTGGTCGTGGGCGAGCAACGATCAGGAAGTCGCGCCCGATGTGGTTATGGCCTGCTGCGGCGACGTGCCGACGCTTGAAACGCTCGCCGCCGTCTCCATCATGCGAGAGCATTTGCCGGAGCTGAAGATCCGCGTGGTCAACGTGGTGGATCTCATGCGACTCCAGCCGCAATCCGAGCATCCGCACGGCCTGAGTGATCGCGATTTCGACGAGCTTTTCACGAAAGACAGGCCGGTCATTTTCGCCTTTCACGCTTACCCGTGGCTCATCCATCGACTGACTTATCGCCGCACCAATCACCACAACATCCACGTCCGCGGCTACAAGGAAGAAGGCACCATCACGACGCCATTCGACATGACCGTGTTGAACGAGCTCGACCGTTTCCATCTCGTCATGGACACAATCGATCGTGTCCCGCAAACGGGCGAGAAGGGTATCTATCTCAAGCAGCATCTCCGCGACAAACTGATCGAGCACAAGCGTTACATCGATAGGAACGGTCAGGACCTGCCGGAGATCAGGAACTGGAAGTGGGACGCAAGCGAACGATCAAACAAAACAACCTAGAAACAAACCGACGGAGTCTAAAATGCCTATTCAACTCAGCGAAGAAAACGACGGGAAGATTATCGTCGTTCACGTCAGCGGAAAGCTGGCAAAAGCAGATTACGAACAGTTCATGCCCGAGTTCGAAAGACTCGTCCAAGTGCATGGGAAGTTGCGCGTCCTATTCGACATGACCGGCTTCCACGGCTGGGAAGTCAGCGCGGTTTGGGATGACTTGAAATTCGGCGTCGCACACTTCGCCGACATCGAACGGCTTGCGATGGTCGGAGAAAATAAATGGCAGCACGGCGTGGCGATGTTCGGCAAACCGTTCACGAAAGCGGCGGTCCGATATTTCGATCACGCGGAGGCCGCCGAAGCGCGGAAGTGGTTAGGTGGCGAAGACGATGCCGCGACGGAGAAGCGGCCAGAATGACCGGCGAATCCAGCCTAATGAATAAAGGCGTCATCGTCTCGGTGCGCGGGAGCGTCGTGGATGTGCGCTTCGACGAGAAACTGCCGTCGATTTACTCCGTCCTGCGGGCCGGCCCAAAAAAGGAGATCGTGATCGAGGTCCTGGCGCAAAGTGACGCGCATCACGTGCGCGGGATTGCGCTTACCCCGACGCAAGGTCTCGCCCGCGGCATGGCCGTGGAGGATACCGGGGGGCCGCTCAAAGCGCCGGTCGGCAAAGGCATTCTCTCGCGGATGTTCGACGTTTTCGGCAACGCCATCGATCGCGAACCGGCGCCGACCGATATCCGATGGCGTTCGGTTCATCGCGATCCGCCGCCGCTCGATCGGCGTTCGACCAAGTCGGAAATTTTCGAGACCGGCATCAAGGTAATCGACGTGCTCGTGCCTTTGGAGCGCGGCGGGAAGGCCGGCCTTTTCGGCGGCGCCGGCGTGGGCAAAACGGTGCTGCTCACCGAGATGATTCACAACGTCGTCTCACACCAGAAAGGCGTGAGCATCTTTTGCGGGATCGGCGAACGCTGCCGCGAAGGCGAGGAACTCTATCGCGACATGAAAGCGGCCGGCGTCTTGCCGAACATGGTCATGGTCTTCGGCCAGATGAACGAGCCGCCCGGCAGCCGCTTCCGGGTTGGTCACGCCGCCCTGACGATGGCCGAATATTTTCGCGATGACGAACACCGCGATGTCCTGTTGCTGATCGATAACATTTTTCGCTTCATCCAGGCCGGCATGGAGGTCTCTGGGCTGATGGGGCAAATGCCTTCGCGTCTCGGTTATCAGCCTACCATGGGCACGGAGCTGTCGGGATTGGAGGAACGCATCGCGAATACGGATTCCGGCGCCATCACTTCCATTCAGGCCGTCTATGTGCCGGCGGACGATTTCACCGATCCGGCCGCGGTCCACACCTTCTCGCATCTCTCGGCGTCGATCGTCCTTTCGCGCCAGCGCGCGAGCGAAGGACTTTTCCCCGCGATCGATCCGCTGCAATCGAGTTCCAAAATGGCGACGCCGGGAATCGTCGGCGAACGGCATTACAAATTGGCGCAGGA
>JBBSQB010000040.1:0-13067 GCA_038258245.1 Chthoniobacterales bacterium
AGGATAAGCGCTGAAAGCATCTAAGCGCCAAGCCTATCCCAAGATGAGTTCTCCCTGAAGAGTCGTGGTAGACCACCACGTTGATAGGTCACTGGTGTAAGTGCAGTAATGTATTCAGCTAAGTGATACTAATAACTCGTTTGGCTTGGTCATTTACTTTTCTATTAATCCGTCGCGTCGGTCGCGAGACCGATGCGACGGCAAATAGAGGGGAATGACTTTTAAAACAAAACGAAGCCTAAACTGTTGGATAAAACTTCCTGTATGTAGATATCAGAGAATCAATGTTCTCTCGGAGAGTCGTCGGAGATCGGCGCCGCGGAAGCGGCTTCGAACTCTGGTGATTATAGCGCAGTGGTCCCACCCGTTCCCATTCCGAACACGGAAGTGAAACGCTGCAGCCCCGATGGTAGTGCGACGAAAGGTTGTGCGAGAGTAGGACGTCGCCAGAACGAAGGCCCCGCTTCCCGTAAAAGGGAGGCGGGGTTTTCGCTGTACAAGCGGGCCGCGAGCCCGGTCGCTGAACGGTGAGCGACCAAAAGTTGAGCAGGGAGGCGGTTTGGAGTAGGAAGAACAAGTAACTGGAGGAGAAATTATGCTGACGAAACAAAAAATTATCGACGCGGTGAACGAGCAGATCGGATACGAGTTTAACGCCTCAATGCAGTACTATGCGATCGGAGCATATTTTGCCGCGGAGGCTTTGCCGGCTTTCTCGCAGTATTTCTTCAAACAGGCGGAAGAGGAGAAAGATCACGCGCTTCGCTTCATGAAATACATCCTCGATGCGGGCGGGGATGTGGCGCTTCCGGCGATTACGGCGCCGAAGGCGAAATTCAAAACAGCGGAGATGGCTATTCAATTATCTTATGATCAGGAAGTGAAAGTGACTCACCAGATCAACGCGCTCGTGGAGTTGGCCCGTAAGGAGGACGACTATATCACGATCAATTTTCTCCAGTGGTTCTTGACTGAACAACTGGAAGAGGTGTCCTCGATGGACAATCTGCTGAAAATTGTGCAGCGGGCAGGCGAGAATCTTCTCATGGCCGACGACTATCTGGGACGGGCAGGCGTGAAGACGATGTCGGAGCCGGCGAACGAGTAGCGTCGACGCGGGCTGTTAATTTCTTGCGCCGGTCACAGGGCCGTCGGTAATGTTCGGCATGAAAGCAAAAACAGTAGTCAGCTTATTCGCGGCGGTCACACTCTTTGGCGGCAGCATGGCCATGGCGGGAGGCGCGAAGACGTATCAGGTGACGGGTCCCGTCCTCTCTATCAACGAAAGCACGATCGTGATTGAGAAGGAAAAGGGGAAGAACGAGCGCTGGGAGGTCGCACGAGATTCTGCCAGCAAGGTTCCTGCCGATTTGAAGGTCGGAGATAAGGTAACGATCAAATATCAGATGATGGCGACCGAAGTGAAAGTAAAGGCCAAGGGGACCGGAGCTGAAACTTCTGGTGCCCAGAAGAAAGAATAGCGCTTCGTTGCCCGCGCTATCGGCGGGTGCGTCCTCCGAGAAGACCTCCGAGAACGCCTCGCATGACCTGTCGCCCCAGCTGAGAGCTGGCTGCGCGCAGGGCGCTGTGGGCGAGTTTGCTTGCCTCCGAAGGATAGACGCCTCCACGCGGACCGATCTTCGGTGCGAAGAGTGAACCGGCGCCGCCCAGCACCTTGGTGAGAAAAGATTCCTGGGCGGCGGGCGGGACCGACGCACCGGGCGTCGGGGGTGGACCCTCGGCGCCGGCCGTTTTTGCTGTGGCGCGCTCCTGCAATTTCTCGGACGCCGACTCCCGATCGATCGTTTGCTCGTAATGGCCGAAAACCACAGACGACTTTATGATCTGTTGTCGTTGCTCCGCGGTGATCGCGCCGATTTGGCTGCGCGGCGGCAAAATTTTGGCGCGTTCGACGACGACCGGGCTGCCTCCTTTATCGAGCATTGAAACGAGAGCTTCGCCTACACCCATTTGAGTAAGGACGACCTCGGTTTGCAGTTTTGGATTTTGCCGGAAGGTCTGGGCGGCGGCGGCCACGGCCTTTTGATCCCGAGGCGAGAAAGCGCGTAAGGCGTGTTGCACCCGGTTTCCCAATTGCCCAAGCACGACGTCGGGAATATCGAGCGGATTCTGACTAACGAAGTAAATGCCGACTCCTTTCGACCGAATCAGCCGCACGACTTGTTCGATTTTCTGCGCCACGGTCGGTTCGATGTCGACGAAGAGAAGATGCGCTTCGTCGAAGAAGAAGACCAGTTTGGGCTTTTCCGGATCGCCAATTTCCGGCAGGCGCTCGAATAATTCCGAGAGAAGCCAGAGCAAAAAAGTCGCGTAAACTTTCGGCGATTGCTGCATCAGTTTTTCGGCTGCCAAAATATTAATGACGCCGCGCCCTTTTGCGTCGGTCTGAATCAGATCATCGAGATCGAGGGCGGGCTCGCCGAAGAATTTATCGGCGCCCTGCGTTTCCAAGGCGAGCAGATTGCGTTGAATCGCGCCGACGCTTGCTGCGGAAACGTTCCCGTATTGGGTTTGAAACTCATCCGCCTGGTCGGCGACGTAATGGAGCATCGCGCGCAGATCTTTTAGGTCGAGGAGGAGCAGACCGCTTTCGTCCGCGATTTTGAAGACTAGGTTGAGGACACCAGCCTGCGTGTCGTTCAAATTCAGCAATCGACTCAACAAGAGCGGGCCCATCTCGGAAACTGTTGCGCGAACCGGATGCCCGTTTTCGCCGAAGACATCCCAAAAAACGACGGGCGATGCTTCCCCTTTGAAATCCGTCAGACCCAATTCGCGCGCGCGTTCCACGATCTTGGGGTTCGTCGCTCCGGGCTGGCTTAAACCGGCGAGATCCCCTTTGACATCCGCCATAAAGACCGGAACGCCCCGGGCACTGAAGCCCTCGGCCAGCGTTTGCAACGTTACCGTTTTACCCGTGCCCGTCGCGCCGGCAATAAGCCCATGCCGATTCGCCATCTCAGGTAGGAGAAACAGTGGATGGTCGCTTTGCGCGATGAGGATGGGATCAGTCATGAGCAAGTGAGGAATATGTTAAGAGAATTAAACTTGCTGGGCGACTTGTAAAACAAGAGCATCGCCCGCGTCTTCTTACCTTATGTTTTTCGCTGCTCTTTTTTCGGCGCTCGTCCTGGTCGTCGGCGTCGTTTACTTCACCTCGAATCGCAAGATGCTTCGGGCCCCCGGACTGCGCGGAGCGATGGCCATTATCGCCATCCTGCTCGGCATTTTTTTATTCTGGCTCTACCGCTCGCGCTACGGAGGCTAACTCGCGGGAACGGGATCCGCTTCGATCGACGCAGGTTCCATCGGTACCACATCGAGTGGCGCTGGCTCGATCGCTTCGATCGTGAATTCGCCTGAATCCTGATCGGTATTGAGCTGGACGGTGTCGCCAATTTTGTGACCGAGCAACGCTTGTCCGATCGCGGTTTTGTAGGAAATAATGCCGCGCTCCGGTTCGCTATCCCAGGCGCCGAGCACCGAATAGATTTCTTGTTTTCCGGAACCCGCTTCGCGCAACGTCGCCACCGTGCCGATTGAAACTTGCGAGATATCGGGATTCTCGAACGTGGTCCCACGCGCGTTATGCAGCATTTGTTCGAGCTCGGTTTTGCGACGCATGAGGACGGCTTGCATTTCCTTGGCCGCTTTGAATTCGAAATTCTCGCGCAGATCGCCGTAGGAACGGGCGACGCCGATTTCCTTGCTGTTCTCGGGAATCTTCTTGTTGATCAACTCTTCGTATTCGGCTTTCCGCTTGTCGAGGCTGCTCCAGGAAACGACCAGCGCATCGCTCTTCGTCTCCTTTTGTTCGCCGGTGAGAAGGCTTTGCAAATCGGGATAGAGCTTGATCAACCGAGCGAGCAACGAACGTTTGGTCAGCTCATCGAAGACCGGCGTAAGCATCAGCCGGCGCATCGCGTCGCGCGCCGTGCTCATTTCCGCTCCCGAGAACATGTCGGGAATCAGCTCCCGATCATCGAGCAGTAAATCGCGCAACCGGCTGCCCCGCGCGTTTTCGTTATGCTGGTCGCGTTCCAAGGCGGAGAGAATCGCACCGAGCAGCTCTGGCGCGATCAATTCGCGCCATTCGCCAGTCCGTCCCTTGCAGAGCCAGGCCAGTGCTTCGCTGGTCACCGAATGTTCGCGAATACCGCGCTCGAGCGCGGCGCGCAGGTCCGCCTGGCGGCCGGTCTCGGCAAAAACCTTCGGCAGTTGCCCCACCACGCGAGCGTGGCTGCCTTGCATGAGAAGAAGAGCCCGCTCGACCCAGCGATCACCCAAAGCGATAGGCATCGTTTGCAGGACGCGTCGTTCCCGGGAAGAAGAAAGCTTGGGCAAAATCGTATCGAAACGCGCTTCCTCTTCCACGATCAGCCGATCGAGTGTCAAATCCGGATGCGTCGTCTTCAGTTTTTCCTCGCGCGCCAGCAGGTCGTCCCGCGCGATCACCAACTCGAAGGCGAGCGACGGGTTGAGCCGCTGATTGCGCGCGGCCGTTTCCTCGATCGCATCCACGACCGGTTGCAACTGCTTCTCCGGTTTGTCGAATTCGTTGTGAAACTTGATGATCTGATCGAGCGCCGCGACCTGCTCCTTCGGCTGTCGTGCTTGTTCGAAGAAGGTGAGCAACTCATCGGCGCGCGACACTTTTTCGCCGCGCAACTGCACCGGCTCGTTCTTCTTCGCCGGGACGAGAAAGTAACCTTCCTTCTTTAAGACCTTCTTGGTCGAATCCCACCAGCGCTTTAGCTCCGCTTCGTTAAAAACATCGCCGAGGAGCATTTGGCCGATCTGCATCTGGGTAGCGGCGCCGCCGATGCTTTCCAGGATGTTGCGCACCACGCCGGCTGGATCGGCTTTGACCTGCGCCTTGATGGCGGCAAGGTCCTTCGCTTTGCGCGCGAGAAAGTGCTCCTCCGGAATCGCGGTCAGATTTATCGCCGCGTACTGCAATTGCATGGCGTGGCCCTTCTTCCCCTGGAAGTCGATCAGGATCTGGTTGAGCAACAGATTCCATTCGGCCACGCGGCCAAAGCCCCAGCTTTTGTGCAGGCAATAGGAGCCTGGTTTTAGTTTTTCGAGATTTTCCGCGGAGGCCGCGGTCAGTTTTCCGGCTTCGACGAGTTTCTGCAGATCTGCTTCCATGAAGAGCGGACAAATTACGATGAACCCCGCGAATGGCGAGCGGAAAACTGACCCGGTCCGGGCGATTGGCATTGCGGGCGCTCTGGTCACGTGAAACGCTACGCGCCGTGTCGACAAACATCTGGTTTTGGATCGCCTTCCACATCGGCGTTTTCATTGCCCTCGCCGTCGATCTGGCCAGCTTCAAGCGTCGCAATCGCGACCTCAGCCTGCGCGCCGCCGCCGTCCGCAGTGCCGTCTGGGTGGTCGTCTCGCTCGCCTTTAACGTCCTCGTCTGGCGCTGGCGCGGCGCCGCCCAGGGCCTCGACTTTCTTACCTGCTACCTGATCGAGTACTCGCTGAGCGTCGACAATATTTTCGTCTTCGTTTTAATTTTCAGTTACTTTCGCGTTCCTCCGCGCTCGCAACACCGCGTGCTCATCTGGGGAATTCTCGGCGCGCTCGTCATGCGTGGGATCATGATCTGGCTCGGCGTCACGCTCGTGCAGCGTTTCCATTTCGTTCTCTATCTCTTCGGAGTCTTCCTCATCGTCACTGCGGTGCGGATGTTTTTCGACAAGGTCGAGGAGCGTGATTTCAGCAAAAACTGGTTGATGCGATTCAGCCGCCGTTCCGGCCGGGTGACGGACGATTTTCACGGCAACAAATTTTTCGCGGTCATCGACGGCCGCTTCCTCTTCACTCCGCTCGCTCTCGTCCTCATTCTTATCGACGTGATGGATTTGGTCTTTGCCGTCGATTCCATCCCGGCCGTCTTCGCCATCACCCAGGATTTGTTCATCATCTACACCTCGAACATCTGCGCCATCCTCGGGTTGCGTTCGCTTTACTTCCTCCTCGCGCAATTGGTCGATCGCTTCATTTATCTCAAAGTCGGCCTCGCCGTTGTGCTCGGCTTCGTCGGCGTCAAAATAGTCATCGCCGATTATCTGCCGATCCCGAACTGGCTTTCGCTCGGCGTCATCGCCTGCGTCCTCACCGTTACCATTACCGCTTCCATGGTGGCGACGCGCCGGCGCGCGGCCCGCGGCCAAGGAAAATGAGATTGTCTTTCGGCGAGGGCGAGGTTCACTCTTCCTCAGCATGAAAACTCTTCTCGCGCTTTTCTGTGTAGTTGGCTTGGCTCTCTCCGCGCGGGCCGATATTCAAGACCCGCCTTCGAATGATTACGGACCGACGCGTAAGTTGGGCCGCGGAATATCGAATGTCCTTTTCGGCTGGTCGGAGCTGCCGCACACCATCGCTACGGTGAACGATCGGGAAGGAAATTCGGCCGCAGCCGGGTATGGCGCAGTGCGCGGCGTCGGGCGCAGCTTTGCGCGTTTTGGCGTGGGATTATACGAAGTCCTGCTCTGGCCGCTCCCCGTCAATGGCGGGACCTATCTTCCGATCCTGCCCGGTGACTTGCAGTTCATTCATGCCGGATATTCGGAATTCCCGCCCGAACTCGGGAACGAAACGAAGTATCCCTATTGCCGCACTTACTAACTCTTCCTCTCCCACTTCCTCTTCCACTTAATCTAATCTGACGGCGGCGGAGAGAGCAGAGGAAGCGGTAGCGGCAGAGGCAGAGTTTTAAAGCAGTGGAAATTCAGATTCACGACATCGCCTTTGGCGGAAAAGGCGTTGGGCGTTCGCCGGAAGGCAAAGCCGTTTTCGTTCCCTTCACCATCGAAGGCGAACGAGTGGCCATCCGGATTGTGCGCGAGAAAAAGCAATTCGCCGAGGCCGACCTCGATCGCGTGATCGAGCCATCGCCGCATCGCGTCACGCCGGAATGTCCGTACTTCGGCACATGCGGCGGCTGTACTTATCAACACATCGACTACGCGCATCAACTCGATCTCAAGCGCCGCCAGGTCGCCCAGGCGCTGCGCCGCATCGGGCATTTCGAAAACATCGAGGTCGCGCCCGCGGTCGGCTCGCCGCAATCCTACGCATATCGCAACCGCGTCACGGTTCACGCGCTCGATGGCGTGATCGGCTATTTTCGTCGCGACCAGCATCGCCTCATTGACGTCGAGCAGTGTCCCATCGCCCGTCCGGAAGTGAACGCAGAGCTGGCTCAACTCCGCACACGCCGTCCGCGTGACGGCCATTACACCCTGCGCGCAGAGCCCGGCCCTCGCGTTTTCTCCCAAACGAACGATGCCGTCGCCGAACTGCTCGCCGCGCATCTCGAGACGCAAATGGAACCCCAGCGTCCATTGCTCATCGACGCCTACTGCGGCGCCGGATTTTTCGCACATCGCTTGCGCCATAAATTCGAACGCGTCATCGGAATCGATTGGGACATTCACGCCATTCGCGCCGCCACCGGGCGAGCCAGCGAAAGCGAAGAGTATCGCGCCGGACAGGTCGAAGAATTGTTGGCCCAAATTCTGCAACGAGAAGACCCAATGGCGATCACTCTGATTGTCGATCCGCCCGCGACTGGCTTGAGCGGTCAGGCGCGCGAGATTCTTGCCGGCTTCGCCCCGCGCGATCTCTTCTACGTTTCCTGCAATCCCTCCACGCTCGCGCGCGACCTCGCCGCCATGCGCGAACAATTCTCCATCCGCTCCGTCACTCCATTCGATATGTTCCCGCAAACCGCCGAGATCGAGACCGTCGTCCACCTCGCGCGCGTAAACTCATGAGCGCGCCGCTTCCTCTGATCATCGCGGGAAAAAGAACTTGCCAGCCGCTCCTCGCGACGGCAACAGTCCACTCCAGATGCAATGGCTGAGTTGAACGTCGAGCCAGTCGCTGGCGTTCATCGCCCGCGCAATGTGGATTGGAAGCGCGCGGCCGCCCTCCTTTATGGCGATTGGGGCACGAGCAAAGCGTACGTCATTGGTCTCGCTTTCGCCGCGGCCGCCTATTCATCGTTCCCGCTCATCATCGCGGTCTGCGTCCTCACCGCGATCGTTGGTTTTAACTACCTCATCGTCTGCGCGCACTTCCCCGATGGCGGCGGCGTTTACTCCGCGGCGCGTGAACAAAGCCGCCTCCTCGCAGTCGTCGGCGCGCTTTTGCTCGTTGCCAATTTCTGCGTCACCGCCGCGCTGAGCGGCTGGGCCGCCGTCAGCTACCTCGGCGTGCCTAACAAGTGGGCGCCGGTCGCGACCATGGGGCTCGTCCTCGTCGTCGGCGTCATCAATTGGTTTGGGCCAAAACACAGCGGCTCGGTTTCCGTTTCTCTCGCCATTCCCACCGTTGTCGTCGTCCTGGTCATTATCGGTTTAAGTGCACCTCACCTGACAACGGAACATCTGCTCGCCCCGCACGCGGATTTCTCCAAAACGTGGGTGCAATTCGTTGGCGTCATTCTCGCGCTCAGCGGCGTCGAAGCGGTCGCCAATTTGACCGGTGTCATGAAGCTGGATCGCGGCGCCACCATGGATAAGCCCACGGTCAAACGCACCTCCAGACTCGCCATTTTGCCGGTCGCGGCGGAGGTCGTCATCGGCACCACGCTGCTCGGTTGGGCGATGCTTTCCATTCCGCGCGTCCATTCCGCTGAATTGCTCGCGCACAAAGAGGACATGCTGCGTTACCTCGGCAGCTATTTTGGCGGGCTCACCATCGCGCCGGCCTTTGGCGACGTATTTGGCTGGATCGTCGGTATCGTCTTCGGGCTGCTTCTCTTCAGCGCGGTCAATACAGCGATCGTCGCGCTCATTGGCGTCTTCTACATGATGGCGCGCGACGGCGAAATGCCGCCGCAACTGACCCGTCTCAACAGTCACGGCGTGCCGCTTCTGCCGCTCGTTGTCGCTGTCGTAATTCCGATTCTTATTCTCTCGGTCACAAAAGACTTCGAAGCGCTCGCCGGCCTCTACGCCATCGGCGTGGTCGGCGCGATCGCGGTCAATCTCGGCGCCTGCACCTTTAACGCGAAGCTCGGTCTCATCCTCTACGAACGACTCATCATGGGCGGCACGTTTTTCATTCTCGCACTAGTCGAGCTCACCATCGCCAAAACCAAACCGGAAGCCCTTTTCTTCGCCGTTATCGTCCTCGGAATCGGGCTGGCCATGCGCGCCTACTCGCACAAACTTTCCGGGATCAAGACCGTCACGCTCGCGCGGCACGTCGTGGATATCGTTTCGCCCGAATCGATGGCGACGTTTGAACCGCGCATCGAGGAAGGCCAGAAGATCATGGTCGCGGCGCGCGGCATCACGCCGGTGCTCGGCTTCGCGCTTGATGAAGCAGTCCTGCGCAAATCCGTTCTCTGCGTCTTGTACGTCAAGGAAATCGCCGTCATTATCCCGACTGGACCGGTCACGATTGGCCGCCCGAAATGGCAGGACGATCCGGAAGCCAACGCCATCATGTCGCTCATGCTTAAGCTCGGCGAAGAGCGCGGCGTCTGCGTGCTGCCCGTCTACGCGGTGAGCGATAACGCCTCCGCCACCATCCTCGACCTTACCGCGACCATGGGCGTCGATTACCTTATGATCGGCACCTCGCATCGGCGCACCCTCGCGAATCTTTTGCGCGGCAACGTCGTGACCACCGTCGCCCAACAGTTGCCCGACTCGATCCGCCTCCTCATTTTTGGTTAGGCCAATACGACCTGTAGCCGTTTCGCTATGCGAAACGCGGGAACCGACTCTCGCGGTCCTATCCATCAGCGCCCGTCTCGAAGCCGCCGTTTGCTTTTGCACGAGAATGCATCGACCGCCTAACCTCTAATTCCGCGTATGATTATTCCAAAAGTCTTGATCGCCGATTCCATTTCCGAAAGCGGCGTCGCTGAGTTAGCCCGCGGTGGCGCGCTCGATGTCGTTGTGCGCACAGGCCTGAGCGAGTCCGACCTCATCGCCATCGCGCCGGAGTTCAGCGGCATCGTTGTGCGCAGCCAGACGAAGATCACGAGCGCAGTCATTGAAGCGGCGAAAAAGTTGCGTGTCGTTGGCCGCGCTGGGGTCGGAGTGGATAACGTCGATGTCGAGGCGGCGACGCGGCGCGGCGTCATCGTCATGAATGCACCCGGCGGTAACACCGTTTCCACTGCCGAACACGCTTTCTCCTTGCTGCTTTGCGTCGCGCGGAAAATTCCGGCGGCCGACGCCATGGTCCGCGGCGGAAAATGGGAACGCAAAAATTTGGAAGGCGTCGAGCTCTACAACAAAACGCTCGGCGTCATCGGCATGGGCCGCATCGGCAGCGAGATCAGCCGGCGCGCCATCGCCTTCGGCATGCGCGTGATTGCTTACGATCCATATCTTTCCGCGACACGCGCGCGCGCTTTGCAAGTCGAGCTGGTCGATGAAATCGATGATGTTCTGGCCGCTGCCGATTTCATCACCTTGCACACGCCGCTTACTCCCGAAACGCGGCATGTGCTGAATCCCGCGCGCCTTGCCAAGACGAAACGCGGCGTGCGCATCATCAACTGCGCGCGCGGCGGTCTGATCGACGAAGCAGCTCTCATCGAGGCGTTGCAAAGTGGCCAGGTCGCCGCTGCCGCGCTCGATGTTTTCGAGAAGGAGCCGTTGCCTAACGACTCGCCGTTGCGCAGCGTTCCCAATCTCGTCCTTACGCCGCATCTTGGCGCTTCGACCGCCGAAGCGCAGGAAAGCGTCGGCATCGAGATCGCGCAGTCGATTCGCGCCGCGCTTCTCGAAGGAACCATTCGCAACGCCGTCAACATGCCGAACCTCGACGCCAAGACGCTCGCCGTCGTCGGTCCACATCTGCGATTCGGTGAACAGCTAGGCCGTTTCCTTTCCCAGATCGCGCCGCGTCGCGCCGAGCAGCTCACCATCAACTACAGCGGCAAAGTGAACGAAGTCGATACCACCGCGATCACGCGGTCAGTCTTGAAAGGCTTTCTGCGGAACGCCGGCGGCTCCGATGTAAACGAAGTGAACGCCCCGGCGCTCGCGCAAAGCCTCGGCCTCACCGTGAACGAGACCCGACTCAGCGCGGCTGGCGATTACACCGACCTGCTCGAACTTTCTGCCGTCGGCGAAGGCAAAACCGTTTCCGTCGCCGGCGCATTTTTCGGAGCGACGCCACGCATCGTAAACGTCAACAGCCGTCCCGTCGAAGCGCGACCGCACGGTATCGTGCTCGTTTTGGAAAACACCGATCGCCCTGGCATCATCGGACGCCTCGGTACGCTGCTTGGAGATCACGGCGTCAACATCGCGACCATGTCGCTTAGCCGAAATCAGGAAGGCGGAACCGCGCTCACCGTCCTCAATCTCGACACCGCACCGGATGAAGAATTGCTCGCCGCCATTCACGCGAGCGACGACATCCACTCCGCGCAGGTCATTCACCTGTAGAGCGCGTGTCGGTCAACGCTGGGGAGCGCCCGCCCTCGCCGAAATCTCGTCGCCGTCAAAGAGTGTCCGGCGAGGGCGCCAGACACAGCACGCGAGGGCGCGTGCGCTCCCCGGAATCGCCATGGGACATGCGATCAAAACCGCCGGCTTTGTCGCCGCGCCCCGTTTATGCGACAGCACCCTTTCCTTGACGATTTCGCGCCGACATCCTAAACGTTCTCCATGGATTTCAGCGTGCACTCAATCATTTGGACATTGGTAATCGGCCTCGTCATCGGAGCCATCGCAAAACTTTTGATGCCGGGCAAAGATCCGGGCGGCTGCATCATTACCATGTTGCTCGGCATCGCCGGAGCCTTTGTCGGCACCTGGCTCGGCCGCGTCTTTTGGGGCGGAAGCTATTTCGCCGGCTGGATCATGTCCGTCGTCGGCGCGATGATTTTGCTGCTGCTCTACCGCGTGATCGCGGGGCGGCGCTCGTAACGGTTGGTCTGTAGGGTGTTCACCCTGCGGCGAGCCGGGCGCGGATTTAATCTGGGGAGCGCACGCCTCCTGGCGTGTGGGTTGCGGCATTCTGCCGCAACAGGCTTGCTGAGCGTTGTCGATTTCGTCTTCACCGTCCCGTCTCTAAAGTTCGTTTTCGCAGAATGCGAAAACCAGCACGCTGCAAGCGTGCGCTCCCCAGACAGGTGGCTTCGTTTTAGGGGTTTCGCGTGATCGCGCAATTGCCTCGTGCAGTGAAAGGGCGTTCCCAATAACCGGAACGCCCTCACAAATTCTTCGCGATCGAAAGACTCTCGCGCCTACTTCTTATTCCCTTCGCCGGGGCGATAGTCTTCCTGGGCGGCTTCGAACGCTTTCTCGAGGCCGACCATGTCTTCGCCGGGGCGCAGGCTGTCGAACGCTTCGGATTCGCGGCGCAACTCTTCTTCGGAATAATTCGCGGCCTTGATCGAGAGTCCGATGCGGCGCTCCAGCTTGTCGACTTTGATGACGCGCGCTTCGACTTCCTGCCCGACCTTGAGCACGTCCTTCACTTTGGCGACGTGATCTTCGCTGAGCTGCGAAATGTGCACGAGCCCATCGATGTCGTCCTGCAATTGCACGAACGCGCCGAAGCTGGCCAGCTTGGTGACCTTGCCGGTAACCAGATCGCCGATCTTGTATTTCGTGTCGATTTCCTTCCACGGATCTTCGCTCAGTTGTTTGATGCCGAGGCTGATTCGCTGGTTGGTCTTGTCGATGTCGATGACTTCGGCTTCGACTTCATCGTTCTTCTTAAAAACTTCGCTTGGATGATTGATTTTGCGGGTCCAGCTCAAATCGGAGACGTGGATCATGCCGTCGATGCCGTCTTCGAGTTCCACAAACGCGCCATATGCGGTCATGTTGCGGATCTGGCCTTTGACCGTGCTGCCGATGGTAAATTTCTTCTCGATTTCGTCCCACGGATTCTGTTCGAGCTGACGCAGGCCGAGCGAAATTTTCTGCTCTTCCTTGTTACCGCCGAGCACGACTGCTTCCACTTCCTGTCCCTGTGTGAGGACATCGGAAGGACGCATGATGCGTTTCGTCCAGGACAACTCGGAGACGTGAATGAGGCCTTCGACG
>JBBSQB010000041.1:0-11972 GCA_038258245.1 Chthoniobacterales bacterium
CTTCGCGCGGGGCCGGCGTTTTCTCTCGCTCCGGTGTCGCGGTCGCTTCCGGCGTAGAAGCAGCGTCCGGCGCGGATGTGGCAGGCAACGGCGTGGGCTCAACCATTGGTTGATCCTCGCGCGGCACGGGCGAGGGACTCTTGAATGGGCGCGTGGGAGCATCCTGCGCCCGCAGCGACCAGGACGACAAGAGAAGAGCCAACGCGCAAAAGATAGTGCAATTTTTCATAGCGATTCGATCCGATAGCAGTGGAGCCCATTCGCGCAAATCCTGACAATTTCCATCAGCGCGAACCGAGAGCTGCGTCGGCGGGAGAATAATTGGCGGATCACGGCTGAGTCAAGGCTCGCTGCGCGAGGACGCTCGCACGAGTCGCGAGCTCTTCTTTCTTCTAGCACCGGAAAAATGTTGGACGGAAGCGAGCCTGCGTCCTACAACTGGCTTGCCGACCGCTGGTCCATATCCAAAAACCGATCCCTGTCCGCACTCACCATAACGAGTCAATACCACGTGCCTGCCTCACCCAACGGAAGCAACCGCCTTTTTGAACAGGAACCGGAAAAGCCGCAGCGGCGTGTCCCGACGGCGGCGCCCGAACTCGAGCCGGGCGCGCCGACCGATCTGGAGTTGATGCTCGCCATTCAGCGCGAAGATCCCGAGGCGCTCTCGCAACTTTACGATCGTTACAACGGAATCCTGAAGGCGCTCATCCTGCGCGTCATCCATAACGAAGCGGAGGCAGAGGACCTGCTACAGGAAATTTTCATGGAGATCTGGAAGCAATCGAAGAATTTCTCCGCCCAAAAGGGCAAGCCGCTTGGTTGGATGGTGACGCTGGCTCGGCGTCGCGCCATCGACGGTTTACGTAAAAAACAGGCTTATAACCGTGCGGGCGAGCGTTTACTGGCGGAGACGGAACAGCAGCCTGAGGCTTGGATTCACAATGCGACCGAAGAAGAAATCACCTTTGCCGACACTCGCGTGATCGTGCGGCGGATGATCAATTCCCTGCCGCCGGCCCAGCAGCAGGCGATCGACCTCGCATTTTTTCGCGGAATGAGTCAGCGCGAAATCGCGGCAAATACGAATACACCATTAGGGACCGTTAAAACTCGCCTAGAGTTGGGACTGAAAAAGATACACGACGGGCTCAAGGAGTTGAAAGATGAACTTTGAGGAATTCCAAAACCAGGCGCGACTGTATGTCATCGGCGCCTTGGAACCGGATGAGACGCTGGACTTCGAAGAGGCGCGCGAGGAATTCGGGCCGAGCGCCGAAGATGTGATCAACGAGTGCTATGGCCTGCACGAGGCTTTTGCCTTGAGCCTGCAGCCGTCCAAAACATCCATCGGGTTGAAGGATCGTCTCATGACGATGGTGCGCGAGCGCGCTTCCTGAGTGTCTTCGCTCTAAGCGCCGGGATTAATCTCGCGCAGAATGAACTCCTGCAGGAACCCGTAGAAGTTCACCTGAAACAAACTCAGATCGCGGCGCGATCCAATGGGCGATCGGTAGTGATCGCAAAGCTCACTCTCGGTGAAATCGAATTTCGCGGCGATGGCGAGCCGCGCCTGATTGAGCGCGTTTAACCACGCATCCGCATGCTCGCAGGGAATGCGGAGCGCGCAGTTCGCGAGTGATTTCGCGCACCCGTTCAATTGCTGGAGGTCGTCTGCCACCCTTTCGGCCGCGCTGGCAAACAAGCGCCGCAATTCCGGCTCGACGTAGAGTTTCCATTCGGCGCAGACCTCTTTCTCCGAAGCAGGCGCAGGCATGCTGAAAAGGCGGGCGTGAGCCGCGGGCGCGTCTTGCGTATTGATGCTGGTCGGGATTTGGCGGAGCAACTCCGCTAGAAAAGGATCGAGATCGGTAATCTCGAGATGCTCGCCGTTGCGCCGAAACTCCATGATTTAGTTCGTGCGCTCGAGTGTGGCGAGAAGCAGATGGCCATGCAGTTGCTGCACATAAAGTTCGCCTCGTTCACGCATGCCGCTCCAGACGATCGAGCGACCTTGCTGATGCACTTCCATCATGTGCTTTTCCGCTTTCTCCTTAGGAAAACCGAAGACGCGTTGAAAAACCATGCTCACGTACGTCATTAAATTGACGGGGTCGTTATGCACCACCACCTGCCAGGGGAGATCGATCGCGTCCTCCGTGCGCGTCTCTTCGGTGGGACGCGGAGCTTCGACGGCGGCGCGCACCGCGAGTGGTTGGTTTGGCCAAGGGATTGCGACTTCCCAAGTTGCTTCGGACACCGTCTTCCTTCCCTCTCTTGGCACCCTCATGGGCTGGGAACTTAACATACGATAGTTTCAGTTCAAAGGGCGCCAGCGCCTGCGACCTAACCAGCAGCGCGCAGAATCCGGGTTTGCACCGTGCGCATGCGTTGCGCGGCGGCCGGCTGCCGATCGTCCAGCCCGCTGAGATGGAGAAGCCCGTGCACAATGTAAAGCCGCACCTCCCGATCCGTTGACGTGCCGAACTCGCGCGCCTGACGCCGTGCCGTCTCCACGCTGATGATAATTTCTCCATGCTGAAACGTCAGCACATCGGTCGGCCCGGAGATCTGCATGAAGCGCTGATGCAGCTCCGCCATGCGTCGATCCGAAACCAGGACGAGCGTGATTTTGCCTAACGAACGAAGAGACCGACCCCCGGCTTCACGCAGACAGAGCGCCAGCGCCCGCCCGGCAAATTCCTGTAGCGCGCTCATATCGATCGCGATCTTGCGCTGACGATTCACCACCGAAATTAGCGGCTCCGCGCGCTTCATGTCCCCTCTCTTGCGGGAGCTTGCTGCCGTTCGTCGATCGTGCGCAACTCCGCGTAAAGGTATTCGAGGAGCGGCATTTTCGCACCAGCCGCTTGCGCACGCCGCAGCGGTTCGCCCCAAATCGCTTCGATCTCCAGCGGCTTTCCGATTTCGAAATCGATCAGCGTGGAGGGTTTGTAAGCGCCCATCTTCTCCGTCCGCCGCATCTGCTCCAACGATTCGGCCGGAGAAAGCGTTTGCCCGCACGCCTTCGCGCCCGCGATCACTTCATCCATCGAAGCGAGCGCCTCGGCCCGCCATTGCTCGTTAGCCAAAAGCGCCGCCGTATCGATTCCGCCGTGCGTAATGGTGAGGCCGTTGAACGGAATGTTCCAAACCAGTTTGCGCCACCGCTCGCGCGCCAGGTTTTCCACGACCGTGCAAACCACGCCGCAACGTTTGAATTCCCACGCGATCTCGTGCGTGCGGGGTTGCGGGTAACCTTGATACTCCCCAAGCGAGACGCGCCCGCGATCGTATTGCTCGATCACTCCGGGCTCGACGCGATTGAGACAGACGAAACAAAGGCCGCCCATCACGCGCTCGGCGCCGAAATGCTCGGCCAGAAACTCTTCGTTCCCGAAACCGTTCTGCAAAGTCAGCAGCATCGTCCGCTCGTGCAGCAACGGCGGAATTAATTCGCGCAGATGTTCGTTCACCGTCGCTTTCAACGCGATGAGCACCAGGTCGCATGGCCCGATTTCTTCTGTCGAGGCGTAGGCGTTTACCTTGGCCACGCGGAAGTTTTCCTTGCCCGCGCGCACGCGAATCCCAAAGCGTTTCACCGTTGCCAAATCGCTCCGCATCAGGAAGTGCACATCGCGCCCGAAATACGCGAGCTTCGCGCCGTAGTAACTGCCAATCGCGCCCGCGCCGACGACAGCGATCCGGTAGTTAGGCAAAACGTAGCGCGCGCGCATTAATCAGTTTTTCACCACAGAGATCACGGAGGCCACAGACAAAGAAAAAAATCTCTGTGATCTCTGTGTCCTCTGTGGTGAATTTCTCCGTTGTCAGGCCGGCGGACGCGACTCCGCCTGGAAGTTTCGCGTGATGAGGCGCGCTCCTTTGTTGAACGTGAAATACGCCCAGGCCCATTGGAAAAGGACCGCAAGCCGATTCCGATAGCCCACTAAAAAGACGACGTGGATTAATAACCAGGAAAGCCAGGCGGGAAAGCCGCTGAAGTGGACAAAATTCAAATCGGCCACGGCTTTGTTGCGGCCGATCGTCGCCATGCTGCCTTTGTCCCAATACCAAAAACGCTGCGACTTCCGGCCGTCGATCATGGCCAGAATATTGGCGGCGGCGTGACGGCCTTGTTGCATTGCGACCGGGGAGACGCCCGGCAGCGTCTTGCCGTCCGGCGCCGTGAAATTGGCGAGGTCGCCGATCACCTGCACTTCGGGATGATCGGGAATGCTCAGGTTTTGGTTCACGATCACGCGGCCGGCGCGATCGACCGGCACGCCAAGTGTCTTGCCGACGAACGACGCGGTATTGCCCGCCGCCCAGATTTTCACCCGGCAAGGAATGAACTCGCCAGCCACTTCCAAGCCGGCGTCCGTTAAATTGGTGGCGTGAACGCCGGTGCGCACTTCCACGCCGAGGTCTTCCAGTTGCTCGAGCGCCTTGGCCGATAAATCCTCGGGAAATCCGCCGAGGACACGCTCTCCGCCTTCGACGAGAACAATTCGGGCGCTCGACGGATCGATGTGGCGAAAGTCTTTCGCCATCGTGTAGCGCGAGATTTCCGCGATCGCGCCCGCCATTTCCACGCCGGTCGGCCCGCCGCCCACAATGACGAAGGTGAGCGCCGCGCGTCGCGCCGCTTCGTCATCGATTTTCTCGGCGTACTCGAACGCCATCAAAATGCGACGCCGAATCTCGACCGCGTCCTCCAGACTCTTCAAACCAGGCGCAATTTTCTCCCATTCTTCGTGGCCGAAGTAGGAATGCCGGGAACCGGTCGCGAGAATGAGATAATCGTAACTGAATTCGCGATCCGTCGTTTTGACCTTCTGATTTTCAACGTCGACCGATTGGACCTCCGAGAGGATCACCTCCGTGTTCCGGCATTTCGTCAAAACGCCTCGGACCGGCGCTGCGATGTCGGCCGGGGAAAGCGCCGCCGTGGCCACCTGATAAAGCAGCGGCTGAAAAAGATGATAGTTGGTCCGGTCGATCACGGTGACCCGGACGTTTTCGCACTGGAGCTTCTTGGCCGCTTCGAGGCCGCCGAAACCAGCGCCCACGATAATGACATGCGGTTTGTGCGCCTCGTTCTCCATACGGCACAATGTTGTAAGATCGATTGCCGACGCGAGGAATTTATTGTGCTGCGGCTGGTCGGGAATTGGCCAATAAAGCAGTTGTCAAAAAGGCGTCGTCCACTATCTTTCGCGCCCTATGCCGAAATCGATTGCGCGCAGTAAGACCCGCAAAGCCGTCTCCAAACGTTTTAAAATAACGGGGACGGGCAAAGTTTTGCGCTCGCAAGCGTCGAAGCGCCACCTTCTCTCCTCGAAGAATGCCAAGAAAAAGCGGCAGTTGAGCAAGAGCGTGCTCGTCCACAAGACGGACGTGGCGCGGATCAAGATGAACATGCCGTTCGCGTAAGCGAACTGCTCGTCGGCTCATTTGGAGTTCTTAACGTAGGGACAACACGGCGGTTGTCCCTCCACCGTCAGCTTTCGTTATTGCGTGACGCCACAGCGTCGGTAAATCCAGCGCAGCCACTTCATCGAAGAAGGCAGTTCGCGGGCTTCCCAGCCGGTCTTTAGTTCATCGCCTTCCGCATCTATCGGCGCAGGCAGGAGACGATTCACCCATTTCAAAATCGCGCCGGTCAGATTGGGGAAGAGCGCGTTGCCGGCAATGCCCAGCCGTGCCGGAAACGGCAGAATGAGCGCGGACTGTCCGCGGCGGCAGGCTTCGACAATTTTTTCCGCCGCGCGTGCGCCGTCGCTCGAACCCAAGGGAAGCGAAGCGGCGAACGAAAACCATGCATACTCGGCCGCGTGATCGCCTTTGAACCGCGCGTTCACATGCGAGCCGGTCCGCATCAGGCCCGGCGTCACCGTCGTGATTGCGATATCGGCCCGCGCAAGCTCGTTGCGCATCGCATCGGAAAGGCCGGCCAGCGCAAATTTTCCCACGCAATAGGGTGCGAGATGTGGCACCGCCATGCGGCCGCCGATCGAACTGATGTTAACGATGCGTCCCCCGCCCCGCTTCCTCATGTGCGGAACGACCTGCCACATGAGATTGAACGGCGCCCAAAGATGCAAATCCATCGAGCGCTCGAAATCTTCGCGCTTCATGTGCGCCAGCGGCCCGACCTCGATGATGCCGGCATTGTTGATGAGAATGTCGATCCCGCCGAGCTGACGAATGACGTCCACCACGGTCTCATCGATCTGCTTTCGATCCAATAAATCGCAGACCACCGTGATCGCTTCGCCGCCTTCGCGCTCGATTTTCTGCCGGGCGCGGCGCAACTCGTTAGGGTCGCGCGCCAGCAGCGCGACGCGTCCGCCTTCCGCGCTAATCCGACGAGCGATGAGTAATCCGAGCCCACGCGAGCCGCCGGTGATGAGCGCGGTTTTGCCGGCGAAGGAATAAGGTTCGCGCGTCAGCCGATGAATCGTCCAGCCAGCCAGCGCGACGCCGCCGACGAAAAAGCCAAGTCGTTTCAAAAACATCGCGCTACAACCATGGCACGCACCACGCAGATCACACGTCCGTTTCCGGAAGGGCGGGCGCTTCCGCGGGTACGCGTTGCGGTTCACGCACGGTGAAAGCCAGCACCAGCGCGATGCAGCAAATCGCCGCGCCACCCCAGAATGGCGTGCGCCCGTAAAAGTGAAGCGGTTTTACCAAATCGAACATGAGCAACCAGCCGCCGACGAGCGGACCGACGAGACGGCCGAGACTGCCCGCCGCTTGAATGATGCTGAGCGCGCGGCCCTGCCAACTGCGATCGATCATGCGCGAGGCCAGGCCATTGAGCGTGGGACTGGAAAAGCTCGTGCCCAAGGCGAGCCCGGCGCAGGCCAAAAGGAGCGCGAGCAGATTGCTGGCGAGCGGCAACGCGAAGAGCGATGCGATTAACAAAACCAAACCGATGCGCGCGAGCACGGCGTCTCCTAAAATTTTCGCGAGCCGCCCAACCAGACCGCCCTGGCCGATGGAAGTGAGAATGCCGATGTAGGCGAAGATGTAACCATTCGCGTGCGCGTCGTAGCCGAAACGCTTCGAGGTAAAGAGAGCGAAGATCGTCGTCATCATGGCGAACCCAGCGACGAGAAAAAAGTAGGTCGCTGTCACGAGACTGAATTGCCGCCCGCTACCGTGCCGGAAAACTTCCGCCACCGGCGCGTTGGCGTGCGGGACCGAGCGATGCTCCGCCGCCAGACTTTCCGGGAGGAGAAAATAGAGCAAAACGGCGTTGAGCAGCGCGAGCACGGCCGCGAAGTAGAACGGCGCAGAGTAGGAAATCTGGCTCATCAATCCGCCGATCATCGGCCCGAACGTCATCCCCATGCCGAACGCCGCGCCGATCAATCCCAGCGCGCGCGAGCGCGTTTCCGGCGTACTCACGTCCGCGATGTAAGCCTGCGCGGTGGCAATGTTGCCGCCAGTCGCGCCGTCAATCATGCGGCCGACAAAGAGCAGCGTCACCGTCTGCGCCCAGCCCATGACCAGAAATCCGAAGGCGGTGCCGAGAATGCTGATGAGCAAGACGGGCCGTCGTCCGTAACGATCGGAGAGTCGGCCGAGCAGCGGCATGCAAAGAATTTGCATTCCGGAAAAAATGCCGGTCAGCCAGCCGATGACAACCGGCGTCGCGTGAAAGTGTTCCGCATAAAGCGGCAGCACCGGGATAATGATGCCGAAGCCCACCATGTCGATGAACACGGTGAAGAAGATGACGAAGAAAGGTGAACGCAGGCGCGCCATGGCGAGCCGCTATGTTTCCCGCAAACACGGCCGCCTGCAACGGACTTGGCGAGCGAACGAGAAATCGGTCATCCCGAGCGAAGTCGAGGGATGACGCCTTTCAGGCGCCTCTTAACCGTGCTTGCGATTAAACCGCGAAACTTCCCGCGCCGTCTCGCGATCGACCACGCGCTTCTTTAAATCGGCGCGCTTGTCGTGCGCTACTTTGCCCTGGGCCACGCCGATCTCGGTTTTAAGCCGGCGGTTTTTCCAATAAAGCTTCAGAATAACGAGCGTGCGCCCGGCGATATTCGTTAGCTCGTAGAGCTTGTCGATTTCGTGCCGATGCAGCAGCAGCCGGCGCACGCGCTTCGGCGCCGGCACTTCATGGCTGGCCCGTTCGTAGGGCTGAATGTCGGCGTTATACATAAACGCCTGGCCCTTCTCGATGCGGGCAAATGCATCGCTGATGTTCGCCTTGCCCGCGCGGATCGATTTGACCTCGCTCCCCTTCAGCTCGAGGCCCGCTTCGTAGCGCTCCAGGATATGAAAATCCCGCAGCGCCTTGCGATTGAGAATGGTTTCCGCCGCCATGCGCTGGGGCGTGCCGCGAACGGCTCGTTAGGCGGCGTCGACCGTCTCTTCGACTTTCTCGAAGGTCAACTTCCCATCGATGATTTCGCGCAACGCGATGTCGGTGAGGGAAGAACGCGGCGTCGCTTCGACCAGCGGACGATGGCCGAGCCCAAGCTGGCGCACGCGACGGGAGACGACGTTGATCAGGAGCTGCTGGCTCGGGATCACTTGAGCGGCTTCTTGCAGGAGTTGAGTGGTCATATGGCGCAAAGAACGGACAGCGCGCTTCGCTTCCGTTGGGAACTGGAGAATTGCCGCCGATGTTGCGTCTGCGATGGGCGGAGGCGCAATTTTTGAAGCAAGCATCGGCGGAAAAAAGGAATTAAGACAGTGGGAGTCGATGTTTGGGTTGTCAAACGGTTTGTTCCCTCGTGCGAGCGTCTGTGGCACGCTGAATTTTTCGCTCGTTAGGGTGCCCGACCGAATCCTGTAGCCGTTTTGCTGTGCGAAATGGCAGTCGTCTCTCGCAGTCCTCATCGACCGTCACGTTTCGCATAGCGAAACGTCTACAGCACAAACGCACGTGAGTTTTCAGGTTTGGCAACAAAATCCCTCGGCTGCGCCCGGAATGACTCTGGATTCCGTAAGCTCTCCAGCTTCCGCATGCGTTCTTGCCAGGCGCCACAAAATACGCGAGATATGTCGCGCGCTATTTCCTGCCAGGGATTGGCGTTTAGTTCGGGCTGTGGCTCAGCTTGGTAGAGCGCCTGCCTCGGGTGCAGGAGGTCCAGGGTTCGAATCCCTGCAGCCCGATTCCCGAGCGAGTGAACCGCATCCCATTTCACGCCCGCCGCCGCTCATGAACGAAACGGTTCTCACCACCATCGCGATCACGGGCTTTGGCGTCGCCTTCTTTCATGCCGCCATTCCCACGCACTGGCTCCCATTTGTTTTAACGGCCCGCGCCCAGCGTTGGAACAATCGCCGCACGCTCGTCATCACTGCGCTCGCCGGCAGCGGCCATGTGCTGGTCACGGCGGCGCTCGGCTTTCTCATTGCCTGGTTCGGCATCGTCCTGAACGAACGGATCGGCAGTTGGTTTCCGCGGCTCGCCGGCGGCATCCTTATTTTGCTCGGCCTCTTTTATCTTGTCCGACATTTCACGACCAAAGGTCATCCCCACACGCACCTCATCGGCGGTCACGCACATGCGCATTCTCATGGACACGACCACGAAGAGCAGCCACCGGCGCCCACTTCAGATCGTCTCGCCATCACCGGTCTCCTCGCCATGCTCATCTTTTCGCCCTGCGAAGCATTTCTGCCGATCTACGCTTCGGGTATTCGTTTCGGCTGGAGCGGCTTTGCGTTGCTCACGGGAATTCTTTCCGCTGGCACCGTGGCCGGCATGATCTGCTTTACCTGGCTCACCCTCGCGGGCGTGAAGAAGCTGCGCCTCGGCTTGCTCGAGAAATATGAAGGCGCATTAGTTGGCGTGCTGCTTTGCACAGTCGGCCTGTTGGTTTTCCTTTTTGAAAAATGAGGCCGCTAATTTTTGCCTAACGAATCATGAGCGGGCACGATCACGCACACCACTCGCACGCGCCGCGCGATTTCGGCACGGCTTTCGCCATCGGCGTGGCGTTGAATTTCGGCTTCGTCGTCGTCGAGGCGCTCTTCGGTTTCCTGGCTCACTCGCTCGCTCTGGTGGCCGATGCCGGGCATAACCTGAGCGACGTGCTCGGCCTTCTTCTCGCCTGGGGCGCGACCGCTCTCGCCCGTCGCGCGCCGACTGCGCGACACACCTACGGCCTGGGCAGCTCCACCATCCTCGCCGCGCTCTTCAACGCCATCTTCCTTCTCGTCTCGGTGGGCGCGATCGCGTGGGAAGCGGTTCGTCGCCTTTATCAACCAGCCGGCGTCGACGGCCATACCGTCATCTGGGTTTCCGCCATCGGCATTGTCATCAACACAATCACCGCTCTCATGTTTTTCTCCGGGCGAAAACATGACCTCAACATTCGCGGCGCGTTCCTCCACATGGCGGCCGACGCGGCGGTCTCGCTCGGCGTCGTCATCGCCGGTTTCGCCATTCTCGCCACCAGCTTCGGCTGGATCGATCCAGTCGTTAGTCTGGTCATCGCCGCCGTCATTGTCTGGGGAACCTGGAGCCTGCTCCGCGATTCCGTGAACCTTGCGTTGCACGCCGTCCCGGAAGGGATCGACTTCGCCGCTGTGCGCAGTTACCTCGCCGGCCTGCCGCACGTGGACGCGGTGCACGATTTGCACATCTGGCCAATGAGCACCACGGAGACCGCGCTCACCGCCCATCTCGTGCGCAATGTGAACGACTGCGATTGCGCGCTCCTCGAACGCGCCACGCACGAACTTCACGACCGCTTTCACATTCAGCACGCCACCCTCCAATTCGAAACCACCGATCACGAATGCAGCCTCGCTTTCAAGCACACCGTTTAATCCCATGCCTAACGAATTAAACATCGACGATCCCGCGCCCGCTTTTTGCGCCACCGCCGTCGGCGGTAACTACGGAGCCGGCCGCGAAGTTTCACTCAAGGATTTTCGCGGCGCGCCGCTCGTCCTTTACTTCTACCCTAAGGACGACACGCCCGGCTGCACCACGCAGGCCTGCGGTTTGCGCGATGCCTGGCCGGATTTCGCGAAAAGCGGTGCGATCATCTTCGGCGTGAGCATTGACCCGGAGAAGAGCCACCAAAAGTTCATCGACAAATTTCAACTGCCCTTTCCGCTTCTGGCCGATCCAGAAAAAAAGATCGTCAACAGTTACGGCGTCTGGGTGGAGAAAAGCATGTACGGAAAGAAATATCTCGGCACGGAGCGGACCACATTTGTCATCGATGGCAGCGGACGGATTGCGCAGGTATTTCGCAAAGTGAAGCCAGCCGAACACGCCGCGCTCGTGCGCGAGGCGCTCGACGCGCTCAGCAAGTAAGTGAAGAAGGAAGTTGCAGGGCGTGCCAACCGATGCTTGCATTGCGCTCCGACAAAAACGGAAGACCGACTGACAATCATCTATGGGCTCTCTTAAAAAACGCCGAAAAGCGAAAATCTCCAAGCACAAGCGCCGCAAGCGCATGAAGGAGAATCGCCACAAGAAGCGTTTGCGCTACAAATCGTAAGCACGGTTGGCGCTCGTTAGGCAAAGAGCCGGTCATTCCCCGGGCCGCCCGTGCGGTGCGCTCGTTTGCGCCCGCATTTGCGCCCCGTAGATTCGCCCGATGGGTTTGCGAAATCTCCACGGTGGCTCCTGGACCCGGCTTTTTGGGGCCGGCCTCGCGCTGTTTTCCCTGGCCAATTCCGCGTTCGCCCGCCCTACGGTCCAGCCTGCGACGATCGCCCATCCTGCCGAAAAGGCGCCGCAGCGGAGCGATTCCTTTGTCGCCGTTCCCGCTCTCGATCTGGCGTTGCAACCATCCGGCACCCGCAAGGCGCAAGCGCTCGCCCAGTATGTCGAGGGCGAGCGTTTCGAGGAAATGGGCGAAGTGCAGAAGGCCCTCGACGCTTATTTAAAAGTGCTGATCGTCGACCCGGGCGCGGTAGAGGTCGCCCGCAACCTCCCGGCGTTAATAAGCCGGCAGGACGAATATACGGAAACC
>JBBSQB010000042.1:0-11443 GCA_038258245.1 Chthoniobacterales bacterium
GACATCCGGAATCGAACAACGAATCCGACGATCACCCTTACCGCAATACGCCGTAAGAGTGGGCATGAAACCCCCTCTGGGACAAAACTGGAGAGCTGCCCAGCCCCCACGGTTTCGTAGGGGCTGGGCTTGCCCCTGCCCTGATGGCATACCAAACCGCCAGAACATTATCGGCATCGTGCACAAAACAACACACGCATCCCGTGCAACAGGGCGGGGGCGAGCCCCGCCCGCCAGCAGGCCAGGGGCCTGCGCTCCCCAGACTGACACGAGGGCACCTGGCGTCGATAATTTCCGGCCATGTCCGTCCGATAAAGACCGAGTTTGACTATAATTAGGCGTTTTATACAATCTTTGTAATATGACTAATTTATGTATACTTTAATGCGTGGATCCGCTGATCAACCCATTTGCTCCGGGTGCGGGATCGCCGCCACCTGAATTGGCTGGCCGCGACGAATTAAGGGAAACCGTTCGCATCGCCATCGCCAGGACCCGATTAGGACGACCCACGAAAAGCGTCCTAATGGTCGGACTCCGCGGCGTCGGGAAAACCGTGCTGCTCGACCGGATGCGGGATGATGCCATCGGCTCGGGCGTTCACACGCTGCGCGCCGAAGCTCCCGAGGAACGCTCGCTTCCCGCTATTCTGGCCCCGCAACTGCGGCAAGCATTGCTGGGTTTATCACGCAGCGGGAAAGCGAAAGATCTCGCTGAGCGCGCCTTGCGAGGCCTCGCGGGATTCGCCAAAGCGATGAAGGTCAAATACCAGGATATTGAGGTCGGTTTTGATTTTGAGCCCGAGGCGGGTTTGGCCGACAACGGCGATCTGGAGCATGATCTTCAAGCCCTCTTAGAGGTTGCCGGGGCGGCTGCGCAAAAGGCGGAATCCGCTCTGGCCATGTTCATCGATGAACTTCAGTATGTCGAAGAAGAGGAATTGGCCGCGCTCATTACCGCCCTGCATCGGACGGCGCAACGCCGTCTTCCGCTTATCCTGGTGGGCGCCGGATTGCCTCAGCTTCGCGGACGGATGGGCCGCGCTAAATCCTATGCCGAGCGCCTTTTTGATTTTCCAGAAATCGGTCCTCTCGGCGATGCTGATGCGAGAGCCGCCATCGAGAAACCAATCATTGCAGAAGGTGGCGCCATCGAAGCAGATGCTCTGAATCGAATCATTTCCGAGACCCACGGCTATCCCTACTTTCTGCAAGAATGGGGAAAGCACGCATGGGATGTGGCCGCGCGCTCTCCAATCGCGTCTACTGACGTCGAGGTCGCCTCGCGAGAAGCCGTGGCCGCGCTCGATGAGAGCTTTTTCCGCGTCCGGTTCGATCGGCTGACCCCGGCCGAGAAGAGATATCTTCGAGCCATGGCCGAGCTCGGTGCGGGTCCTCATCGTTCGGGGGACATCGCGGATCAACTAAGCCGCAAAGTCACCGCGCTGGGACCGACGAGAAACCAGTTGATCGCCAAGGGTATGATCTGGAGCCCTAACCACGGCGACACCGCGTTCACAGTTCCGTTGTTCAACGAATTCATGCTCCGCATCATTCCGGGAGACGATTGGAAATCTTAGCCGAGGCCTGCGGCGAGTTGCTCCGATAACTGGAGCGCCTTCACAAATACGGCTCGCGACGTTCGCCCAGTTTCGCCGGGCTTATCCCGGCGACTCGAAAGTCGCGGTGTTGAAACGCGCTGGCGATCCGCACGAAATTTCCAGAGCGATTTTTACGAAAAATATCTGCGCGGAAACAACGAACTCTAGTTTTGCCCAAGGGCCTTCATTCTGCCGGACTGGACGCGGGACGAATTGCCAAACTAAAGTGCAGCCAATCGAGGAACTTTGATTCGCTGTTTCTTCAAACTTGTTTTGCTGCTGGTCGTCGCTGTCGGGGTGCTGCTTTATCTGTGGCTCGGCCGCGGCTGCTCGCTGGATCGGCTCCACCTGCCGAGCTTTTCGTCCACTACCCAAAAGGCCGCGAAACGGACGACTCAGACCAGCGCTCAGACGTGGGCGAATCCCGCGTCCCTTCCCGACCACTTCGCGCGTCACGGTTCCGATTTTGGTGCGCGCAGTGCCGGCGATTACGCTCGGATAGCCGCCGAATTTTTGCGCCGCGCTCGCGCGCAAGGGTTGCCCGCGAAACTGGATAATCACGGGACGCTCCGGGTTTACGATCCGCGCACGGGAACTTTCGGCGCTTACAATCGCGACGGGACGACCAAGACATTCTTCAAGCCGCGCAATGCGAGTTACTTTGATCGCCAACCCGGACGCCGGATCGACCTTCGGATTTATCGATGATGAAACATCACACCTGCCCAGTCTGCGGTTTCCCGAAGCTGCTGGAGAAACCGCGCACCCGCGCCGGCGGCGGCTCGTTTGAGATTTGCCCGAGCTGCGGTTTTCAGTTTGGCGTGAGCGATGACGACGCCGGATTCACCTACGAGGAATGGCGGGAACGCTGGCGCGTCGGCGGGTTGAAATGGTCCAGTCAGAAGCCCGCGCCGCCCGACTGGGATCCGAGCAAACAACTGGCCGCAGTGGAGAAACGTTAGGCTGGACTCGCGCCGTCGCGGTCGAGTCGGGCGAACGCGTTGCTCGCGAACTCCGCAACCCGCGAATTCGTTAGGCGAATCGCTACGTTACGAGCAATCGCAGCGGGAACACCGAGCGACGATGAGCGGCCTTCCGCGCGGCGCCAAGATTCCGGGGAGCGCATGCCTCTGGCGTGCTGGCGTCGGCATTCTGCCGACGCGAACTTTTCCGACGCGTGAGACGTGGTGACCGGTGTCCTTTCTTCGTTAGCCTCCGCGCCAAGTTCGTCTCGGCATGATGCCGCGACCAGCACGCCAGAGGCGTGCGCTCCCCGGACTGACAGGACGACGCTCCCTGAAATTTGAAAGCTTCCCCGCCCAACGAGGTCCTCAATCCTCTGAGTGACCCAGGAGTAGTCGGAGCGCTTTCTCGAACACAGCCTCCGTCTTCGGCAATGGCACAGAGGCTTCGAAATGGCCGGCGCCAACGAGCGGCAGAACGCTGACGCGATCACCGGCTTTCTTCGCAGCGGCGGCGTAATCTTTCACGGACGCCGGATCGACGATGGGATCGCTATCGCCCTGGATGAAAATTTGCGGAACGCCGAGCGGCAATCTTTGGCGCGGTGAAGTCTCCGCGTAACGGCGCGGAAATTTATCGGGCGCACCACCGAGCAATTGATCGACGGAGGAATGGCAACTGCCCGACGGCCCGATCCGATATTTTGCGAGATCGGTGATGGCGGCGAGGCCGAGCACGCCGCGAATCAGCAGCGGATCTTTCACGAAGATTTCGCTGTCGGCTGGAAGCTTGGCGCGCATGGCCACCCAAAGAGCAAGATGGCCGCCGGACGAATGTCCGGCCGCGTAAACACGCTTCGAATCGAGCGGATGCGTCTTCGCCAGTTGCCTAACGAAATCAGTAGCGTGCGCGACGTCGAGAAACGTTCCGGGCCAACCCCCGCCTTTGTCGCCGATGCGTCTGAATTCGATCGTCCAGGTGGCGACGCCATGATCGGTCAGCCACGCGGCCAGTCGCGTGATGTAAACGTAATCAAAATCCGACAGCCAGCAGCCTCCGTGAATGAGCACGACAACCGGAAACGGACCCTTGCCTTTCGGCACCCGCAGTTCGCCGAATTGCTGCGGGCCGTCACCGTAAGCGATGCGTTCGCCCTTCGGCGGCAGCGGCATCGCCGACAGCTCCGACCAACTCAACGTCTTTGCGCCCGCGGGAAGACAACTAAAAAGCGAAAAAGCCACAGCGATCAGCAACGCGATTTTCGAGAGATTCATATTTCAAAAATCGCCTAGTGAATGTGCACGTGAACGCCGGGGAGGACTTTCTTCCCGAGATCGAGGGCGTTCCAATTCGAGAGGCGGATGCAGCCGTGGCTGGTGGTGCGGCCGATCGTTTCGGGCACTTCGGTGCCGTGAATGCCGCTGCCTTTGTGATTCAGTTCCATCCACAAAATGCCGACGGGGTTGTTCGGGCCGGGCGGCAATTGGAAGAAGTTTTTGCTGCGCTCGGTCCCGTGCAGGATGGCGTCGTCCCACCGAAAAGTCGGCATCCAGACGAATCCCCTAACGAACCAATCACCGATCGGCGCGGGCAGCGTTTTCGAGCCGGGCGTGATCGGATAGCTGCCGACCAGTTTGTCACCTTGATAGACTTCGAGAATCTTTTTCGGGACGCTGACGTCGATGCGGAACTGTTCCGCTTCGGGCTTTTTGCCCTCGGTCGTGAGGGTTTTGGCTTTCTCGGCCTCATCGGTCTGTTTGCGCAAATCGATCGCTTCCTGCACGTCGAAAGGCGCGGCCACATTCGGCACTTTGATTTCATCGCCCGCTTTCGCTTTTTCCCAATCGAACCCGGGATTGAGCGTCTTCAAAAACTCGCGGCGGCAATGGAATTTTTCGCCGGCGAGTTCGAGCAGGTTTTCGTAAGGCAACTGTTCCTGCTTCGCCTGCGCGGCGTGGCTCGTCGGGACGGAGCCGACCCATTTTTGGTCGGCGTCGGTGAAGGTGTAGGAGATGGTGGCCGGTTGGTTTTCGTCGAGCGGCAGATCGAATTGGGCGGGCGGTTTGTCGCCGAGCGAGGGCGCGGTTTTTCCCTGCGCTTTTTCGTAATGCTCGATCGCTTTGCGGGTGAACTCGCCCCAACGGCCGTCGATCGCGCCGGGCTTGAAGGCGGAGCCGTCGAGAAACAATTGGACGCGCAGAATCTGTTCGCTCGGAGTGGGAGACGGCGTGCTTTCGGCCGCAGCCGCAAAACCGGCGGCGAAAAGAATAATGAAGGCCGAAGCCATTCGCATTGGTTGGAACATAGGTGGAATCACGAGCTGGATACGTGCCCCGCTGCGTCGGCGGATTCATCCGCACTCGGCCGCAGCGCCTGCATTGCTTTGCGAAAACGCTCCTCGATGTCGCGCTGGTCGCCTTCGTTGATGGCGGAGGCCAGGCCGTCATGGCGAATGGCGCGCGCGTGGGCGAGGAGCACCTCGCGGTCGTTAGGCCGAATGAGGTGCGCACCGACCCGCTGCAAGACATCCAGCATGCGTGCCGTCACGGCCACGCTCTTGCAGCCGTATTGCCGAATCTGATAGAGCGCGGAACCGGCGATGCCTTCGAAATCAGTCGCGTCGATGATGACGCGGAGCTGGTTCCCCTCGTCGTAGCGCCAGCGTGAAGGAATGTCGCGTTGCGCGATGCGGATCAAGGTGGCGCCGAGCCATTCGAGACAACTGATGGCTGTGAACGGATCGTTTACGCCGGGCGAAAGGGCCCGGACCGCGACTTCGACCAGTTGATCGATCGAGTACTCGATGTCCTGCGTGGGCGTGCGCGCGCGCCCGAAGAAAATGTGCTGTCGCACATCGGCCTGCAAAGTATCGGTCGCCTTCGTGCGAGGAATGGCTTCGGCAATGCGCGCACCTTCCGCGACGAAATCACCGGCTCGGCAACGGAGGCGAAGGATGATGTCTTTCTGCTGCGCCACCTCGAGCAATCTATCGAGCGCAATCGCTTCGACGAAGCCGCTGGTGGTCGAAGCGATCGGCTCGGCGTCCTCCTCGAATTCGGGCGGCAATTGTTCATCGCGGCCAGAGTGTGGGTCCGCAGCGTCGCCTTTCAGTTCATTCGGATAAAGGCGGTCGATGTTGGAACGCAAGTCGGTCGCGACGCGCGCGATCACGTTTTCGGCAATGATCGAAGAGGCGATGTGATGGATGAAGTAGATGAGAAACCCGACGCTGGCCACGGCGAAGACGATGCCGCAAGTGACAGAGAGAAACGGAACGACCGTCACGAGATCGGTGCCGCGAATCGCGCGCAGGACGAGCAGGCAATAGAGATAGGTGGCCACGAACACGCCAAGGACGAATTGAGTCCCACGGTCGCTCATGAAATTGCGGAGAAGGCGCGGACCAAATTGCGAAGAAGCGAGGGTGAGGGTGACGATGGTGATGGAGAAGACCACGCCCGCGACGGTGATCGTGGAGCTGGCGATGGTGGCCAGGACGTTGCGCGCTCCTTGCGCGCCGCCCGCCCAAATCCAGGCGGTATCGTGCGCCCACTTCGGGTTGATCGAGGTGTCGATGTGCAGAGTGAAAGCGGAAAGCGCGATCGCGCCGATGGCGAGCAAGGTGGGGAGAAACCAATAACTGGTGTGCAATCGCTCCAGCCAGGTGCTGAGAAAAGTCTTCATCCGTTTGAGACTACGCCGAAGAAGCGAAGGGAGAAAAGGTTTCGCGCCAAATTGGGCGAAGAGGACCAGCCGAGAAAGGCGAATCGGCCGGGCGTTTTTGAAAAACAATTTAAGCCACGGATTTACACAGATGAAACACGGACGAGGCGGATTTATGCCTGGCGGATTGCTCGAACCCTCTATCAATCTCCATCCCTCTAATTTCCTCAAAATATTTACGGGACCTTGATTAGATATTTGCCTAATTACCTATTTATTGAATCTTCTCTTTAAAGCTCTGCGCGATCCGACGCGGCGGCGGATTTTGGAAATGTTGAAGAAGCGGGATCTGACCGCGGGCGAGATCGCCCAGGCCTTCGAGATGAGCGCGCCGAGCATTTCCTATCATCTTGATTTGCTCAAACACGCCCAGTTGGTCTCCGCGCAGAAGAAAGGGCAGTTCGTTACCTATTCGCTGGAGACGACCGTTCTCGATGAATCGCTCGGGTGGATTCTTGACCTGATGAAGAAAGGAAAGGAAAAATGAAATCAAAACTAAATTGGCTCGAAGCGGTGCTCCTGGCCGGCCCGTTCGTCGTCCTCGCGCTGTACTGGAATGATTTTTCGGCGCGCGTGCCGCTGCGTTGGAATTTACGCGGCGACATCGACTGGTCCGGGCCGAAAATGCCAGGGCTCCTCGTCATTCCCATGGTCTCCCTCGGGATCGCGGTTCTCCTCCGTGGCTTGACGCGCTTCGATCCGAGATTGCGCCGGCGCTCGACCACGGCCGATTATATGCCGAGCACCCTTACGATCGCCCGATTGGCATCGATTGTTCTCTGCGACGCGATCTTTTGCGTACAAGCCGCCGTCTCGTTAGGGCGAAAGATAGCCGCCGTGCGTATCCTCATCGTGAGCGTTCTCATCTTTCTTGCCCTCATCGGAAATTTTCTAGGCCGATTGCGGCCGAATTACTTCGTCGGCATTCGCACTCCCTGGACTCTGAAGAACCCCGAGACTTGGCGGGCTACCCATCGCCTCGGCGGCCATCTTTTCTTCTTCGGCTCGCTTCTCCTCCTGGTTCTTCAGTTTTTCCTCAGCGACGAGATGCTGGGGCGAGCTTTCCTCACGGGCATTCTTTTGCTGACGATATGGGTCTTTGGCTATTCCTGGCATCACGCACACCAAAATCCTCGGGTGACGATTTAATTCAGGCGCCTAACGAGACGGCGGAACTGCTCCGGTTCCGGCCTCTATGGCATCTCGAGCCGAGTTTTGTTTGTCACGGATTTACACAGATGAACACGGATTGAGGAGGAATTTGCGCCGGGCGGGCCACGGAGAAGTTACCTGCTCGTTGGCGCGCCGGGATCCCTCGGCTGCGCTCGGGATGACATGGTAATCGCGCAGCAGCCAACGTTTCGGGGTCTGCGGATCATGTTTTCCTCCGCGTTCTCTGCGACCTCTGTGGTGAAAAAACGCCTCCTAGATCGGCGCCGCCTATCGCCTTCCACGCGATCTGCGCACTAACGAGTAATTTCAATTTTTCGCGCGCGATGGCGTTGCCGCGCACGCATTTTGCAGCGAGGGAAAAGAATGGAACGAATTCGCGTCGCCTCACTCCAATATTTCATCCGGCCCGTCCAGACCTTCGAGCAGTTCCGCGATCAGGTCAGCGCGCTGGTCGAGACGGCGGTGGATTACAAATGTCATCTGCTCGTCTTCCCGGAGTATTTCACGGTGCAATTGCTCACCCTCGGCGATATCCGGCGGCCGATTCGCCAGCAGATCATCGACCTCTCGCGACAGGTTCCGCGTTACCTCGAGCTCTTCACGAAGCTCGCGCGCGAACACAAAATGTACATCGTGGCCGGCACCATTCCGACCTTCGACGAGCAGCGCGATCAGATCTTTAACGATTGCCATTTTTTTAGCCCATCGGGCGAATACGGCGTGCAGGGCAAGATGCACATGACGCGATTCGAGGACGAAGAATGGCACGTCTCGCCCCGCCAACGCTTGAAGGTTTTCGATACTGATTTCGGCAAGGTCGCGATCGCTATTTGCTACGACATCGAGTTCCCGGAAATCTCGCGCGCGGCTGCGCATCAGGATGCGCAAATCATCATCACGCCGAGTTGCACGGACGATCGCCAGGGGTTCCTGCGCGTTCGTTATTGCGCGCATGCGCGAGCCATCGAGAACCAGGTTTACGTCATCCAATCTTCGACGGTGGGCTCGCTTCCGATGGTGCCGGCCGTGTCGCTCAATTACGGCCAGGCCTCGATCCTTACACCGAGCGATTTCTCGTTCTCGCGCGACGGCATTCTCGCCGAAGGAATGGTGAACCAGGAGATGATGGTGATCGGCGAGCTGAACATGAACACGATTAAGGAAGGCCGCGAATCGGGCACAGTCCTTCCGCTCCGCGACAGCAAACGGACCCAGGAGATGCTCGACAAAACGGAATTGGTGAAGTTATGAACGCGCCGCGGCGGGCGCGACCAGAGATCATCGTGCGCAAAACGCGCGCGGAAGATTTCCCTCAGATCATCGAGATGACGCGCGAAGTTTATCGCGACAGTCCTTCGTGGACGGAGGCGCAACTCGCGTCGCATATCGAGGTTTTCCCGGAGGGACAACTGGTCGCCGTCGAAGAGGATCGGCCGCGCGTCGTCGGCATGGCGGCGAGCTTGATCGTGGCCTGGGACGATTACGATATGACGATGAGCTGGCGCGATTTCACCGAGCACGGGACGTTTCGCAATCACAATTCGGAAGGCCGCACGCTTTACGGCGCCGAAATAATGGTGCGCCCAAGCGAGCAAGGGCGCGGCGTCGGCAAGAAACTTTATAAGGCGCGGCGCGATCTCGTGCGCCGGCTCGGGCTTTTGCGGACGCGAGCGGGCGCGCGGCTCTGCGGTTATCATCGCTACGCCAGCCGAATGACGGCAGAGCAATACGTCAAAGAAATTCTGGCCGGCAAATTAAGCGACCCGACGTTGTCGTTCCAGATCAAGCAGGACTTCGTTCCGCTCGCCGTGGCGCCGGATTATCTGCATCACGATCCGGAAAGTCTCGGCTTCGCGGCAGTCATCGAATGGCTGAATCTCGAGGTGGCAAAACCGGAAGATTACGCGGATCGCCACACGAGTTTTCAGGAAGCCTGACGGCTTCGCGCCCGTCTTTTACTCTCGCCACGGGTGAACTTTTGCGGGCGCGGGAATAGCCCCTGCTTTGAAGGAGGCATGCTTCCTGGCAACAAACGCATCCTGCTCGTCGATGACGATCGCATCAACGGGCAGATGGTCTGCGGCGTTCTGCGTTCGGTCGGCGGTTACGAGGTCCTGCTGGAGCGGCAGCCGGAGCAAGCGCTGGCCAAAGCGCGTAAATTTCATCCCGACCTCGTCGTGCTCGACGTGGAGGAATCCCGCACGAACAGCGCGGAAGTGGCCTGCCAATTGAAGAGCGACACCAAACTCGGCCCCATTCCGATCTTGTTTCTTTCTTCGTTAGGCGGCGTTTTCGCCCGCGCCTGGTCGCAACGGCGCCGGCGGTTATCGAACATCCAACCAGAGGACATTTTGCGGCGCGTGGCCGCCGCACTCGTTTAAGAATGGTTGGTTCCTCCAGCGAACGAAAATCGGTGCAAGTGCTGGAAGGCGTCTCGGGACGACACGCCGTCAATCAACTCCGGCTGGCCCAACAAGCGCTCGCTCAAATCCGCGAATCGGTCGTCATCACCGAACCAAATATTGAGGAGCCCGGCCCAGCCATTGTCTACGTGAACGAAGCGTTTACGCGCATGACCGGTTATCGCGCAGAGGAAGTGATCGGACGCAACCCGCGTTTCCTTCAGGGACCAAAGACGACGCGGCGCACACTCGACCGCTTGCGGCGCCAACTGGAAAAAGGCGAAGCATTCGAAGGCGACGACATCAATTACAGGAAAGACGGCTCCGAGTTTCATATCGATTGGTACATCGAACCGCTGCGAGACGAGAGTGGGAACATCCGGTACTTCGTGGCCGTGCAGCGCGATGTCTCAGAAAAGCGGCGGCTCGAAAAGCAGCTTCTGCAAGCGCAACGGCTCGAAGGCATCGGCCTGCTCGCCAGCGGCATGGCACACGACCTCAACAACATTCTCGCGCCTATCACCATGGGAACCGACGCGCTCCTTCAGCATGGCGCCGATGCCCAAACCCGTTCGCTTCTCGGCATGATGCAGCAATCGGCCCGGCGCGGCGTCGAACTCGTTAGGCAAGTGCTTTCCTTCGCCCGCGGCATCACCGGCCGGAGCCATTCGGCGCCGCTGCGTCACGTCGTGGAGGAAGTCGCCCGGATGGCGCGGAGCACGTTTCCAAAATCGATCACCGTGCGCGCGGACGAGGTAGGCGAAACGTGGAACGCCGAGGTCGACCCGACGCAACTTTATCAAATCCTTCTCAATCTTTGCGTGAACGCCCGCGACGCCATCGTCACGACCGGCGCGATTACGTTAACCGCGCGTAACGTCACCATCGAAAACCCGGTCGATCTCGTGCAAGGCCGGCTCGAGGTGGGCAATTACGTCCTCTTGCGCGTGCATGATACGGGCAGCGGCATGCCGCCCGAGGTCGTCGCCAAAATTTTCGATCCCTTCTTCACGACCAAGAGCGAAGAGAAAGGCACGGGACTCGGGCTCGCGACGGTCGCGTTAATTGCCCGGAATCATCGCGGCGCCATCGATGTGCAAAGCGCGCCTGACGAAGGGACCACCTTTTCCATTTATCTGCCCGCCATTCGACCCGAGCGAAGTGCCAGCGCCTCCGGCGCCAGGACGATCGCGCAGGATGGCGGCGGCCGGCTGATTCTGATTGTGGACGCCGAAGCGGCGCTCACGGAGATGATGCGGGAAACGCTCGTCAGCGCTTCCTATCGCGTCAGCACGGCGGCCAACCTGAGCGAAGCGCAGGAATTGATCGCGCAGAGTCGCCCCGACATCGTGATTGCCGATGGCGCGCTGCCGGATGCTGGCGGCGAGGGAATCGTGCGCGCCTTACGCGGCGAAAGCGATTTGCCGGTCATCTTGATCAACACGCCGGAAAACGCCGCGCCGGAAGACGCGACGGCCGTTCTGCAAAAGCCATTCACGCTTGAGAATCTTCTCATCGCGCTGCACGGCGCCGGCGAGACGATTGCTCGTTAGGCCGCGCCCCTGTAGCCGCGGTCGCTGAC
>JBBSQB010000043.1:0-8883 GCA_038258245.1 Chthoniobacterales bacterium
CGTGCCCGTTTCGGCGACTCGCCGAAACGCCGATGCCCCCACGCTTGGCCAATGAGAAAAGCCTTCCCACGCATCGTGCCGCGGCAAAAGTTCGCGTGGGCGGGTCGCCCACGCCAGCACGCGAGTCGCGTGCGCTCCCCATCCTCTGCATTCCGCGCGCCAGAGCGGCGCACAACAATTTCCCTAACGAGTCCCCAAGTGAAGACGTTTTCTGCATGACAATTTTCCTCCAATATCGAGAGGCGGATCGGTCAGTTTGCAGCCAACGATTCCACAACTCTCACTCTTCTTTTTCGCGAAGAAGTTTTTTCGAGCCGTCCGCACACGCGGCGACACGAATGAGGTGGAGCGGGCAAATATTCTGGCTCCTGGCTTGCGGCCTCGAATGCTTCGAGGCACACCTTCTTCCCGCCTTCACCGCTGGCTCGCGCCGAACGATTGGCTCGTGGGAAGTCGTATCCAGTTACAGCAGCGCAACTGCTCCCGATTCAAACGGGATTTCTCGCGCCGATCCACTGATCAAACTCGCAAAGAACTGCGGCGAGGATTAGCTGCTTGCGCTTCCGCGTTCAACCTTTATTTAATCGCGTCCCAACCATTCCGCTGCGCGCCGTGCCTTTGCCCGATTCCACCAAACCGAACCTGCTCGTCACCGGCGGCGCCGGCTTCATCGGCTCGAATCTCGTCCTTACAATCCAGGAGAGATTCCCGGATGCGCAGCTCACCGTGATCGATGATTTTCGCTCCGGCGATTTCAAGAATCTGGCCGGTTATCGCGGCGATTTTGTCGCTCAAAATCTGGCGACCATGGATTGGCGCGCGCAATTCGGCGACGAACAGTTCGACGCTATTTTCCATCTCGCCTCCATCACCGACACCACGAATCACGATCAGTTCGAGCAGGTGCACGACAACGTCGAGAGCTTTCGTCGCCTGCTGCGTTTCGCGCGACCGCACCGCGCCCGCATCGTCTACGCTTCGTCCGCCTCGACCTACGGCGCGACGACGGATGCGAGTTCTGAGGAGACGATAGCCGCTCCAGCCAACGTCTATGCTTTTTCGAAAGCGATGCTGGATAATCTGGCCCAGCGCGCCGCGGCGGAAGCGAACGATTGGATCATCGTCGGCCTACGCTTCTTTAACGTTTACGGCCCGCGCGAAGCGCACAAGGGCGTGCCTGCGAGCATGATTTATCACCTCGCCCAGCAGATGAAAGCGGGGCAACGCCCCCGCATTTTCAAACAGGGCGAGCAGAAGCGCGACTTCGTTTACGTGAAGGACATCGTGCAGGGAATCATCCGCGCGTCCGAAGCGAAACAGAGCGGCATTTACAATCTCGGCTGCGGCCAGGCGCGCTCGTTCAACGAGCTGGTCGAGATTTTGAATCGCTCGTTAGGCACAAATTTCCAGCCCGATTACATCGATAATCCCCACGCCCATTATCAGAATTTCACCCAAGCCGATCTGACGAAGGTGCGAGACGGTCTTGGTTACGAACCGCAATTCCCGCTCGAAGCCGGCGTGGCCGATTACATGAAGTGGCTGTATCCCGCCTGACCCGAATTACCAAAGTAAATGAAAGCCAAACGACGCTCCCAAAGTCCGGAAGAAGTCAACGCCGCGCTCGCGAAGAAGAAGGGGCCGATCTCGAAATTCATCGCGCGGAACTATCGCCACTTTAACGCCGCCGCTTTGCTCGATGCAGCCAAAGGCTACGAGACCCACCTCGCCGCTGGCGGGAAGATGCTGGTCACGCTCGCGGGCGCCATGTCGACCGCCGAGCTCGGCATTTCGTTGGCGGAAATGATCCGGCGCGACAAGGTGCATTTGATCGTCTCGACCGGCGCGAATTTAGAAGAGGACGTTTTCAATCTCGTCGCGCACGACCACTACGAACGCGTGCCGCACTACCGGCAGCTGACGCCAAAAGACGAGCAGCAACTACTCTCCCGCCACATGAATCGCGTGACCGACACATGCATTCCCGAGATGGAAGCGATGCGGCGGATCGAGAAAGTGGTGTTGGCAGAGTGGATGGCAGCCGACCGTGCGAAAGAGCATTATTTCCCGCACGAGTTCATGTATAAAATCCTGCGCAGCGGGAAGCTGAAGAAGAGCTATCAGATCGACCCGAAAAATTCCTGGCTGCTGGCAGCCTGCGAAAAAAACCTGCCGATCGTGGTGCCAGGTTGGGAGGACGCGACGCTCGGCAACATGTATGCGGCGGCAGTGGTGCGCGGCGACGTGAAGAACGTGCACACCGTGCGCACCGGCATCGAATACATGACCTGGCTGGCGGATTACTATACGAAGAACGCCAAAAAGCTGCGCAACCGCGAGGGCTCGATCGGTTTCTTCCAAATCGGCGGCGGCATCGCTGGCGATTTCCCGATCTGCGTCGTCCCGATGTTGCACCAGGATCTGGAGCGCACCGGCGTGCCCTTGTGGGGCTATTTCTGCCAGATCAGCGATTCGACGACGAGCTACGGCAGTTACTCGGGCGCCGTGCCTAACGAGAAGATTACTTGGGGAAAACTGGCGGCCTCCACGCCGAAGTTCGTGGTCGAAAGCGATGCCACGATTTGTGCGCCGTTGCTTTTTGCCTGGGTGCTCGGCCAGTAGAATCCTGTAGCCGTCTCCCTGCGGGCGACGTGAGAGCAGCGACGTTTGATCCCGCGCTTCGCACAGCGAAGCGACTACAGCAGTCTTCTAGCCTTCCCAGAAGAACTTGACCGGTCGCTCGATTTCTTCGGGCAAACTTTTGTGCACGGGACAGTTGAGGGCCGCTTTTTCGAGAACGTCACGCTGCGGGCAATCGGCCGGCAACGGAATGTGCATTTCAGATGGCAACGCGACAATGCGGCGCGGCGCGTCCTCCGACATTTCCTTCGCCACGCTGACGGTGGCGCCTTTAATGTCGAGCCCGTGACGCTCCGCCGTCATCGCCAGGATGGTGCTCATGCAGGTGCCCAGCGCTGTCGCGACCAGATCGGTGGGCGAAAAACTTTCGCCCTTGCCGTTGTTATCGGTCGGCGCGTCGGTCGCGATTTTGGCTTGGGAAGGATCGTGCGTGGCCGAGCAATGCAGCTCGCCGTCGTAACGGATGGAGATGTTAACCATGGCGGAAATGTGCGGCGTTTCTCTGAATTGTCATCCCGAGCGGAGCCGTCAGAGGAAGTCGAGGGATCGCGGAGCGAAACGAACAGATAAATTTTCAGAAAGCGATCACAGCAGCGCCTGCGTGACTGTAATCCTGCGCTCAAAACAACAGGCGGAATGCGCACATGGCCCATTCCGCCCGTCGAATTTTGAATCTTGCGAGCGCCTAGCTCTTGCGTGAATCGCGCAGATTACGAATGCGATCGTGCGCGGTTTTCACTTCGTTCTGTTGCTGTGAAACGGTTTCGCGCAACGGCGAAGGCAGCTCCGCTTCCATCGCCTTCTTATATTCGGCGACGGCGGAATCCTCGCCGCGTTCGCACTCCGACAAAATGGCGTGATCGTTCTGCGAGCTGATCGCCGATTTCATGTTGATCCACGCGCGATGGAGCGAGCCGGCGACGCTGCTGGTCGTTTCCGGATCGGATTCGCCGAGGGAGCGCAACTGGCTTTGCAAGTCGCCGGCAAATTTGGCGCGCTGCGAGGAGTATTCGTTGAAGAGTGATTTCAACTCGGAATCTTTGACCGCTTCGGCGGCCTGACGATAACCTTCCTGGCCGTCCTTAAGCGTCTCGATCAAGCTGTTTACTGCTGAGATAATTTCTTTCTTTTGTGCCATATAATGTTGAATCGCAGCCCGCGCGTGCTTTGCGTTGGTTTGAATCTTTTTTCGAAAAGTTGCGGGATATCCTTTCGGCCTTAGCCTTAACGATGGATAAAACTGTCACTGGAAAAGATCTGACAAAGGAAGCGCCGCGCAGCCCGCGGACGCGCATCGGCGGCTACGTCATTCTCGGCCGCACCCTCGATAAATGCCGCGCGCTCATCGGCGGGGACATCGGGGAATATCATTTTGATTGCCCGCTCGATAACATGCTCTTCGGCTTCAAAGGCGTGAAGGGCGACGACTTCAAAGCGGAAGTGGAAAAGGGAACAGGCGACGCCGAGATGGCCCAATGGCTCGATTCCCACGGCGATAAAAAATCGGCGGACGAAGTGAAAGCCTGGTCGGACGAAAGGGAGAAATACAGCATGATGAGCGATCCAGAGAAGCGCGATTACTTTAAGGAAGAGTGCGAAAAGCTGGGACTTGATCCGGAAAAAACCACGCTTTTCGAATGGCTCGAAGCGGACGATAAGGCGACGCACGCCGGCTAATCGAGGGCCTTCGCGCTCACGAAAATATTTGATGGCGCGCCCGAGCGGCGCGCCATCTCTTGTACCTACCAAATCACCGACCATGGGCATCTCACTCAATCCGCAGCATCTTAATCGCTACCGCCAGATCGCCTGGCTCTTCGTGAAATACGGCCGCGCCGATCTGGCCAAAAGCACGGGCCTGGACGAGGCGCTGGCCGCCGAGCAACGCATCACCCCGAAGGAAGCGGCCAAGGCGGAAGAGCTGGCCACTGACCTGGAGGAAATGGGCCCGACGTTTGTGAAACTCGGGCAGCTCCTGTCCACGCGCGTCGAGATGATGCCGCGCGCCTACATTGAAGCGCTCACCCGGTTGCAGGACAAGGTGGAGCCGTTTGGTTTCGACGAAGTCGAGAAGATCGTCTCGTCCGAATTAGGCGTGCGCTTGTCGAAGGCGTTTCTCGAATTCGACGTTGAGCCGCTCGCTTCCGCCTCGCTCGGCCAGGTGCATCGCGCCGTGCTCCGAAGCGGCGAACAGGTCGCCGTCAAAGTGCAACGGCCCGGCATTCGCGATCAGATGGTGGGCGACCTCGATGCGCTCGAAGAGATGGCGGAATTTCTCGATGCGCATACGGAACTCGGGAAGCGTTACGAGTTTCGCCAGATGCTCGAGCAATTTCGCAAGAGCCTCCTGCGTGAACTCGATTACCGCCAGGAAGCCGCGAACCTGCTCACGCTCGGCCAGCAACTGAGCAACTTCGAGCGCGTCATCGTCCCCGCACCGATCGACGATTACAGCAGCTCGCGCGTCCTCACCATGGAGTATGTGCGTGGGAAAAAAATTACCGACCTCAGCCCGCTCGGCCGCATGGAATTCGACTCCGGCGCGCTCGCCGAAGAAATGTTTCGCGCTTATCTCGAACAGATTTTGGTGCACGGTTTTTTCCACGCCGACCCGCATCCGGGCAACGTCTTTATCACCGACGATTATCGCATCGCTTTGATCGATCTCGGCATGGTGGGGCGCATCATGCCGCGGTTGCAGGAGGATTTACTGCAACTGCTGCTCGCCATTTCCGAAGGCCACGGCGAAGAAGCTTCCGCCATCGCCATTAAAATCGGCGAAAAGAAGCCGGAGTTTAACGAGAAGGAATTCACCCGCCGCATCTCCGAAATCGTGGCCCAACAGAAAACGGCGACGGTCGAGCAAATGCAGGTCGGCCGGCTCGTCCTCGAAGTGACTCAAACGTCGGCCGAGAGCGGCATTCGCGTGCCGCCGGAGTTGACCATGCTGGGGAAAACGCTGCTCAATCTCGATCAGGTCGGTCGCGCGATTGAGCCGGAGTTCGACCCAAACGCCTCCATCCGTCGCAACGCCGCTGAGATCATGCAGCAGCGATTGCTCAAGAGCCTCTCGCCCGGAAATCTCTTCAGCGGCGTCCTCGAACTAAAGGATCTGCTCGCTCGCCTGCCGGCGCGTTTGAATCGCATCATCGACGCCATTTCGAACAACGAGATGAAAATTTCCGTCGATGCGATCGACGAGAAAACGCTGGTGCAGGGTTTTCAGAAAGTGGCCAACCGGATCACGGTCGGCCTTATCATCGCCGCGCTGATCGTCGGCGCCGCGATGTTGATGCGAGTCGATACGACGTTCCGCATCTGGGGTTACCCGGGGCTCGCCATCCTCTTTTTCCTCGCGGCCGCCGGGTGCGGCATCTTCCTCGTCCTAACGATTCTCTTAAAGGACAAGGGCGATTGAGCGAACCGCCGCACGGCGGCTCGCCCAATCAAAATCCCTGCTCCTAGCGCCGACCGTGACCGCCGTGACGACGGACGTGACGCCCGTAATAAACCCGATGGCCACGATGCCAGTAATATGGCCGATAGTAACCGGTGCGATAGCCCACTCGATAATACGGCCGGTAACCGTAACCGTACGGGTAGCCGCGGTAGCCATAATAGCCCGGGCCGTACCCGTAATAGCCGTATCCCACCGGGAATCCGATTCCGATCCCGATCGAAACTCGGCCGCGCGCCTCAGACTGAGGCGCAGTTGCGAATGCCAGACCGCCGACGGCGATGGCAATCAGAAGAATTTTTTTCCAATTCATAATTTTTCCTCCGTTGATAGTAACAATTAAGAGACGGTAAACTTCATCAAGTTATTCGCGGAAAAAGTCACACCGGATGCGCGATCAACCGAACATCCTGCCCTACTTTTTCGTAGCGCACCTGTTGCAACCGCAAACCCTCCAAGGTGGAGCCCGCTCCGCGACCGGCGAATGCTTTGACCGGTCCGCCCGTGAGCAAGGGCGCGTAATAAATTTCGAACCGGTCGATCAATCGTTCGTCGAGCGCTTCGGTTAGCACGCTGCCGCCTCCTTCGATCAGCACGCTGGTGATTTCGCGCGCTCCCAGTTCGCTCAGCACTTCGGAGAGCGAGGTGTTGCGAAAAAACACCAATGTCCGCTCGGCGAAGCGATCCGTGAAAAGACGAGCCAATGCCGGCAACTTCCCCGATCGCGTCACGACAACACGCCAGGGCTGACGCGCAACTTTTGCTCCGCGCACCGTGAGACGCGGGTCGTCCCGCCGCAAAGTTTCGGCGCCGATCAGGATGGCGTCGACTTGCGCCCGCAGTTGATGCACTTGTCGCCGCGCTGCTGCACTGGTCAGCCAAGGACCTTCCCCGGCCGGTCGGGTAAGGCGGCCATCCAGAGACATCGCGCATTTGGCGATCACATAAGGCCGGCCGGTCTGAATCCACTTGTTATAACCGGGATTGAGCGCCGTGCATTGATCCTCCAAAACGCCGATGCGCACATCGAGACCGGCTTTCTCCAGTAACTTCAAGCCGCGACCCGAATGCCGCGGATTCGGATCAATCGCTCCGATGATCACCCGCCGGACGCCGCTCTCGATGATGGCGGCCGCGCAAGCTGGAGTGCGGCCAACTGTCGAACAAGGCTCGAGGGTGACATAGAGCGTCGCTTCCCGTGGAAAGGATCCCTTGAGGCGACCCAGCGCCTCGACTTCTGCATGCGGCCCGCCGGCCTCTCGATGATGGCCACACGCAATCACTTTGCCATTCCTCACGATGACCGCGCCAACCGCCGGATTGGGACTCGTTAGGCCAAGGCCCTTGCGGGCCTCGGCCAGCGCCAGCTGCATGAATTTCTCCGTTTGAGCGTCGCGCTGCACAGAGACCAGCATAGAGCGAATCGGCCACGCGCAAAGGCTTGCGGGTTTTTCTCGAAATGCCGCGGCGGCTCGCTTTTCGCTTTGCGAACCGGGCCAGACAGGACTTATTAAGCCCACCCCATTATGGCCGCAAAAACTGAAGAAAAATCCGGCGACGACAAGGTGCTCGCCGCCCGCAACAAGAACCTCGAACTCGCCATCCAGCAGATTGCCAAGGATTACGGCGACGGCGCGATCATGCGCCTGGGGGACGACAAGATTGTCGACATCGACGTGATCCCCACCGGCAATATCCTGATCGATCGCGCGCTCGGCGTGGGCGGATTTCCGCGCGGGCGCGTCGTGGAAATCTACGGCCCGGAATCTTCCGGCAAAACCACCCTCACCCTCACCGTTATCGCGCAGGCGCAAAAGCGCGGCGGCCTTGCGGCCTTCGTCGATGTGGAGCACGCGCTCGATCCGCAGTACGCCAAGAAGCTCGGCGTCAATCTCGACGACCTACTCGTCTCGCAGCCGAGCTCCGGCGAAGAAGCGCTCCGCATCGTCGAGACGCTCGTCCGCTCGAACGCGCTCGACGTCATCGTCCTCGATTCCGTCGCGGCCTTGGTCACGAAACAGGAACTCGATGGCGAGATCGGCGATTCCACCGTCGGGACGCAAGCGCGTTTAATGAGCGCGGCGTTGCGCAAATTGACCTCGCTCATTTCGAAAGCGCGCACCTGCTGCATTTTCACCAATCAGATCCGCGAAAAGATCGGCGTCATGTTTGGCAATCCCGAGACGACGCCCGGCGGCCGAGCGCTCAAATTTTACGCGAGCATGCGTTGCGACATTCGCCGCATCGGCGCGATCAAGCAGACCGACGGCGTCGTTACTGGCAATCGCACCCGTATGAAAGTGGTGAAGAACAAAGTCGCCCCGCCCTTCACCGAGGCCGAGTTCGACATCATGTATAACGAAGGCATTTCCACGACCGGCTCGCTCCTCGATCTCGCGCTCGAGAAGCAGATCATCGAGAAACGCGGTTCGTGGCTCAGTTATAAAGGCACGCAGCTCGCGCAAGGGCGAGATGCTGGCAAAGAAGCGCTCAAGAACGACGCCGCGCTCTACGCAGAAATCGAGACCGCCGTCAAAGCCAAGCTCGACGAAGACAAGAAATAGCGCGCTGGCTGTCCCCTCCGGGGAGCGCACGCGACTCGCGTGCCGGCAAAGGCGACCCGCCTTTGCGAACATGGATCATCTGCCCACCCGATGGTTATGGCGAGTCGCCAAAACCGGCACGCGAGTCGCGTGCGCTCGCCTGCTCGGACGCCGCTGCGTCGCGTTGGGGTGCGACGACGGTGCGGATTTCAAGTCCGAATTTCTGGGCGAACTCGAAATCGC
>JBBSQB010000044.1:0-8459 GCA_038258245.1 Chthoniobacterales bacterium
ACCTTGGAAGGCCGCGCCCTGGCGATCAATGGCGCGGTCACGCTCGACAGCAATATCATCACCGCACCGACACCGACACCGACACCAGCGCCGACGGCGACTCCAACCCCGGGACCAACCGCGACCCCTTCACCGACCGCAACTCCGGGACCAACTGCAACCCCAGGACCAACGGGAACGCCGGGACCGACCGCAACTCCAGGACCAACGGGAACGCCGGGACCGACCGCAACGCCAGGGCCAACCGGAACTCCCGCACCGGGAACCACTCCCGCCCCCGCTCCCGGAGGAACTCCAATTCCGATCGGTTTGATTTACCCGACCGACCTTCCCATTCTGCCGGTGATCGAAATTAGCCTCCCTGGAATCCAGATCGACAACATCATCCCGCGGCTCGACGACATTCGCCACAATGTCCCCAACGCCCCGGCCGCACCGCAGGCCCCGGCCTATGTCAGTGACGGCAAGGATTCTCTCAGCGATGGGAAGACTATGATCGACACGAAAGATTACCCACCGTCGGCGGCGGCCACGAACCTGCCGCGCGAAGGAAGCTGGGGATTTTTCCTCACCGGAACGGGCGAGTTTATCGACGTCGAAAGCGAAGGAACACGCGTCGGCGCAGATTTCGAAACGGCCGGCATGACGGTCGGCGCGGATTACCGGGTGGGACCTCACTTCGCGGCCGGCCTCGCGTTAGGCTACGCCAATACGCGGGCCGATCTGAACTACGGCGGCAACATTCGAAGTAATAGCGGACGTGCGAGCCTTTACGCGACCTATTACACCGGCGGCTTCTATCTCGATGGCGTCCTCACCGGAGGCTTGAGTACGATCGACACCCGCCGCCAGACCGTCGGTGGAATCACCCGCGGCGACACAACTGGAAGCGATGTCGCGGCCTTGATCGGCACAGGATACGAGCACCAGATCGGGCGATGGACTTTCGGCCCCATTGCCTCGGTGCGGTTGGCGCACGCGCACATCGATGGCTTCACAGAAAGCTTTACCCTCGGAAGTCTCGAGATCCAAGACCACGAACTCGACTCCGTGCGCTCGGCCGCCGGTTTACAGTTGGCCTACCAAGGCGAGATCAAACGAATTTCCGTCCGCCCCTATCTCCGCGCGCAATGGGAACACGAATTCGCAGACGACTATGCCAGCTTTAACGCCAGCTTCGACGGGATCAATCGCTTCGAAGTCACCGGTCCGCGCCTGGGCCGCGATAGTGTCCGGCTCGACGCGGGCGTCGGCGCCCAAATCACTCCGCGGGTGGGAATTTTCAGCTATTACAGCACCACCCTTGGCCGCGAGAATTACACCTCGCAGAGTATCAGCGCCGGGTTCCAGGTGGGATTCTGATCGTTCGTCTGGTTAGGCGATTGTCGCCTAACTGGAGATCCTTTTCGGTCACGCGAACGAGCGGCGTGACGCTTTAATCAGAGCTTCGGCCGGGCAGCGAAATAAAGCCGCGAAGTTTCTTCACTAAGTGATTGAAAGCGTGCGACCATGCATCCGCGACAAGGCACGAGTTTCTCTCGGCCAATCGCACCGACTTAATCGACCGGAAAATTGCGGAGAACTGGGTTACGACGACGCGGGTCGATCTCCCTCCACAGTAGGAGCCGCGCCTTCAGGCTTCGGCCGCAAGGCGCTCCGCGAACTAGGAAGCGGCCACGCATGTCCTACCGGCACCATCAGATGCAGGATACTCGGTGCTCACTTCTAAAAGAAGACTACGGCCGCAGCCCAGCATCGTCGGTTCGAATTTCAAACCGCACTTCGTCTGGGCGCGCAGGGCGCGCAGGAACTCGATCTTTTGCGGGTTAATGTCGCGCACGCTGCTGCGCCGCCGCCGCGAAGTTACCTCGTGATCGGCCTCCTTCACCCGGCGTTTCAACGTTTCAGCGTTTCAAAGGCATGAGGCCTGCCCGCCGCAGCGCGCAGCGCAGCGAGTATCGTCGCCAAGATGACAACTTCCACCGTGGCGAATACCTCGCCGCACTCCCCGCGAATCGCCGCGCCGCGCTCAGCGCGGTGCGCAAGGTTATCAATGAGAACCTGGTCGGCGGATGTGAAGCGGGCCGATTCGTCAAATCTGGAAAGCTAAGTTGCACCCAAGGCGGCCAGGAAGTGGATCCAACGGGCGCACGTGGCCCACTCCGCTTCTCCGTTCCACGCCATCGTTAGGCGCATCGTTACGCCAGCTCTGCCCCCGCTGCCGCCCCATCTCCCGCTGTTTCCCCAACAAACAACCCAGCCAAGCTCACAGGTCGCAGCAACGTCGGAGCCTCACGGCGAAAAGCGGACTAACACTTCCGACTTAGTAGCTCTACCGGCAGAGAATCTCAGGGGCAGAAAATCAGCAGCAGAAAAACACTAAAAAGCAGCAGATGGATACATCCCTGGAGGATGCTCGTCTTCCCACTGCCAAACGTGACCATGGTTGCCGCGAGCGTCAGGAGGAGCAGCGGAAGATTCCCGCCGCTAATCCCGAGCGTGATCGGCCGATGCGTGATCATGCCAATCGTGAGTACAGCCGGAATCGTTAGGCCGATGGAGGCCAGGACTGAGCCGTGCAGGATGTTGACCGAGCGCTGGAGTTGATTTCCCATCGCCGCTTTGATCCCGGAGAGCGCTTCCGGCGCGAGCACGAGCCCCGCCACAATGGCACCCGCAAAAGCCTGAGGCATCCCGAGGCGCTCGATACAGTTATCGAGTGGAATGGCGAACTTTTCCGCCAGGACGATGACCGCAATGAGATAGAGGAATAACATCGCGACGTGAAAGCCAGTCGAGCGGAGCACGAAGCCATGCTCGTGCGCGCCGCCCGGTTCCGATCCCGGCGTCTCCAGAAAATAGTCACGATGCCGGCTCGTCTGGATCGCCAGAAAAATCCCGTAAAGAATCAGCGTGGTGAAGATGAGAAATATTTGCTGCACCGATGACAACCGCGGGCCGGACATCGAGGTGGTAAAATTCGGCAGCACCAAAGCGAGCACCACTAACGCCATAATCGTATTCAAATACGCGCTCGTTCCCTTGAGATTGTAACCCTGCTCGCGATGACGCAATCCGCCAAGTAGAAGCGACAAACCGATCAGACCGTTCAGCGCGATCATGACCACGGCGAACATCATGTCGCGGGCGAGCGTCGGATTATTCGCCCCATGCAGGACCGCCGCCGAGATCATCACCACTTCTATCGCGATCGCGGAGAGCGTCAGGATCAGCGTCCCGTACGGCTCGCCCATCTTCACCGCGAGACAATCTGCATGGAGTACGACCGAAATGGCCGACCAAAGAACACCCACAAACAACCAGACAAAGACTCCGGCGAGGATCAAAGGATTGGCAATCCCGTCCAACGCCGCGCTCCCCGCCCAGAGGAAACATCCCGCGCTCGCCAGGCCGAGGAGTAACGGGTAATCCGTCCGCAAGATCCCCGCAAAACCCGTCGATCCCGCTTTCGGTGTGTTGGAAGCAACCCCCATGAGTCGCGAGCTTACGCAGATCGCTTTCCTCCGCGCAACTTAATCACCGCTTCGCCGCGATCATGGTTGTCCGCCGCACTGTTCAGCGGATATCGTCTCCGGGATGACAGCTTCCACCGTGGCCCAAGACCTCGCCGCACTTCCGGCGGATCGCCGCGCCGCGCTCAGCGCCGTGCGCCAGGTGATCAATGACAACTTGCCCGACGGATATGAGGAAGGCATCCAATTCGGGATGATCGGCTGGTATGTCCCGCTCTCGCTTTGTCCGACTGGCTACGGTGGGAACAAGAAAGTGCCGCTGCCCTTCATCACCCTCGCCTCGCAAAAGTCGGGCATGGTGCTGCATTGCCCGTTCTTGTACATCGATCCCGCGCTCACCACCTGGTTCCAGAGCGAATACCAGAAGAGCGGGAAGAAACTCGACATGGGGAAAGGTTGCGTCCGCTTCAAAAACTTGGACGACCTCTCACTCGAAGTCGTCGGGCGCACCGTTGCGCGCGTGTCCGTGGAGAAGCTGATAACCAACTACGAGGCGACAAGGGCTAAAGGAAAGACCAGCGCAAAGAAATCCGCAGTGAAGGCGAAAGCAAAAAAGTGACCTTCGCCAACTGAGTGAAGGGCGAACGAAGTGTTAATAGAGAGCTTCTGATCCTTCTTCCTTTTCGTGGATAATCTCGACGTCTTCTTCCTCGCGCAGGATGAACAAAGCGCAGCCGACGTGATGGCGCGGCTCGTTCGATTTATCAGCGGCGCGCAACGCACGCTCGACCTCGCGCTTTACGACATGAGGTTGAGTCCACCGCTCTTCTCACAGTTGCAGCACGCGCTCGCCGAACGCGCGCAGGCCGGCGTGCAGATCCGCGTTTGTTTTGATGGCGACAAGCCGCTTCACCCGAATGTCGCCGCGGGGCAGGATCCCGCTTCGGCCGGCACCAGCGCGATGGTGCAATCGCTAGGTTTTCCCTGGCGCAGAATCGGCGGGATGAAATTGATGCATCACAAGTTCATCGTGCGCGACGGGACCGCGGTGTGGACCGGTTCGCTCAACCTGACCGATGACGCGTTTACCTTGATGGAAAATAATGTGGTCACGATCGAGTCGCCCGAGATTGCGCACTTCTACGCGCTCGACTTCGACGAGATCTGGCGCCGCGAGAACTTCGAAGGCAGCGGCGAAATCAAGACGCGCGACGTACAGTTAACCTACGGCGGCGCCCCGGCGAAAGTGCGGGTGATGTTCTCGCCTGGCTGCGGGCTGCAAATCGACGCAGAGATAGCTCGCCGCGTGGAAGCGGCGGAGCGGCGCGTCCGTATTTGCAGCCTCCTCATTAACTCCGGCACGCTCATCAACGCCTTGCTCGGCTTGCTCGATGCGGGGCGCGTGAGAGTCGATGGCATTCACGATGAAACCCAACAGGAAGACGTTTACCGGGATTGGAACAATGTGCCGTCGAATCGCTGGAAGGTGCCAGCGATCAAGGACATCGTGGCGCGCGCGGACCTCGTCGGGAAAAATTCGACTCCCTACACGCCGACCGGCCGCCACGATTTCATGCACGCCAAAGTGCTCGTCATTGATGACACCGTGATCACCGGTTCCTACAACTTTTCGCGCAGCGCGCAGTTCAACGCCGAGAATATATTATTCATCGCCAGTGCGGCGCTGGCGGAGGAGTACAGCCGCTACATTGATCATCTGATCGCGAAGTATCGTTGATCGGCGGCGCGCTACCGGAAAACCATTGAGATCCTCATCGAATTCGACGAAGGCCGCCATCCCGTCGCGAACCGGAGTTCGTAAAGGATACGATCGGGGTCCTACACGTATGCACCGACTGCCCCTTACTCCCCGTTTCCTTACAAACGGGCGCTACGAGGCGGCAGCAGGTTAATTACATCCAACTGATAAAGGCGATAAAGTTCGTCTCGAAGTAACGGATAAGAAACGGACTCGGAGCTGCCGGACAAAATCTCGTCGAGCGAGAGGCGACCATCATTGTGCCGCAGGATTTCAATTTCCCAATCAGGCATCCTCCACTCCAGCTGTGAACCGATGGATTTACTGGTACCGATCACTTTGCGCAGCCTGCGTGTCGAATGGGTTCGCTTGGGCGGCAAACAAAACTGATACAAGCCGGTCTGGCAGGCGCTCCACTGGAGCAGGCCGCGCGCGCTCTTCCAAGGTGGCCGGGTAGGCCGTATCCGCGAAAAAAGGAGGCGGTGAAAACCCGTCGGACGCAGGGTGTCCGCCACCTCGCAGATCTCAGCGCGAGACTTAGGCATCAGCATCTGGGAAATCGGCCGTTGGAAAAGGCGACGCAGAGCAAGCTGATGGTGGTAACTGGCCTGCATCCATAAACCCGCACGCCTCGCCATCCTAGCCCAGACTGAGAGCGAAAGATCGTGGATGAGCGGGCCAAACACGTCGCCCGCGAGAAGAACCGGGGCCAGCGTTGAGGAATGCCGCAGCGATCTCCCTTCGGCGATGGCGTCGCACAACTTTAAAAGTCGGCGCACGGTCGGACCATCCTCGAGTTTTCTGATGTCGACGCCGAAGCCAGGCAGCACTTTTCGTAGACTTGCGCTGTGGTGCGTGGAGCCATTCACCCCCAGATACAGGGCGCCGTCGCTGGCGAGACATTCCGCGAGATTCCGCAAGGCCGCGGCCGGACGCGGCAAATAGCTCAGGACGCCGTGGCAGCTGACAAAATTAAAATCGCCCCCGACCTTGGAAGCCAGTCTCGGCTCTGCCAGGTCGGAAACCACAAACCGGATAGACCGGCTCTTGGAGAAACGCCGCTGCAATTCTTTCGCTAATCCGATGGATCGCTGACTGAAGTCGATCGCGGTGATATGAGCTTTTGGAAACCGCCGCCGCATCGCGAAGGCTTCTACGCCAGTGCCACAGCCCGCCACTAGGATTCGGCGAGGCTGCGAAATGCGACCTGAGCCATTATCCTGGCCGACCGCCGCGATCCACTCCATCGATGGCAAAGGCCAACGGTCAGTTTTGATTGCGCCCTCGTGTGTGACTGGATAAGGGCGCTCCTCGTAGATTTCTCGCACCAATCTACGGATACGCTTTGCGGCGAGCGACATAAAATAATCGAGGACTAAGCGTGATTACTCCGGTCTACGAGGTAGGACCGATTATCTGCCCGTAGCACACTGCCCATCGTATTTCGCCGTTCACCAACCACGAAGAGAAAAGATAGCCGCGGTTCTCAATCTCGCCCCAGCTAAACACAACGGCGACTCGCTGGGAATAAAAACAACCTTGCCCACGAACAAGGTGAAGCAGTAAAGTTGCGGTCTAAACAATGAAAACAAAATCCAAGACCGCCAAAGCGAGCAAGCCATCACTGAAAGTAAGAGATCTCCCATCTGCCAAGAATCCCACGGGCGGGAAAGGCAAATCTGGCAGCGGCCAAAAAGACTTTCTCAAAGCCACGATGAAAGAGTGAGCTTGTCTCAAAAGTGTCGGGCCCCGAAAAACGCCAGCCTCTTCGGCAGATTTCCTTAACCGATTCCGTTCCCACACGCCGCAACTGCTGGTTGATGTCGGCCGCGCTGCGCTCCACCATCCGCCGTCTGCCTCCCGTCGTATCCGCAAACCCGAACACCTCCAGCCCGTCGGCGGTAACAGAGAGCGATTACTGTTTTGCCAGGCTCCCTATTCGTCGCTGACGCGCACGACGATTTTGACCAGGTAATGCTGCTTCATCGCTTCCAAAGCTTGCGCAGCCTCTTCCAGCGTGAACGTCTACGCGATCTGCACCTTCTCCAGCGGGCTCTCCGCTAATCGGCCCGCAGCGCTTCCTTCACCTACGCCCGATACGTCGCCGCACTAAGCCTCCAACCCGACACGGGGCGCATCGCCAATCGTGGCGGTGTCAATGCTTGCCCGCGGGGAAGACGCCGACAAATTTCCTGATGTCTCCATCGCTGCCGCAAATATAAACCGAGTCGCCGTCGGCGAAGCGGAAGTCGCGACCGAAATGGACGATCAATTCGCTGCCGCGCTCCACGGCCACCACCGAGCAGCCCGTTCGTGGCCGGATGCGCAGGTCGGATGGGTGTTGGCCGATGAGTTCCGGCGACGCAACCATGGAAACCCTGAGCGACTGATCCAACGCCAGGGATTGTTTGCCGAGGAGTTTGCGCGCCAGAATCTGGCCGGTGACCTGGCTGATCGAGAGGGCGAAATCCGCGCCCGCCCCGTGGATGCGCTCGACGTTTTCCGGGCCGTTGACCCTGGCGATGACGGGCACATGCGGAGCGAGATCCTTGAGGATAACGGTGCCAAACAACGTCGTGGCATCTTCGCTCAAGGCCAGGATCACCGACTGCGCGTCTTTCACGCCGGCCCTTTCCAGCAGCTTGGGATCGAGCACGTTTCCCACCACATCCACCCCCTCGGCCGCGACCTCAGAGATGACGCAGGTTTTTTCCCCCGCGTCATGGAGCACCTCCGCAATCTTTCGGCCGACTTCTCCAAACCCGGCGATCACAAACGGACCGTCTCGGCGGCTCGCGCTGGATCCGCCACAAAGGTCAGTGAATCTTTCGGTGTTCTCGATGCTTCCCGCCACAATCAGAATCCCTCCGGGCTCGAGCCGCGTGTCGGGCATCGGCGGCGCGATCAGGTGGCCGCCCAGCCATTGTCCGATCACTGTCACGCCCAGCTCTTCCCCGATTCTCGCCTCCTCGAGCGTCTTCCCGGCCAGCGCGCTCTCGGGCGCGAGGAGCGTCTCGCTGACCTGCAGCTTGTGCCCCAGCTTCTGCGTGCCGGCCACGCTGGGGCTGACCTTGCGGCTGGCACGGGCGGCGAGCGCGGCGGCGAGGACATGCCGCGGGGTGTAGGCGGAGGTGGCGCCGGCGAGGATCGTCGGCTGGCGATGCAGCGGGCTCTCGACCAGCGCGAGGATGCTCCCCTTGTAACCAAGCTGGCGCGCGGTGATCGCG
>JBBSQB010000045.1:0-8087 GCA_038258245.1 Chthoniobacterales bacterium
CCGCAGGCTGGCAGCCTGCGCTACCCGGAAGGGAATCACACCAACGCGAGATTCGGATCGATCTCGTCGGTCACGGTCGAAACAATCCCGCGCTGCAATCGCAACGCCGCTGCGAAAGCAATCATGGCGGCGTTATCCGTGCATAGCTCTGGCGCGGCCGCTAAAAACTTTACGCCCCGCTCGTCGCACGCTTCCCGCATCGCCTCGCGCAACGCGCCATTCCCACTCACGCCGCCACTCAGCGTCACCACGCTCCGGCCCGTTTTTTCCGCGGCGTGGAGAGTCTTCGCCACCAGCACATCGATCACCGTCTGCTGAAACGACGCGCACACATCCGCCACGTCATCTCGGGTGACGTCGTGCAACGAATAGCGCACCGCCGTTTTCAATCCGCTGAAGCTGAAATTGTGATCGCCCGAATGCAGCATGCTGCGCGGAAAATCGAACCGCTTCGGATCGCCGCCGCGCGCGTGCCTCTCGATCTCGGGTCCGCCGGGATAACCGAGCCCGAGCATTTTCGCCACTTTGTCGAACGCTTCGCCGGCCGCGTCGTCGACCGTGCGACCAAGGACGCGATATTCGCCGGCCGCGCGCGCTTCGACGAGCAACGTGTGCCCTCCGCTAACGACAAGCGAAACGTTTGCTTCCACTTCGCGGCCAAAGAAGGGCGAGAGCAAATGGCCTTCGAGATGATTGATGGCGAGATACGGTTTCGCGCCGCCGAGCGCCAAACCTTTGGCGATCGACGCGCCGATCATGAGCGACGTGGCCAAACCTGGCCCAGCGGTGGCGGCGAAGGCATCAATTTCGCCTAACGAGACATGCGCTTTCGCCAACGCGGCGGTGAGCAGTCGCGGCGCGTGGACGAGATGATTGCGCGATGCCACTTCCGGAACGACGCCACCGTATTGCTGATGCTCCGCAATCTGCGAAGCCACCTCGCTGGCCAACAACTCGCCATCGCGCAAAATCGCGACGGCCGTTTCGTCACACGAAGTTTCGAGAGCGAGAATGGTCATCACCAGCCGTTTGCGTCGTAATCGTGCTCCCGCTCGCGCTCGTAATCGGATCGAGTTGAGGACGAAGTTCTACTTCTTCACGGGGTTTGTTTTCGGCGAATTTTGCTCGGCGTAGATCATCACGCCTTTGAGCGCGTCGATCGCGCGCATCATTTGCATGTCACGCGTCTTGATCAAATTGCGCTCTTCGTCCGGCTTGAGGTTTTCGGTATTGCGCACCGAAAAAAGCTGGCGCTCCTGCTCCGCCGTCATGGGCACGCGGATGTTCGGCGCGACGCCGTTCCCTTGGATCACTTTGCGACTCGGCGTGTAATATTTCGCGGTTGTAAAACGGAGCGCCGATCCATCCGGCAACTGCATCACGTTTTGCACCGACCCTTTTCCGAAGGTCGTTTCGCCCAGCAAAATGGCGCGATGCAAATCCTTGAGCGCGCCGGAGACGATCTCCGATCCGCTCGCGCTGCCTTCATTAATCAGAACCGCGAGCGGAAAACGCGGCCGCTCCTTCTTGGTGGAGGAGGTGGCGTAATCGTGCTGTTGCGACGCGGTGCGGCCGAGCGTGGAAACGACTTTAGTGCCGGGCGGAAGAAATTGCGCGCAGACATCGACCGCGCTGTTGAGCAAGCCGCCCGGATTATTTCGCAGATCGAGAATGAGCGCCTGCATGCCCTGGCGTTGCAAGGCATCGAGCGCCTTGGCCAGGTCGTCGGCCGTTGGCTCGTTGAATTGCACGAGGCGGACGTAGCCGACCTTGAAGCGCCCGGTCAGCTCCGCATCGAGCAGGCGCGCGCCTTTCACGCTCGCCACTTTGATCTCGGCCCGTTGCAGCGGGTAATCCTTGATCTCCTTGGTCGACGGATGCAGCACGGTGAGCGTGATTTTTTGGCCGGGCTCGCCGCGCAACGTATTGACCGCGTCCTGCAATTCCATCTTCTCGGTCGAGGTGCCGTTGATTTTCACAATCTGATCGCCGGACAGAATGCCGGCTTTGGCCGCGGGCGTTCCCTCGATCGGCGTGATGACGGTGAGCAATCCGTTCTTCATCGCGACTTCAATGCCCAGGCCGTTGAAGCGGCTGCGCGTATCGTCCTGCATGTCCCTGAAGTCGTTCGGGTCCATGAACTGACTGTGCGGATCGAGCGAGGCGAGCATGCCTTTCATCGCGGCGTAGATCAGGTCGTGATAGCTGACCTTGTTGCCGTCGACGTAATCCTGGCGCAGCAGTTGCACCGCCTTCGCGAAAACGGAAATCTGCGCATAACCGGAATCGTCATCCACTTCTCCCTGCGCCTCGGCCGCATGAAAACGCCAGCCAAGCGCGACGGCGAAGAAGAGGACGCCCGCCACGGTGGTGATAAGGAAACGCCGTTGCATAAAAAACTCCGAGGGAAGCGGAAGATCGTGCAGCCGTAATTTTTTGGCAACGGCGAAACGCGGGCTAAGGTGCGCCTGATCGAGCCTTTTGCCTATGAAAACGTGGTCCATTTTTCTCGCGCTTCTTTGTCTTTGCGTCGGTCCCTTCAGCCACCGCGCCTCGGCCGGTTCGGTCGATAACGAATTCACCGATGTCGCCGATGAGTTCATCAAAGGCTACCTCGCCGCGCGCCCACTCGAAGCCGTCGCGCTCGGCTTTCACGAATACGACGGGAAGATCAACGATTACACACGGCTCTCCATCGACGCCGAACTGTCGCGGCTGAAACGCTTCGACGATCGCCTGAAGAAATTCGATCCGAAGAAACTGAGCGATCGCAACGCCATCGACCTGCGCATTCTCCAAGCCGCCATCGCCGCGCAGCTCGCGCAATTCCAGGACATGCGCGTCTTCGATCGCAACCCGATGACCTACGCGAACGCCATCGACGTGAATGTCTACATCGCGCGCAAGTTCGCCGCGCTCGAAGATCGCGTCCGCTACATCACCGCGATCGAGACGCAGGCGCCGAACATCATGATCGCCGGCAAAACCAATCTGGCGGAAGTGTTGCCCAAACCGTACGTCGAGCTCGCCATCCAAATCGCGCGCGGCTCCGCCGATTTTCTGAAGAAGGATCTGGTCGCGGCCCTTTCCGATTTGAAGGACGAGAAGTTGCAAGCCGGCTTCGCCATTGCCAATCGAAAAGCGGCCAACGCGCTCACCGAATACGCTCATTGGCTCGAACGCGAGCGCTTGCCGAAGGCGACTGCTGATTTCGCGCTCGGCGAGGAAGCTTATCATCGCCTCCTCAAAGAGACGGAGCTGGTCGACATGGCGCCGGCCAAGGTACTCGAAATCGGTTTACAGCACTTAAAGGAGGAGCAACAGAATTTTGCCGACGCCGCGAAAATTATCGATCCGAACAAACCTGCGATCGAAGTCTTTAAGGAAATCCAGAAGGAACATCCCACGGCTGACAGCCTCATCCCGGATGTCGCGAAGAACCTCGACGCCATTCGCAAGTTCGTAATCGATCACAAGGTCGTGAAAGTTCCGTCCGATGTCCGCGCCCAAGTGAAGGAGACGCCGCAATACCGCCGCGCCACCACTTTTGCCTCCATGGATACGCCCGGACCCTTCGAGAAAATCGCGACCGAAGCCTACTACTACGTCACGCCGCCGGAGAAAGATTGGAGCGAGCAGCAAAAGAACGAATGGCTTTCGTCATTCAACACTTACACCACCGATGTCGTTTCGATTCACGAGGCTTACCCGGGCCATTACGTGCAATTCCTCCACCTCAACGCGTCCTCCGCCACGAAAGTGGAGAAGATTTTCGGCAGCTACGCCTTCATCGAAGGCTGGGCCCATTACGCCGAGCAAATGATGGTGGTTGATGAAAACTTTGGCGCGAAAGAAAAAGGCGAACCGACCGAGGACGATAAAAAACGAGCCGCCAAATTCCGCATGGCGCAATCCGATGAAGCCCTTCTCCGGCTCTGCCGGCTCTGCGTTTCCATCAAGATGCACACGCAGAAAATGTCGGTGGCGGATGCCGCGAAGTTTTTCCAGGACAACTCCTACTACGAAGCGAAACCCTCCATGGCTGAAGCGATGCGCGGAACATTCGATCCGGGCTATCTCAATTACACGTTAGGCAAATTGCAGATCCTGAAACTGCGCGACGATTACAAAGCGCAGGAAGGCGACAAATTTTCGCTCGAAAAATTCCACGACGAAATGCTCGACCACGGCATGCCGCCCATTCGGCTCTTGCGCGAGATTTTGCTGAAGGACAAATCCAAGTGGGGCGACGAGCTCTGAGAGCGGAAACCGGAAACCGGAGAGAAGTTGAGTCGCTCGGGCTGCGATCTGTGCTGTAGCCGTTTCGCCATGCGAAACGCGGGAATCGACTCTCGCGGTCTTCCCAACCCTCACGTCTCGCACAGCCAGACGGCTACAGAAGAAGACTGACCGGGAGCCGTAAGGGGGGCATGTCACACTCACACCAACCTCAATTTCCTGCTTTCCTGCTTTCCTGATTCGTCCGTCTTGTTTCCCGGGTTCCTGGCCTCCGAATTCCTATTCCTCTTCCGCCCCATCTTCCTCCAGCGACAGCAATTCGCGAAACAACGGCTCCGGATTATTCGGCGATTCCTCCACGTCGCGCAGCTTTCGCGTAATCGCGCGAGAGCGCACATCGACCTCATCGATCTTGTTCGAAGCTTCCTGCAGCTTCTTCTTCACTCCATCGAGCACCGCCCCAAATTTTCCGAACTCTGTCTTCACTCCCGCGAGCAAACTCCAGACTTCGCTCGACCGCTTTTGAATCGCGAGCGTGCGAAACCCCATCTGCAAACTGTTGAGCAACGCCGAGAGCGTGGTCGGCCCGGCGAAGATCACCTTGCAATCGCGCTGCACCTGCTCGGCCAGCCCAATGCGCCGGATCGCTTCCGCGTAAAGCCCTTCCGTCGGCAAAAACATGACCGCGAAATCGGTCGTGCGCGGCGGGTTGATGTATTTCGCGCAAATGTCCTTCGCGTTTTTGCGCAGCTGCGTTTCCAGATTCTTCATCGCGCCTTCTGTAGCCACGAGATCGGCCGATTCCTGCGCGGTCAGCAACCGCTGATAATCTTCCACCGGAAACTTCGCATCGATCGGCAGCCAGACGGGCGCGCCGTTTTCGTCGCCTGGCAGTTTGATCGCGAAATCGACCATCTCGTTGCCGCCATCGCGCGTCTTCACATTGCGCGCGAATTGTTCGTTAGTCAGCAACTGCTCGAGCAACGCGCCAAGCTGCACTTCGCCCCAGCCGCCGCGCGTTTTCACATTGGTCAGCACGCGCTGCAAACCGCCCACGTCGCTCGCCAATTGCTGCATCGCGCCGAGGCCCTGATGCACTTTTTCCAGCCGATCGCTCACCTGCTTGAACGATTCGCCGAGGCGCCGTTCCAGCGTCCCCTGCAACTTCTCGTCGACCGTCGCGCGCATCTTGTCGATCTGCTTCGCGTTGTCCTCCTGCAACTGCTTCAGCCGCACATCCACGATGGCGCGCAAGCTCTCGAGGCGCGCCTCGTTCGTTTCGGTCAGCTTGCCCGTTTGCGTGGAAACCGTTTCCAACTGGCTCCGCAACATCGCGCCGATCTCGGCGATCGATTTCAGATTAGTTTCGCCTAACGACTTCAGCGCGCCGCTCAATTCCTCCCGTTGCGCCTTCGCCGCCGAGCCGCTCTCCTCGCGATTGCGCGACGCTTCCTCGCGGAAGAAACGCCCTTCCCGTTCCTGCGCCTGATCGAGCAACTCGAGGCGCTGCAGAAGTTCCACGTCATTCCGGCGTCCCCGCCGTGAGAGCAGAAAAATGCAGGCCCCGATCGCCGCGCCCACGATCAAACCGACGACGAGATAAAATTCCGGGCGCACTCCTAGCGATTACCAGCACAGCTCCGCTCGTTCAAGTTTCGGAAGCCACTTGGAATCCCAGAAAGGAATGATCCGCAGATTACGCAGAGGAACGCAGATTTTTGTCGAACGCAAAACTGTAGGGCGTTTCTGTGAAACGCCTTCCTCTTTGCGGTTGGCGTCTCACAGAGACGACCTCCAGAAAATAATCTGCGTTCATCTGCGCAATCTGCGGATGGAAAAGGATCGCCGCTTACGTCTTGCATTCGCGATGACGCGCGGCGCGCCCTACCAGCTCACGCGCACGCCGCCATACGCTCCGCGCCCGAGCGCTGGAAAGCCAAAAACCTCCGAGTAATGCTCGTCGGTCAGATTATCGATGCGCCCATACACCGTCAGGTGCGGATTGATTTCGTATTCGGCCGCGAAGTTCACAAACGAGTAATCCTCGATGTCGAAATTCGGGTTGCCGAAATTAATCTCCTCGCGCGCGTTCACGAATTTCGCCTCCAGCGTCGTCCGCAATTTCTGGAACCAAAGATACGACCCCGACGCATAAACCTCATTCCGCGGACGCCGCGGCAGACGCGCGCCGACCGGCTGCGCGATGTCGGCCGCCGAAGTCGTCTCGCTATCGAGGTAGGTGTAATTCAAGCGCAACGTCAGTTGATCAATCGGCTGCACGACCGTCTCGAATTCGAGCCCCTCTGTGCGCGCCGCGCCCAGATTCAGCGTGTCGAACTGGCCGCTCGTCCCGATCAAATTCGAAAGCCGATTATGGAAATAAGTCGCGCCGACCGTGATCCGTTTCTCCCAAAAACGTTGCTCCACGCCGATGTCGAAACTGCGGTCGCGCTCCGGCTCCAGACCAAAATTATTGCCGAAAATTTTATCCTGACTGCTCGGTGGACTGAACCCCGTCGCGATGCTGCCATGCACGCGCGTATCGGTGGGCGCATAGCGATAGCTGCCCGCCACCCGATAGGTCCAGACGTCGCCGAATTGATTGAAGTAATCGTAGCGCCCGCCCGCCACGAAGTTCAGCCCGATGAACGGCGTCACGCTCGCCTGCACGAATCCCGAAGTCTCCTGCGTGTGATCGGAAATAAACGTCGCCAGCGGCCCGTAGGCTTGCGAAACGAAAGGCCGCTCCTGGTTGGCGTCGACGTCGCTGTAGAAGAATCCACTCGTTAGGGTGAGCCACGACACCGGCGTGAGATCGTTTTGATAATCGATGGTGAATCGTTGGAAGAGAGCGCGCGTCGGGCCGACGAAGCCGTCGTCGTTTGGGTCGTTGACCTGGCGTTCGTGATCGTAGCTCACGATCAACTTGTGCCGCCACCAGGCGACTGGTTGGAAGTCAATATGCGGCGCGATCAGCCAGCGTTCCGTCAGGAAGTTATCGAACGGCTTGGGATTGGTGATGCTGTTCGGATTGCCCGTATCGGCCTGCGAATAGGTGAAAAGGCTGCCGATGCGCAGTTGTTCGTTAGGCGACCAGCCAACATCGGCGATACCGCTGCTCAACCGGTATTGATTGTTCGGCCGCGCATTGTCGGTATCGAGGCGGCTCAAGCCGACCGAGTAATCGAGCTGCTTCCACGCGCCGGAGCTCTGCAAACTCTCGCGAAACGTTCCGTAGGAACCGCCTTCCACGCTCACGCTGCCCGTCGGCGTACCGCTGCCCCGTTTCGTGAAAAGCTGGATCACGCCGGCCAGCGCGCGCGGTCCGTAGAGCGTGCTCTGCGCGCCGCGCACGATCTCAATGCGACCGATGTTGTCGGTCGTGAGATCGGCAAAGTTGAAAGCGCCCTGCAAACCCTGATTGATCGGAATCCCATCGAGCAAGACCTGCGTGTGCTCGCTCCGCAATCCGCGCGTGAACACCGAGGTGAGCTGTCCTGGCGGTCCCGTTTGCACGACGGACAAGCCCGGCACTTCGCGCAGTGCATCGGCCACCCGTTCGGTTTGCGTGCGGGCGAGATCATCGGCCGTGATCACCGTGACGGTGCCGGGCGAGTCTTCTTCGAGAATGGGCAGCCGCGTCGCCGATACGACGATCGTCTCCGCCTCCAAATCGGCCGGCGTGGGGCTCGGCGTCGCTTCTTGGGCGGACAAATTACCTAACGAAATCAACAACAGAAACAGCGCGGCGCAAAGCTCCGGGGAGGGGCGGCCGAGCGCGGGGGCCACGCGGCGGGAGGGACGGCAGGCCCTCGCGCCCCCCCGCCCCCCAAGCGGAAACAGGAGAG
>JBBSQB010000046.1:0-6907 GCA_038258245.1 Chthoniobacterales bacterium
CCCCGCGGCCGCCCGCGCCCCCCTCCCCCCACCCTCCATTTGGTCCGCGGCCCCCCCCCCGGCGCGGCCCGGGGCGCCGCCCCTCCCCGGAAAGACTCATCTCGCCACGCGCGCTCCATTTCGTTAGGCGTCCATCACCATCTCGCCATTCCGCAGACGAATCGTCCGCTGCGTCAGCTTCGCCACTTCCTGATCGTGCGTGACGAGGACGAGTGCGGTGCCGGACTGTGCGTTGAGTTCCAGCATGATCTCGATGACCGCGCGGCTCGTCTCATCGTCGAGATTACCCGTCGGCTCATCGGCCAAAAGAATCTTCGGCTGGTTAATGAAAGCACGCGCGAGCGCGACGCGCTGCTGTTCGCCGCCCGAAAGTTGCGCCGGATAATGCTCGACGCGCTCGCCCAGACCAACGCGTCGCAGCAGCTCAAGAGCAAGCGCGCGCGCCGAACGATCGCCGCGCAATTCCATCGGCACCGTCACGTTTTCCAGCGCGGTCAGCGTCGGGATGAGTTGGAAATTTTGGAAAACGAAACCGACCTGCGCGTTGCGCACCCGCGCGCGTTCGTCTTCACCGATGTCGGCCAGCGCGATGCTGTTGAGCAACACGCTCCCGGAACTCGGGCGATCGAGCCCGGCGCACAGCCCCAGCAAAGTCGTTTTTCCGCTGCCGGATCGTCCGAGAATCGAACAGGTCGCACCTTGCTCAAGCTGGAACGAAACATCCTTAAGTACCGTGAGCGGGCCCGCGCCGGTCGCATAAGTTTTGGTCAGATGCTGGACGTTGAGGATCGGAAATGCGGTCATTGACGCTGCGGGCGGGCTCGTCTTGCTTAAGCGAGGATGATACGGCGCGCATGGGAAAACTAAGGCTGCGCACGGGCGCGAGCGCGCTCGTCTTTTTGCTGAGTGCTGCGTTCGCTTTCGCGCAGACCACGCCGGCGCCGAAACGCATCGTCTTTCTCGGCGACAGCCTCACCGCCGGCTATGGCGTGGGCGAAGAGAAGGCGTTCCCCGCGCTCGTTGCGGAAAAGATTCGCGCCGCCGATCTGCCGTATGAAGTCATCAACGCCGGCCTGAGCGGCGATACGAGCAGCGGCGGTCTGCGCCGCCTCGATTGGCTTTTGCAAAAACCAATCGACGTCCTCGTGCTCGCGCTCGGCGCGAACGATGGGCTGCGCGGTTTGTCGCCTGAAGTCATGCAGAAAAATCTTGAAGCGATCATCACCAAGACCCGCGCCAAAAATCCGCAGGTGCAAATCGTTCTCGCTGGCATGCGCATGCCGCCGAACATGGGCGGCGGTTACGCGGAGAAATTCAAGAGCGTCTTCGCCACCGTCGCGCAACAGAGCCACGTCACCTTCCTGCCGTTTCTCCTCGAAGGCGTCGGCGGCCATCGCGATCTGAATCAGGCCGATCAAATCCATCCAAACGCGGCCGGCCACGAGATCATCGCCAGCGCGCTTTGGAAAACGCTCGAGCCGCTGCTTCGCCAGCCAAGCGCGTCTTGAAACTCGACGGCTGCCATGCTCTCGTCACCGGCGCTTCGGCCGGGCTCGGCCAGGAATTTGCGCGGCAACTCGCTGGGCGCGCTCAATCGCTTTTGCTCGTCGCCCGGCGCCAGAAGCGTCTCGAAGAATTGCGCGATCAACTTCGCGCGCAAAACCCTTCGCTCATCGTCCGTCTCTGTTGCGCCGATTTATCGGAGAGCGCGGGGATTGAATCGCTCATCGCCGAAATCGAGCGCGAAAACATTCCGCTCAATTTGCTCATCAACAACGCCGGCCTCGGCGATCTGGGCCTGCTCCGCGACAGCGAACCCGAGCGCCTGCGCCAGATGATGATGGTGAACATGGTCGCGCTCACGATGCTCACGCGCCGCGTCCTGCCGCGACTGCTCGCAAATCAGCCCGCCGGGGTTTTGAATGTCAGCTCTTCCGCCAGCTTTCTGCCGATTGCAGGCTTTGCTGTTTACGCGGCGACCAAGGCGTATGTCACCAGTTTCAGCGAAGCGATTCGCGCGGAACTGCGCGGCGCGGGCGTATCCGTCACCGCGCTTTGTCCCGGGCCGGTGCATACCGAATTCACCTCCGTCGCGCATCGAGATTCCGGCGCCGATGCCGAGCTCGGGCCCGATTTTATTTACGTCACGCCAGAAGACGTGGTCGGCGCGGCGCTCCGCGGGATGGAGAACGATCGCCCGCTCGTCATTCCAGGGCTGTTCATGAAGATCGGGATGGCACTCGTCAGGCTGACGCCCATGCCGATCCTGCGCCTCGCCTCCCGCTTCTCGGCCAAAACGCCTTAGCTTTTCTTGAGCGCGCGTGCTTTCCGCACCAGCTCAATGAACCCCGCCCGGTAACCTTCCGCGTCCGCGCCTTTCCCTTCCTGCGCCCATTCCGCCACCGCGCCGAGCGTGCCGTTTCCTTTGTTCGCCGAATCGTGCAGCAGCATTCCGAACTCCGCCACCGCGGCCGCGAATTTCAGATCGACCGTCGCATTCTCAAACTTCGCGCCGCTATCAACGAAACTCCGTTCGCGCAATTCGCTCTTGTCGCCGTCCGGCTTCTTGTAGCGCAACTTCACCGTCAGCAACTCGCCCGAACCTTGCGGCGCAATCGACGGCGCCGGCTTCGCGCCATTCGCCTGATACTTGAGCGCATCCACCGCCGGCACATTCGACGCCGGATCGTTCGCCGCGCCCACCGGCACCACTTCGTAAAGCGCCGTCACCGTGTGACCCGCGCCGATCTCGCCCGCGTCGACCTTGTCATCGTTAAAATCTTCCTTCCGCAGCAGCCGCTTCTCGTAACCGATCAGCCGATACGACGCGACGCGCGCCGGATTGAATTCCACCTGGATCTTCACATCCTTCGCGATCGTGACCAGCGTGCCGCTCATCTGCTGCACCAAAACTTTGCGCGCCTCCGCGATGGAATCGAGATAGGCGTAGTTGCCGTTCCCCTTGTCGGCCAGTTGTTGCATCATCGAATCGTTCAAGTTGTTATCGCCCACGCCGAGCACGCTCAGGAACACGCCGCTCTTGGCCTTCTCCTCGATCAACCGGACGAGATCGCCGTTGTTCGTCACGCCAATGTTGAAGTCGCCATCGGTCGCCAGGATCACGCGGTTCGTGCCGCCTTTGATGAAATGCGCGGCCGCCGTCTGGTAGGCGAGCTCGATTCCTTCCGCGCCATTGGTCGAACCACCGGCTTTCAAATCTTCGATCGCGGAGAGAATTTTCTCCTTTTGGGTTCCGTTCGTTGACGGCAAAGCCAAACCCGAGCCGCCCGCATAAACCACAATCGCGACCCGATCGTTTTCGCCAAGCTTGTCGACCAGCAACCGCATCGCCTGCTTGACCAACGGCAGCCGATTCGGTCCATCCATCGAGCCCGAGACATCGAGCAGGAAGACGAGATTGCTCGACGGCCGCTTCTCGTTAGGCATTTCGCGACCTTTCAATCCAATCCGGACCAACCGATGCGTCGGCGCCCACGGGCAACTGGCCGCATCGAGGTTGATCGAGAACGGCGTATCGTCCGTCGGCTGCGGATAATCATAAGTGAAATAATTGATTATCTCCTCGATGCGCACCGCGTCTTTCGGCGGCAGCGCGCCGTCCTCGATGAAACGCCGCACGTTTGCATACGACGCCGTGTCTACGTCGATCGAGAAGGTGGAAAGCGGATTGCCCTTCGCAGCGAGGAACGGATTCTCCTCGATGTGCCCGTATTCCGCCGTGTCGAAATCATGGCGGTAACGGCCAGCCAAAGGCGGCGGAGCCGGCGCAGTTTGGTAAGACATCATCGCGTTCGGTGCAGCCGACGAAGATTTGGCCAGAGCCAAACCGTTGGCGCTTCGTCCGCCTGATCCGTCAATCAGATCACGATTGATGCCCAACACCGGGTTCGGGCCTACTTCCTCCGCCATCGGAATTGGGGTGCCTGTGGCGATAACGGGTTCGTCTTCAGCGAAGACCGGCGTTTCTGCAGAATGACTGGTCGTTGATCCATTCGCGACCAAGCCTCTTTTTCCCTGCCCGGGAAGCCCGCCGCGTTTCATCGTCCCGATCGCGACCACGCCGATGAGCGCCGCCAGCGCGATCGTCGCCGCCAGCGCGAGACGCCGCGAGAACGTCCAGGGATCGTCCTTCTGCGGGAGGGGAAGAATGTTGGTGCGCAGAGCGGGCAGCGTCGCGCGCTCCGCGTCGTATTCCGAGTGGAGCAGCCCGGAAAATTCGCGGAGTTCCGCGACGTATTGTTGCGCGGCGGGCGAAGCGGCCACCGCCGTTGCCATTTCCATTTTCTCCGCGCCAGACAATTCGTCGAGGGCGTAAGCGGTTAATTTAGGATCGTCGAGATGGATGTTCATGAAGCGAGACGTGGGTTGAATGGAATGAAATCGCGCGAAGCCTGCGCGTAGCGTTCGCGCAGCGTTTTCAACGCGGTGTGAATGAGCACTCCAACATGGCTGACAGAGAGCTGTGTGATGTCGCTGATTTGTTGATAGCTGAGATCGTTTTGAAATTTGAGCTGCAACACTTCCTGTTGCCGCGACGGGAGCGTGGCCACGATGCGGAGAAGAAAGCCGCGCGCTTCCCGTTGCTCGATCCGCTCGTTAGGCATCGGCTCGTGGCTCTCGTGTTTTTCGAGCAATTCTTCGTCCAGATAAGTCATGCGTTTTTCCTTTCGACAAATGTTGAGCGCGCGATTGCGGCATACCGTGAAAAGCCATTTGGCCGGCGCGTCGTCCGTCTGCCGGCGCTGGCCCTGTTGGAGCTGCACGAAAGTTTCCTGCACCACGTCTCGCGCTCGATCGCGATCGCCCAGGATGCGGGTGGCATATTGCAGGAGCGGCAGCTCGAAGCGCTGTAGCAGCGTCTGCATCTCGTCGGCTGGTGCGTTGATTTGGTCAGTCATGCGTTCTCAAGAGAGTTAACGCCCCAGCCCGCCGTTTATTAACGAAATCTTTTCCCGCCCAACGGCGGCGGGAAAAAGCGCGGACCGCTAAAAGCGAAAACTGAATCCGGCGAACGGTTGATAGTCCGGCGCGGCGTCAGTAATTCCGAAATTGCAGCCGATATCCACTTCGGCATTGGGCAGAATCTGATAGACGAAGCCGGTGTCGATGAAAGCCGCGTGGCTCGAGCCGGAGTCATCCGTCACCACGTCGTAGAATTCCGCGTAAGTGCTCAGCTTGTCGGTGAACAGCGTGTGACCGACGATGAGCGCATTCGTGAAAGCCGGGACGTAACCGTCATCCGTGCCATTGCGGACGAATTGAAAAATCGGTTCCAGCCCGAGCGAAAAACCAGCCGGCAACGCGAATTGCAACGGCAGCCCCAGCCCGCCTTCGACCGAGTCGTTGCCGAGATCGTGCGTGTTCGTCGGCACTTTCAGGAATGGAATTAAACCAAACGCCACCTTGCCGCCGTCATTCCCGACGAGATTGATCTTCCCCTGCAAAATCAAATCGCCGAGGCCGTCCCGCTCGTCCGTCTGGCCCGTCGCGCGATCGTGCGTCCGAACATTGAGATAATTGGCGTAAGCAATGTCCAATTCGATATTGCTCGTTAGGCCCATCCGAAAATTGAAAGGCAACACATTGAACTGCCGCACCGTCGCCTGGCTATCCGGCTCGTCGTAGAGGGAGCTGATGACGCTCGTCTCGAAGTAGAAATGACCGGCGTCAACCGTGTAAGGGCCAGTCGATTGGCTGGGGCGGTCGGCCGAAAAGCTGCGCAGCAAATTATCCGGCACCGGATGGAAAAGATTGTATTGGCTCTTGTCGACCGGCGGCGTCGCGATCGGCGCGTCGCCTTCCGCCTGAATCGGCGCAAGAGAGGAAAGAAGGAAGAACAGAACGAACGCGAGCCTTTTCATAGGCCATGCTTCGGCTACGGAAGGCGCGCCGGCAACCGACGAGCTTTTTCCGTTGCGCAACGGCCGCAGCGTTTCACATTCGCGCTCGATGAGCCTCGCGCCTTATTTGCAATCGCGGCAAAAAGAAATCGAGCGCGCTCTGAGCCGATTTCTTCCGCCAGCCACGGCGCGACCGGCCACCATTCACAAGGCGATGCGCTACAGCCTGCTCGGCGGCGGCAAACGCCTCCGACCCATCCTTTGCCTCGCCGCCGCGGAAGCGTGCGGCGGCCGCCCGACCGACGCCATGCCACTGGCCTGCGCGCTGGAGTGCATTCACACTTACTCGTTAGTCCACGACGATCTTCCCAGCATGGATAACGACGATTTCCGCCGCGGCCGTCCGACCTGCCACAAAGTCTTTGGCAACGGCATCGCCGTTTTGGCTGGCGACGCGCTCCTCACCGTCGCATTCGAGATCGTCGCACAAGCGAAGGAGGCCAAACGATACGACATGCACGCGTTACTCCGCGAAATTTCCGACGCAGCCAGCAGCCGCAAACTGATCGCCGGCCAGGTCGCCGATCTCGAAGCGGAAGGGAAAAAGATCGATCGCGCGCAGTTGCGATTCATTCACGAAAACAAAACAGCGGCGCTGCTCACCACGTCCGTTCGCCTCGGGGCCATGAGCGCGAATGCGACTATAAAGCAGCTCGCCGCCATTACCGAATTTGGAAGATCGCTCGGCCTCGCCTTCCAAGTGATCGACGACATTCTCGACGTGACGCAAACGACCGAGAAGCTGGGCAAAAGCGCGGGCAAGGATGCGGCCGCGAACAAGGCGACGTATCCGTCGGTGATCGGCCTGGAGAAATCGCGGAGCGAAGCAAAACGCCTAACGAACAAAGCGCATCTTTCCCTCGATTCGTTAGGTGAAAAAGCCGCCCGACTCCACGCCCTCGCCAATCATCTCCTCCAGCGCGATTACTGATCCCCTCCGGGTAGCGCAGGCTGCCAGCCTGCGGTTCGCGGCAGCTTGCCGCGAA
>JBBSQB010000047.1:0-6610 GCA_038258245.1 Chthoniobacterales bacterium
GCAATTCTTCTTCGTGCCAGGCGGGCGATTCAACCGCCGCGGGATCAACCGACAAACTCTGCCAGAGCGCTTCCATGGTCTGCACCTTCTCTGCAACGCTCATTTCGTTTAGCGGGAGAATCGGAAGGCTCACGATTCAAACTATATCACACGCGTTTTTAAGATCGAGATCGTGATCCGGCGAGTGTTGTCGGCCTGTGAGTAGAAGGATTTCGTCTTCCACATCCGGGTGCGGTCTCAGCGCAGCAAGAGGGCGTCTAATAAGTCCTCGCCAAAAGCCAGTTGTAGGGCGGCCGCTTCGGCTGCCCTGTTTTCGGAACCGGGGCAGGCGAAGCGCCCGCCCTACAATTGCCGCCCTCGTCAGCAGAAAAGGTCCGCTGAGAACAGCCCCGAACGCTTTCGGGGGTTACAACCGAGGGAGCCGGAAATGATTTTGGCAATCGCTCTAATTAGTCCGTGCGGTGCAATTCCGAATAGAGCCAGGCTTTGGCGAACTCCCAGTCCCGGCGCACTGTGATCGCGGAAACTTTGAGCACCTCGGCGATCTCATCGTAATTGAGCCCGCCGAAGTATTTCAGCTCGACGACTTCGGCCTTTCTCGAATCGAACGCTCCCAGGCGATCGAGCGCTTCGTGCAGCTCGACGATCTCCTGCGATTGAGCGGGTGATACGAGCGCGGCTTCTTCCAACTCCACCTTCTGCGCGCCGCCCCCCCGCTTTTGCGCGCGCGCACTGTGGGCTTAGTTGACCAAGATCGGGCGCATGGCCCGGGCCGCGACGGCGATAAAATGGGCGCGGTCCTGCCTCTGAGGATCGGTCTGGTCGGCCAGGCGCAGATAGGCCTCATTGACCAGCGCGGTCGTTTGCAGGGTGTGATCCGGGCGTTGTCCCGCCATATAATGATGGGCGAGGCGCCGCAGATCTTCGTAAACGAGGGGCGTGAGTTGATCAAGAGCGCCCCCATTCCCGTGTCGCCAATCGGTCAGCAGCTGGGTTATTTCTTGCGGGGAGGCCGGAGGCATAGGGATGAGCTTTCGTCGTCTTCTTTCACTTTAAGATTTTTCCTCTCCGAAAGCTCTGGAAAAAAATTCCCAATCAAATGATCACCTTGAGCGGGAATTTTTGTTTATCGCGGTGGAGAGAGCATGAGCAAATTCACCGCGCAAAACAAGCCCGCACCTTGCCTTGGCAGGCGGATCATTTTCCTTCTGTTGCTCTGGGGCGCGATTCTCCCACCGCTGGCCAACGCCACGGAAGGCGGCGGCACGAGCAAGGCGCTCGGAGTCGATAATGTGCTCGCAGGCGTAATGCCGCCGCCGGGTCTGAATCTGACAAACTTCCTCGCCTTTTATATCTCCAGCCACACGCTCGACAGTTCGGGCAACGATCGGCCTAACATCGCAAATTTCGATCTCTTCGTCACCGCGGAAACGTTGCGCCTTCGCTATGTCTGGCCGGGCGTAACCCTGCTCGGCGCAAACATCGAGACCCGATTCGGTTTCAACGCCGTGACAGATATTGACGTTAGTCTCGACGTGCACACTCCGCGCGGAACGTTTCATCTCCAGGACGACACCACGAACGTGGGCGATTCACTTCTCGGCTTCATTCTCGGCTGGCACAGCCCACATTTTCACCAGATGCTTGGTCCGGAAGTATTCATCCCGACCGGGCGATTCAGCACAGCGGCGCTGGCCAACACCGGCCGCGGCTATTGGTCAGTGGGGCCTTCCTACTGGTTCACCTGGCTCCCGCTCGAAGAGCTTGAGATCAGCGGCTCGTTGATCTATCTGATCAACTTCGAAAATCCTCAGAGCCATTACGATTCCGGCAACGAATTGAGCTTCGACTACAACGTCGCTTACTCCATCACGCGCGACATGCAGATTGGCGTAAACGGCTACGCTTACAAGCAACTCGCAGACGATGAGGTGCGCGGGCGCGTCGTCGGCGATGGGAACCGCGGCCAGGCGGTGGCCTTCGGCCCCTTGCTCCGCTGGCATCTGCACGGCCAACGCTGGGGTGTGGTCTTTAAGTGGCAACACGAGGAAGCAGTGGAAAACCGCACGAGTGGAGAGCGCTTCTTTTTTCAGGCGGCGTTCCAGTTTTAGGCCATCGGCTTGGGATAGACACGAGCGCGGCCATGCCGGAATCCGCCAATGAAGAAATCGCGCTTGAGATCGCGCATGTGCTCTATCTCGATATCGTCGGTTACTCGAAGCTCCCCAGTAAAGAACAGCGCGGCGCGGTGGATGCGCTGAACGAGTGCGTCCGCGCCTCGGAGCAGTTTCAGAGAGCCGAGGCGGCCGATCGCCTCCTCCGCATCCCGACTGGCGATGGGATGGCGCTCGTCTTTTACAGCAGCCCGCAAGCTCCCGCGCAATGCGCCCTCGAAGTAAGTCGCGTCCTCAAAAATCATCCAAGGGTGCCGGTGCGGATGGGCGTACACAGCGGATCAGTCACGGGCGTCGTCGACGTCAACGGCCGCGCCAACCTCGCCGGCGCGGGGCTGAATATCGCGCAACGGGTGATGGACTGTGGCGACGCTGGTCACATTCTCGTTTCAAAAAACGCGGCCGACGATCTCGACGAATATGAAAACTGGCGCCCACTCCTGAACTCGTTAGGTGCGTGTGAGGTCAAGCACGGGGTCAAATTGCATATCGTCAATCTCTACGACGGTGGGATTGGGAACGCGCGCGTGCCGGCGCGGATTCGCGCGCAGCGCCGGCGGCTGGCAAAGAGGCGGATCGCCCTCGGCGCGGCCGCGCTTGGGCTCGCGGTGATCGCGCTCTCCGTCAGCTTCTTCCCCCGTCGCGCCGCCGCTGCCAACAACAGCATCGCGGTCCTGCCGTTTAAACCTTTGCTCGCAGAAAATCGCGATCCCGTCCTCGAGCTGGGCCTGGCCGACACGCTGATCACGAAGCTGAGCAACACGCACGAAATTATCGTGCCCTCGCTCACTTCCGTCCGCCGGTTTGCCGGGGCCGATCAGGACCCGGTGGCGGCCGGGCGTCAACTGAATGTTGGGTCGGTTCTGGAAGGCAACGTGGTGAAAGCAGGAGATCGCCTGCGCGTGACCGTGCGGCTGATCAAGATCGCGGATGGCTCGTCCCTCTGGGCGCAGACTTTCGACGAGAGCATGACGGACGTTTTCGCGGTCGAGGACAAAATCGCGCAAGCGGTGGTTGACGCGCTCACCGTCCGGCTGAGTGGCGCAGGTCAGCAACGCCTAACGAAAATGGAAACCGCAAACGTCGCGGCTTATCAGCTCTATCTCACCGGCCGCTATCATTGGAATAAACTCACGCCGCCGGAGATCACGGAGAGTATCGGCTATTTCCAGCGCGCCGTGGAACTGGACCCGAACTACGCGCTCGCTTACTTCGGACTGGCGGACGCTTATCGATCGTTCGCCATGACGAGCGATATGCCGTCGAAGGAAATTTTCCCGCAGGCGAAAGCGGCGGCGCAACGGGCCATAGAATTGGATCAGTCTCTCGCCGAACCGCACGCCATTCTCGCTTTCGTCCACATGTGGTTGGATTGGGATTGGGCCGCCGCGGAGAGGGAAGGTCGGCGCGGCATCAGCCTTAACCCGAATTCCGGCTTTTGCCATTTTGCCTACGCGCACGTCCTGTCGAATCTCGGCCGCCACGAAGAAGCGATTCGGGAATCAGTCCGCGCGCGTGAGCTTGATCCGGTTTCCCTTCTCATCAACGCCCGCGAAGGCGCCGTCCTCTACTACGCGGGCTACGACGACCGGGCCAGAGCACAGTTGCGCAAGACGATCGAGCTCGAGCCGAAGTTTTGGATCGCCCATCTCTTCCTCGGCTACATCGACTTGCGGGAGCGAAAGTTTCCCGAAGCGCTGGCCGACTTTGGCAAAGCGAAAGAATTTTCGCGCGGAAACAGCGAAGCCATTTCCATAATTGGTTACACCTGGGCGAATGCGGGCGACCTGGCGAAAGCCCACGCTACTCTCGACCAACTGATCGCGCTCTCACACCAGCGTTACATTCCGCCCTGCACCATCGCCGCGGTTTACACGGCTCTGGGCGACAAGGAACAAGCCTTCGCCTTTCTGGAAAAAGCCTGCCAGGACCACGACGCCCGGCTCACTTTTCTGAAGATCGATCCGCGGTGGGATCCACTCCACGGCGACAAACGCTACGACGCCATGTTGCGGCGCATCCATCTGCAGTAGCGCAGCGCCGCCAAATATTTTCCGAAGTCTTCCAACGGAATGATCACTTTCAGCGCCGGTTCTTGTTTATGACCATTGGAGACAAACCATGAACACGACCAGAAAAACCCAAATCAAAATTCTCAACCCCGTTATCGTAACTCTCGTCCTGGCCATTTCGGCCATGATCAGTGCCACGCTGGCCAAAGCGCAATGCACGGAGGTCCGCTCCGACTTGCGGGACCCGATCGGCAGCCTGTTGACCGATCAGGGTAACCTGCTCATCTCGGAAACGGGCGACGCCACGCCAGGTTCCGGGCGCATTTCCATCGTCGATCCGAGCGGCAACCGGCGCACCTTGGTCGACGGTCTGCCCTCCGCTCCGGCTGACGTGGGAGATCCCTCCGGCTCCGCCGGGATCATTATGCGCGGACGCAACCTCTATGTGCTGATGGGAACGGGCGACGTTGGAGTCATGGGACCCCGACCGGGGACGACGCTGGAGAATCCGAACGGTCCATCGTCACCCATCTTCAGCTCCGTTCTGGTGATGCAGTTCAGCGCCGAGACCGAGAACTCGACGACCGGGTTTACGCTCACGCCGGACGACGAGCAGGCGCTTGCGGACGGAGAAATGGTGACGCTCTCGCACGGCGGCGGCGAGAGAATCCAAATACGGTTGCTGGTTGATTTCCCGAACTTCATCCCCTTTCCTTTGCCCGACGTCCCCGACAACATCCAGCTCTCCAATCCCTTTGGCCTGGTGGCGTTGCGGGGGATGCTTTACGTAACCGACGGCGGCCGGAACCACGTCTGGGAGGTCAATCTCGCGACTAGAGCTTTCTCGCCGCTGGTCGCGTTCCCGGATATTCCCAATCCGCTCTTCCCGACCCTCGGTGGGCCCTTTCTCCAGGCTGTTCCGACCGGCATTGCTGCCGCGGGAGGTCAACTCCTCGTCACGCTCTTGCGCGGGGCGCCGTTCCCAACTGGAACCTCGACCGTCGAGCAGATCGATCCCGCGACCGGCGGTGACACGACGCTCATCGAGAACCTGACGACTGCGATCGACATCGCCCCCATAACGAAACAAGGCGCGGCAAAATACTTCGTTCTCGAGCATTCTTCGGCCGGGCCTTTCTTTGCCGGCGCCGGGGAAGTGTTGCGTGTCGACGACCCGGCCGGTCCGCCGGTCGTGCTCGCTGATTGCCTCACTCGCCCCAGCTCCATGACGTTCGATAAGAGCACCGGCACACTCTACGTCACTGAGATCGACGGCAGTCTGGTCGCGATTCCATTTCGGTGATCGGACTGAAGCCCTGGCGGAGGAAGAATCCGGTAATCCAAACGCCGCTGTGCGAGATCCCCTCTTCGTCCTGCGCTGGATCGGGATGGCAACGGCTGAACGGGCCAAGGCATGGGTGATCGCTTTCGCTGAGATTTCCCTTCGGACCCAACGAGAACCGACTCCGCATGACCGCTTCTAGTAAATAGTCGTTGGTTCCGGGCCGGCGAGAATTTTCTGGAAACGCGGATCGTTACGGAGCGGGTCCCATTGCCAGCGCCACTTCAGGTCAGCCAGCGTCATCGCGTGCATCTGCGACGGGTGGAGCTCGGAAGGCACGGTCAGTAAATGTTCGATAAGTGTGATCGCCTCATCCGGTTCGCCCAAGCGGGCATAGATCAAAGCAAGGGCCGCGCTGGCGTCGTTCTTCTCCATTGCTCCATTGACAAGTTCAAGTCCGCGCCGGCCTTCGCGCAGAGCGTCCTCTTTCCGTCCGAGAAAGGCGTAGAGCAGGCCCAGATTGGAGTGCAACTCGTCCACTCGGGTGGAAGGGAGAGGCGGGAGGGCAAGAATTCTCTCGATCTCCTGGCGTGCAGACTCGATTCCTCGTTCCACCGTGGCTCGGCTGGCGCCCCGCGCGACGGAGAGCAATGCTTCCTCGACCGACTTAGGATGCTTCCAATAAAATGACTCCAGGACTTTCGGTGTCACCCCGGCGAGAAAGCGCTCCGCTGCCGGGTAATCGCGCTCGAGCATGGCGACTTGATATCGCATGAGGTCGAGTTCTTCCTGAGAAGCGTTAGGGGGAGCCTTGGCCACTAATTTTTTCAGCGAGTCAATCTTGCCAGTCATCCGGAACTCATCCCAGGCCCGTCCCCAATTGAACCAAAGTCCAGGCTCATTCGGCAGAAGCGTCCTGACCTCGTCTCGCGTCCGCAAAGCTTCCGGCCAGTTTCGCACCCAGCGAAAGGTCAGGTAGAGCCGGTTCCATACGTTGGTGTCGCGAGGATCGAGGATGAGGGCTCGTTGGAGCGCGGCGATCCGGTCGCGAAACTTGTTTTGCTGCTTGTAGATGAGCGCAGCGGTCCATGGCACTTCAGCAGAACTGGGCATCACTTCGGCCACGCGGGAGAGTTCGCGCA
>JBBSQB010000048.1:0-5302 GCA_038258245.1 Chthoniobacterales bacterium
GTTAGGCGGCGGGCGAGGCGCCCGCGCTCCCCGGGCCAGGAGAACACGCGAGTGAGCGACTCGCATTTTTTTAAACGAAAGCGGGGCCGCGGTCAGCGACCGCGGCTACAGTTGCGGATCAGCGCTGCTTGTAATATTCGAGCAGGCCTTCGATCACGCTGTCGGCATATTCGCGAAAGATGCTCGGTTGCGGGCGGCCATTGATTTTGCGCATGCCTTCGTAATCGCCGGCCTGCACGCGCGCGAAAACGTCGCGGCTGTTCATGACGTAAGGCTCGAGATAAACGGTCGGGCATTCATACAACCGTGTGGCCAGAAGATTGCGCGCCCAAACGTATCCGCTCATGCCCGCGCGAATGGCATTGTCCTTCGTGTATTCATAGGGCGGCAGTTGCATTTTCTTGGCGAGCGCCTCGGCCAGTTTTTCCGCGATGGTGATCTCCTCGGGATAAGTGCGGCTGAGCAGCCGCTGCAACATCTCGAAGCGTTCGTCGTCGAACTCCAGCTCCGATGCGAGGTAGCAGCCGTTGACGAGAAGATGGAGATGATTTTTGTCGACGAGTTGCGGTTTGGCGGGGTCGCCCCAGGGCTCGGCGTTGAAGTGCAGGCAGAGAACGAGGTCGGGCCGCAGCCGGTTGTTGACCAGCTCCGCCCGCTGCCGGATTTCACTGGTGCGATAAAAGAGAAGTTCTTTTTGCCAGCGGACCGTCTTTTCCTTGTTGGGATCGGCCGGGCCGGAAAAATTCTCGCGCGGCTCTTGAGTGCCGCCTGCGCGCAGGATTTTTTTGGCCAGCTCGGTGAAGTCGTCCGGCCGCGCGGTGGTGACGGGCTCGAGCTTGTCCCTAACGAGTGAAACTTTGGCGCCAAATCCCCGCAGACGCGAGGCGATCATCTGCGCGACGCGCAGGGTCAGGTCGCCTTCCTCGACCGGGGGCGCCTGGCCGACCTGAAACCAGCGTTCCTCCATCTTCGCCCATTTGCCGCCGAGATGGCCGGGATCGAGCGCGATGCGCACATCGGAGAGCGGCCCGGATGGTTTGCGCGGGGGCAACGATTTGAGGGTGGCCCAGCGGCGCGCCAGCGGCCGGCGAGTCGCCTCACTGGCGGCGAAGCGGAGCGTGAAATATTCGCCGGTCTCTTTGCTCATGAGGATGCGGGCGAAGGCTGGCTTTATTTGGATGACAGCCGCGCTCGCTTCGTGCGGCGCGTAGATTCCCTGAAGGAGACGAACGAAATCTTGATGGGTAATCGTTTCCTGGTAACGATCGAGCGCGGACCAATCCGGCGCGGTTCCGAGCGGGCTGATGTTTTCCGCGTTGGCCGCGAGGCCGGTGAAGAAAAAGACGGCAGCGATGGCGACGTGCGGGACAGTGCGATACGAAAAACAAAACATCTCGGTTTTGGACTTGCTCCTTTTTAATACGATGATCGGTCGATGCTAACGATTCTTTTCCTGGGCGACATCGTTGGGGAACCAGGTCGCTCCGCGGTCATCCGCCGGGTGGCCGATTTGAAGGAAAAACACCGCGCCGATTTCGTGATCGCCAATGGCGAGAACGCGGCCGGCGGCCGTGGCATTACCGGCCGTATCACGATTGATTTGCTGCGGTCGGGTGTCTCGGTGGTGACGAGCGGCGATCATATTTGGGATCAGAAGGAAGTTGTTTCCTTCATCGATACGGAGCCGCGCTTGCTGCGGCCGCTCAATTATCCGGATGGCACACCAGGAAGGGGCGCGATCGTTTTGGAGACGGCGAAGGGAAAAATCGGCGTGCTCAATGTGCAGGCGCGCACTTTCATGCTGCCCATTCTCGATAATCCTTTCCCGGCGATCGATCGCGCGGTCGCGGAGATGCGGGAGGAGACGCCGGTAATTTTTGTGGATGCGCATGGCGAAACGACCAGCGAGAAAATTGCGCTCGGTCATTTTCTCGACGGGCGCGTTTCGGCCGTGATCGGCACGCACACGCATGTGCAGACGGCCGACGAACAAATCTTTCCCGGGGGCACTGCCTTTCTTTGCGATGCGGGAATGTGTGGGCCGGTCCACTCGATTCTCGGGCGCGAGATCGAGCCGATCGTGCAGCGTTTTGAATCGAATATGCCGGCGCTCTTTCCGGTCGCGTCGGGCGAGGTGCGGTTGCGCGGTGCGCTCATTGAGATTGACGAGCAGACGGGCCGGGCCCTGCGCATTACGCGAGTGAACGAAAGAGGGGCAGCCTAAAAGGTTGCCGTCGCGGCAACCGGAAGACCTTTGGCGCACGTAGCAGGAAGAAAGCGCGAAGGTTGCACTTGCGGGGGAAACGGGCGCTGTCACATTAACCGCTCTTCACGCTATGAAAAACAAAGGATTACTAAGATGGACGGCTGCTCTTTCCCTGGTGGCTCTGGGATTTCTTTTCTCGGGCTCTTTGGCGCAGGCCAAATCGGATGAGGATAGCAAAAAAGGAATTGCGGCGGCCAAAGCAGGCAAATGGGACGAGGCAATCGAGAATTTTCTGAAGGCGGCGAAGGACGACCCGGGCAATAAGAGGGTGCAATACAATTTGGGGCTGGCTTACCGGCAGCGCGGCTTTGCCCAGATCAAGAAAGAGAAGTGGCAGGGCGCAATCAACGATTTGGGCGAAGCCCTGAAGCGTCGCGAGGATGATCCGGCCGCTTATCGTTTTCGAGCGTTTGCCTACCTGCGCCTGCGGAAATGGAAAGAGGCGCTCTCCGATTACGATGTCATCGTGAAGGAGAAATCAAAGGATACGGAAGCGATCGGCCGCCGCGCGTTTGTGGAAGTGCAGTTAAAGAAATATGACAAGGCGCTAACCGATTACACGGCCGCTCTGAAGCTCGCCCCGAAAGATTCCGACATGATGCTGGCGCGGAGCTACGTTTACGAAACGACCGATAAATTCGACAAGGCTCTGGCTGATGCGCAAGCGGCGTTGAAAATCAAGCCGTCCAATACCGATGCTCTCGCCGCCAAGAAACGCCTCGAAGCGATCATCGCGCGGGGCGGTTCGCGCGAGCCAACGCCCGATCCGGGCACGCCGATCCCACGCAAAGCTGTCCCGTCCGTCGTGCCGAAAGTGTTGCCCACGGCCAGGCCTCGTTAGGCAAAACACCGTCTGAGTTTAGAGGCCCACGGCCGCGCGCACTCGCGTCATCACGCGATCGGCGGCGGCGTTGGCCCGCTCGGCGCCGCGGGCCAGCACTTCATCGATGAAGCTGGGCTGCGTCGCGATTTCGGCGCGGCGTGCCCGCATCGGCTCGAAGCGATCCCAGAGCTTGGCGAAGAGCTGCTTCTTGAATTCGCCGTAGCCGGTGCCGCCGGCCGAAAACGCACTGCGCATTTCCTCGCACTCCGCCGGCGTGGCGAAGAGCGAGTAGAGTTGGAAGATCGTGTTGCCCTCGGGCTGCTTCGGAGTTTCGACCGGCGTGGAGTCGGTCACGATGCTCATCACGCGTTTCCGCATTTCATTTTCGTCGCCGAAGAGATCGATGGTGTTGCCGTAGCTCTTGCTCATCTTTTGCCCGTCGATGCCGGGGACCACTTCGGTCGTCGCCTGAATGCGCGCCTCCGGCAATTTGAAGATCTCGCCAAAAGTTTCGTTCATGCGCGTGGCCAGATCGCGCGTGATCTCGATATGCTGTTTTTGATCCTTGCCCACCGGCACGACGTCGCTGTCGTAGATCAAAATATCGGCCGCCATCAGGACGGGATAGGTAAACAGGCCGGCGGAAGCGGCGATCCCGCGCGCCACCTTGTCTTTATAGGAATGCGCGAGCTCCAGGCGCGAGACGGGCGTGACGGTGGAGAGAATCCAGGCCAGCTCGGCCACGCGCGGGACATCGGATTGCCGGAAGAGAGCGGCGCGCTCGGGGTCGAGGCCGCAGGCCAGAAAATCGAGCGCGACGCGGCGGCTATTTTCGCGCAACGCCGCCGGATCGCGTACACTCGTTAGGGCATGATAATCGGCGATGAAGTAAAAGGCTTCGCCTTCCGCCTGCAGCGCGATGGCCGGCTTCATCATGCCGAAGTAATTGCCGAGATGAAGAACGCCGCTCGGTTGGATGCCGGAAAGAATGCGCATGATGAAGTCCTGCCCATTCTGGGCGAAAGCCGCGCCGGAGCAAGCGGTCGTCGCGGGAAAATCGGAATGATCGTCGGCTCGCCGCCAAGTCTACCGCGAAGAGCGTCCTCCGCCCTTGCGCCGGCCGCGCCGCGGTCGCATGGCGCGGAGATTGCGCGCCACTTGGGAATCGGAGAGCGAATCGCGCCAGCTCGACTCGAGCGAGGCCAGTTCCTGCCAGGCCACCGAATTGGGCGGCAGACTCTCGGCCACGCGAATAAATTCGTTCAGCACCGCTTTGGCTGGCACATCAGCTTCGGCGCGCCGATCGAAAAACGAGCGGAGCATTTCTTCGGGATCAATCTTCATCGAATCGGAATACGTCTTCAACGTGTTCAGATATGCTTCTAAGCAGGATTCGGGCTCTCCTGATTTTCGAAGTGGATTTTTTCGGCGCCATCAAGACCGGTTGCTCTTTTGACGGGCGGCCGAACGGGCTTTTCTACAGTCGGCATCTAGTTAAAGACAAGACGCGTGGGGGACAGGTTACGGAGTCGCCGTCTATTCGCGAAGCAGCCCTTGTTTTTTGGCCACGGATTTACGGGTGAAACACGGATAATTCGTCCGCAGATTTGCGCAGATTGCGGCCTGCGGTGGGTTTTTCTGCGATTGGATCGATCGAGGCAAGCGGGAACGCTTGCCCTACAAAATCGAGCGCTTCTACGCCCGGTGAATAGGGAGTCGCGATGCTGTTCCGGCCGCTTCCAAATTATTTTTATTTTTCCGGTAATATCCGCGCTGTTTTTGACTCCTTCACCATTTGAACGGCCAGATGGCCGAAATCGCCACCCACATACCCATGAAAAAATTACTCCTGCCGCTTTTCGTCCTCGTCCTCGTCTTCGTGATCGCTCCCGCGCTCCGCGCCGACCCGTTGCCCACTTGGGCGCAGAGCTACGGCTTCGGTTCCTACGACCAGAACGGCCAGCCGCGCACCGATGGCGGCGGCTCCGGCTCCGATCTTCCGAAGGGGATCGCCCCCATGCCGGACGGCGGCGTGGTCGTGGCCGGCCAACTCAGCCCTCCTGAGCTGGATGATTCGTCGGGAACCAGCGGCCGGAGGACGGGTGGTCTGGTGCGCTACGACGCCGTAGGCACGATCGTCTGGCAGCAACTCCTGCGACAGGACAACGACGGCGCCGCCGGCATTGCCACCAATCGGATCGACCGGGTGCGGA
>JBBSQB010000049.1:0-5200 GCA_038258245.1 Chthoniobacterales bacterium
CTGGCCAAAGTCGCCGCGGCGATTCACCCGTATCCGACCTTTGTGGAAGTGGAGCGCAAGGCCGGCGACGCCTACAGCAAGACGCGCCTGACGCCGCGCGCGAAGCGGCTCTTTGCCTGGCTCTACGAACGCCAGCGCCGATGACTTTATGAAGAAATGGCTCAGCAATAACTGGAAATGGATCGGCATCATCGTCGCGATGATCGCGCTTTCGGCGGCGGCGAAAGCCTTTCTCCCGCTCGATGAATGGATGAACGCGCTGAGCTCATGGGTGGAAAAACTCGGGCCGTTTGGCGTCGTCGTTTTCTCGCTCATCTACGCGGCGGCGACGGTGCTTTTCATCCCCGGCTCCATCCTCACCATCGCGGCGGGACTGATCTTCGGCGTGGGTCTCGGCATGGTCGCGGCCTGGACCGGAGCGGTGCTCGGATCATCGCTCGCCTTCCTCATCGGGCGCTATCTCGCGCGGTCCAAGATTGAGGCGAAAACGAAGGGGAACGAGAAGTTCGAGGCAATCGACGAAGCGATCGGCAAGCAGGGCTGGAAGATCGTCGGGCTGCTCCGGCTGAGCCCGCTCATTCCGTTCAATGCGAGCAATTATTTCTACGGCATCACGAAGGTCGGCTTCTGGCCTTATCTCCTCGCAACCGCTGTCGGGATGCTGCCCGGCACGCTGCTCTACGTCTATCTCGGCGCGGCGGGGAAGGCGGGGCTCGGCGGCGGAGGCAAGGAACACAGCTCGCTGGAATACGTCTTCTTCGGTGTCGGTCTCGTGGCCACAATTGGAGTGACGATTTGGGTCAGCCGCATCGCGAAAAATGCGCTCAAGAAAACCGGCGCGGCTGAGAAGGAGGAGAGCTGAGGATCACCCGGACCCTCCCATGGCTGGCCATACTCGCCGAACTCCGTCGGAATAAAGCCGCGCCGCGACCCTCTGCTGGTTACCTCGCTATGAAAACACCGACCATCTGCCGTTCCATCCCGTTGAGACTTACCACCGCAGCGACGCTCACCGTCTGCGCTTTCAGCCCCGCTTTCGGCGCGGAGAAATCCGATCCCGCCAAGCCCGATCACGCGCCATCCGACGGCCCCGGCATTACCAAGAATCCCAACCCGCACGAGCGCGGCGACGCTGCGGCGGGAAAGGATGTTTTCCGCTTCGAGACCTTCGGCAACGAAGGCTTCTGGACGGACGCCGCGCGGCTGCCGAAAGGAATGGCGGATGCGAAGCTGACGCCGAAGCAGGCGTTGGAAGCGGGCCTTCAAGTGGATATCGAAGCGATCGATCCCGCGATGCGAGAAGCGCTCGGCAAGGAGTTGAAAACCGACCTGTCCCCCGCGAACGCGCCGATGCTGAACGACCCGATGATCACGGTGAAGCTCGTGGAAGCGAATGCCGTGGCGGGCGTGGTGGCGGTGGATAGCAATGGCGACGGGAAAATCCAGATCGCCCCGGCCGGCCCCGACAAGGTCGGCATCTCGTGCGCGATCTGCCACACAGTCACGGACAAATCCGTCTTCGAGCTACCCGGCGCGGGCTCGATCGGCAAACGCATCGACGGACTCGCCGCGACGACGCTCAACATCGGTAAACTGTTCGCCGTCGCCGCGAACTCGCGCGCGCTTTACCCCAACGTCCACACCGATCTCAGCCCCGCACCCACGGCTGGCCGCGGCAAGGGAAAGCCGCTCAATGCCGACTCCACTGAGGAGGAGTTCGATGCGTTCTTTACCGACCCGGAGCTGTATCCGGTCGGCACCTTCGACGAGACGCAGGACGGCAATGGCAACCCGGTGATCAACACCGCGCTCTTTCGCCAAGACCTTGCCGCGCCGTATGGCACCGCGGGCGAGTTTTCAAAGCTCGACGACATCTCCAACGGCTCCTTCACGACGAACCTCGACCCGACGACGCTCGTCACGCCCGAAGGCCGCGCGTTTCTCAAGATCAAAGCGGGTGCGGCGGGCGAGAAGCTCGCGGATGAATACGAGAAGATCCTCAAAGCGACCGGCGTGACGGGCTACCCCTTTGTGAAAGCGAAGATGCAGGGAAAGCCGGGCGAACTCGCCACGATCGTAGGCCGCCGTGTGGATAACAAGAAGCTGCTCGATATGAACGCCTATCTCGACGCGCTCCCCGCGCCGAAAGGTTCTGCTGTCGAGGCGAAGACCGCCAAGCGCGGACGCGATATTTTCGAAACGAACTGCACCGCCTGCCACAACTCGGACCAGAGCAAGTTCGTCCCGCCGACGCTTGTGGAATTGAAGAAGATGTGGCCCGACTACAAGCCGGAGGTCATCGCGCAACGGCCACCGCTCAGCCCAATCCAGAATTCGCCGGGCATCTTCGACGACAAGATGATCATCGTGGACGCGAGCGATCGCGGCGAGAACCGTGGAGTCGCATTGCCGCTGCTTCTTGACCTCAGGCGGCGCACCGTCTTCCTGCATGATGCCTCGGTCACTGGAGGGCTGGACGAGTTGCTCGATCCGAAACGCGGCCTGTCCAAGCCGCACCCGTTCTATATCGAGGACAAGACCGCCCGCGCGGAAGTCATCGGCTTCCTGCAAAGCCTGGACACGGGTGAGGAACCCGCGTCTGGATCAGATTCAAAAAAGTAACGAGACCTTAAACGAGAACCTACTATTCCAATGAAAACCAAAATGAAATTTTGGGCCTCAACCCTCATTAGCCTGTCCTTTGCTTGCAACGGCTACACGGAGGACGCCCGCACGAACGGGGGAAATCTATATATGCAGACGAACGGAGTTAAAAACGAAATCATCTGCTATAAAACCGGAGACGGAAAGCTAAAGGAAGAAGGCCGTATTTCCACAGGCGGTGCGGGTTCCGGAACTTTCAAACCCATCACTGGGCATGAAAGCGAGCCGAATGCATTCGAAGGAGCGAAGAGTTTGATCATGAGCACTGACCACAAATGGCTGTTTGCTACCAATGGCGGTGACAATTCGGTTTCCTGTTTCAAAGTGGCTGACGACGGTTCTCTTGAATTGACAGATACAAAACCAACCGGACAGAATGTGAGCGGCAGAAGCGGCACAGCAAAAAGCCTGGCATTTGCAGAGAACACCAAGACCTTATATGTCTGCCATTCTTTTGGCCCGGATCATATTCGCATGTTCTCCGTAAAGAATGGAAAACTTGCGCAGAAGGAAGGTAGTTATACGGTGAATGTCGGGGCAAAAACCGACCGGATTCCCACTGAGATTGTCCTCACCCCCGATGCCAGATTTTTAATGGCCCCTATTTTATTTGATAAGAGGCCTGCCATGAAGCCGGATGGCAGCCCGGATCTTGCGGTTGCCAATATGAAGGAAAAGGATGGCCTCGTAGTTTTTCCTGTGAAACAAGATGGAAGTCTTGGCGAAGCAGATTTTACAGATGCTGGAGGAGCGGCTGCCTTTGATATTGCATTCATGCACGGCAGCAATGAGAAATTTATAATCGGGTATGCGGCTGCAGATGGCGTTGCGATGTGCGCAATCAATGAGTCAGGAAAAGTAACATGCGCCCCAGTGATCAAGATTGACCAGAAGATTGGAAAGCCATCCGAATTGTGCTGGTTAGCGATCACGCCTGATAATAAACAGGTATTTGCAACAGTATTCGGATACAGCTATGTGTCCGGCTTTAAAATAGAAGACGGAAGTATAACTGTAAAGCAAGACCCTGCGGCTGATGCGGTGCCCGGCGATGGAAAGTTTAAAGCGCTCGATATGGTTGTTTCAAGCGGACCAAACGATTGCTGGATAAGTCCGGACGGTAGATATTACTATCAGATATATCCGAATGCTTCGAAACTAATCAGCAATAAAATCGAAGATAACGGAAAACTAAAAGAAAGAGACAGGATCGAAATTCCCTATACCTCACCTCAGGGGCTTGCAGGATTTTAAGAGGTCTTAAAGAAACGCACAAAATTAGAGACCGCCTACGAAACATCTCAACGAGACGCGGATTTCGCGGCCGGATCGACCGGTTCCGGTAGCAATGTCACGGATTTGGACTTCAGTGCGGACCGTCAGTATCTTTACAACTGGCTGGCGGGGAACTGGAGCAGTGTCGGGTTACCGCGTGGAAGCCAATGGGAGCCTGACCGCGTTGGGAACCTTCGCAGCGGCCACCGGAGCAGCGGTTCGTTCCGAAGGTCCTTCCGGTATCGCGGCCTATTGAGCCCTGCGCGCCGCCTACATCGTTCCTAATCCAGCCGAAGCATTTTCGTCCTCAAAATTCCAATGCCGCTTCAAGCAAGTTTGTGGGGATGGCTGGCAGCCTCCGGGCTGCTCATCGGGGCGGCGGTGGCGTTTTTCATCGAGCTGCCGCATCGCCTGATCGCCGCCATCATGGGCTTTGGCGGCGGAGTGCTGATCGCGGTGCTCTCGGTGGACTTGATGGAGAAGTCTTTCCAAGAGGGCGGAGCGCGACCGACGATCTGCGGCTTTCTCGGAGGTGCCGTCGTGTTTTGCGTGGCGAACTGGCTGCTGGCAAAACGCGGCGCAAAGCATCGCAAACGCTGCGGCGGTTGCGTCCAGCAGCCCTCCGAGAAGCACACGAAAGGCAGCGGCTTGGCGATCGCCGCCGGCGCGCTGCTCGACGGCATCCCGGAGTCCATTGTGATCGGGATCGCCTTGCTCGGAGGGGAAAAAATCAGCTTCGGCCTCGTCGCCGGTTTCTTTCTCGCGAACGTGCCTCAGGGACTTTCCAGCGTTTCCGGGATGAAAGACGCGGGGCGCTCGGGCGGCTACATTTTCGGGGTGTGGGGTGGCATCGTATTGGTCAGCGGGATCGCCGCCGGGGTTGGAAATCTGGCTTTCGGCGGGCTGGCGCCGGAGGTCATCGCGGGAATCCTCGCCTTCGCTGCGGGCGGCGTCCTGGCGATGCTGGCCGAGACGATGGTGCCCGAGGCGTTTCAGGATTCGCAGTCCTTCACCGGCCTCATCACCGTGGTCGGATTTATCAGCGCCTTCCTGCTCATCAAAGCGAGTCCCTGAATCCCGTCGCCGACGCTTTCGCATCTCCACGCTCTCACTCACAATCACCGCAAAACATGAAACCGCCGCTTTCCGCGCTCCAGATGGGATGAAAACTCACCTCACGTTCCTCTATCTTGCGACCCTCCTCGCTTCCACCGCGTGCAAGCGCGACCCGAGGGCCGAGCAAATTAAAGCCTCATTCAAC
>JBBSQB010000050.1:0-4826 GCA_038258245.1 Chthoniobacterales bacterium
CAGCCGGCCTCGAGCGCGAGGAGCGCTCCGATCTCGAAGAAGCCGGTTGCGATATCAAAGCCGCTCGCGATCTCGGTCCAGTCGTGGAGGTATTTGAGGCCCTTCCACGTTTCGTCGCTATTATCGACGATAAAGAGCTCGCCAGCTCCGGTTTTTCGCGCTTCTGCAGCGCTGGTTCGACTTTCAGGATTAAGCTGGAACTCTCCTTCCATCTCCAAGTTCAGCGATTCCTGCGGGGTCGGCATTGGCGAGCATTTTTAGCGGGACTTCTGAAATCTGACAACGGAAGAGTTCAACGCCTGCGGCGGGTCGCTTTGTAAACGGGAGGCTCTTCGCGCACGGCGGCGCTCTTGTCCGCCTTCGGCAGCGGCTCGATCACGACGCGGACGCGGGCGTGCAACGCGGCGGCGACTCTGCGAAGCATGCTGAGGGAGTGGCCTTCGTAAGAGGGAGATTCGAGGCGGCTGATCTGTTGCTGAGTCGTGTCGAGACGCTCGGCGCTCCTTTTGCGAGACGCCCGCTTCTTCGCGCAGACGCGTAATTTGCAGCGCTACCTCCCACGCTTCGCCGGCGGCTTTGAAGCGCTCGGCGAAATCGGGATCGCGGAGTTGTTCCTCCAGAAAGCGATCGAAGTTCGTTGGGGTCATTTCCACGCCTGAACCTTGAGCCCTTTGACGCGTTTGAATTCGCGGACGTTGCGCGTGATCAGGCTAACACCGAGTCTTCGGGCGTGGGCGGCGATGAGTAAATCCATCGGGCCAATGAGCGTGCCCTTACGTTCCAAGTCGGCGCGGATTTCGGCGTAATGCCGCGCATCCGCGCCGCCGAAATCGATGACCGTGAACAGGTCGAGAAAAATCTCGAGCGAGCGCTTTCTTTCCTAGCTGTTGGATTTTTCCACCCCGGTCCAAAGCTCCGCCGCCACGAGACTCGAAATCGCCGTCTCGTTCCGGGCTGGAAGCGTATCGAAAGGCGCGAGGCCACGGAGGACATGGATGCAGGCGCTCGAATCGAGCATAAACGAGGGAGACATACGAGGGGTGCTCCCCTACCACTCCAGAATGGGCCGTTCGTGCTTCTTCGGTCGTGGAGGTGGATCAGGAAACGAGGCGGCGTCGGGATATTTCTCGGCGAAATAGCGAGACACATCCCCGAGGGTGAGGAGTTCCGGATGCGAGCTGGGAGCGGGCCGAAGAATCACGGCGTCGTCACGCTTCTCGATCAGAACCTCCGTGCCTTCGAAGCGGTATTCCTTCGGGAGACGGACGGCCTGGCTGCCGCCGTGCTGGAAGATTTTAGCGGTCATATCTATAGGATGTAGCTACGGAAGGCTGGAGGTCAAGCTGCGAGCTTTGCGTTGAGTTCGTCCGGGGTGACGAACTGATGGAGCTGATTGACTCGAAGCTTCCAGTTCTCGGGCGTTGCCCATGTCTTCGCATGTCTATGTCGCACCGGCGCCCGCTTGGCTCCATTCGCGCTACCGGCGCTCACCCTTCGGGCGCCATGTGCCATGCAGCCAGAGAGTTCCGGTACATCGACGACAAACGAAGCATCTTCGTCGCTTCATCAGCGATCATCTTGAGGCGGGCGCTCAAATTCTGAGGTCAGCCTTCAATTCTTCGAGCGAGATAGTGGGAGCGTCTTTCTCCGTTTTCACCGCCTCCCGCAGATCAGCCAAGTCCTGAGCGTCCGCGAGCAGACTCTGGAGCGCGACAAATTCATCGTAGGGCAGAATGACGAACTCGCTGACGCCATTCTTCTTCAATACTTCGGGATGCAATTCAATCATAAGAGCTGCTAGCGGTAGGCCTCGCGGCGATGAACAACACGATAAATGACGATGGTGGAGCCGAGTCGAGGGAAATCGCCTCGGGCGCCGAGGCGCGGTTATTTGTTAAACGTTATTAGTTATTGGGGTGGCGAAGTCGCTGACACGAAACTGGCAGCAACCCAAGATATGCCTGATCCTGCTCTCGATTCATTCACATCGGCCATCATCGCAAAGTAGTCCCCGTCGCTATTATCTGCGGGGTCGTCGGGATGGTCTTCATCAGTTTGAGGCGGTGGTTTGAAAACCAAGTCGACAACCCGAACGCACGGCGCAAGAGAAGGCGATCGGCAAGAGACTAACGCCAATTGTGGAACGCGGATTGCGGATTGCGGACCCGCTTCCGCCGAGGCCGACGTCCCGCCGGAGTTTCAACCCGACATTGAATTCAACGCGATCGAGGCCCGACAGATTCAGGAATCGGGGCAGGGCGCGATCGAGGCGAAAAAGGACCCGCTCCCTACCGCCGACCAGAGAAAAGCGGACTTGGGTTACTAAAATTCGCCGGCGACCGCCGGCACGGGGATCGCCCTCTTTGTGAATTGACACGCATTTCTGCGGCGCATAGCCTCGCGCTGATATGCGCGGGTCAGTCCGCGTTTGCCAAGAATGGGGTGGTTCATCCGGAAAAGGGTGCAGGGGTTTCTGGACAAGCTTTCCCCGAAACCTAAACCAAGAAAACCATAGCACTATGAACCTGAAATTTGCCGCCTGCGCGGCCATGATCGGAACCAGCCTTTGCGCCTTTTCCCTGGCGCTTGCGGCTGACGCATCGTTTGTCGGTAACTGGAAATTCGATCCCGAGAAGAGCCAGCTCAATGGACTCACCTACAAGGTAGAAGATGCCGGCGGCGGCCAGTATACCTTTAGCTTCGGGGATGACAAGGAAACCGTCGCTTTCGACGGAAAAGCTCACACCACGAAGTACGGCAACACGTGGTCGATTACGAAAACCGGGCCTGACACATGGCACTGGGTAATAAAACGCCACGGCAAACTGCTGAACGATGCCACCTGGACGGTGGCAAAGGATGGCGCCACATCCACCTACACCAACACCGAGACGCGCCCGGATGGATCAACCACGCGGGATGTACTGGAGCTGAAACGGACGTCGGGGGACAAGAGCGGCGGCCTTGTCGGCAGCTGGGAGGGCACGGCGACAAAGATCGGCTCAACCAACACGCTTGAGATCGCGAAGTGGGGAGGGGACGGCTACGTGATGAAAAACCCGATCTACAAGAACGAAACGAAATTCAAGCTCGACGGCAAAGATTACACGCCGAAAGGCCCGCGCGTCGCGAAAGGCACGACCGTTTCGGCCAAGGCGATGGGCACAGATAAGATGGAGATGACCTATAAGCTGCACGGCAAAACGACAGAGACCGACCTGTGGGAGGTTTCGGCCGATGGCAAGACATTGACCAGTACGAACACTTACCCTGGCGAGAGCAAGAAAGAAGTGGACGTCTTCGACCGTCAGTAGCAAAGCGAGCGGCGCGGAGCACGGCGGTTATTGGTTATTGGCTGTTGGGAAGAGCTGAAAACGGACAGCTGAAATGAAGAATTGGGGCGAGTGATGGCTGACGAGTGACGAGCAGGGAAGGGGAGCCGTAACGGCTTCGAAGAAACGGCCGGGCTTTCAAAGGCGGAATGCGGCCGTAACGGCTGCGCAGCAACGGCCGGGCTTTCCATGCGGAAAGTTGAGGCGGAAAAGGGGCAAGGCACGCCGGGCGGCGAAACCGTCAAGGTGCTCGACATCGCGGAGTTGCTCCTCAGCCGCCAAACGCCGGGTAGTCCCGATGTGTCCTAACCCAAAGCAGCCGCTTGAGCCATCGCGATTCCATGGTCGGTTTACCCCCATGGAGAGATCGCTCCGATAGTCCGACCTTGCACTTGGCTCGACGAGTCAGAGAGTTTGATCATGCAAAACAAACCACAAGGAAGAATCGAGGCCCAAGGCCTTGGAATCGGAGCCGTGTCGGGCAAACTTCTGCAACAACGCGCTCGGGACTTGGCCGAACAAGACGGCCGCACCGAGCCCATCAACGCCGACCGCGCGCACGCGCTCGAGGAGTTAACCAGTCGCTCTGCGAATCCCGCGCCCGAAATTCCACCCGGCGATGAAAATCTGACGACCTGGAATGAAAGTCAGGATCTGACCAGCCATGCGGTCCCTACCTTCTCGCCCGCGGATGAGGCCGCGCTCTCGGCGGAACTGACGAACGAAGGCGTGGAAGAGGCCGACCAGGATCGCCGACGCGCGGCCAAAGACGAAAATCCGCCCCGGCGGGATTAGGTTCTTCGCAGCAAGACGAGTGAATCAAAGCTGACCGCGTAAAGGGACTGCGCCCCCACGCGATTGACCGGCGGGAGAGGCGGAATGCGGAGGACGCAGAGATGAGGGTTGAGCAAGGGTGGTTGAGAGATGAGGCGCTTCAGGCGCCGTGGTCCGTTCGCTCGCGTTCCAGCTCGCGCTCGGGGAAGGGGCCCCCAAAGCCTCCCTCGCTATTGCGCTAAACCCTGCGATGGGTGCGCTGTGCCTCTTGAAGATTGCCCGACCTGCGGCTACGCCCTCTCGATAGTGGGTCATCGGTGCCGGCATTGTTCTTTCTCGCTGCCGGGTAGGGCGCCCTGGCCGGCCTTTGATGCAAAACACCTGCCGCAAATGATTGCGGCGTTGGTGGCGTTAGGCTTCGCGGTTTATTTGGTTTTCTTCCGCTAACGCCTGCCCTCGGGCGATGGCTTAGAGTGCGGGGTTAACAGAAACGCAGTCCTTGCCCCGGCTGGGGTCACCCGGGAACGGCAATTGTCTTTCCGCGGGAATGACTTATGGTGGGCCCGGTTTCTTTGCTGCGAATCACCGCATCGCCCCTGACGGGCGCCGGGGTGAGAACTCTTCGTCGGTCGCGAAGCTGCTCACTCTATCCTATGAATTCCAACCTTCTGGCCGGTGCCGTTAAAGTGATTCCTCTCCCTGAACTGCTGGTCAACGTAG
>JBBSQB010000051.1:0-4215 GCA_038258245.1 Chthoniobacterales bacterium
CCGCCAGCAGGTGCTGGCACTGGGGTATCGCTCTGGCAGATCGCGCCAGCGCGCGCCGCTGCGCAGCACCCACAGGATGCCTTCCAAAACCAATCGGTCATCGGCGCGCGGTCGCCCAAAATTTGTCCGAGGCGGTAACATCGCTTGGATCCTTTGCCATTGCCGGTCGCCGAGCAGGGTTTGGTCGTGCATCCCAAGCTTTCCACACCAAAGTGACCAATCGTACCAGCACAAAATGTGGTAGGCCCCAAATTAAATTCTCCTCTTTCTCTCGCGACTTTTGAAACCACTTCTAGGAGAAAGCGGTGAAAGTTGATCTGGCGGTCACGACTCTGCCCGCCGCAAGAAACCGCCCGGGGAATAGGTGAGAACAAATTTTTCGCGCGCGAGATCGGCGGAAAATTCTCGATTCTCAGCCAAAAATTGTTGCGTGGCCGGGAGCGGTCCCGGTTGGTGCCACGCCCATTCCATTACGTCAACGATCCCATCTTCCGCGATGAAGTAACAGCCGGGAGCTACGAGCGGACTATAGCTCCTCAGCTCTTGCAGAACGTGAGCCGCCGCGTGGTTACCATCCGACATAATCATGGCACGGCGGCCGCCGCATAGTCGCCGAACCTTGTCGACGGTCTCCGCTGCGACACTGTCGCCGAGTACGAACTGCGCGTTCTCCGGCAAGTCGAGCGGAGGACGCTCGATATCGACTCCAATGACCATGCCGTTGCCGATCGTTTTCAGAAGATCCGCCAGCCATAAGGTGGTACCGCCAAACTTGCAGCCGATCTCGACTACGACTTCCGGTTTCGTCTCCTGAATGATTTCCTGAATGACCCAGAGATCGAAAGGATTTTTCCAACAAGGAATGCCGCGATAGAAAACCTGCTTCATTACGACATGATGCTGGAAATGGTCGATCCACTCGCGCAATGTCATGTCGAGCGAGCGGCTGAGCAGCGGGGTAGAAGGCGATTCCATTAAATCCTCAGGCGGGCTTGCGAAGAGTCGAGTGAAGGTAAAATCCCTCCAGGCGATTCTCATCCAAGGTAAAGTTAGTTGTCACACCATAGACTTTGGCCACCGGATACTGGCCGCAAAAGTAAGGCATGCTCTCGAGTGTCCAGACACTAAGATGCGTCGGATCGCGATGCACTTCAACCGCCGGATAACAGGGTGTGAAACTGGTAAAGGTGCCGCCCGGCTTGAGAATTCGCCAGATTTCATTCATTAACTCAATAATCGGATAACGCTGCGCCTGCTCGCGTTCGCTGTAGTAGGCCTTCGGAATGTGCTCCAGAAAATCGCGGCAGAAAATGGTGTCCGCGCTTTCATCGTCCAGAGGGATCGATTCAAACCCGAGCCGGCAAATCAGATCTGCGTTCGTTCCCTCGAAGCTCAGATCGATCCCGAGGTTGCCTTTTTTTCGAAAACCACAGCCGAGATCAACATCGACCGATTCTCCCCGCTGCCGAATCGCTTCGATAAGTTTACGTCCCATCTCGCGCCCCTCTTCTCCTGGACGTTCATCGAAGCTGTGCATGACAAATTCTGTTTCCAGTTTTACCGAGCCGAGCGCAAGTCCAGGAGCCGATTCACAAAGAATTTGCCGAGTTCCATCGGGCCTCGCAGCGGACATCCGCAGCGTCCCCTGATAATCGCCTAACGAACCGAGATCGACCTGATCGGAGAATCCAATTTTGGCCGCGGTGTCAGACAGGTGAAAACGTTTTGCCACGTCCGGTCTCGGACGATTCAGCCGCGCGCGGTGGACGACCGCGTCGTCGGCCAGAATTTCCACCTCGCTCACGTTTGCCGCAACCGTCCAGCCGCTGAGCCATTGGCCGGTCACGAGATACCAACCCGGCTTGGAAAACCGATCAAAGCCAGCCGTATCGGCCGAAGGCGCCGGCGCGCTTCCCGGCATCAATTTCGCCGCCAGGTTTTGGATCACCCGGGCCGATCGTCCCTCCACAATTAGCGGTGCCGTCGTCCGAATCTCTCGGGCCCTGTTTTCGAGAGTGCGCAAACCTTCCGCCGGGAAATCCGGCCCCGTTGCCACCCCGCAAACCGTGTGCGGATGCTCCTTCGGGCCACAGAAAAAAATCACCAGCCGCGCAAAATCCGCGCCTAACGAACGAAAGGCTTCCGGAGTGAAGCGCCAGTAATCATTCGGGTAGCCGTGAATGGGAAAATTCATCACTGAGGTATAAATAGCGATGCCATCGCCGCGCAGGCAACGCCGTACCTCCCGCATGGCACGGAGCGGATCTGCTACATGCTCTAGCGTATCGGATAAGAGAAACGTCCCCACATCGCCCGTGCGGAACGAGAGCGCATGAATGTTCTCGATCCGATCCACCCCTACGCCTGGCTGCATATCGCAGCCGAGATAGCTCTTCCCGGGAAAGAGCGGCCGCAAGTCGGAGATCGCCTCCTGCCCTGGCACTTGAAATGCGCCGATTTCCACCACCGGCTCCGGACAAGGCAGTACCTCCGCGCAAAGCTCCAGAAATTCTCGGACGTGTGGGCGCATGATTTTGTCAGGGCGCGTGGCGGGCCAGCCAGGCGGCGCACTCTGGCGGCAGGTGTCCGGCAAGAATGTAGTCGTAGACAGGTCCGACTTTTTGCCCGAGCGCTTCGCTTTCAGCTCGCCAATTTTTCGAGGCCGCTGCCAGTTCGGTTTTGCTCAGCCCGGTCGCCGCGCCGCCGTGAACTTGATGGAAAGTGCCCTCCCCGAGCAACGTAAACACCGGGCCGGTCGCCATTACCGCGCGCGCAAAAAAATCGAGATTCACCCACCCTCCTCCGGCTGAAGTCACGCGCTCGTCGAGTCCCCCGATCACATCGAAGACCTCGCGCGCGAGAAAAATGCAATTCGATTCCGCCGTCCGCGCGGAGTAGCCATTGCGGGTCTGCGGCGTTCGGGCGGCGATCTCCCAGAGCCGGTAGCCGTCCTCCGGCCACCGAATTTGGGCAAGCAATTTCTGCTCTTCCTCCGAGTCGTAGCCGGACGTCACGCTTTCGTTTTGAATCTGCGGACCAAGATGCCACCCGCGCACTTCCACGAGCGCGCGCGGAGCCAGCGCCAGCAGACGCAACCCCCACGAGAGCACGCCGGGCGTGACCAGACGCGCCCCGTCAATCATCAGACCGACGACGGACGACCGTGACTGGCGAACTCCGAAATTCAAGGCCACCGCCGGGTTGGCGCTACACTCGTTAGGCGACAGGTAGTGATAGCGCAGGTTCGGCGAAAGCTTTTGCAGCCTCTCCTCGAGGGGCTGGCGCGAGCCATTATCGACAAGTATAATTTCATAATCCTCGACCGCGAGGTCGCGCTGATAGGGTGGCAGAAGTGATCGAAGCGTGTTCTCGATCGGCCGCGGCATTTCGTAGCAAACGACCACGGCCGACAGCTTCAGCCGCGAGTCAGTCGAGCTCACGATTGGTCAGGCGCTGGAACGCTTCCAGATATTTTGCGGAGGTTTTTTCGATGACGTCGTTGGGCAGCTTTGGACCCGGTGCAGCTTTATCCCAGTCGAGCGTCTCGAGATAGTCGCGCACGAATTGCTTGTCGAAGCTGGGAGGACTTTGGCCCGGCGCGTAACTCGCCGCCGGCCAGAAACGCGAGGAATCGGGCGTGAGGCATTCGTCGATCAGGACCAGCTCGTCGTTGTTCGTTAGGCCGAATTCAAACTTCGTGTCGGCCACGATAATGCCGCACTGCGCAGCGTGCGCTTTGCCGGCCAGGTAGGTCTCGAGGCTTAGGTCGCGCACTTTTGCTGCGGCCGATCCGCCGATCATGGCGCAGCACTGCGCCCAATCGATGTTCAGATCGTGGCCGGCTTCGTTCTTTGTCGACGGGGTGAAGATTGGCTCGGGCAATTCCGACGCGAGCTGCAAACCGGCGGGAAGTTTGTGCCCGCACACTTCACCCGTCGCCAGATAATCCTTCCAACCGGAGCCGGCGAGATAGCCGCGCACGACGCATTCGACCGGGAGCGGCCTGGCCTTGCGCACGATCATCGATCGGTCTGCCAGTTGTTCGCGGAAAAGCTGAAGTTCCGAGGGAAATTGAGCGAAGTCCGCGGTCACGAAATGGTTTTTCACCGCCGAGAGGCGCTTGAACCAGAACGCGGAAATCTGATTGAGGACGGCGCCTTTATCCGGGATCGGATCGGGGAGGATGACGTCGAAGGCGGAAAGCCGATCGGTCGC
>JBBSQB010000052.1:0-3988 GCA_038258245.1 Chthoniobacterales bacterium
GGTCGGGAGAATCTTGTCGGTGATGTCGGCTTCGCCTAACAATGGCTCGTAAACACTTTGCCCTTCGATCTCCTGGAGCGCGAAAGAACTGGTCGCGTTCCCCTGCGGGTCGAGGTCGACGAGGAGAACACGCGTCCCCCGCTCGGCCAGGGCCGCGGCCAGATTGACCGCGGTGGTGGTTTTGCCGACGCCGCCTTTTTGATTGGCTATCGCGACGACCTTCATTGGAGAATGATCTCATCGCAACAGAGACCTCGAAATCCGGGGCAGACTGGCAGTCGCTGCATTCGCTCTCGAAAATTCTTGCTGCCCAAGTGGTTCCTCGCGCGATTTTAGATTCTTGGGACGGGGGATTTCTTCAAACGGTGAAAGAAGTTCCGGGATTTCTTAACGGCTAGAGTTTCCTTCCGATGATCAGTCCGTGATCGCGCGGCAGGGATAGGCTTTCGATCGACCGAAAGCCCGCGTCGTGCATCCATTGCCTGTACTCATGCCACGTGTAGAGCATACCTTCGCCGGTCGCGAGGGTGAGAAAATAAGGCGATCCAATCGCAGCGGTTGCCGGCCCGTCCTCGGTATCCCGCTGCATCATATTAAAGATGATGACGCTGCCGCCTGCCGGCAGGCTGTCGAAGCATTTGCGAAGGAGTTCTCGATTCCGCGTTTCGGACCAAATAGTCAGAAAATGTGCGAAGAGAATGGTGTCGGCCTCCCTGGGGAAGTGGTCGGTGAAACAGTTACCGGGGAATGCATTGAGGCGATCGCTCAGTTGTTCCTTCGCGATGTTTTTCCGCGCAATCTCACAGACCGAAGCCGAATCGAACACGGCCGCCCGGAGTTGCGGAAACCTGCGGGCGAAGGCGATAATGTTCGTGCCGTTTCCACCGCCGACATCGAGCAGGAACTTTGCCCCGCGCAAATTCAGGCCTCGGACGAGCATGGCGTTGGCCTGAACCGAAATGCTCTCCATGGCGTCCTGGAAAATCTGTTCACGCCTTTCATCGTGGGCCAGGCGCTCGTAAAGTGTGCCTTCCGTTCCGGTGAATTCTTTCAGGCCGACGTTGGAATTTGCCCGAATCGCGTCGGCGAAGTGGGACATGGCGCGGTAGTTGATGTGATGCTGCCAGCGCACGATATCGATGATGTTCTTGGCGGAGCTTCGCACGAGGAGCATCCGGGAAAGCATCGTGTTAGAATACGATGGGCCGCGTTTGCGCAAGAGTCCGAGGGTCGTGCATCCCAAAAGCAGAATTCGGATCGGCTGCTCCGCGCAGTTCAAGGCTTTGGCAATCTCCTCCCGCGTCATGCGTTTGTGCTGGTGGAGAAGTGAAAACAGATCGAGCTCGACCGCCGCACTGAGAGTCTGAAAAAAGATGTGACCGCCGACGATCAGGGCCATCTGTTGATTGGGTCGCCGCAGCAGAACCCGCTCGATCAAAAAGCGTTGAATCCAGTTGGACACCTTCCACAACAGATTTCCGCCGAGTGTGACACGCAAAGATTTCATCTCCAGGGTTTCGATCACTGGGAAGTTCTCTCGTCCACCCGATGCACGGTGCTTTTCCATCAGCGCCTTTTGATTCGCCATCATCCTTTTTCTCGGGGCAGGATCAAGGTGCGCAGCTCAAAGGTGCGGCGACCGTCGGGTTCCTGCCAGAGCAATTGGTCGGGGCTCGGCAGCATCTCAGTAACTTCGAGTTCCCCAGCCTTGCTCAGCCAGCGATGAAAGATTTCCAGGAACAAATAGCTCTCGAGATCAACAAAGACGGGCTTCGTGTCCTTGTCCCGCCCCTCCGCGCCGCTTCGCCGGAGGCCTTGTTCGGTCGGGCGGATATAAATATACCGGGGTAAATCACGCGCCGCCCGCAACCGCTCGACCGAAACGACGAGATCCTTGGAGACACCGGTGAAATCGCCTCGGCCGAGATCCTCCAGCGCAACCGTCCAGGAGCGGCGTTGCACGACGACATTTCCGCACCGCAGGCGCGGGGTGTTTTCGCCTAACGAAAAGCTGAAAGGATGGAAACCGAGCGGTGTCACCCAGCTACGCGCGAAGGAACCGAGGTATTCGTGGGAAGCGCGCCGCCGCAGTCCCACATCGCCCGACTGCTCATCGATGAAGACTTCGGTTTCAGCGGGAGAAAAGCTTTGCCAGTTTCCGACGGAGCGCTCTGGAGCGACAAACTTCGTCAAGCCCGGGAGCGCGTCGAGGCGCACTGTTGTCGTGGCCGTGAAGTCCGCCGCGAAATAGCCGAAGTGAAAATTTGGTTTGTTGGCGAGAGCTTGCTCCAGCCCGGCGGACAAGGCGGCTTTATCCGGACAGGACCAGTAAAAGCCGTGATGCAAGAGGGCGGCCGAAGGATGCATCTCAGCGAGAATCCACCGATACTCTCCACGCCGGACCGCCGCCGCGGACTCCGCCGCCAATTGAAGATCAGCGGATGGGTAGGTGAATTCGTCGAATTTTTCGTAAGTGAAATTTTCCCTAACGACACGACAATCTTCTATCGTCAGCTCGTATTCGGCCAGATCGGCCCGATCGCTCAGCCTGGCCTGAAAAGTGGCTTTCATTTCCTGAAACGCAAGGTGGGCAAAAACCACCATTCCCGGACCAGTCAAGGGCATCTTCAACTCCGCGCAGTGTCGGAGGAAGGCGGGAAGCGGGGCCGAGCCATCGGAGCGCGGCATTTTTTCGAGCAGCCCGCGGAGACCGGCGGCGACACGGCTGGCGACAAAGGCATAATTGTCGCGCCAGAGATCGATCCAGGGAGCAGCCTCGGTCGCGACTTCGTCGATCAAACTTTCGCTGATCGAAAAATTGCATTCACGAAAACATTCTTCGCCAATGGGGTTAGTCGCGGAATAGAGAAAGCGAGTGGCGTTCTTGTGCGCGCCAAGTTTTTCGAGGCGTTTGGTCGCTTCCTCGATGAGCGCCAGCCGGAGCTGCGGCTCAGTCGCGCGGGCGAATTGAACTGGCAGCGCCGCGAGCGGCCGAAGCTCTTCGAGCCAGCGCCTGCGCGCTGGGGTATCGCGCCACCGCGACACATCGGCAACGAGGACGTCGAACGCGTGCGGTTCGAGGGCTGGAACTTCCATCTCCCACCGAATTAGCTTCCGCTCAGCGAGCGCGGCGAGCATCTCGGGATTTGCGCCTAACGAATAGGCGGGGTTCGTCCCATCACAGCGAAGGAGGAGCGCACGGGTTTCAGGTTCGAGAGAAAGGGTTGCGGCGGTTTCAGTGAAAACGAATTGGTTCTGCTCAATCCGGCCATTCGGGTGGAGACGAGGCGAAATCTCGAGACGGGCTTCCGGGTCAGCGTTGACCGCGGCGGCGACGCCGTGGGCTGCCCAACGCTCTAGAAATGTCTGGCGCTGGGCGATGCCCGGCGCTGGTGTCAAGCTCACAGCATTCGCGGCAGGATCAATTTTTCCCCAGCCTTCCGGGCCGAATTCGCTCAATGAATCGTTCTTTCCGGAGATGCGCTGGAGATAAAGCAACAGGTGCCGTTCATCGGCGCGCGCCTGTTTATTGCGCGGCGGGAGAGGATGCTCGGTCTGAGCAACTTGCCGGGTGACGCGATCGCGAACTCCCGGCGAAGCGAAAACAAGATAAGACGGCAAATAGCAATGGGCCGCAGCAAAAAGGGCTTCGCGTGCGGCCGGCAATCCGTCACGCAGAGATTTATCCAGCTCCTTTTCCGCGCTCGCCAAGTGGGCCGCAGCATCCCAACAAGCCCCAAATGCACTCGAGGGCGGATCGTGTGGCGCCGGCATGATGCCGGTGCGAATGGCCCGGCGCCAGGCGCGAAAGAGTTTCTCCGGCAAGCCGTGTTCGCGCGTTTGTAGGATCTGCTCGACGGCTTTCTGTGCGGTACGAAATTCCCCTTCCCTAACGAGCACCTGACGAGCTGCTTTCGCGGTCGCGGTGGTGGCGAGATTTTCCAAAATGTCGAACGGAACGCCCGCCATCCGAATGAGCAAGATGGGA
>JBBSQB010000053.1:0-3953 GCA_038258245.1 Chthoniobacterales bacterium
GACCCGGGATGCGGATTGATACCTACGAAAAGAATCTTTGCGCCTTTCGAGAGCTTGTAACGGATCACGTCTCACTCCGTTTCGCCTTCTTGACGACGACTGACTCGATAGTTGGCTCGGAATTTATCGCTGGGTAAGTCAGCACTCCTTTTCGAACGTTCGCGAACGGTGTGAGGTTGTGAAGCTGCCGGCGCGTTGGAATCATGATATCTTCGACACGCAGACCGCGGATCGTTAAAGCATCGCCGATAAGTGAGCGATGACAGCGCCACGGCACTGCTTCTGCACACATGATTGCGATCCGCTCTTCGTTCGCGAGTTCGATTAAGCGATCGATGCTTTCTGCGAATTCCGCCGTCTGCATGTAGTCCGCGTAACCACGAAAGGAAGCGTTGCGCCAACCTGCGTTTGGCGAATCCGGTTTCGCATGACGCAGGCCACCTAGTCCAGGCAGATGCACATACTTTATTCCAGCTTTGCGCAAGGATGCCGGCAGCGAAGTCTTATTAAAATGCGGGTTATGGCGCGACTTCGGGATCGTTCGCACATCCGCCAGCAGGGTTGCGCCGTGCGCTTGAAGCAGTTGAATGAATTCCCCGATCGTGCGCGTCGAATGGCCGACCGTGAGAACCACGCGTTGTTCCGGCGGCCTTCCCTCCGCTTCTCGACGAATAACGGCGGAGCTCTTAGACTTTTTGGGTGGCCGAGTCATCGCCGTAACGGAAACCGCGGGCGCGTAGTTCTTCCTCACGATGATAGCGTTCGCGCGCGGCGAGAATGGCGGAGCGACCGAGATAGCCGACAACCTTTTTCTCGTTCGTTCGCTCCACCACGGGCAACCGGCCGATGTCGTTTCTTAACATGCGCGCGACGACGTCATGCAAAGTCTCGTCGGGATAAGCCAGACGGAGATTTGTCGAGCCTGCGTCCAGAACGGTCAGCGTCTCGTCATTGGAACGATCGAACGCCCGGACCACATCACCTCGCGTGATGAGGCCGGCCAGTTCACCTTGCTCGTTTGCCAGCAAGGTGCCTTGGTGGTTGCAAACCAGCGGATCGCCGCTCGCGATCCGCGCAGCGTAGCGCGGCAAAGGCGTGCTGCCAGGAATCAGAGGAACGTCTGTTTCCATGACATCGCGCACCCGCATCATCTCGAGCACATCGACGCTGTATTCGCGCGCGATGTGCTGTCCGCGCCGCGCCAGTTTTTCGGTCAGGATGGAGCGCTTCATCAGCAGCACGGTGACGGCGAGCCCGGCCACCGATCCGCAGAGCAACGCGGGTAGCGCATTGATGTCGTGCGTCAATTCCAGAAGGAAAAACATGCCGGTAAGCGGCGATCGCATCGTCCCGCCCATGATTGCGGCCATCCCGACCATCGCCCACAGACCGACGTCACCAACCGGCGTGAACTGCCCAATCCCGGCGCCGAGCGCGCCACCGATGATGAGCAAAGGCGCAAGCACGCCGCCGGAAGTTCCCGAGCCTAGGGCGATCGACCAAACGAGGGCTTTGCCAATCATTAACCCAAGCAACGCAGCGCCAAGAATTTCGCCGCGCAGCATCCCGTGAATCAATTCATAGCCAACGCCGAGGACGCGCGGATCGATCCAACCGCCGATGCCGACGAAGACCGCGCCGATCGCCGGCCACCACATCCAGTGCACCGGCACCTTCAGAAAAGCGTCCTCGAACAAATAGACCAGCCAGGTCAGCGCTCCGGAGCCAAAGCCGACGACAATGCCAATCCCGCACGCGATCAGGATCTCGTTCATGCCTAACGGCGCATGAGCCGTGATGGGAAAGATTGGGCCGTGGCCGATGAGCGAGATGCGCAAGAGCCAGGCGACAACCGACGCGACCGTCACCGGGATAAAACTGCGCGGGCGCCATTCGAAAAGCAACAGTTCGACTCCGAGCAAAGTGGCCGCGATCGGCGAAGCGAAGACCGCCGACATGCCGCCAGCCGCGCCCGCCACGAGCAACGTCTTGCGTTCCGCCGAAGTGAGATGAAACAACTGCGCGAGAATCGAACCGAAGGCTCCGCCCGTCATGATAATCGGACCTTCCGCGCCGAACGGGCCGCCCGTGCCGATCGAGATCGCCGACGAAATCGGCTTGAGCAGCGCCACCTTTGGCTGAATCAAGCTCCCGCCAAGCAGAATTGCTTCGAGCGCTTCGGGAATGCCGTGACCACGAATTTTCTCCGAGCCGTAACGCGCCATCAAACCAATGATGAGCGCGCCCGCGACCGGCGCGAGAATCACCCATGCCCCGAGATGATGATGCTGGAGAGAACCAAGCACCGGCGAAAAGCGCTGGAAGAAAACCAGATTGGTAATTTCCGCGATCAGCCAGAGCAATGCTTTCGCGACCAGTGCACTGATCACTCCCACCGGTACAGCGAGGGCGACAAGCAAGAGCATCCGTCTGTCGGTGCGAAAATCACCGAGCAAAGTCTGCGAAGTTTTTTGGCCGGACATTGGGACTTCTTATGATTCACAGAGAAGCGCGCGCCGACAATTTCAATATTTCGCCCCTGCCAACAACAAAACACCAAACCCACGACTGCAGACAACGCATAGCCGACGAATTCGCATGGGCAAAAACGTGCGCCCGAAGAAAAACTCAGAAGGTCGAACAAGCTTTGACCGATGACGCCAGACCAAACTGGATCATCCGAGAAGGATTTCGATTTTATGAGCCGCGCCGTCGTCTGAGAGGGGAATTCCAGTTTCGTGGATGGACATGGCCCGGTCGTCCAATGAGATGCTCGTCACGCCGCGGCTGACGCCGCGGGGGTTCTTCACGACGATGTCGTAGCGCGTGGAATGATATCGATACGTGATCTCGAAGCCGGGCCACGACTTGGGAATGCAAGGGTCGATGAGGAGGTTCGTTCCCTTGAGACGGAAGCCGAGAATCCATTCCAGTCCGGCGCGATACATCCAGCCGGCTGAGCCGGTATACCAGGTCCAGCCGCCACGACCGACGTGGGATGACGCCGTGTAAACGTCGGCGCTGACGACGTAGGGCTCGACTTTGTAGCGATAAATCTCGGCGCGGGTACGGGCGTGATTAATCGGATTCAGAATGGAAAACAACTCACCGGCTTTGTCGCCGTCGCCGAGGAGGGCGAAGGCGATGACGGACCACGTAGCCGCATGGGTGTATTGACCGCCGTTCTCGCGGATGCCGGGCGGATAGCGCTTGATGTAACCGGGATCGAGCGGCGTCTGATTGAATGGCGGAGTGAAGAGCATGACCAGTTCGTCGTCGCGCGAGACGAGCTGTTCGTTCACGGCGGACATGGCGGTGGTGGCGTGATTTTTTTCCGCCGCGCCGGAAATGACGGCCCACGATTGTGCGATCGAATCGATGCGGCACTCGGCGTCACCATGCGAACCGAGCGGTGTGCCGTCGTCGAAATAAGCGCGACGATACCAGGAACCGTCCCAGCCATCGCGCTCGAGGGCTGCGCCAATTTTGGCGGCGTGTCGGCGCCAGTTTTCGCTCAGCGTTTTCTCACCGCGACGATCGGCCAGCGGCGCGAAACGCGAGAGCGCCGCATGGAGGAACCAGCCGAGCCAGATGCTCTCGCCTTTTCCGCCCACGCCCACGCGATTCATCCCGTCGTTCCAATCGCCGGTGCCGATCAGCGGCAGACCGTGCGCTCCGACAGCGAGACTGGTTTCGAGTGCGCGCGCGCAGTGTTCGAAGAGCGTTCCCGTTTTGCCGGAAATGGTCGGCTGGAAGAATGATTCGTGTTCCTCCGGCTTCAAGACTGCGCCCTCAAGGAACGGAATGAGCTCATCGAGCACGCCGCTGTCGCCCGTGACTTCGATGTATTGCGCGGTGACTAAGGGGAGCCAGATCCGATCGTCGGAGATGCGCGTGCGCACGCCCTGGCCTAACGGCGGCAGCCACCAGTGCTGCACATCGCCTTCGACGAA
>JBBSQB010000054.1:0-3782 GCA_038258245.1 Chthoniobacterales bacterium
CGGCTGATCGGATAAAGCGCGAACAAGCTGAAGATGAGGAGCGCCAGATAACTCAGGAGCATCCGGGTCAGCGAGGGGCGCGATTCCTTTTCGAGAGTGAGCGAGCGACGTGACATAGATCTTGGATAATGCGTTACCCTGCATCACGTGCAAACGCGGTTTGCGTGCCACTACTCGAAGCCGAGGTGGATTTGAGATCGAGTCATCTGCGGCGGAGATCGTATGGGGACAGCAGGCTTTTGCAGAATGGGTTTTAGCCCTTGGAGAAGCAGCTGTGCGGCGGCCGCGGGGGAGAGCCTATCGGTCTACGGGTGCACGGCGCACCTTCGATCAAGGACAAGCGGAGCGCTGGCTCCGGGAGGGCCTGCGGGCCGCCGGACTGGGTGAGAATCAACTGGGAAAGCTCAAAGGAAGCGATCCTCGGAAGGTTGCTCTGGCACCCTGTCTGTGGGAAGCCACGACCGTGTCCCAGGACTGGCTGGCGCAGCGGCTATGGATGGGGAGTGCGGCTAATGTCAGTCAACAGATTCGCCGCGGGAAGCAGGCGCCACATTCTCTCCCGGTTGCCTTGAAAACATTCCTCAACTCTGTCAAGAATTGAACCCTGACCCCAATTTCACCCGGCAGCGTCGACGCCATCGTCGTTTGTGATCAAGAATTTCATGGCCCCAAGGTGTTATCCGGGGCAGCTTAGCCTGACGAACCTCGGGGAGTAGCACCCGCGCAGGCTGCGATCACCGCGTTGCTGCGGCTTTCGGCATCACCCCGACCTTTTGCGCGAAGGCTATGAAGCGCGGGTCGTTCTTGTAGGCGCGCAGGAAGGGATTGGCCAGCAGCTCAGTCACACCGGTGTCGTGTGTCGTCCAGGCGTGCTCCAGCCACTCGAAAATTTTTTCCGGCTCCTTGCGAAGGGCATAGACCGAGGCGATCTGGCTGCCGGCGTCGTCGGGGTCTTCGTCGATCAGTTTTTTCAGGGCGGCGTCGGCCTCGGCGCGAGCGCCGTTGGCAAAGTGTGCCAGCGCCAGTGCATAAGTGCGCCAGTTCGGACCGGTTTCCTGCTTTGCCAATTCCACCGCGGCTCCGGGCTTGCCGCGCAAGATCTGAATCACCGCCAGCTGGCAGTAGCTATAGGCGGCCTGCGGCTGCAACTCGATCGCCTTGCGCAGCAATGCCTCGGCCTCATCGTAGCGGCCGAGCGAAATGAGACTCAACGCGAGGTTGACGTGAGAAGCCGCGCGCAAGGGATCGATCGCAATCGCTCGCTGGTCGAGCGCGGCCGCTTCGTCGAGGCGGCCAAGACAGTACATCAGGGTAGCCAGACTGCTCAGCGCCGACCTATTCTGCGGCGCAAGCTCTAAAGCGCGGCGAAGTTCCGCTTCCGCGGCCACGAAATTAAAGTCGAGCTGCTCCAGGACCGAGCCTTGTGCGGAGTGCGCATCGGGGAGATTTGGATCGAGCTCGAGCGCGCTTCGCGCCGAGGCGCGGGCTGTCGCAATCGCCTCTTCTTTTTCTTGCACCGAAATGCCCATTACACTAACGGCATCGCTGGCCGCGAACGCCAGTTTTGCATGGGCGAGCGCGTAACGCGGGTCGAGCCGAATCGCCTCTTTGTAGTAATTGATCGCTTTGCGAAAATCGTCGGCGGTGCGGCGATTCAGGTAAAAATTTCCCTGCAAAAGGGCGTTGTAGGCCTCGACATTTTGATTCGACGGCGTGGCCGCGGTGGCCAACCGCGCGGTCTGCCCGTTGTTCCCCAGCAGGGCAACCTTCAGCTGCTTCGCCACCGCGCCGGCAATCTCCGATTGCACCGCGAAGATGTCTTTCAGTTCCCGGTCGTAGGTTTCCGACCAGACATTGGCGCCATCGCGGGACTTGATCAGCGCCACCGCGATGCGCACTCGCTCGGCCGACTTCCGCACGCTGCCTTCGAGCAGATAATAGACGCCGAGCTTTTCGCCGATCGTCTTGCTGTCGTCGGTCTTGCCTTTGAACTGAAAAGAGGAGGTCCGCCCGATGACCTTGAGGTCTTGCAGACGTGAGAGCGAAGAGATGAATTCCTCCGACATGCCGTCCGAGAAGTACTCGTTAGCCGGATCACCGGTGGAATTAACCAGCGGCAGGACCGCGATCGACTTTTCGGGTATGGGGGCGCCCTTCGATGCTGGTGGGTGGGACATGAAATAATATGCCGCCCCGCCCGCGAGGATGGCGGCGAACGCGAGGGCGGCGATCCAACCGACACTGCTGCGCCGCGCCGGCTTGTCGGCCGCCAGCTTAGGCGTCGTCTGCTGAAACTTCTGCGGGACCGCGGCGTTGCCCAGTCCCTCGGCGTAGAGATTGACCAAATGAACCCGCACGCCGTGCTTGACCTCGCACTCGCCCAGGTCATGCAGGAACGGTTGCCAATGACGGAACTGAGCGAGGTCGTCCGCGACGCGTTTCGAGAGGAGGATGTGACCGGCATCGCCGCAATCCATCACCCGCTGCGCCAGGTTAATCCCGGCGCCGGCGAGGCTCGTGCGCGCGTTCACATCTTCCACCTGTTGCACCGGGCCGCTGTGGACTCCCATCCGCAGCTGCAGGTTCGGCTTGCTCTGCAACACTGCACTCATCTCCAGCGCACATCTCACCGGCGCTTCCATTGAGTTGGTGAAAACGAGCGCCATGCCATCCCCTGCAGGGAGGCGGATGAGCTGGCCCCGCGCTGCCGCCTGGCGCGCGGCCTCGGTGTTGTTGACGGCGTCACTCAACTCCTTCACCAGCTCGGCTTGCTCATCGACCAGCAGCTTGGAGTAGCCGACGATGTCCATGAACAGGACATGCCCAATCTCGAGGTGAAGATTTTCGTCGGGGGCCGGCGGCACAACCTATCCTAGGCTGCGCGGGAGCATGCTGGCCATTTCTTTTTGACGGCCACAAATCGAGCCGCGTTTCCACCTGCTGACGCCACGCCGTTCGCTTACCGAACCACTCGACGAGCATAGCGATAGGGGTCATAGCCATAGGGGTCAGGCGACATTTCTTGACAATGCGCAGGGTTAGAGGCAAACGGCGCGAAACATTCGCATCGAGTTTCCCGGAGCCTACTACCATGTGATGGCGCGCAGGAACCGACGGGAGGCGATTTGCGGGGACGAGGAGGATCGGGCGCGTTGGGTCCGATTGTTGGACGAAGCCTTCGCCATGGCGAGCGAAGACGTGAGCAGTTGATCGCCGGGCCGAAGCGCGATCGTGACCACCCGGCTGATCGGATAAAGCGCGAAGAGGGTGAAGACGAAGAGCGCGAGATAGCTCAGCGCCATGCGCACATTGCGCGAGAGCGAAGGGCGCGACTCGGCCGTGCCGAGCGGATTGCGGCGCGACATCAGGCGACGATTCCCCTTACGACAACGCGCATGCCGTCGATCGCGATGACCGCGACCGGCGTTTCCGGGGCGATGAATTCTCCCTCCGTCACGACATCGACCACGCGGTCGTCGAATTGCGCCTTCCCACTCGGACGCAGGATGGTGAGGGAACGGCCGCGCATCCCGGGCGCGACCGGCGTCGCCGGAACAAAGGCGCGAGCCGGCTCGCCTAACGATGGCCCGGGCGGATTGACGGTCGAGAGGATGAAGCGCCGGTAGATGCTCGTGCGCGGGAGGTATTTCGCGAGAAGCGCGATGAGAATCGCGGCCGCGATCAGGGTAATGAACAAATTCATGACTGGAACTCTCAGCATCCCGCCGGTCGGGAAAAATCCCTGGCCCGGGTAGCGATCGATCATCGCCCAAAGGAGCGAG
>JBBSQB010000055.1:0-3721 GCA_038258245.1 Chthoniobacterales bacterium
GCGCTGCGCGGAATCAATAAAGTGCCGAATCGAGGCGCCGGCGGAGCGGAATCGCCTTCAAGAGGCCAGCCGTCGTTCAGGAGAAAAGCAGATCGTGTTACCGACCCAAAGTTATGCCGCTTACGCCGCGCACGAGCCGCTGCGGCCGTTCGTGTTCGCGCGCCGCGACCCGGCCGCGACTGATGTGCCGATCGAAATTCTTTTCTGCGGCGTCTGCCATTCCGCGCCAACGCGACGCTCTCGGCCTTTGGGGTGCGCCATCTTTTCACCGGCCAGCAATGGTATGGCGAGCTCGGCCTCTACGATCTGCGCAACCGCTACTACTCCCCCGACATCGGCCGCTTCCTCCAGCCCGACCCGATCGGCTTCGCGGGCGATCCAAGCAACCTCTATCGCTATGGCGGCAATAATCCAGTCAACGAGAGCGATCCTTCAGGTGAAACGCCAGTCTACCATCCGGGCGGCGGCTATTTCACTTAGAGAGGCCGGAAAGGGGTCAAAGCTAACTTGGCCGCTTACTATCGACACAATTAATCACACATCTATGGACTGCTGCCCGGCGGGCGATTACGATCAAGACGACGACGAGCGGGGCGACGATGCGCTACACGACCAACGGGGTGCCGCCGACGAGCAGCTACGGGGTCCCGATCGCGGGGACGAGCGGAACGGCGCAGGTTACCTCGGGTGCCACCCTGCAGGCGATCGCCTTCAAGAGCGGGATGAGCAATTCGGCGGTGGCGAGCGGGCAATATACGACCATGGGAGTGGTGGTGAAGCCGGTGCTGAACAAAGGCGGCTACTCCGGGTGCAGCAGCGCGCCGAACACGGTCGCGATGACGACGACGACTTCGGGGGCGACGATCCACTGGACCGTAGGGGCGACGCCGCCGAGCAAGACCTATGGGAACACCTATACGGGGGCGATCTCGATCAGCCCCACGACGGCGGGGGTGACCGTGCGCGCGATGGCCTTTAAGAGCGGGATGGTGGATTCGGGAATGGCCCTGGGCTACTATGAGTTGTTCCCGCCGCAGGATTGCGGGGGGAACCAGGCGGAGCCGCCGCCGGAGGAGAACGAGACGACCACGACGCCGACCTACAGCAGCACCGGGAACCTGACGACCGGCTTCGACGGCTCGACCTACAGCTACGACGCGGCGAACCGGCTCTTGAGCGCGAGCAAGGCGGGGGTGACAATGAACTTCTACTACGATGGGCTCAACCGGCAGATCGCCCGGACGGTCAACGGCGCCGCCGTCTATTCGGTCTATGACGGGTGGAATCTGGTCGCGGAATACGCGGCGGGCGGCCTTTCCAAGGCCTGGCTCTACGGCCCCGGCGGGCTGGTCAAGGAGCTGACGCAAAATTACTATTACTACCAGGATGGGAGCGGGAGCACCTCGCATCTGGCCGACAGCGCCGGGCAACTCCTGGAGTGGTATCGCTACGACCTGCAGGGCAAGCCGGTCTTCTCCGGCGACGCCAACGCGACGCTCTCGGCCTATGGGGTGCGCCATCTCTACACTGGCCAGCAATGGTATGGCGAGCTCGGTCTCTACGATCTGCGCAACCGCTATTATTCGCCCGAGATCGGCCGCTTCCTCCAGCCCGACCCGATCGGGTTTGCGGGTGATCCGAGCAATCTCTATCGCTATTGCGGCAATAACCCCGTCAATTTGAGCGACCCGAGCGGCATGGACACATATATCGGAGCGCGTAGCCTAATGTCAGACTTCCCGCAGCCGCAGTGGTCCAACAACTATTTTACTGGCCACGTGTTCGTGTTCACCACAAATGCGAATGGGAGCCTTGCTCATAGTTACGGATGGGGAGAAAACGGTTCAGGCATGTTCGTTGGTCGGTGGCCTGGGGGAATGGATTCCTCTCTCGACAAAGTAGCAGCGAACGCTTTGATACAGAATGGTGGGGCCTCGTGGCAAGGCGACTCTAAGTTAGATCCGTTTATTCAAGTCGCCTTTAATCAATTGCAGTCACAACACGGTCATTGGAACGCTTGGCTTACTTACAACTGCCGCACCGAAGCGGACAAATTGGTGGCAACTGCGCAGTTTCTTCAGAGCCGCTTTGCAGGTTTCGATTCGAATGGTGGTTACGTCTACGACGCGCCAGCTGTTTCGGGTTTCACGGCGGATGATCAACCCATCTATGTTCCCACTGTCTGGGGATCGGCTGGTTACGATTCGCCGGAAGCCTATGCCGCTGCACATCAAGAGGCCATGCTTCTCTATTCATATGCGCAAGCTGCTCCGACGTGGGAACCATTCGCCCAGCCCGACGAGCGCACCGTAAATGGGCTCAAACCCACAGCGAGAGCAAATGGACTGACTCCGAAGGGCTGGTAGTCATTTTCAAAGTTGAGCCAGTTATGATCCGTAATCCGCGTAGCTTTGTTGGGACGATTAGCGAACATAAAATCGGCCTGGGAGGACCGGCCTTCGACGTGATAAAAGCGATTTTCCTTGGTGCAACCTTCGCCGCTTTGGTCAGTACGGCCTCGGCCCAAGAGAAGATTACTCGGAGTCAACCGTTTGGACCGCTTACCGGCGTTGATTTCGAGCATCTTCAAGAGTTCGCTCAGAACGCTGGATTTGACATGAAGGCGGATGTCGCGCGAATTTACTCTCGCGGGAGAAGCATCGACGGAGACGCGCTTGGGCGCCTTTTCAGCTTTTCTCTCGCGTTTGACAAGTTCGACGATGATGCACGAGCATACGGGCAGGTTCTCCTTAATAGTTTCCGCTACCTTGGAGAAGGATATGGAGTTGATTCTTTTGCTGGAGTTCTTGACCGGCAATCACCGAGGGTGCAGCAGCGCATCCGGGACTTCTTGTTCTATCCTAATTCTACACTCCCTGTATCTGAGCGAGACGAAGCGAAAGAGGATCTCTGCAAGATGTATCCGACACTCTTTCCGAAAAACTTTCGATTTGCGCAGGGCGATCCCCTCTTCGTGCTGAGGAATTACCCACCGGATTTTTCCTTCACGATAGATCAAGATCCCAAGACAAAAGGTTTGCTTGTATCGCTGAAAAATATTTCAAAGGTTCAGCAACAATTTTTCGACTCGTTCTCCACTCCTCTTCCGCAATTCGCGTTCAGATGTCAATTTGGGAAGAAGGCGCCTGACGGAGAGGTTTCGTCGATCTCAGAGGAGCGGACTCTCAACTCTTCAAAGGAGCACAACCCACCGCCACCAGTTCAACTCTCGACTCTTGCCCCGGGAGAGGACCGCAAAGAGCTGATCTCGCCACAGGCTCTGGCCCCACGAGTGCGGCGTGCTCTAGCGTTAACCTCGCGAAAAGAGGCTTATGACTCAGTTCGCTTTCTTCTTTCGGTTCCGATCAACAACGAAGATCTTTCGCGCTTCGTTTCAACAAAGTCACCATTCTATAATTTAGCTGAATATATCAAGAGCAGGTAGCGGAGAGAACGCGGTAGCGGAAGGGGTCAGGAGAATATTCGATACGACAAAGTCAGAGGAAGGGGAAGGTGTCAGTCCATTCATAGGTGCAGACGTCTTACCTCACGCCGACCAAAACGGCGTCATCGCCCAACTCAAGGTCGGAAAGGGGTCAAAGTGGGGTTGCCCTGATTTGACGGACAGTGGGCTTAGGGTCAAAACCCGAGGAGTCCACATGAAGACACAGATTACAAAACCAGCTCGTGAGAGAACGAGCTACACCCAAGAGTATAAACA
>JBBSQB010000056.1:0-3501 GCA_038258245.1 Chthoniobacterales bacterium
AAACCACCACCGGCACAGTGGATCCCAAAAAACTTTGCACGATTCGTTGGGTCGAATCGAGCAGACCGCCCGGGGTATTGAGTTCAATGATGAGACATTCGCATTCCGCGCCTCTGCTTCCGCGATGCTGCGCGAAATATAATCCGCGGTCGCCGGCCCAATCGCTCCATCGATTTTAATGAGAGCAACCTTTGCCGCCGCAGCGCTCGCGGCGCATACGAGCAAAAGAGCCAGGCCAGCAAACGCAGTCTTCATTTCCAATCTCCTGATCGCTCTCTCCTATCCGAAAGCGGCGTCATGCTCCAACCAGATTGAGGATTGAGTTGCGATCAGACACGTCCTTGAACTAGCAACCATCGAGCAATATGAGTCAAATGGATTCTTGACTTATTTATTCTCCGCATCGATCCGTCAGGATGGGGCGAAGTGTTTCGAAATTGCGAGCGGGGGTTTTTCTGCTCGCGATCACCCTGACCTTCGCGCTCGGCGCGCCCGTGCCACCGCGCGCGCAACTTCCGACCAACCAATATGTCTGGCAGCCGGAAAGATCGCCGAGAGGTCCGGTCCTGATTGTAATCAGCCTGCCCGAACAAGAAGCTTATGCCTATCGCAATGGCATCTTGATTGGACGCACCACGATCAGCTCCGGTCGCGCGGGGCATCGCACACCGACGGGCGTTTTCACCGTTCTGGAAAAGCAACGAAGGCACTATTCCAACATTTACAAGGGCGCCGCCATGCCTTTCATGGAGCGGCTGACATGGAGTGGGATCGCGATGCACGGCGGATACCTCCCCGGTTATCCTGACTCGCATGGGTGCGTGCGCCTGCCGAAGAAGTTTTCGAAGTTGCTCTTCGGTGTGACCAGGGTCGGCACAACCGTCGTGGTCGCGAACGAATCGTCGAATTCCCCCCTCGTGACGCATCCCGGCCCACTCATGGCGATGCCCGCGATGATGAACAAGTTGAAGCTCGAAAAACTACGCGGCCTCGAGTTCAGATGGAATCCGGAACGCGCCACCAGCGGGCCGACGAGCATTGTGATCAGCAAAGCGGATCAGCAAGCGGTCGTTTTTCGCAATGGCAAACCGATGGCGCGAGCTCATTTTGAATGGCGAGGAAACCATCCGTTCCCGACCGGCGTTCTTAGTTACGTCGGCCGCGAGAAGGGTCAGAATCAGTGGCTGGCTGTGGGCCGGAGTGAGAGTGAGACGGATAAGATGCTGGCGGACCTGCGTTCCCATCTCATCGTCGCGCCCGAATTCAGGGATTTCGTGCAGAGCGCGCTGCAACCTGGCGACACGCTCCTGCTCGTCTCCTATCCGGTCCTGCCCCGTGCCCGCGCCGCCGCGCCGGTCGAATAGAAAAAATCCCTCCGTTTAGGTAGTCAATGTTTTTCTTGACTATATACAAAGGCCGTCCAAACTGAATTTTACAAGTATGAACCCGAATCCGGCGAACAGTTTTTCAGTTCTTTCGAGCCGCGCGACCACTCGCTCGACCGCTGCGTGCCGGCTCAGTCAGCAATTTCCCCGCACCGGAGAAGGAATGAGGAGAGAAAACAGACCATGACGAACTATCAATACCTGATTATCGGCGGCGGAATGACGGCAGCCGCGGCGGTCGATGGAATTCGTGAAGTCGATCCGACTGGCAGCATAGGGATCGTCAGCATGGATTCGGATCCTCCATACAATCGTCCTCCTCTCTCGAAAGGCCTATGGAAGGGCGACCCGGTCGACGGCATCTGGCGTAAGCCGAAGGGGAACGCGCCCGAGCTGCACTTGGGCCGCACGATTAAGAAGATCATTCCGCAAGAACGCCGCGCGGTTGACGACCAGGGAAATGTTTTCACCTACGGGAAACTTCTGCTGGCCACGGGCGGCACGCCTCGCCGTCTGCCCTTTGAGGACGACCAGATGATTTATTTTCGCACCCTGGCGGACTACCGGCGCCTCCGTGCGCTGACCGAAAAGGGAGAGCACTTCGCTGTGATTGGCGGCGGGTTCATCGGGAGCGAAATTGCGGCCGCCCTCGCCATGAACGGGAAGAAGGTCACGATGATTTTCCCTGGTCACGAGGTCGGCGAACGCATTTTTCCGCGCGACCTGGCGCAATATGTCTCCGGCGTTTACAAGGCAAAAAAAGTTGAGTTGTTAGGCGGAGAGAAGGTCGTCGCCTTTGGAGCGCAAGGTAATCAGCGCGCGCTGAAAACCGCCTCCGGAAAAACGATCCTGGTCGACGCCGTCGTCGCGGGCATTGGCATCGAGCCAAACATCGAGCTCGCCGAATCCATTGGCCTAACGACGGAGAAAGGAATCATTGTGGATGAATTCCTGCGCACCGGAGAAGCCGATATCTACGCGGCGGGAGACGTGGCTGTTTTCCACAACCCGGCGTTGGGTAAACGCATGCGGGTCGAGCACGAGGACAACGCCAACACGATGGGACGATTGGCCGGCCGGAACATGGCGGGAAAGTCTGAGCCTTATGATCATCTGCCCTTTTTCTACTCCGACATGTTTGAGCTCGGGTATGAAGCAGTGGGCGAGCTCGATTCGCGTCTCGAAATGTTCGCCGACTGGAAGAGGCCTAACGAGGAAGGCGTCGTCTATTATCTAAAAGAGGGACGCGTGCGCGGTGTGTTGCTCTGGAACGTGTGGGAACAGGTGGAAGCCGCGCGGAAACTGATCGCGGAACCTGGCCCATTCACGCGTGAGAATCTGAAAGGGCGTTTACCGGAGAAAACATCATGAAAACGGCTACGAAAATGAACCAACTCGAACAGATCAAGCAATTCACCACCGTCGTCGCCGATACGGCTGACTTCGAGAGCATCCGTGCTTTCAAGCCACAGGATGCGACCACGAATCCGAGTCTGGTTTACGCGGCAACGCAGAAGGAAAGCTACCGCCATTTCCTCGAAGAAGTGCTGGCCGACCGGCGCAACTCCAGCCTCCGGGGCGCGGCCGAGATGGAAGACATCATTGATCACCTCCTGGTGCGATTCGGCGCGGCGATGTTGGAGATAGTGCCGGGCCGCGTCTCGACCGAAACGGATGTTCGCTACTCGTTCGACGTGGAAGGTTCGATCACCAAAGGGCGGCGATTGATCGCGCTTTACAAACAAGCCGGCATTGAACGCGAGCGCGTCTTGATCAAGATCGCTTCCACCTGGGAAGGAATCATGGCGGCGGAGCAACTGCAGAAGGAAGGGATCAGGTGCAACATGACTCTTCTTTTTTCGCTCCCTCAAGCGGTGCGCGCCGCCGAAGCGAAGGTGCAACTCATTTCACCTTTCGTCGGGCGCATCTACGACTGGTTCAAGGCCGCGAACAAGCGCGATTACGTGGGTGCGGAAGATCCCGGCGTGCAGTCAGTGCAGGAAATCTACACCTACTACAAACACTTCGGTTACGAGACGGAAGTGATGGGCGCGAGTTTTCGCAACGTCGGTCAGATCCTTGAACTGGCTGGTTGCGACCTGCTCACGATCAGTCC
>JBBSQB010000057.1:0-3469 GCA_038258245.1 Chthoniobacterales bacterium
GTTGCCTCGGGAAAAGAGGGGCGGGGCTCGACCGAAGCCTCGCCCTTCTGCGATTTAAGGCGCGCTCGTCTCGCTGCCCTTCTCGCGGCTGCCAGGCGCTGGCCATTGTGGGAGAGGCGAGCCGGCAAAGTAACGAAATTTCGTGCAGCACTCGATGAGGAATCCTGGAATGCTCCCTTGGCCGGGGTCGCCGACCCCGGCGACAACGAAAGCACTAATAGACCGTCTTCGGCTCGGGTCCGGCGACGATTTTTTGGAAACGCGGATTGCTACGGAGCGAGTCCCATTCCCAGCGCAGACGCAACTCTGCGAGCGTGATGTTTGCCGGGAAATCAGGTCCGTTGCTCGCGCCGGGTGTGGAAAGGAAACGCTCGATCAGCGGGATCGCCTGGTCGGGTTCGCCGACAAGTGCATATACGAGGGCCAGATTGGCCTGCCAAAGGGCACCGTGAAAGCCGTCTTTGCTTTCAGGCTCGAGCTCACCTGCCCCACGACTTTCTCGGATGGCATCCTCCTTTCTGTGCATGTAGGCATAAAGTAATCCGAGTCGAGCGTGGCGCTCCGGATCGTCGGGTTCTTCGCGCACCCAACCTTCGAGAGCTTGCGCCGCCGCGGCAAAGTAACGCTGGGCCGATTCGAGGTCGCCGCGGGCGAGAGCGGTCCGACCTTGGAAAAGCGTTTTCGGGGATCCCGGCCACGCATCCTTCACGATATAATCGCCCAAGATCTTTTCTGCGCTGCCATAGGTCCGCTCCAGCATGGCCATGTCCCAGCGCGTCAGAGCCACCTCTCCATCAGGATCAAGGGTGGCTGGAATGTTTTCCAGAATGCGGATGCCCGCGGCGGGATTGCCGTTTCGATACAGTTCGACGTAAGCAAGGTGAATTTTGGTATTAACACTATTTGGCGCGAGCTCGAGGGTCCGATTGAATCCGCCGGCTGCGGCAACCCAATTACGCATAATAAGATGATTGTCAGCAGCGCGGAAAGCGACGTCCGCGTTGCGAGGATCGAGGGAGACAGCACGATCGAAGCTTGCCAATGCGTCGCGCCAGCGATTCTGCCGCCGATCGATTCCCCCGATGTAGGTGTAGATCTCGGCATTATTGGGAGAAGCGGCGGCGGCAAGGTTGAATTCCTGAAGAGCTGCCTCGTATTTCTTCTCTCCCCAGTAAAGGCAAACACCTAATGCCATATGAGCTTCGCCCAAGGTTGGGTCGAGGCGCAAAGCTTCCTCCGCCTGGGCGCGCGCTTTCGCCTTCCGCGCCCGGGGCTGTTCGAAGCTTGCGATCTTACTGTTGAGCACGGAAGCTCGCGCGTAAGCCAAAGCGAACTTGGGATCCAACACCGTGGCCTGCACATATAGCTCCTCCGCTGCGATCTCATCCCGCTTTCCGAGTGCTGTCAGGTAGAGGACGTATGCCTCGGAGTTAGCGGTAGGTTTGGCACCCAGGCGGGCTTTTTCTTCCGGCGCGAGCGTTGCTTTCAGCGCCGCCGCGATCTGTGTTGCCAGCTCACCTTGGAGGCCAATCGAATCGGCGACGGTGCGGTCGTAACGCTCCGCCCAGAGGTGCCGATCGTTGCGGACGTCGATCAGCTGGACGTTGACAAGCACGCGGTTGCCCGCGCGCCGGACGCTTCCTTCCAGCACGTTCGCTACTCCGAGCGCCTGACCAATCTCCCGGACATTGCGCCCGCCCGGTCTTTGGAAAGCCATCACGCTCGTGTGGCTGATTACTTTCAACTCGCGAATCTGCGCCAGACTCGTCAGGACATCGTCCTGAATGCCGGCGGCGAAGTAAGCGTTTTGCTTGTCGTCGCTTAGATTTTCGAAAGGCAACACGGCGATGCTTTTTTCCGGAAGCGCGGTGCCTAACGCGGGCGGCTCTTTGCGACTGCGAATGAGCAGGACTCCTGCGCCGAGAGCGATGATCACCAGTGCGGCGATTACTGCTCGCCGAGTAAGAGGCCAGGCCGATGCGGCTTCGGATTCTAAGGCAGCTTTGGCCAATTTTGTGGCGATTTGAACTGGCTGCGCCTCGATCCTCGCGGGTGAGCTGGGGGCGTCCGCGGGGATGTCGTCCCGGACGGTGACATCCGCCGCGAAGCGGTAGCCGCGGCCCGACACCGTGACAACGAAGCCACGCGTGCCCGGTTTTTCGCCGAAAATCTGGCGCAGCTTCGAGATGTTTTGGGTAAGATTATTTTCTTCGACAATCGAATCGGGCCAGACGGCTTCCATCAGCCGCTCTTTGTCGATCACCGTGCCGTGATGTTGCACCATGAAAAGGAGGGTGTCGAAAACCCGACTGGTCAGCGGCACTGGGGTGCCATCGCGCCGCGATAATTGCTGTTTCGCCGGATCGAGGCGGAAGTCGCCGAACTCGTAAATGACTCCCCTCATCGTGATTTTTCAGAGGATTAACAAAAATTCAGCGGCCGATTAAAGATTTTCATAGCGCTTTGACGGAAATGTTCGCTCACACAAGGCAGGAGAACTCCTGCCACCATAAAACCAAAGCAAAAACAACAGAAGGACAAAACACCAATGAAAAAGATAACTCTAAGATCGATCGTTTCGATGCTCGCCCTGATAGCAGTGACCGTCCCAGCAGCATCGCTCGACTCGCAGCACTGGGGACAGTCGCGATTGGAAGGCGCATGGGAGTCGCAGGTGACAAATACCGATTGTAACGGCCATATCCTCACGGAGTTTCGTGGCTTCTCGATATTCCATCAAGGCGGCACGTTCACCGGCACCGGTAATCTCAACTCACCTGCCCCAGTCGTTCCCGCCCTCGGGACGTGGCAACGCACGGGCAGGCGGACGTTCAATGCGCCCGTGCAGTTCTTCACCTTCAATCCCGACGGTAGCTTCGCCGGGACCGTGAAGATTACACGACAGATCCAACTGTCGGCCGATGCTAATAGCTGGAATTCCACCGGCACTTTTGCCGTCTACGACCCGGACGACAACCTGGTTTTCAGTGGCTGCATCACCGAAGTCGCGACTAGGGTGCCCTAGGAGAGCCTATCTCTGCAACCTACTGACGAGTGAGCTCTGAATCGCTCCTTCGACAAAGTGGGAGAGCACCTCCTCTTCGCGTGCTCGAGCTGCAGCATCAACGTGATGCGCGCCAGCGACAGGGGCAATGATCTTGATCGGGGAATGCGTTACTCGTTAGCGGCGGTTGGCGCCGCGAGAGCCCCCAGATCAACTTCCTAGCTTGCGGTAAACTCAATTGATGGGGGCAGCTAATGGGTGGCTGTTAGAACAGTTCCAGGCTCGGGTGCGGCGAGGATTTTCTGGAAACGCGGATTGCCGCGGAGCGAGTCCCATTCCCAGCGCAGACGCAGCTCTGCCAGGGTCATGCCCGGCGAAGGTTCGGAATTAGAAAGCGCGCTGTCGGGAATGGAAAGCAAACGTTCGATCAGCGTGATCGCTGAATCTTCTTCGCCGACGAGGGCA
>JBBSQB010000058.1:0-3375 GCA_038258245.1 Chthoniobacterales bacterium
CGCTGGCTCGGGGAAGTCGTTAGGCGGGGCCAGCTCGAAGCGCTGGTCGGGACGCGCGGGATTTACGATCGCGATCTGAAACGGAGCGGACGTTTCCTCGAGAGTTTGATCAACGATGCGAAGCTGGATGCGGCCGCGGCAGGCCAGCCGATCCGTTCCTCCCAGATCGCTCGCGACATGGATTTGTTGCGCTGGCAATTCGGCGCGGCACATCGGTGGAGCCTGCTCGAAGAATTCCTTCTCCGCCGTGAGCTGGCGGCAAATCTGCGCGACCGGACCTGGCTGGAAGCCCACCTCGCGGCGCGGATCGCGCCTAACGACGAAGAGATTCGCAGTTTTTACAACGCCCACCCCGCGCTTTTTCAAGAGCCGCTCCGCTTCCGCGCCAGTCATCTCTTCCTCGCGGCTCCGAATGGCTCTCCTGACGAAGTGATCGCGGCGAAACGCCGCCTGATCGACGCGCTCGACGTCCGCCTGAAGAAGGGCGAATCGTTTCCCGCTCTGGTCGCGGAATTTTCCGAGGACGAAGCGACGAAGAGCCGCGCTGGGGACCTCGGCTATTTCGCAGAAGAACGCATGTTACCGGCCGTGTTCGCCGCTGCGAGGGACTTACCGCGAGGTGGGATGAGCCGGCCCATTCGAAGCGGGCTCGGCTTTCATATTCTTCGCCTTTCGGACATGCAACCAGCGCGATCGCTTTCTTTCGAAGAAGCCCAGAGCGAAATCGGCGTGCTTCTCGAACAGCAGAAGCGCGCCGCCGCACTCTCGGGGCTGCTCGGCGCGCTCTAAGACTGTCGCCACGCCTTCTAAACTGAAGGGCGGAGCTCCTCCAAACTTGTTTATTCAACTTTCTCCAGCCGGGGTCACCGCCCCCGGCTACAGGCTACAACTACGGCACGACTGTGAACGTGAGATCATTGCCGTCCCCGCCTTCGTAGCTGGCTTGCAGGTGGTTATTGCTCACGCTCAGGATGGCGCCGTCGGGCAGGTTAGAAAAAGTTCCATCAATCAGAGTGCCGGCAGTGTTGCTCAGGACAGTGAAGCTTGTGCCTTTGCGCAACTTGCTTTGCACCTGTGCGACGAGATTGAATTGCGCTCCGCTCTCGATCGTGACTCCTTTGGCAATAACCAGATCGCTCCGCGACCTTCTCCCTCTGGCTTGGAGGCTATAGGTATAGGCGCCATCGGCTTGGAAGGTGATCGCCTTTTGAATGGTCAGAGTGGCCAGCTTGTTTGTCCCCGTTGCCGGAGCGAGAACGGCTCCCGGCCCATTACTTGTTCCCACGGTGACTGCTCCGGAAATAATCCCGCTTCCACCGAGTGTTCCCGCGTTAACGGTCACCGATCCGTTCCCGGTGGCCGAGCCTGCCTTGTTCGTGACGATGAGCATTCCACTTTCAACCGTTGTCGCGCCAGTGTAGCTACTGGCGCCAGCAACGGTAAGAGTGCCGCTGCCGACCTTGCTCACTGCGCCGCGATCCTGGATGACTCCCGAAAACGTAGTATCCAGATTATTATTCCCCACGCTCAGGCTGCGCCGGCCGAGCGTGACCATGCCGTTGCCGGCGAGCGAACCGATCGAGGTGCCGGGCGACGCTACCTGGCTGAGATCGAGCAGCCCGCTTCCCAGAAGTTGGAATTGTCCCTGGTCCACCACCGCTTTGCCTTCGATCACGATCTGCCCGCCCAGCCCGCCATTCTTTCCCCCCTTGGCGATGACGAGAGTCTGAGCAGAGTTAGGGAGAGCAAAAAGGTCGATTAGACCCCCTCCCGCACCGTCGCCCCGCCCACCGTTTCCAGTAAACGTGGCATAGCCTTTCCCACCGTAGACGAAAATGGCGCCGGATTGTGGTCCGGCGCTGGTCGCTCCGTTGGCGGTAAAGGTGGCACCCGCCGCTGTGCCCTTATCTATCTCTGTCCAGCCGCCCTCCGCGCCAGCCACTGACGCGGCCTTGGCGATAAAAGTGGAGTTACCAATATTGCCACTAGTTACGACATAGGTGTGCCCAGCCGCCGCGCCCGGCACCGCTCCCGGCTCGTTGATAAAGGTCGCGCTCTCGGCATTGGCGCGATTCGTCAGGTCGGTAAATCCGCCGTAAATGGTACCGCTCGCTCTTGCGCCTTTGTTAATGAAGGTCGCTTCCCCGGCGCTGGCTGTATCCGTAGGTTGGAAACCTATCGACGTGAAGGCACCGTAAACTCCGTCGCCCGAGGAAGAGCCTCCACCCTCATTAGTGATGACCACATTTTCGCCAGCCGAGGAGGACGCCATGAAGTAAATCCTGGCTGAAGATCTATCTGTGCCTGAACTGAGGGCCACCAGATTCTGCGTCATACCCGAGTCATTCGTGATTCCTTGACCCCAAATCTCCAGAATAGAGGGAAGAGCATTATCGAGGACGGGCGTTACAGTAACTGTGTAGGCGCCCGCGCCTTGCGCAAAAACGATTTCTCCCACAATCGTGGTCGTGCCTCCGCCTCCTGACGCATCGCCGCAGCTTATGCTAGTCACATTTGAGTTAACTAAGGTGGCGACATCAGTCTCACTGCTTGGGATGGTGGCCGGCGTCCAGTTTGCAGCTGTGTTCCAGTCACCATTGGTTGGATTGAGGTTCCAAGTCGCGCTCCCAGCCCTAGCCGGCAGCGTAACGACGAGAAGAGCCGCAGACAAACTGATTAGAGAAAACCACTGCCGAAGGCGGAATCCTCTTGAAAGCCAGGGCCGATGATTGGCGGATAGCCCGCACGCGTCGATAAGTAGATTCATCTGGTTCTCGTTTCTAAGGGGTATCGAGGTTTGCATGGAGGAAATCGAGAGCGTCCTGCCCGATTCGCCTCGGAGGAGTGTTCCCGTCCGGAGCGTTCCAGAGACCGAAGCCATGGGTGTCGTTAAACGATCCTTCATGGACCGCGGGGTCATGACAAAACCGGGTTTTATCGACCGGCGGCTTTTTGGCAAGCCTTTCTTTGAAAGATAACTTCCCGCCGTCCTTCCACCGCCGCGCCTGCGCGGACACAAAATGCCTTCAGCCGGACGCTCGTTCCGCAAAATCGAGATTGCGGCGCGGCGCGATCAAACTGAGTTTGCACTGCAACCATGGCACGCTCGAAATCGAAAAACGTTGGCCTCATCGGGCTCGGGATCATTGGGACCCGGGTCGCGGCAACGCTGCGCAAGCGCGGGCTGCGTGTTTACGTTTGGAATCGCACGCCGCGACCGGAACAGAATTTTGTCGGCTCTCCGGTGGAAGTGGCCGAGCTCTGCGACGTGGTGCAAATCTTCGTCTCCGACGACGAAGCGCTCCTCGCGATCGTGCAGCAACTCAGCCCCGGCCTCGCCGCGCAGCATGTCGTGACCGCGCACAGCACGGTCTC
>JBBSQB010000059.1:0-3361 GCA_038258245.1 Chthoniobacterales bacterium
AGTGGAAGGTGTCACTGCGACACGCGTCGGATATTGCGGCGGCACGACGAAGAATCCGACTTACGAGGACGTGTGTTCGCATGGCACCGGCCACGCCGAAGTCGTCGAGGTGGAGTATGATCCTGCGCGGCTCAGCATCGATCAGTTGCTCGAGGTTTTTTGGAAAAGTCACAATCCGGCGACGCGGGATCGCCACGGTCCGGATATCGGCAGCCAATATCGCTCGGCGATCTTTTTCACCACGCCCGCGCAGGAAGCCGCGGCGCGCGCCTCTGCCGCAAAGCTCGATGCAAGCGGCAGGCTACGCGGACCGATCACCACGCAGATCGAGTTCGCCGCCCCGTTCTACGCGGCGGAGGAGCGTCATCAGAAATATCATGCGAAGCACGGCGGATCCTGCCCGGTGCCTTTGTAATGCCTCTGGCATCAGCCGATGAAACCGCCCGCCATCTCGTCTCGGTCCTGCTCAGCGCCATGCCGCTCGTTGCATGGATCGGTGTGGAAAACTCCAATAAAATGAGGCCGTCACGCGGAGCTCATTGGCGCTGAATTCAGCGGAAAACTCGATCAGTAAAACGGGGTCATGCAGGGGGTCATGCAGCAAATCTTTGCAAAGCTTCCACGACCTTCCTTAGTTTCCTTCCATGCCGCGCAGCCTGCGGATCCAGATCACGGCGGAACGATGAGGAGTGCGTCTAAAATTACTGGAATCGCGCTATATGAATCACCTGCCCCCTTTCAAAAAGGCAATTCTCCCTGAACCGGGCAGCTTCCCAAAAGCAATTCGCTATCAGTTCAATGAAAAAACTTATCTTATTGCTTCACTTGATAGTCGCCGCTGCAATGCTGCGATTTGCTATTCCTAAAATTTTAGGACAGCCGGTATCTGTTGCAGGGTTCAATGAAATGAGCCGCGCATTGCCCGTATCGGGCGATGTTTTGAGAGTGTTTACGGGAGTTGCCGAGCTAACGATAGTATCTCTTCTAATCTTATTTCTGCTTTTGTCTTTTGGGCGAATCAGATTTTTGTCCGCTTTGAGTAAATACAAAAAACGTATTTCAATAGCGGCCAACGGATTATTGCTGGCGACCATGATCGGAGCTTTGGTGGCCGAATTTTTTGCCAGAGACACTCCCAAGTATCTCTTAGTTTATATCGCCATCGGTTTACTAATAATTTCAGTCATCGACCTTTATTACGGCTTTACGCACGAAAATCAGGAACTCTAAATTGCTCCAGGTAAATTTGGCTTCATTGGGCGGAATAGTAATCGTATCCGCGCTCCGCCCAATAATCCGGGGGGCGCTCGGCTGCGAAGGCCATGGATCCCATCCGTTTGAGATGTTTGATGCCGTAGGCCCCCGGGACCGCGAGGCGGAGGGGCGCTCCGTGGGGGTAGCTCAAAGGTTCGTCATTCATCTCATAGCAAAGAAGGGTCTGCGGATGGAGGGCGACGGGGAGATCCAGCCCCACGTAATACTCGCCGTCGGGAGTGGTGGCGCCGAGGAATCCGGCATCCTCGCGGTGCGGGTGGAGTTTCACGAGATCCTTCATGGCGACTCCCGCCCATTTCACGACAAGGCTCCAGCCCTCGATGCAGCGGAGTTCGGTGACCACCTCGGTGCGGGGCATGGCTTTGATTTCGGCCAGGGAGAACTCCGCGGGGGCACCATCGCGAAGACCGGAAACGCGGAGCCTCCAAGTCACGGGATCGAAGGCGGTCTGCAGACCGATGATTCCGTTCTGCCGGGGTGGATCGATCCGGGATTCCGGGAAGGTCGGCGAAAGTCGCTCCGGGCTATAAACCGCATTGGAGACTTTTTCATTGAACTGGAAAGCCTCGCGGAGGGGCCACGGCGTGTTATCGGTTTTGCTCGTGGATTTCAGCCATTTCCAGCCGGCGACACTACCCGCGAAGCCGGCCAGTAAGGTCAGGTAGCTGCGGCGGGACATCCATCTGGCCGAGTCGGCGTCGACTGTCTCTTCGCGGACTTCGCTTTTTTCCGGGTCTATGTTCATGGATTTCCGGCGTTATCGGATAGTGTTTCTTCAGGTTTTTCCTTGGCTTGAGGCGCGATTTCCCAGCCGGTGATGACCGCCCGGAAGGCGTTGTAACCGGCGCGGATCACTTGCAAGATATGGATGATAAAAAAGGCGCAGAAGCCGATGGTGAGCCAGAAGTGCAGGAAGCGGGCTGTCTGGTAGCCGCCGAGGAGGGCCGTCAGCCACCCCGCCTGAACGGGTTTGTAGATGGCCAGGCCGGTCAGCACGGAACCGCCCGCCATGAGGATGACGGCGGTGTAGGAGATGCGCTGGGCCGCGTTGTATTTTCCCTGCGGGAGAGCTGTTTTCCTGAGATAAAGATCGTGGAGAAAGACGGCCCAAGCTTCGCCCCAGGATTTTTTCTTCGGCAGGAGACACCGCCACTGCCCGGAAATGGATAGATAAAGCACGTATGCGAGGCCGTTGATCGCGAAAAGCCACATGAAGGCGAAATGCAGCGCCATCCCCTCGGCCAGCCTTTGGGGAACCCCGAGTTTCTTATAAAACGCGTCCGGGAAAAACTCGAACCAGGTCCACGTTCCGATGCCGATGTGATAGACGTCGTTCGCCCAGTAGATGAGCAGGCCGCTCCATATCATCACCGTGAGGAGGGGAAAATTCAGCCAGTGGAACCAGCGGATCGCAAGCGGATGCTTGTGCCGCAGGGTGACGGTCTTGCTGTCTGGCTTTTCGCGTTCACTGGCCATGACGTAAGAAGGTGCATCTGCCCGAAAGCGGAGTGCTGTCAATGGCACAGTTCAAAGAATTTGAAGTCCGCTGTTCCCCAAAGGGCATTTTGGAAGGCTTAAGGAGATGGATGCGACAAAGTCGACGCTTCCGAGGAAGCTTACTCGCACCTGCAAATCGGTGACGCCATCATCGGTCTCGGCAGTTACGCCGCCACTATGGGACTGGCTGCGATGGGACCGAAAGATCGCGCGCCCGCCTTTTTTAGGAGCTCGGATTAGGGCGCTATTTCGATGGTCTCGCGGGGGCGCAACCGGGCGATTTCATGAAGATATTCTGGTCGCCGGAAGTGGGCCGCGAAGAGCACGGCATTCGGTGATCTATCTCGGGGCGGAAAAGAAACTTGGACTCGATTATGTGCGCTATGGTCGAGCAATATCCCTTTTGGCTACGGCGAGAAAAGCGTGCCGCGGGTGAAAATCGTGCACGCGATTGTTTCGCGGCTCTACGCGCCTTCGAATCTCTCGAAGATCGGGACGACGCCGGCGCTCGATCGTTATCTGGGCAGCCTCGTCACGGTGCGCTCCAGCTATGCCGAAGCGCGGGAAAAATGCAGGATGTAAATCTCTG
>JBBSQB010000060.1:0-3317 GCA_038258245.1 Chthoniobacterales bacterium
CGGTCAGAAACGAAATCGTGTAATGACTAAACAGCATCGCGGTAAAGGTGTCCTCGATCTCGACCGTGGACATGATCGTCACCCCCGCGCCGGTCAACGCCGCGATCATGCGGTAGAGCGATTCCCGAAAGTCGGCGCGGAAATCGGGCGCCAGCGCCATTTCAAAACCGACCAGCGAATCAATCGTCAGCCGCTTGGCATTGAGCCTTTCCACCGCATCGAGAATTTCCTGCATCGTTTCATCCACCGAAAGATCCAGCGGACGCAGGTAAAGTATTTCGAGCTGGCCGGTTTTTTGCGGCGTCTCCAGGTCGAGGCCAAAATTGCTGGCCCGCGCCACGTAGCCCTTCGGGCGCTCCTCGAAGACTGCCGCGATGCACGCTTCTCCCTGGCGAAGACCTTCGGCGATAAATTGGGTGGCGATCGCCGATTTGCCCGTGCCCGAAGGTCCGGCGATCAGCACGCTGTCGCCTTCCAGCACGCCGCCGTGCATCATCTTATCCAGTTCGGGAACACCGGTGGAAAGACGCCGGGGTTTGGACGGCCGGTCTTTTTTCCCGGCCAGTCCCAGCGTGCGCGAGAAGGCTTGCAGCCCGTCCCCGTTAATGCGGACGGTGTGCAGGCCCGGCACGGAGTTCTGCCCGCGCAACTTCATGATTTGCAACTTCCGCACCACGGAATTGCGCATCGTATTTTGGGTGAGCCAGAAGAGGCCGTCGCACACCGTGAAGATGGGATTGTCGCGCAGCTCATCCGGGGTGTATTCGCCGATCAAAAAAGTGGTGGCTTGCCAACTGGTCAGGTGCAGGGCCAGGCGCTGGATGAAGCCTTGCAGTTCTCCCTCGGTGCCGTCGCCCATCGCCTTGCGCACCACGGTGCGGAAGGAGTCCACCACCACGATGCTGGGGCCGCACGCCGCCACTTCCCGGATGATTTCCTCCAGCACCGCGCCCATGTCGTTTTCCAGGACCACCTCGCTCAGATTGATGAAACGGACGGCCTTGCCCAGCTTGGCCGGGTCGAAGAAAGAATACTGCTGCTGGTAGCGCAACATCTTGATGGCGGGTTCGCCGAGCACGGTGAAATAAAGCGCGGGCTTCTGCGGGGTCGCATTCGCGAAGATGATCTGATGCGCCAGCGTGGTCTTCCCGCAACCCGGCGCGCCGGCGATGATGTTGAAGGAATATTCCGGGAGCCCACCACCGAGGATTTCATCGAGGCCACGTACGCCGGTCGGCAACTGGCGGATTTTTACTTTCTTCGGCTGATTCACGGGTCCCTTCGAAACCACCGGTGCGGGGTTTTTAGGTTTTTTCTTCATAATTCTTTTTCCAACGTTAGGGCGTCGCAATCAGCTTTCGGCCACGCCTCCTTCACCACTGCCAGCATTAAACCGGGACCGATGAAGGTGACCAGTAGCCCCACCAAGTGCGCGACAACAGCGACGCCGCCCTCCACGAGAGCGGTCGATTTCAGATCGGCTTTCAAGGCGGCGAAGCCCTCCAGCGAACTGTCGTCTTTGATGAAGAGCTTTGATAGCCAGGGGTGATCGGCAGCGGCCAGCGACCGAGCGCGGGAGAGGAGCGCGCGAAACCCGCCCAGCCCCAGGAGCTTCCCCAGCGGCCCTTGGAGCCTCTCGCAAACCCGAAAGCCCGCGTGGTCCGCAGCGTCGGCAGATTTCGCCCCGGCCAACTCCAACTCCAAAAGTTGGCGGGCAAATTTCTGCAGATTTTTGGGGGCGCTATCGGGCATGCGTTAAAAGAAAAAGCCGCGCGCTGGGCGGATTTGCGGCGCGGCCCATTTCACGACGGAGTGGGATACTAGGCGTTCTGCATCGTCGTGTGAATGGAAAAGTCCGGGCCCCGACCTGTTCCAGTGGCCTCACACGATTGCGACGCGATGCTCCTCGCCATCGTGTTTTTCGTCGCAGAGGAGGGTGAAGTGAATTGCCGATCCGCAGGCCAGCGCCGCGGAGCGCCAAAGTCGCCGCCCTCCGAAGTGCCCTTGACGAACCGGCGCAGCTTCCCGCTGAGGCGGTGGAAGAGGTTTCGTCCGCCCGGTTGTGGCGGGTCTTGGTTCGGAGTTTTGACGAGAGCGGAGGCGCATGGAAGGCTGGAGCGTTCGCCGCGCGTCCTTATTCCATGTGTTTGCTCATCCACCCCGCTGCGGGGTGTCTTCCGTGGTTAAGCGAACGCGCCAAACTCCCCGACGCGAGTCCGCTCGACCTCTCAAAAAACTCCAAAAGCGTTTACTTCCCGGAACGCTTGCGCGCGCCTTTGTCCACGGTGGTTTTCCCGGCCTTTGGAGTGGCGCTGGTGACTTGGAATTCGTGCAGCGCGGGCGACTCCACGACGGTGATTCCATCTGCAGTCTTCCACGGCCCGTCGGCGTCGGTCTCGCCATCGTCGCCATTGCCGGTCGAGTCATTGTAATACTGATCCACGATCCCGGGCGTCGGCGGAATCTGACCGATGACGAGCGGACTTTTGCCGAGGCTGTCGAGCGCCTGCATGAAGGCGCGCAGATGGGTGATCTCGCGCGTCATCAGAAATTGCAGCGCCTCCTTGGTGCCGGGGTCATCGCAAAAGTTGATCAGCCTTTCATAGACGATCTTCGCGCGCGCCTCCGCGGCGATGTTACTGCGCAGATCGACATCCAGTTCGCCGGTGACTTTGAGATAGTCCGCCGTCCAGGAATTACCCATCGAGTTGCAGAGCGCAACACCACCGCCGCCGGCGATGGCGATGAGCGGGTCGTGCTCCGCCGCTTCGGCGCTCTTCTTCATCGGCTTGAGATGCATGCGCGCGAGCGTGCCGATGATTTCCAAGTGGCTGAGCTCCTCGGTGCCGATGTCCATGAGAAGGTCTTTGCAAGCCATGTTCTCGCAATTGATCCCCTGGATGGAATACTGCATCGCCGCCGCGAGTTCGCCGTTCGCGCCGCCAAATTGCTCGAGCAGCATATTGCCAAAGCGCGGATCGGGCTGATCCACCCGCACCGTGAACATTAGTTTCTTGATGTGATGATACATGGTCGTGAATCGAAAAAGGTGGGTTACTTGTCGGCGGCGACGTTGATGACCGAAGTCGCAAGTTTCGATAGCTTCTTGTCAGTATCCGACTCCTCGGTCAGCGTCGTCTGAAGCAGTTTCGCGCCTTCTTTATCCCCGAGCAACTCAGCGTAAGTGCGGGCGCAGCCGTAGCCCGCCATCTCGTAGTGCTCGACGCGCTGCGCGGCGGCAATCAATCCTGCGTCGCGCACTTCTTCATCCGCCTCTTCCTCGATCATCTCCGCGCCTTCCATGAGCACACCTTCCA
>JBBSQB010000061.1:0-3224 GCA_038258245.1 Chthoniobacterales bacterium
GACGTGCCTTCGGCGGAGGAAAATAACCGAATGAATCGGGAGGATTCATTTCAAGGTGCGATGCTTCCGTAGTTTACCCAGAAACGCAAGGTACAACTTGTGAATAACTTTTTTCGTCCAATAGCAAGCCGATTGGGAGAAATCTGATGGCCGGGGCCAGGTATTTGCTTAGACTGGAGATTGGCTATGAGAGGCAACGGAGTGAATGCGCAGGCGTAATCGGGTCGTGATCACGGGCATGGGTGTGCTGGCCCCTAACGGCACCGGGCTGAAGGCTTTTTGGAAATCGCTCGTCGCGGGCGAGAGCGGGATCGGGCCGATCACGCTTTTTGACGCGAGCGGGTTGAAGAGCAGGATCGCAGGCGAAGTGAAAGGTTTTGACCCCCGCGATTACTTCGAGCCGCAAATGAAGCCTCGGCGAATGGCCCGGCACACTCAGTTAGCCTACGCCGCAACAATGCTCGCGCTGGAGGATGCAGGTTTTGACAGGGAATATCTCCAACTACCGAGCCCGACTCCAGTGATTGTCGGAGTAAGCACAAGTGCTCTCGACGTGATCGAACGTGTGTTTCACCATGTCTCTGGGTCGCGACCGGACCGGATTAGCCCCTTCGCGCTCGGGGCGTCCAAGCCGCAGGCGGCGGCCAACGTTATAGCGGATCGCATCGGCAGGAGCGCGAGCGCGTCGACTATCTCGTCCGCCTGCCCATCCGGTCTGGATGCGGTCGCGACCGCTGCAGCTATGATCAGGCGCGGCGAAGTAGAACTCGCCATCGCTGGGGGTGCAGATGCTCCCGTGACTCCGCTGGCGATGGCAAGTTTCGCGGCCAGTGGTTTGAGTTCATTTCGAAACCTGAGCCCAAGGACCGCGAGCAGACCTTTCGACTTATCGAGAGATTCGGGCGTAATTTCGGAAGGTTCAGGGATTCTTGTCTTGGAAAATCTTGAATATGCCGAAGCACGCGGCGCAAGAGCCTACTGCGAAATTGTTGGTTTCGACACGCAGCGCGATACCAGCCCCGATCAACCGGCATCCGGTTTGGAACAATCCATGCGATTTGCGTTATCCAACGCGCGCTGCGCCCCCGGGGACATTGATTATATATCCGCGTACGGACCCGGCCATCCTTTGCTCGACGCCGCTGAGATCGCTGTCATCAAACGGGTCTTCGGTGCTCATGCCTACTCTATTTCGATCAGTTCGATAAAGGGAGTAACTGGCAATCCGCTTGCTGCAGCGGGTCCATTTCAGATTGCAGCGTGCGCTTTGAGTTTTATCAATCAATTGATACCGCCGACTGCAAACTATGAAACGCCGGATCCCAGCTGCGATCTGGATGTGGTTCCAAATTGCGCGAGGAAGGCGAGTCTTAACCGCGCTTTGGTAAACGTTCGCGGGATGGGTGGCGGAGCGAGCACGATGGTGTTGGAGCGGCTTCCGTCGAACGGACAGGTGTCGAATCCCTTCTAAAACTCCGATCAGGACAAAATGAACGGCGCAATCGCCCCTACCTTCGTCGCTCTAATTATCCAGATCGCTCTCGGTTTGGCGGTTTTTCAAGCAAATCGACACCGCTTAGCGAATAAGTGTTTTCTCCTCCTCTGCCTAGCGGTGGCAGCCTGGCTCGGCAGCCTCTTCCTCGGGTTTATTGGCCGCAGCCCGGTTGTTGCGGAATACGCCATTCGCGAAGCTTCGGCGGCTGGGGTCTTGTATCTTGCGACATTCAATTTGCTGCGCCTTTCCGTGCGACAACGAGTGCGCACTTGGCGTGACCTGCTTAACAATTCCCGCATTTGGCTCTTACTCACCGCCATTCAATTTGGTCTCTGCCAAACCGATTACTTTTTGAAAGGCGTCGTCATGCCGACGGGCCCGTCTGATGCGCCCAAACCCGTCTACGGCGACGGTGTCTATTTTTATTCCATCTACTTGGTCGTCGGTCTGGTAGTGCTGCTCGCCAGCTACTTGCGGGACTTACGAAAGACCGCTGGTAGAGAGCGAGCGGAGCTTGCCTTCATTTTCATCGGCAGCATCGCGGGAATTGTTTCCGCTTTGGTGCTCGGAATTCTACTCGAAAATTTCGTCGGAAAATCCGTCGCGCTGAAGTTTGCTCCCTTGCGGTCGGTTGTATTCAGCCTTGTCGTAGCATACGGCATCGCAACGCGAAAGATTCTTGAGGTAGGATTTTTCGTGAGGCGGGTTATTGCCTACCTACTTTTGGGCGCCTATCTCGTCGCGCTCTACCTCGTAATCTGGTGGTTGAGTCTTTCTGTCTTCGGGCCTCTTCTGGGCGCAGAAGGGCGTTCCCTTGCCCACATCGTCGCTGCCCTGGTCATCGCCTTTGCCATGGCGCCGGCCCGCGGCATTTCGCAATCGCTTGCCGACCGGCTTTTCGTTGGCGCCCGCCGGCTCGATTTCCAGGCGACGATGAATCAGGCCACGGCCATCCTGCGTTCGGTCACCACTCTGGCCGATCTGCTCGACCGCTTTGGCCTAACAATCGCGCAGGCGGTCGACACCGAGCGCGTCTTCATCCTCCTCCCGGAACCGAATTTCTTTGCGCAGCAATTTCCCGCCGTCCAGGCGGGCGCGCGGACGGTTCGGATCGAGCTGCACCAAGACCAGGCCATCATTTCACACCTCGAGAAGAGCCAGGAGCCGATCGTGCTCGACGAGCTCCACCGGGTGCGCGCCACGCCGGAGCTTGATCGGGTGCGCAAACAAATGCAGTCCCTCCAGATATCCCTCGCCATGGGCATTTTCTCCCGCGAACAGCTGGTCGGCGCGATGCTTCTCGGCCCGCGCCGTTCCGGCCGCATCTATGGAACAGTGGAGCAGAATGCGCTCGGCGTGCTCTGCGGGCAGCTGGCCGTGGCGATCGAAAACGCGCGGCTTTTTACCGAGGTGCAGAACGCCCGTATCTACAACGAAACCCTCCTCCAAAATCTCACGACCGGCGTGGTCGCGGCCGATCGCAACGAGGTCATCACGGTTTTCAATCACGAAATCGCGACCGTCACCGGGCTCAAGTCGGCGGAATTGTTAGGGCGAAAAATCAGCAATCTTCCCGAGCAACTGCGCGAGGTCTTGCGCGCCCCCTTGAGCACGGGCGAGCGCCAGAGCGACCGGGAAATCGTTCTCCGTGCGGGCGAGATCGCTTCCGTCCTGCGCACGAGCAGCTCGATCTTTCTCGGCCAGACCGGCGACCCGCTCGGCGCGCTTA
>JBBSQB010000062.1:0-3178 GCA_038258245.1 Chthoniobacterales bacterium
CCTTCCTCGTTATTCCGATAAACCGCCCGCGTGATGACGTGCGCGTCGCTCTCATGCTCTTCCTCGGCATCCGGCTTCTCGGCTTTCTTCTCGTTTTTTTTCTTCGCCTGTTTGGCGAGATCGTCCGGATTCGAGCTGCTTGTGAAAACGAGCGACTTCCCGTCTGGCGACCACGTGGGATCGCCCGCACCTTTGGGCAAATCGGTGAAGACAAAGGCATCGCCGCCTGCCATCGGGAGGAGGCAAAGTTGCGGCGGTTGTTTCTTGCCCTCCTTCTCCAGCGTCCGGATGAAAACGAGCGATTTCCCGTCCGGCGACCAGCGCGGACCGCTATCGTGCGGGCCGCTCGTGAGCTGCCGCGGCGCTTCGTTACCGGCCGTCGGCACCATCCAGATGGCAGTGTCGTAGCCGGTTTTCTTCTTATCCACCGTCACGCGCACGTAAACGCCCCGCGCGCCATCGGGCGAGACCTGCGGGCTCCCGATCCAGACGAAATCGAAAAGGTTTTTTTCGGTGATGTTGCGTTTCGCCGGCGCGACGGCGTGCGCTGAAAGCGCAGTCGTTAGGCAAAGAAGAAATGCGTAAACAAATGCGCTGCGCAGGATTCGGTTCGACATGCGCTAAGCTGACACCAGCCACACTACGCGCAATAGCAGGCGGAGAGCGCCTCGCGCATTAGGGATTCGAAAAGATTGTGAAACTCTCGTCGAATATCAGAGGCTCTCCCTCACCCAGCTTCTTAAGAACCGCCTTCGGAACGGGCGGCGTTCGTAGGTCCGCGATGGCATGCTCTGCAATCGCCTTATCGAGAGGTCCTGCCGTATTGGAAACCAGACGCACATTCCGAACTGCGCCCCCCGCCACGGGAATTTCAAAGGTAACTTTGACAGTTCCAAGTTGAACATTTGCTACGTTCGCCTTGACTCGCGCGTCCCAGAGGACGCCGAGGCGATCTTCCACGACCTTCTTAAACGCAGTCAGTGCCGGAAACTCCGGCGTCGGGGTTTGCGGCGGCGGCGACGTCTGGCAGGAGGAGAGGCTAAATACCAGGAGAAGGAGGGGACAAACGAATCTCATGCGTGCCGAGAATAGAGACCGGCTTTCTCTTCGCAATTGTTTATTGCGCCGCACTTTTCGCCTGGGTAGCGCACCCGTTACGGGTGCTGGTCGACGCATCTCCGACGAACTTTCTGGAGCCGTAGTTCCAGGACTATTGGAAGCGTCCAGGAAAGGCGGTCGAGGAGTGCGCGGTCGTTAGGCCGCCTATGACCTTCGCCGCCGTCGCCAGAGACTCAAGCCCACTGCGCCTAACGCCAGCCCACCGAGCGACTCGACATAAAGGCCATCGCCGCGGCTTCGCTTCTGCCCGGCTTTCACCGGTTCGCCGACATCGCCGTAGGCATAATCAATCAGCCGATAGCTGTTCTTCTTCGCGCCGGTCATGTAAAGCCGGGCCCAGCCGTAGCGGATGCCGGTGCCATCATTGAAGCGGAACCCTACGAAGCCTCGACCCTTCTCTGTCCATTCGCTGTGAGAATAGCCGACCAAATAAGCCAATTGGTTGTAGGGGTCGTTCCCTCGCACGAAGTCCCTGGAAGAAATATTCTGCCCGAGAGGGAGCTTGGAAACATAATTGCGGGGTAAGCCGCCACCGCGGTTATCGAGATGTCCGACGATGGACGCCCCGCCAACGGCGCTCACGAAAAAGCGAGCGTCGCCTCCGTTGGTACTGGAATACCACCGTTTACACCAAGGGTGGATGACATCCGCGGGTTGATCCAACTGAAGGAAGGCTTGGGCCGTCTCGCCCCGGGACGGGTCGAGATCGATATCGACCCGGCCGCTATAATGAATCTCTGCTTGGGCGGAATTCGCCCCCATCAATGCCGTGGCCGCGCCCGCGCTGGTGTAGGCAGCCCAGCGAGAGAGGGCGATTGCTGTCGCTTTGCCTTTGGCGGTTTTCATGATCCGAGCTTGATCAATCGTCGGCGGGAAAGCGAGAATGAAATCCTTTTCTTGGGGGGCGAACTTTTTGTTGCGCCGCGAGCGCGTCGCCCGTTACTCTCCCCGCGCATGTTTCGTTCTCGGTTGTCTCCGCTCGCGGCACTCGCCGGTTTGCTCCTCGTCTTCAGTGCCTGCGAACGCCATCGCCTCGGGGAAATGCCGGAAGAGCAGAAGGAACATCTCCATCCGCTCCAGGCCGGCGCTGAAGAAACCCACGGGGCCGTGCCGACTCCGCCAGTCTCGCCCACCCCGGCCAATTTTTTCCCGAGCGCGACGCCTTAGACCGAGCCGTTTCGCGTCAGCCTAACGAACATCCAGCCTAACGAGGAGCATCACCATGGGCCGCTACAAATACGAGACCGTCCCGCCGAACATCAAGACGATGCCGCCGGGCGTTCCCTACATCATCGGGAACGAAGCGGCCGAGCGTTTCTCCTTCTACGGGATGCGCTCGATCCTGATCGTGTTCATGACGCAATATCTCGTCACGAGCAGCGGCGCGACCGATCACATGGGCAATGCCGAGGCCCGGCAATACTTCGCTCTCTTCGTCGCGGCAGTTTATTTTCTCCCCATCCTCGGCGCGATTTTGGCGGAGGGTTTTATCGGGAAATACCAGACGATTTTCTGGCTCTCGATCGTTTACTGCTTCGGCCATTTCGCTCTCGCCCTGAATGAAACCCGGCTCGGCCTGCTCATCGGCCTCGGCCTCATCTCCTTCGGTTCGGGCGGGATCAAGCCCTGCGTCTCGGCCAACGTCGGTGACCAGTTTGGCGAATCGAACAAGCACCTCATCTCGAAAGTTTTTGGCTGGTTTTATTTCTCGATCAACGCCGGGTCTTTCCTCTCCACGATTCTCTGCCCCATTCTCTTGAACGATCCGCGCTGGGGGCCGCGCTACGCCTTTGGTCTCCCCGGTGTGATGATGGTCCTGGCGACTTTCTTCTTTTGGCTCGGCCGCAAAAAATTTGTCCACATCCCGGCCGGCGGCCTCGGATTTCTCAAGCAAACCTTCAGCCGCGAAGGCCTCGGGGCGCTCGGGCGGCTCGCAATTGTTTACGTTTTCGTGGCGGTTTTCTGGTCGCTTTGGGATCAAAGCAGCGGCGGCTCCTGGACCCTCCAGGCCCAGAAGATGGATTTGCATTGGCTCGGCATGAATCTCCTGCCTTCCCAG
>JBBSQB010000063.1:0-3178 GCA_038258245.1 Chthoniobacterales bacterium
AGCGCTCCGCCCAGAGATGCCGGTCGTTGCGCGCGTCGATTAACTGCACGTTAACGAGGACGCGGTTGCCCGCGCGCCGAATGGTCCCTTCGAGAAGTTTGGCCACGCCGAGCGCCCGGCCAATCGCCCGGATATTGCGGCCGTCGGCTTTTTGATACGCCATCACGCTCGTCCGGCTGATGACTTTCAGATCGTGAATCTGCGCGAGGCTCGTGAGCAGGTCTTCCTGAATCCCCGCGCCGAAGCCGGACCTATCTCTGTTGTCACTCAGGTCTTCGAAGGGCAGGACGGCGATGCTTTTTTCGGGCACGTCGGTGGCGGCCGTCTCAGATGCATGAGGCGCCACCCGGGCGAGCAGCGCTTCGAAGCGCGGATCGCCGCGGAGCGAGTCCCATTGCGGATCTAGCTTCAGTTCGCCATAATGGAGGCCTTTTTCGCGTAGGAGCGATAGTTGCTCGAACGCCAGGTCGTTCTCACCGGTCCAGGCGTAAATCGACGCCAAATCTTTAATGTAGAAGGGACCGGCCCATGCGTCCTTGGCAACGGGTAACAGCTCGCAGGCGCGGCGTCCTTCTTTGATGGCGTCCTCTTTTCGCCCAAGAGCAGCGTCGATGCGGCCCAGCAGGCTCCAGGCCGGTGCGAAATTTGGCTGCTCGCGGACGGTTTTTTCTGCGATTGCGCGCGCCGCGGTGAAAGCGTTCAGCACGGCCTCGCGATTGCCAAAGGTGCGTGCGGCAAGGCCGGCGAACCATTCGCGCGGAAAAACAAAGTTGGTGGCCGCGGCCGTGCCGGTTCCTTCCGGGGGCATGGCTGCGAGGGCGCGATTTACGGCAACGGAGTCCCGTTCGAACATCGCGCACTCAAACAATGCTGCGGAAATATCCTCTTCGGGCGTTTCAGCACGGATCGCGTCGATCTCGCGGCGCAGCGGCCGGATGTCCGCCCGCTCGTAGAGGAGCGCAAAGGCGCTCTCAATCCGGACCCATGGATCGTGCGGAGAAATGCTAACCGCTCGTTCGTGCAATCGGTTTGCCTCGGAGTAGCGGTGCAAACCGCTGTAGGTGCCGCTCGCGCTCATAAGGATTTGAGTGTTGCGCGGGTCTAATTCCACGGCGCGCTCGAAGTTGCTGATCGCCTCGGCAAAGCGGCCCTGACGCCGCTCGATATTCGCACTCCAAAAGTAAACGGCGGGATCGTTCGGCAGCGTGCGCCGGGCAAGATCAAGTTCGGCCAGCGCGCGGTCGTAGTCGCGGAAACCATGATAAAAATAGCGGGCGCGAGCGAGATGGACCTCGCCGGCATCGGGCTGGATTTGGGCAGCCCGCTCGATCGCTGCGTTAGCCCTATCACGACGGGCAGGAGTCTGATCGTAACCCGCGAAATAGAGGTTGAGGTGCACCTCCCCCAGCTTGCAGTAGGCGCGCACGAACTTCGGATCGCGCGCGACCGCTTCCTCCAGCAGGCGCACAGCTTCGGGCAGACTTTGAGCTTCATTTGCCGTGACTTCCAGTTCCAAGGCGTGCGCGTAAAGACTGCTTGCGACGAGATCAGCGGTCGGCGGCTTTGTCATAGCCGACCGCTCTGCCGGCGAGATCTTTGCCTGGAGCTGATTGGCAATCGTCTGTGCGATTTCGCTCTGGATGACAAGAACGTCGGCCCCATCACGATCGTAGGTTTGCGTCCAGAGGTGTGCGTCGGTCCGCGCATCGACGAGCTGCACATTGATGCGCACCCGATTGCTCACTCGCTGCACGCTTCCTTCGAGAAGATGTGCCACGCCGAGTTGCTCGCCGACTTCGCGCAAGTTCCGCGGATTTCCGCTCTTATAGAGGTTGACCGAAGTGCGGCTGATCACTTTCAGGTCCGCGATTTTCGCCAGATCGGAAAGGATTTCATCCTGCACGCCGGCGGCGAAGTGCGCGTTTTCCCGGTCATCACTCAGGTTTTCAAAAGGCAGGACCGCGATGCTCTTTTCCGGCAGGGGCAAGACCGGTTGCGGGGAGCGAGTCCAGTAAAAACCAAGTCCGAGAAGAAGGAGGACTGCGAAAGCGGCGGCGGCCCAGCGTCGCCAGGAGCGGGAAGTGCTGGCGGGAGAAGGCGAAGCCTCCGTCAATTCCATCCGGCGACGCGCCAGCTTGAGGGCTTCACTCAGCTCGCGCGCGCTGGTATAACGCTCGTTAGGCGATTTGCGCAGGGCTCTGATGATGATCGGCTGCAACTCCGCCATTGCTGACGAGAGCGGCGCTGGCTCGGTCTCGAGAATCGAAGTCATCACCTCTTCTGTGCTCTCGCCGCGGAACGGCGGCTGGCCCGTCACCATCTCATAAAGCACGACGCCGAGACTCCAGAGGTCGGTTCGTTGCTCGACCGCGTCCCCGCGCGCCTGTTCCGGCGACATGTAGCGCGCGGTTCCCATGATCGACCCGACGCGCGTCTCCAGAAACGCAGCCGCGTCTGCGTCGGCCATCGTCGCTTCCTCTTCGGCCAGCTTGGCGATTCCGAAGTCGAGCACTTTCACGTAACCATCAGGCCGCAGCATGATGTTCTCCGGCTTGATATCGCGGTGGATGACGCCCGCTTCGTGCGCGGCGGCGAGGGCGCTGGCCACCTGAATCGCCACCTCGAGTGCCGCGTCCACTTCCAGCGGGCCGCGCTCGAGATGTGCCCGCAGCGTTTCTCCGTTGATCAACTCGCTCGCGATAAAATGGGTCGAGCGATCTTCACCGATCTCGTAAACGGTCACGATATTTGGATGGTTGAGGGCGACGACGGCGCGCGCTTCCTGTTCGAATCGGCGCCGCCGCTCGGGCTCGCCGGTGAAGCGCAGAGGCAGGAGTTTGAGCGCGGCCTGGCGGCCCGCCGTCATGTCGGCGGCGAGATATACCTCGCCCATCCCGCCGGCGCCGAGCTGTCGAATCAGCTCGTAGTGGCCGAAGCGCTGACCGACGAGCAAGTCGGCTGACCCGCGCTGCAGAATCCGGTTCGCCAGGCCAATCGCGGGCCGTTCGATAAAGCTGCTGGCTCGCCGATGAGAAGCGAGGAGGAACTCAACTTCTGCGCGTAACTCTGCGTCGCCTTCGCAAGCCCGGTCCAGGAAAGCATCCATCTGTCCGGGTGCTTGATCCCGCGCGGAATGAAAGATTTCCTCGATGGTTTGGAATCGTGCCGGTGTCATCGC
>JBBSQB010000064.1:0-2795 GCA_038258245.1 Chthoniobacterales bacterium
CGACGAAGACATTGCATAAGACCTATCACATCTGGGAGGCAGCCGGCGGACGGAGCGCAACCACCGAGGTTCTGGGCGGAAGCCGGCCTTTCGAAATTGTGACCAGCGAAGCCTCACTTGTTCTTTTCGGGCCAAACACGGGCTTTCGCGACCGCAATGGAGAGGACGCCCTGCGTAATCTCTCGACCAGTGCTCGCTTGCTCGTCGGTAACCGCGATTTTACGACCGCTGGTTCCTTCACCACCACCAGCCGGCTAAGTGTCTATGGTGGCTCCGAGTTTACTGTCAATGGAGATATGACGGTAGAAGGTGGCTTCTTTCAACTCTCGACCCTAAGCGGTTATGCGCGCGAGGGAGAAGTCGGTTTTCCAGTCGACCCGGAGTTCATCAGTTCGAACGCCTTCGTCCAGGGCAATTTTAGTCTCACGACGGAAGGCGCCTTGCGCTTCGACTTCTTCGACCCAACCCTGAGCGCAACCCTCACTGTCAATGGAACAGCGATCCTCGCCGGGGTACTCCAAATTGGAGTGGACGATGTCTCGCAGATTTCAGCCTCCGAGAGCTTCACGGTAATGACCGCCGCCCAGATCACCGGTCAGTTTTCCAACGTCGCGAACGGCGGACGGGTTGATGCCTTTGGCGGTTATGACAGCTTAGGCAATCCTCTCGGCGATCCAGTCGGCACCTTTCTCGTGACCTATGATGCGACCACGCTAGTCCTGAGCGACTTCGAGCCGAGCGCTAACACGCCGGCACGTTCCCTCCTCCGCTCCGCGCGAGACGATTAGCACGGATTCTGCGCACGTTAGGCACCGCCTGCGCCCGGCCTCCGCGCAGGCGGTGCCATCCTGTTTTCATGGCGCCGCTCGGTATGAATAACTTCTCCCAGGTTTGCGGGCCTGGTAACGGCAGCGCCAACCAGGGAAAGTAACTCTCCCGCTCGCTTGTGCAGAGGCGATAACACGCCAGCGTTTCAGTGGCCCTTGCAGATGTGAAACCGCGCCAATTCCTCGCTGAGCTGCGACGGCGCAATGTTTACAAAGCCGCTGCTGCCTACACGATCGTGGCCTGGCTGATTATCCAGTTTGCGACGCAGGTTTTTCCCTTCTTCGAAATACCAAACTGGGCGGTCCGACTGGTCGTCCTTCTTTTCATCATTGGCGCGCCGGTTGCGATCGTTTTCGCCTGGATCTATGAAATCACGCCGGAAGGAATCAAGCGCACCGTCGATGTCGACCCCCAGGAATCGATCCGGCATCGGACCGGCCGCAAACTCATGGCTGCGATTATCGTGCTCGCATCAATCACCGCCGCACTCTTTGCCTATCAATCCTTGCGGCCGACAAGCACGGGTGTTGTCGCGCATTCGTCGTTGCCCAACGATCTCCCGGTTACGGAGAAGAGTGTGGCCGTGCTGCCGTTTGAAAACCTGAGCGATGAGAAAGGGAGTAAATATCTCGCCGACGGCGTGCAGGATGAGGTCCTGACCGACCTGGCGCACATCGCGGATCTAAAGGTAATCAGCCGCACCAGCGTGATGCAATACCAGGTCGGCGCGCCGCGCAACCTGCGCGAGATCGGACGCCAGCTCGGTGTCGCGCACATTCTCGAAGGAGCCGTGCGCTGCGTGGGCAATCGGGTCCGGATCAGCGCTCAGTTGATCGATGCGCGGACCGATCTGCACGAGTGGGCCGAACACTACGATCGTCCGCTCGACGATGTCTTTGCGATCCAGAGCGAGATCGCCAAGGCGATCGCCGACCAACTCGAGGCGAAGATCGCGCCTAACGAAAAGGCGGCGATCGAAGAACGACCGACGAGCGATCTCGCCGCCTTCGATCTCTACATCCACGCCGAAAAACTCTTGCTCACCACTTCCTTCAGCACGCGGGGAAAAGATAATCTGCTCGAAGCGGTGGCGCTGCTCGACCAGGCCGTGGCCCGGGATCCGCATTTCCTTTTCGCCTACTGTCAGCTCGCGACCGCCCATGATGGCCTCTACTTCCTCGGCTTCGATCACACCCCGCAACGGCTTTCGTTAGGCGACGCGGCCGTCGCGACCGCCCTCCGCCTCAAACCCGCCTCGGGCGAAGCCCATCTCGCGCGGGCGCGCCATCTTTATCAGGCCTATCTCGATTACGAGGGCGCCCTCGCCGAACTGGCCATCGCGCGGGCAGCCTTGCCTAACGATTCATCGGTCTTTACTCTCACCGGCTATATCTATCGGCGGCAGGGCCGTTGGGAGGAATCCACCCAGAACCTGGAGAACGCGCTCGCGATCGATCCGCGCAATTTTTACACGTTGCAGCAACTCTCCTTGAGCTACAACCTCCTGCGCCGTTACCCCGAAATGGCGGCCGCGCTTGATCGCGCCCTTGCGATCGTACCTAACGACATCGATACCCGGGTGACCCGGGCCGAGGTCGACCTCAATTGGCGGGCCGATTCCCGGCCCCTGCATGCGATGATCGACAGCATTCTCGCGGAGAATCCAGCGGCTGCGACAGACCTCGCGGATGCCTGGCTTTTCCTCGCCCTGAGCGAGCACGATTCCGCCGCCGCCACGCGCGCGCTCGCCGCCCTCAAGGATGAATCTTTCGGCGTGGATGCGATCCAACTTAGCCGCAGCTTTGGCGAAGGCCTCGCCGCGCGGCAGCGCGGCGACGCCACCGCTGCCCTCTCTGCTTTCACGGACGCGCGCGCTGAGCAGGAAAAAACCGTCGCGGCGCAAAAGGAATACGCGCCCGCGGTCTGTATCCTCGGTGTCATCGACGCGGGACTCGGTCGCAAAGAAG
>JBBSQB010000065.1:0-2335 GCA_038258245.1 Chthoniobacterales bacterium
CAACGGACAATCGAGGACGAGGACGACGACGAGAACGAGCGTTGATGACAAAACTGACAACAAACCAAAACACTACCGCTCGGGCATAAACCAAAACGTTGCACGGTGTCGTTAGGGGAATTCGACCCCACGCCTTTTCGCGACTTCACGGCTGATCGTCGCCAGTTGCGGGCTGATGTCATCGGACGGAAGTCGGATCTCGATGACGCACACGGTATTCATGCCCCCGGCGGCGCGGAGCGCGTCATCCAACTCGCCTTTAGTGGAGACCGTGATCGACGTGCCGCCACCGACGAGTTCACAAATTTTCGCGTAGTTCCACTGGGTCACGACATTGAAGCAACCGGCACGGATTTGTCGCATCGTGCCGTAGCCGTCGTTGTTGAGGATAAGAATCACCGGATTGAGTCCAAGACGCACCGCGGTGGAGATTTCGCTGCCGGTCATTTGAAACGCGCCGTCGCCGACCAGGACATAAGGGCGAAGGTCGGCCCGTCCGAGGGCGATCCCGATGCCGGCGGGAACGGCGAAGCCCATCGACATGTAATAACCCGGCGCGATGAATTCCGCCTGGCGAGCGCTGCGAATCCCAACCGCCCCGAAGATCGCGTCGCCCACATCGGCCACGACGCAGCAGCTCTCGTCGAGGTGGAGCGAGAGAATACGAAAGACATCCGCGATCGAGAGCGGATCGGAATGTTCCTTGTCTCCCAGCGGCTCAGGAACCGCCTGCGGATTGGGATGACGAAAGCGTTTCGGGCGAATCCTGGCCCGTGCCAGCGCTTCCAGAAAATCGCGGAACTGGATCGATTCGTAGCGATGATATTGCACGGTGGTTTGCTCGGTCGTCGCCAAGACCGTGCGCTTCCGATCGAGCCTCGCGGTGTAAAAGCCCATGCTCATATCGGTAATGAACGACCCGAACATGAGGACGAGATCGGAGGATTCGACGTACTTGCGGACCGCTTCATCGCTGCTCATCGCGCCGCCATAGACACCGAGATAAAGCGGATGGTTTTCCGGTACCGCACTTTTACTCAAGAGATCGGCCGCGATCGGAATCTTCAGCCGCTCGGCCAGGCGGAGAACAAGAGGCGCCAGTCTGTAGCGCGCCAGCTCGACCCCGGCCAGGATGACCGGTTTCTTCGCCGCGCGGATCAACGAAAGTGTCTCCTCGACCGCGGCCGCGAGAGCCTGCGGATCGGATTCTGCGGGCGGCGGCGAAGCGATCGCAGTGGTCGAAATTTTCCGACCGACCATGTCGTGCGGCACCTCGATGTAAACCGGCCGTTTCTCGCGCAGGCACGCCTCGACGCAACGCACGATCTCGGAAGCAGCGCGCTCTTCATCGAGCAACACCGTGCTCGCGACAGTGACTTCGTCGTAAACGCGCCGCTGCGTTTCAAACGTCTTCACCTTGTGATGAAGGAGCGGGTCTTTCTCTCGATCCTTTCGGCCCGGCGCACCACTCACGACGACAACCGGGGATTTCTCCGCATACGCGCCCGCGATCGGGTTCAGGACATTGAGTCCGCCGACACAATAGGTCACGCAGACCAGCCCGATGCCGTTGACCCGTGAATAGGCATCGGCCGCGAACCCGGCGGATGGTTCATGCGTCATGGTCACGCTGCGAATTTTCGATTTCTCCAACCACGCAAAAATGGGCAGCGCGAAATCGCCCGGCACGCCGAAGCTGTGGCCCACGCCCCGACGATGCAGATATTCGAAAAGGAACTCGCCTAACGGCATCGTCGCGGGAAAGCCTTTGCCTCCTGCCGGCTTCTCATCACGCGCGTAATGGCCGCGCCCCTTTCCGCTGCTGGAACTATTTTTTCGCCTAACGACCCTGGCAAAAGTCCGCGTTGAGTTCATCGCAAACACTCGTCCGGCGAATCGGATATTGCTACTCCCCGATGGCGCGCCAAATGCCCCGCGCCGTGAAAATCAAGTGACGCGCCGGCCAGTGCATCGCAGATTGATTGGTGCATGCGGTTTGTCGTGATCCGATTGATTGGCTCGCGCTGCGCGATGATTTCCCGATCCTGAGCGAGCGGGTGCATGGGCAGCCGCTGATTTATTTCGATAACGCCGCCACCACGCAAAAGCCGCGCGCGGTGCTCGAGGCGCTGCGCCGTTATTTCGAGCACGACAACGCCAACGTCCATCGCGGCCTGCACGAGCTGAGCTCGCGCGCGACCGAGGCTTACGAAAAGGCGCGCCAGCGCGCGGCCAATTATCTAGGCGCAGCGAGCGCGGATGAGATCGTCTTCACCCGCGGGACGACCGAGAGCATCAACCTCGTCGCGCAAGCGTGGGGCGGGGAGTTTGTGCG
>JBBSQB010000066.1:0-2166 GCA_038258245.1 Chthoniobacterales bacterium
ACGGCGACTGCTACGATCGGCTCATGATGCGCGTCCTCGAACTGCGCGAGAGCCTGACGATTCTGCACCAGGCGATGGAGCAACTCCCGGAAGGGCCGATCATGAATCCGAAGGTAAAGATCCGCGCCTTCAAACCGCCACTCGGCGAAGCCTACGGCCGGATCGAAGCGCCCAAGGGCGAGCTCGGGTTTTATCTGATCAGCGACGGGACCGGAAATCCTTATCGTTACCGGGTGCGTCCGCCGAGCTTGATCAACCTGACGATTCTCGAAGACATGTGCCTCGGTCACACCGTCGCCGATGTCATGGTCATCCTCGGCAGCGTCGACATCGTGATGGGCGAAGTCGATCGTTAGGGGGAGCGGGCGAGCGCACTCATTCCGCGCGCGCCCGCAACGCTTGTAACCTAGGGCGTGTTCAGGACGACCTTGAACATCTCGACCAAGCCGCTCGGATTAAAGCCCCAGCCGTAGATCGTGTTGCCGTCCGCGGAAATGACCGATGAGACCATGAGCGTCCAACCGTCCGGCACCACGGCGCCTTGGTTGACAATGAAGTCCTGGAGCAGGACGCCCTTCTGATCCCGCCAAAGAAAAGCCCGCTCCTTGAAACGTCCGCCGTGGACGAACCCAACCACCATCCGGCCGTCGTCGCTCACACCCAGAGCCACATAGGTTCTTTTTCGCGTCCCCTGCTTTCCTCCGCCGATCGGGCTGACGCCGATCCCGTCGTGCCAGATCCAAGCCGGATGACCGAAAGCATAACCGCCGCCTACGATCGTCTTCCCATCCGCGCTCACCGCCTGCGCCTCGCCGTTCAAGGCGCCGGTATCGGTCAGGATCAATTCCGGAACCCGATTGACCCACTTGGCGGCCGAGCGCTCGCCGTTCAGTTGATCCTGCCAGCCGACAATCACGCTCCCGTCCGCATTCACGGCGTTGGCCCGCGTCGCAGGACCGTCGAGGAGGGTCGGCAGGACCGTGGCCGGGCCGCCATTCACGAGATCCCATGTGCCCGCGTTGGCATGGCAAACTTGCGCCCGCCAGAGCAGACCGACGCCGAGGGTGCCGTTTTGGTTCACTCCGTAGGCGCCGCTCAACGACGTGCCGCACGGGACCGCGCCGGCTTCCGAGCCGAGATCCTGCCAGCTCGTGCCGCCGAGCCATTTTGCAGCGTTTTCGTTTCCCTGCGGATCGACGTGGCAGCCGAGGACTGTCGTTCCATCGCCCGAAATTGCGGGCAGGCCGTTGGAGCAGCCGTCACCGATAAGGGTCGCGCCGGTGGCTTCGGTATAATAAAGATTCGGAGCGCCAAAGAATCCCGTGCCGACCACGATGGAAGCGTCGTCCGAGATCGAGGTTGGGATCATTTCAAAACCGGTCGGCGTGAAAGTGGCGCCGGCCAGAGCGGAGCCGGCGCTGGCCAGGGCCAGGAAAGCAAACAGAATGGAGCGTTTTGTTTTCATCATAATTTCCTCGAAGTCGAATGCGTTAATCCGCCAAAGCTGAGGAGCGCCTGAAAAAATGTAAATGAAAGTTTTAACGTATTATTCCCGGAGTCGTGACTCTCGCTCGCCTCGGACGGGCTCGAACTGCAAGGAGACAAATAATCCGCAGCCTGCTTTAGTGAACGATCGAGGGCAGTGATTGATCCATGATTGGCGCAGGCATACTCAAGGGCATGGCGGTGACGGGGAGAAATTTCCTCGGCAGCTATTTCGAAAAAGATCGCCTCACGACTGTGCAATATCCGGAGGAACGCGTCGCGCTTCCGGAAAACTCGCGCAACTTTCCTTTCCTCGTTTACGACACCGACGACGCGGCCGCCGGTTTGCGCTGCGTCGCCTGCAAGATTTGCGAGAAGGAATGCCCGCCGCAGTGCATCTACATCGTCAAGAGCACAGACAAAAAGCCGGACTACCTGGGCAAGCCGCAGTTTTATCCGGCCACTTTCGACATCGACATCTCGGTCTGCATGAGCTGCCAGATTTGCGTCGAGGTGTGCCCGTTTGAGGCGATCAAGATGGACAAGGTCTATGAGTTGAGCCGGCGCGAGCGCTTCGATGCGCTCCTCATGCGCAAAGAAGACCTCGCGAAATCGAACACCTATTATCACGGCATCCATCCGCGCGAAGCCGAAGCCGTCGACACCGCGCTCGAAGCCGCC
>JBBSQB010000067.1:0-2101 GCA_038258245.1 Chthoniobacterales bacterium
AGATCGGCGATCGCCTCACGAGCACGATCGGCTTCGAGCGCGCCTTTAATCCGTTCCTGCAGTTTGATAACGTCGAGGCCTTCACCCAGCACTGCATCCAAACCGCGCCGCCGATTCCAAAATATTATCCGCGGATGAAGAAGGTGAACGCCGATGGGCCGGAGATCCTGGGCGGCCTGCCGAAGGTCCCGGCGCTTCCGCCGCCCGCCTTCAAAGCGGCGATCGAGGCGAACGATGGGTTGCTCATCGACACCCGTTCGATGTTTGCTTTCGGGGGTGCCCACATCGCGGGCGCCTTGAATATCGGGGCCACGCCGACGCTCTCGATTTGGGCCGGAACGATGCTCGATCCGGACAAGCCGTTCCTGCTCGTGCTCGAGAACGACGACGATCTCGATGAGATCGTTAGGCTGTTTCTCCGCACCGGCTTCACCAATTTCGCGGGTTATCTTGTCGGCGGGATGAAAGCTTGGGACAACGCCGGTTATCCCTTTGAGCAGGTCCCGCAAATTTCCGTGTACGAATTGCAATCGGCCAACGGCCGGATGCAGGTGCTCGATGTCCGGACCGATCGCGAGTGGAAAAACGGCCACGTCCCGGGCGCCCATCATATCGTCGTGCCGAAGCTGGAGGAGCGGATCAGCGAACTCGACCAGGCGAAGCCGACGGCGGTTTATTGCGCTTCCGGTTATCGCGCGAGCATCGCCACGAGCATCCTGAAAAACGCCGGGTTCAAAAATGTGAGCAATGTTCCGGGCAGCTGGCATGCCTGGAAGGAAGCGGGATTCCCGGTCGAAAAAGAGGGAATCAAGTTGTGATCATTCGGGAAAAGGAGCCGGCCAATCTCGAAATGCCGTTCGGCCTCCTCGACGGCTGGCTCACGCCTAACGAACTCTTTTACATTCGCTCGCACTTCCCCGTGCCGGAAATCGATCTGGCCAGCTGGCGATTAAGGATTGAAGGCGCGGTCGAGAGTCCGCTCGAGTTGACTCATGACGAGCTGCGCAAGCTGCCGATGAAGACAATCCCGGCGACGCTCGAGTGCGCCGGGACCGGCCGTGTTTTTCTTGTGCCCAAAGTGAAGGGAACGCAGTGGGAACTGGGCGCCGTCGGCAACGCGGAATGGACCGGGGTTTCGTTAGGCGATCTTCTCCGCAAGGCGCGCGTCAATCCCAAGGCGGTCGATGTCATCCTCGAAGGCGCTGACTCGGGGACGATCAGCGAAGCGCCCAAACCGGCGGGCAAGATTAACTACGCGCGCAGCATTTCGTTAGGCAAAGCGCTGGATGGCGTCCTCATCGCCCTGGAAATGAATGGCGAGCCGCTCACGCCTTCCCATGGCTTTCCGCTCCGCGCGATCGTGCCCGGTTGGTTCGGCATGGCGGCGGTGAAATGGCTCCAGCGCATCATCGTGACCGAGCAACCTTATAAGGGCTACTACCAGACGGTTGATTACGCGTTCTGGGAAAGGGATGACGCCGGCGTTGCGCTCGTTCCCATCACGCAGATGCAGGTCAAGGCGGCGATTGCGCGGCCCGGGATCAACGAAGTGATCAAAGCCGGAACCACCTATCGCGTTGCGGGCGCGGCCTGGACGGCCGATGGCGAAATCGTGAAAGTCGAGTTCAGCAGCGACGCCGGAAAATCCTGGCACGAGGTTTCGTTAGGCGAAAAGCAGGTGGCCAACTGCTGGCGGCTCTGGGAAACCGATTGGGAAACGCCGAAGAAAGCCGGCCGTTGTGTTCTGCTGGCGCGCGCGACCGACTCCCGCGGCCGCACACAGCCGATGGAGCGCGACCTCGACCGCGGCAGTTACGAGATCAATCACTGCCTCCCGATCGAGGTCGAGATTCGGTTGTAGCCGGGGGCGGTGACCCCGGCTGGTCTTTCGCACGGTTCAAGCCCCAACCCAGCCGGGGTCAACGCCCCCAGCTACAACAGGTGCGCCCAGTCGACTTCCACCCGCTGCTTACGAGCGAAGCGATCGTGGAAAAAGAGCTCCTTGTGCCGGCAGCCGTGTTCGTGCACGAGCCGCGTCACCTTCACGTCGAAGCAGCAATACTCCGCGATCTCGAGCATGCGCCCTTCGCGCCACCAGCGG
>JBBSQB010000068.1:0-2001 GCA_038258245.1 Chthoniobacterales bacterium
AAATACAAAACCCGCGACAACACCGAAGCCACCCCGCTCTGCATCCACCGCGCCCCGCTCGGCACGCACGAGCGTTTCATCGGTTTCCTCATCGAACACTACGCCGGCAACTTCCCCCTCTGGCTAGCGCCCGAGCAGGTCCGCATCCTCCCGATTGGCGACGACCCCGCGCTCGTCGAGTACGCGCGCGCGGTTCAGGAGGAACTCCGCGCCCATCAGGTTCGGGCCGAGCTCGACGCGAGCAGCGACCACATCAAAGCGAAAATCGCCGGCGCCGAGCAAATGAAAGTCCACACCATGCTCGTCATCGGCCACCGCGACCTGGAAGCCAACGCCGTCAGCGTGCGCGAACACGGCAAAGGCAACCTTGGGGCGCGGCCGAAGACGGAGGTCATCGCTGACATTTTACAACGGATTGCGATTCGAGAGAGCTAGCACCTGATGGACCCGCACCTAGAACCAGACGAATGGATGGAATGGTATAGTCTTTCCCCATTGCAACGCTGGGAGGAAAGCCAGAAACTCTGGGCCACTTACCTCGCCTTAGGCGGTTCTCTTGATCCCGAGCCCGATAGTCAAAGTCCTTTCGACGATCCAGAAGCATGGCGTGCGCGCGCTGCTCATGGACGGCCAGGCGTGCGTGTTCTACGGCGCGGCGGAGTTTAGCCGTGGCGTCGATGTCGCCGTTCTGGCCGAACCAGAAAATCTCGATCGGCTCACTGCGGCCCTCGCCGAGCTGCAAGCAAAGCGCATCGCCGTTCCGGAATTTCGCCCCGAGTTCCTCCAGCGCGGACATGCGATTCATTTCCGTTGCGGAACGGCCGAAGCCGACGGCATCCGCGTCGATGTCATGGCAAAGATGCGCGGGGTCGACCCATTCGCGGAACTGTGGGAAAGACGCACAACCCTGGCAGACGATGCCGGCCACGAATATCACCTGCTTTCACTGGCCGATCTGGTGCAGGCGAAGAAAACACAGCGGGACAAGGATTGGCCGATGATTGCGCGTCTGCTCGAAGCAAATTATCGGGCCAATCGCGAGCACCCCACCGCTGAGCAGGTGCGCTTCTGGCTGCGCGAAATGCGCACGCCCGGGTTGCTCAGCGAGATCGCGCGAGCGCATCCCGACGCTGCCCGAGACGGCGTCCAGACGCGGCGATTACTCCAATATGCCTCCTCTGGCGACCTGCCGTCGCTCGAGGAAGCTCTCCTCGAAGAGCAGCGAGCTGAGCGCGACGCGGACAGAGTCTACTGGCAACCCTTGAAGCAAGAACTTGAAAAGATTCGGATGAAGAGGGCGCCGGAAAAATAAAAGTACCGGGCGAGAAGCGAACGTCGCGTAGAACTGGCCAGCGCGCACGGTCTTCTGGCGGGCTCGACGCGCTACGAATGGCCCAACTAACTTCGCGCAGATCGGGGAACTTTGATTCGTTGCTTCTTCAAACTTGTCCTGCTCTTGGTCATCGCCTGCGGGCTCCTGGTTTATCTATCGCTCGGCCGCGGCTGTTCGCTGGATCATTTCCACCTGTCGAGCATCTCGTCGGTCACGCAGAAAGCTGCGAACCGGACAGCCCAAAACAACGCTCAGTCGTGGGGCAATTCCGCCTCGCTCCCCGATCACTTCGCGCGTCACGGCGCCGATTTCGGCGCTCGCGATGCCGACGATTATGCGCGGATGGCTGCGGAATTTCTGCGCCGCGCCCGGGCCGAAGGCTTCCCCGCGAAGCTGGATAATCGCGGGACCCTCCGGATTTATGATCCGCGCACCGGCGCCTTCGGCGCCTACAATCGAGACGGGACGACCAAGACGTTCTTCAAACCCGGCCACGCGAGTTATTTTGATCGTCAGCCCGGCCGAAGAATAAATCTCAAGACCTATCGATGAAGAAGAATCACACCTGTCCGGTCTGCGGTTATCCGAAGCTGAAAGAGGAAGCGCGGACGCGCGGAGGCGGCGGCTCGTTCGAGATTTGCCCGAGCTGCGGCTTTCAGTTTGGCGTG
>JBBSQB010000069.1:0-1950 GCA_038258245.1 Chthoniobacterales bacterium
CCGATCTGGCGAGCGCAAAAAAAGGCGCCGCCGCGATGCGCGCGCGGATGAAAGGCCAGACGCCGGAAGAGGCGGCCGCTTTTCAAAAAAACGTTTCCATTCCATCGATGGTGACGAAGCCGGCCGACATCGAGCGGGTCTACGAAATGTGTGCCAAATCTGACCCGGCCACCGTCGCGGAAGCGATGAACGAATTACTCACCCGCGATGACCGTCCCGAGCTCGGCCAGATCAAGTGCCCGATCCTCGTGATGGGCGCTCTGAAACAAATCTCGCAATACGCGCCGCGGCCCACCCTCGAGGCGAACTACAAAAACCAATTCACGAACGCACCGCAGACCCGCTTCGAGTTTTTCGATAACGCGAAGCACTTCATCATGATCGACGACCCGGCCGGCTTCTATGCCGCGCTCGATAAAGATCTCGCGGCGCACTAAAGTCGCTCGTTAGGCCATTCGCATGCAGAACCGCTCCACGCCGCCACGCCCGCCCGCCGCCTATTGGTGGTGCCAGGCGGGCGGCTGGGGCGTGTTCTTTCTCTTCACCATCGTCACCAGTAAAGGGTACGGCGCCTTTAGCGGGAACACGGTCGCCGGCTACTTTTTGCTTTGCTGCTGCGGGGTTGTCCTCACCCATGTCTTGCGCGGGATCGTCCTGCGCCGCGGTTGGATCGATCTGCCGATCGCGAAATTATTACCGCGCCTGATCGGCGCGAATCTCCTTCTCGCCGTCATCCTCGTCGCGGTTGTCTGGATTTTCTTCATCCTTTTCCCGCCGCCACACCGCGTCAGTTGGTTAGGCGACCCGGAGGCGACGATCGCGATCGCGGCCGCGTTCGTTTTCAACGATTTTGTTATCCTCACACTTTGGTCCGGCATCTATTTCGGCTTCGCTTATTTCAAACGACAACGCCGGCTCGAGATCGAGCACTACCAGGCGCAGACCGCGCTCGCCGAAGCGGAGCTGCGCGGCCTCAAGAGCCAGCTCAACCCGCATTTCTTTTTTAACTCGCTCAACAGCCTGCGCGCGCTCGTTCTCGAAGATCCGGCGCGCGCCCAGGAAGCGATCACGCACATGGCGGCGATCCTGCGCTATCACCTGCAATCGGGCGAACGCTCGCTTGGCCAACTCGCGCGCGAGATCGAGACCGTCGAGCAATATCTCGCGCTTGAGCTCATCCGCTTCGAAGATCGCCTAACGATCGAACGCGCGCTCGATCCTGTGGCGCTCTCCTGTCTTGTTCCGCCGCTCGCTCTGCAGACGTTGGTCGAGAACGCGATCAAATACGGCGTCTCGCGAGACGCCGGCGCGGCCGTCATCCGCCTGACCGCGAGCGTGCATGACGACCGGCTGGAAATTTCCGTCCGCAACACCGGGGCGTTGCGCGCCGAACCCGCAGCCGCATCCACCGGCCTCGGCCTAACGAATCTGCGCACGCGTTTGCGCCTCCTCTTCGCCGAGCGCGCCAGTTGCGAATTAAGCGAACCGGAACCCGGCTGGGTGGAAGCGCGTATGATTCTTCCCGCGACAAAATCATGAAAGCCCTTCTCATCGACGACGAACGTCTCGCCCGTTCCGAGTTGCGTCGCCTCCTTCGTGCCCATCCGGAGATCGAGATCATCGGCGAAGCCGCCAACGCCGCCCAGGCCGAGGAGAAAATCGGTTCACTCAAACCCGATCTCATTTTCCTCGACGTCCAGATGCCGGGACGCACCGGCTTCGAGTTGCTCGCCAATCTGCCGCGCAGTCCGCGCGTCATTTTCACCACCGCCCACGACCAATACGCGCTCAAGGCTTTTGACTTCGGCGCGCTCGATTACCTCCTCAAACCAATCGAGCCCGCCCGCCTCGCCCAGGCCCTCGCGCGCGTTGTAGCCGGGGGCGTTGACCCCGGCCGCGCCACGCCAACGCCGACCGAAACTCTCGGCGAGAGCGACCAGGTCTTCCTCA
>JBBSQB010000070.1:0-1896 GCA_038258245.1 Chthoniobacterales bacterium
ATGATCGACTCGATCGAGCGTTCCATCTTGTCGCCCTCGTGACTGTGGGTCGCGATGATGTGCATGACCTCGCCCGGAATGCCGTGTTTGTAGGCGAGGGCGACGCCGCTGAAGGGATGCCGCACCTGCTGCCCAAATTTTCCCTGGATCACGTTGCCCGATTCGTCCTTGTCGAACTCGAGCGGTTTACCGACATCGGCGAGGAGCGCACCGGCGATGAGATAATCGCGTTGAATCGGAATGGAGCAGCGGAAGGATTTCTTGAGCACTTCGGCGATGGCGATGCATTGCTTCGCGCAGGAATTGAGATGCTCGACGAACCGCATGTCGATCTCGCCGGCGAGGAGGGTGAACTTGACCGCGCGCAGTTCGTTGAACGTCCAGCCCTTCCCGCCACAGCCGGTCGTGATGGCTTCGCTCCAGACTGCCGCTACTTTCTCGCGGAGCGACCGGTTCTTGATCTTCTTCAGACTTGGAAATAGCTGCGCGATCTTGTTTACGCTGTAAACGGGTGTTTCGGCTGTGTTCATGATGATGAGGCTGTTTTTGTTCGGTATTTGGGCGGCTTGGCAGAAGTTCTCTCAATTATCTTCCGGGCTTCAAGGTCGAGTTTAACGGTTTCGGCGTACCAGCTGATGTTTCCGGAAAATTTGCCTTTCAGGTTCTGGCCGAGCCGATCGAACAGCTCGGTGTGAGTCAGCTCCTTTTTATTTAAAGCCGCGAGGATGGCCTTTTTGAGCGTCTCATATTTTTTCCGATCGATATTCTTCCCGCTTTTGCCTAACGGGTGCTTGGTGAGGATTTTTTCGTCGGCCATCTTAGCCTTTCGTTAGGCTGGCAGGCGCAGGTCCGTCGTAGCCGTGCTTCACGGGATCGATCCGGCGCATTGGCTTCTCGCGCGTTTGTTCTTCGATAACGTGGGCCACGAGCCCCGGCGTACGCGCGATCATGAAAATGCCGTTGAAAGCTGCCGGGTTCATCCCGAGGTCGGCCAGGATCGCGCCGATCGCACCGTCGACGTTGATCGGGAGCGGCTTCTTCGCCGCGGCGAAAGACTTCTCGACCGCGCGGGCCGCCTGCATGTGCGGGCCGTCGACACCGGCGTCGCGCGCCAGCTCGAAGAGCCGCGCCGTCCGCGGATCTTTCGTGTGATACCGATGCCCAAAGCCCGGCATGCGATCGCCCTTTTCCTTCATTTCCGCCAGCGTGCGGGTGGCCGCTTTCTCCATCGAGATCGATTCGTTCGTCGCGCGCTCGGCGATTTTCGTCAAATGCCGCGCGCAATCTTCGATCGCGCCGCCATGGTGCCGGTTGATTGACATGATGCCGGCGCCGACGGCCGCGCTTAATGAAGCGCCCGTCGAAGCGACCGTGCGCGCTGACAACGCGCTCGGCGGCGTGGCGCCATGATCGATCGACGAGACCAGAATGCCGTCCATCAATTTCCCGATCTCGGGCGAGGGCAACTTTCCATTCAAAATCAAATAGACCGCCGCGCCGAACGAAGCGCGCCCCATCAGGTCCGCGATGTCGTAGCCGCGGACCGCGACGCGATTCGGCTCGATCCGGGTGATGGCGGTATTCCAGACCGCGTTCTTGTCCGTCTCGCTCATCAGGCTCGCCCCGGCGAGTCCGTCCTGTGGCGGACTCTCCCCTTTGATGCGCTTGAGAATATCGACCACCGCCGTCGGTAGTTCGCCGAATGCGTCCACCACCGTCGCGCCGGCTTCACGCAACTCCTTTACCTTTCCCGCATGCGTGCCCTTGCCGCCTTCGATGATCGCGCCGGCGTGACTGAAACGCGTGCCTTCTCGGGCCGCTTTCCCACCGATGTAGGCGATCACCGGCTTGGTCACTTTCTTGTCTCGAATCAGCTGCGCCAATTCCTCTTCCTGC
>JBBSQB010000071.1:0-1844 GCA_038258245.1 Chthoniobacterales bacterium
CAACCGTGTGCCCGCGCGCAGCGAGCACGGCGGACGATTGCTTGATCGACTCGATCGGCCCGCCAATCGCGGGATTAATTGAGCGCGTGGACCGGAGTATCCTCATGCTGGGATCGAGCGAGATCGTGTTTTTGCGCGAAATGACCAAGCACTACCAGGCTCCAGAGCCGGGTCCAATGCAGTCGATCGCGCGTGAAAGCGTCGCGCATTTTCCGCACGAACGGCGCCGGCAACAAGTCGCGGATCTCCGTTTCGCGCAATCCCGCGTCGACAAAGGATGCCAGCGGACCACGCATCCAGGCTCGCATCGGCAAAACAAAGCCGCGCTTCGGACGATCGTAAACCGAAGGCGGAAGCAGATCGCGACAGGCTTCGATGAGCAAGCCTTTGGGTCGCGCGCCGCGTTGTTTCCCTGCTGCGGGCAAACCGAGCACGTATTCGACGAGTTCGTGATCGAGGAACGGGACCCGCATTTCGAGAGAAACAGCCATGCTCATCTGGTCGGAATCGCGCAACAGCATCCGCCGCATGTAGCCCGTCAGCTCCGCCCAACTGATGCGCGCGAAGTCGTCCGGCAAATCGAGGAGCGGCTCGCCGTCGTTCGCGTCGACTGGCAATTCCGCGCTGCGAATCATGTCGGCGGTCAGGAAGCGGCGACGCCAGCGCGCCAGCGCGCCAGCCTCCTGTGTCGGCGGAAGATCGGCCAGCCGGTCGCCCATTCCCAGAGTTGCCCCGAGTAATTTCCGGGCTGCTCGCGGAAGGTGCGCAAGAAGTTTCAGCCGCGGGACATCGCGGAAGCTGGCGTAACCGCCAAACAACTCGTCGCCTCCCAATCCAGAGAGCGCCACTTTCACTCCGCGCGCCGCGACTGCGCGCGAGACGATGTAGGAATTAATCGCATCGGCCGACGGCAGGTCGAGCCAGGACACTGCCTCGGTCACGGAGCGGATCACTTCTTCGTCAGAAAGCTCGATTCGATGATGGTCGGTGCCGTATCGCTGGGCGACCTCGGCCGCGATGGCGCTTTCATCGAACTCGGCGGCACCGAAGCCGACCGAGAATGTTTGCAAACGTTCGCCTAACGAACGCGCGGCGAGCGCGGTCACCACAGAAGAATCAATCCCGCCGCTGAGGAAACTCGCCACCGGCACGTCGGAGAGAAGATGTTCTTGCACCGCGCGCTCAAGCAGCGCGCGAATTTTTTGCGGCGCGGACTCAGGCGACGAAGAAAACGATTTCACCGCCGGCCAGTAGCGCCACTGCTCGCGCGCTCCGTCGCGGCCGATGATCATGGCCTGGCCGGCTGGCAAGACTTCCAGATTCGAGAAAAGAAGTTTCTCCTCGGGACACGCGCCCCATTGCAGATAAGCAGCGATCGTCGCCGGCGTAATCGCAGAGGGATCGGCTTCGAGCACTCGCGTTTCCGAAGCGAAGCGAGTGCCGTCTGCATCGAGCGCGTAATAGAGCGGCTTGATCCCGAGGCGATCGCGCGCCACAAAAAGTTCCTCCCGCGCGTGATCGTAAATCGCGAAGGCAAACATGCCTTTGAGCCGCCTAACGACGTCGCGACCCCAGCGCGCATAACCGTACAGGAGTGTTTCGGTATCGCTCGTGCCGCGCCAGTCCACGCCGGGCATTTCCGCGCGGAGCGTCAGGTGATTATAAATCTCGCCGTTGACGACGAGAACATTGCCGGTCGTTGGGTCCAGCATCGGCTGCGCGCCGGCCGACGAGAGATCGAGAATGGCGAGACGGGTGTTGCCCAACCAAAAACGGCCATCCTCCGACCGCCATTCGCCCGACGCGTCCGGCCCGCGATGGGCGATGAGCCGAAGATCAAGCGG
>JBBSQB010000072.1:0-1724 GCA_038258245.1 Chthoniobacterales bacterium
AAAAGACCTGGCGTTCGGTGTCCTTTTCACCCTCGTCAAACGGCCAGGGTATCGGCACACTTACGGTTGGCTGAAATTTGATCCCTTCTGGGATAATCTGCGGGACGACCCGCGCTTCGAAGACCTCTTGGCTCAGTGCGCGAAGCCAATCGAGTGACTTGGAGGGCATGAACCAAAACATCCCCAACCTTCGAAATTCGGCCCTCGAGGAAATGAAAGATTCGGTCCGGTGCGAAAAGTGCGGGGCGAGGACGCGGGTGGAAAGCGGGATTTGCGTGACCTGTTTCCTCCACGAGGGATTGAGCGTCACGCGGGAAGGGAGCGCCGAGAAATTCGGCGACGTCCTCGACGAGGTGGAGTTGCCCGATCTCCACCGGCAGATCGGCAATTACGAGATTCTGGAAGGCATCGGGCGCGGCGGGATGGGCGTGATTTATCGCGCGCGCCAGCGCTACTCGCGCCGCATCGTCGCACTCAAGCGCGTGCTTGCCTATCAGGCCGAATCACCCGAGGCGCTGGTGCGTTTCCGGCGCGAAGCCGAAGCGATCGCGAAGCTCGATCATCCGAACATTCTGCCGATCTACGAAGTCGGCCAGGGGGAGGACGGGCTCCCGTTTTTCAGCATGAAATACGCGAGTGGCGGAAGCCTGCGCGAGGCCGCAGCCCAATTGCAGGATCGGCCTAACGAGTGCGTACGGCTGATGGCCAAAGTGGCGCGCGCAATCGACTACGCGCATGGCCAGGGAATTTTGCATCGCGATCTGCAACCCGGGAATATTTTGCTCGACGATCATGGCGAGCCGCTGGTGAGCGATTTCGGACTCGCGAAATGGCTGACCGAGAGCAGCGATCTCACCCGCACCCTCACGACTTTCGGCACCCCCGGTTATATCGCACCGGAACAAGCCGAAAGCGGAGCCGGCGATCTCACTCCCGCGGCCGACGTTTACCGTTTGGGTGCCGTTCTCTTCCACCTCCTCGCCGGGCGGCCGCCGTTCGTCGGGGAGAACGTCCTTTCCGTGCTGCGACAGGCTGCGCTCGAACCGGCCCCGAAGCTCCGTTCGCTCGCGCCCGCGCTCGACCGCGATCTGGAAACCATCTGTGCCCGCTGCCTGGAACGCGATCCGACAGCGCGTTATCAATCTGCGGGTGATCTCGCGGAAGATCTGGAGCGTTGGCTCGAAGGCCGGCCGATCGTGGCCCGCCCGGTCACCGCACCGGTCCGGCTCTGGCGCTGGGCGCGACGCAATCCCGTCCTGGGCGGCGCCGCCGCCGCCTGCTTCTTGTTAGGCGCGACCATTCTCTGGATGCTGCCGAACCAGGCGGGATGGCAGCCGCTTCCAACGTTGGAGAAAAGTGTCGCTGTTCTCCCTTTTAAAAACCTGAGCCCGGAGCAGAAGATTGCGGTCTTCGCCGACGCGGTGCAGAACCAAATCCTGACCGATCTGGCGAAGATCGCGGACCTCAAAGTCATCAGCCGCACGAGCGTGATGCAATACGCGGCGGACGCAGCCCGCAACCTGAAGGATATCGGTCGCGAGCTGGGTGTTGCCTATGTGGTCGAAGGCAGCGTGCAGCGCGAGGGCGAACGGGTGCGGGTGACGGCGCAGTTGATCGACGCCCGCACCGACGCCCATGTCTGGGCCGAGACCTACGATCGCCAGTTGGCCGATGTCTTCGCCATCCAGAGCGAGATTGCGCAGAAAATCAGCGAGCAACTGGGC
>JBBSQB010000073.1:0-1666 GCA_038258245.1 Chthoniobacterales bacterium
CGCCTTTTCTCTCGCTCTTCTGACGGCGGCCGCGCTCTTCCTGCGCGGCGCGCAGAAGGCGGCAGCGATCGACACGGGCCTGAAAACTGAGCGCAGTTTTCTTCTCGAAGTCGATGCCAGCCTGGCCGGCCGCGATCAAAAGCAGTCGCAGGAGCTTTACCGGAAATTGCAGGAACGCATCGCCGCTCTCCCCGGCGTCGAGAGCGCCGCGATCTCGGCGACCGTGCCCTTCGGCATGATTTCGTTAGGCAAAAATGTGCAACGCGCCGGGTTCCATGCCACGTCGGATTCCCATCCCGCGACCGCCGCGGACGGCCTCGCCTTCAGCGCGCGCTGGAACAGCGTGGGCGCGGATTATTTTTCCACGACCGGACTGCGCTTTCTCCGTGGGCGTGCCTTCAAGGCCGCGGAGGCGAACCAGCCCGGCGGACCTGCAGTCGCAATCATCGACGAAGTGCTCGCGAAGAAGCTCTGGCCGAAGGGCGATGCGCTCGGACAGCAGATTCAGATCGCGAGCGAGAACGCGCCCGCAAAAGGCAAAGGACGGGGCGGGTTCAAAATCAATGACGATCGCAACGGCCAAATCCAGCCGGAGCAGCCGATGGAGGTCATCGGCATAGTGCCGCCAACGCGCGACGCGTTTTTCGAGAGCGAACTGCCAGGGACGCTCTACCTGCCGTTTGCGCGCGGCTTTCAGAGCGATGTCTCCTTTATCGTGAAATTTGCGGCGCTCAACCGCGAGAACGAGACGGCGACAGCCGATCTGCTCCGGCGGACGGTCCGCGAAGTCGATCCGGTGTTGCCGATCATTTCGCTCAAGACTTTCTCGCAACATCTCCAGAGCAACGTCGAACTGTGGCTCGTCAAAGCCGGCGCGGCGCTCTTCTCCATCTGTGGCGGACTCGCGCTGGCGCTCGCGGTGATCGGCATTTACGGCGTGAAGGCCTACGCGGTGGCGCGGCGGCGGCGCGAGATCGGGATTCGCATGGCGCTCGGCGCGCAACCGGGCGCGGTGCAATGGATGTTTATGCGCGAGACGGCGCTCATGCTGACAGGTGGTATCGCCCTTGGCCTGCTCTTGGCGGTCCTGACCGGGAGAGTGGTGAGCGGCTTACTCTACGAAGTCGGCGCGCTCGATCCGATTGCGTTTACAGTCGCGCCGCTCGTCCTCGCGAGCGCGGCTTTGCTCGCCACCTGGGTGCCGGCGCGGCGAGCGGCGCGGGTCGATCCGATGGTTGCGCTGCGCGCAGAATGAACGCTCGCGGACTGACGAAACCCGAAATCCGAAGCTCGAAACAATGACGAAACCCAAAACTCAAAAAAGACGTGCCCGGTCTTTTCGTCATTCGTGCTTCGTCATTGTTTCGGATTTCGAGCTTCGGATTTCGTCATTTCCAACCACCTAACGAAAGAGAACAAGCGTGATAACAGACCTGCGCTACGCGCTTCGCCAGCTCCTCAAATCGCCCGGCTTCACCGCATCGCGATTCTCACTCTCGCCCTCGGAATCGGCGCGAACAGCGCCATCTTCAGCGTGATCGATACGGTGCTGCTGCGCTCGCTCCCTTTCCCGAACGCCAATCGCCTAACGATGATCTGGGCGACGGCGCCGCAGCATTCGGGAGACGATCGCCAGGTCCATTCTTATCCCGATTATCTCGATCTC
>JBBSQB010000074.1:0-1637 GCA_038258245.1 Chthoniobacterales bacterium
TTCGCATCGATCGTAAAGCGGATGTAATAGGGGAGCTGGAATTGCGGCGTGCTCGTGATTTCCGCGAGCAAACCAACCGCCCAGTAAGCCAGCCCGACCCCGACGACCGCGCCGAGCAATGCGACGAGGAAACTCTCAGTCAGCATTTGCCTAACGAGGCGCCAGCGGGTCGCGCCGAGGGCGCCTCGGATGGCCAGCTCGCGGGCCCGAAGAGCGGCCCGCCCGAATTGCATGTTCATCACATTAACGCAGGCGATGAGGAGCACGACGATGACCGCGCCGAGCATGGCGTACATGATCTGGCGTAGTTGCGGGCCGGTGAACGAGACGAGGAGCGGCTGCACACTGGCGGAAGTGTATTGCTTGTTCGTCTTGGGATTATCCTGCGCGATCCGTTTCGCGAGGCCGCTGAATTCTGCGTTTACCTGGTCCACGCTCACGCCGGGCTTGAGCCGCCCGAGGATTTGCGCTCCGATCCCGGTCGGGTCGCCCCGCGGCTTGAGCGGGAATTCATTGTAGAGCGGGACCCAGAGTTCTTCGTTTTGCGGGAACTTAAAGTTGGGCGGCATGACCCCGATAATAGTGGCGGCTTTGCCGTTAATCCGGATCGCTTGCCCGACAATGTTAGGATCGCCGTCGAAGTCGCGCTTCCAGATCTCGTTCCCGAGGATTGTCACCTTCTCCGCGCCCGGCTTGTTATCCTCGGCGGTGAAATCGCGCCCGAGGATCGGCTTCACGTCGACGATCTTGAAAAAGTCCTCCGTGACGTAACCGCCGGTGTAACGCTGCGGCTTCTTCTTGTAGGAAACGTTGATCGTCGAGCCGTTGAGATAAGCGGCCATGAGGGCGAACGACTTTTGCCCCGCGCGCAGGTCTTCATAGTCCTGGGAGGAGGGAATGTTGCCGTTGCCGAAATTGTTGTTTTGATCCGAAGCCTGGGGATCGATTAGCCCGACGCTCATCAACTGCTCGGGATGCGGAAAAGAAAAGCCGCGCAGCATGATCGCGTTCACCATCGTGAACTGCGTCGTCACCCCGCAGATGCCGAGCGCGAGGACGGTGACGGCGAGGAAGCAAAACGTCTTTTCCTTAAAAAGAACGCGGAAACCGATCCGGACATCTTGGCGGAAGGAGTCGAGGAGCATAAGATTTAGTGGGTTGAGGCTTTGAGCGGGCGGCGAAATGCGATCGCTACCGGTGTGATGCGGCGAGCGCGGCGATTGGATTCAAATAATAGTCGCCGCCGGTTTCGCTTTTTGTCTGCCGGGCGCCGGAACAGGCCAAAAAACGACGCGCTGCGAGGGGCATCGACAGCGCGATGCCCTCCGGAAGCCGGGGGATTCTGCGCCAGCGCTAGGGCAGTGACGTGCCGATCTGGCGCCTCACAAATCTCGCGTCGCGCTTGTTGATGGCGCCGTTCACGTCGATGTCCTCGCGGAAATTCGTTCCGTCGGTCGTGGCGCCGTTGTCCGCTTTCACGAGATTGAAATCGGCCGGGGTGACGCTGCCGTCGCCATCGACGTCGCCAAGGAGAAGGCCCATGGGGGCGGCAGCCGAACTCAGGGTGTGCGATTGATCGTCGGTTATGTTCGTTAGGGTAACGCTCACGTTCTCCGCATTGCAGTTCACGTTCCGAA
>JBBSQB010000075.1:0-1613 GCA_038258245.1 Chthoniobacterales bacterium
CTTCCGGCTTTGGTCGCTCGCGCTCAGTTCCTTTACCGGCTTCAGCTATGTGCCACTGCGTGTCGCGAGCTTGATCGGGATCGCCATGGGCTTCTTCAGCCTCCTGCTCGGCGCACTGTTTCTGCTCAATCGCTGGCTCCCGAAATTCACTCTCTTCGGATACAATATCGGCGCAAATCCTGGCACAACGACGATCATCCTTTTCCTCGCGATCATCTCCTCGATGCTCTTTTTCTGCCTCGGGATCATGGGTGAATACCTCGTAGTGTTGTTAAAGGAAGTTAAGGGCCGCCCCACCGCGATCGCCGATCGCTTGATCGGCGATCTCACCATCCAGTCATCAAAGTACGCGGTCGTCTCGCCAATGGACGAACGCCGGCCAGTGCCGTTCAGCGTTCACGATGTCGGCCTCAATGGGCGCGGTCGGATCGCCTGCGGGGGACTGCTGAATGCGGATATTTCGAAAACGGAGGCACACGCCTCGTGAGGGGACGCAGCGTGTATCTTGGTATAGAGAAAGAAGTCGTCCTGAGAGGGCATGCAAACCACTCAATCCCGGTGAGCCGCGAGATCATCTACCTTTCACAACCCGAGCCGGTGAGCATGGGTGACGCGTGGTTCGATATTGCATCCACGAACCACTTTTGGATCCGTCGCCGCTTCGAGGTGCTGCGAAAGCTGGCGCCGTCGTTCGACTGGCCTCGTCTCAAGCTCGCGGAAATCGGCAGTGGCAACGGACTCCTCCAGCGGCAATTCGAGGATCAGTTCGGTGCAGAAATCGATGGTTTCGATCTTAACGAAACGGCGCTGCAAGACGCCGTTTGTCGTAAAAGCCGCCGCTTTTGTTACAACATCCACGCGCGTCTCAACCAACTGCGCGAAGCGTACGACGCCATTTTGCTGTTCGATGTCATTGAACATATCGACGATCATGGCGGCTTCCTCCGCTCAGCGCTCTTCCATCTGAAGCCCCACGGCTCGCTCATAATCAATGTCCCGGCGCATATGTCGCTTTTCTCCACTTATGACAAAGCCGCAGGACATGTGCGCCGGTACGCCGCCGAGGACCTGATCGCCTTAGTGGAAGGTTGCGGTTTGAGGACTGCCACGTGGACTTACTGGGGCAAACCGATGATTCCCCTTCTGGCCATCCGCAAGCGCCGGCTCAAAAAGATGACCGACGAGGATGAAATCCTGCGTGATGGATTCGCCGCGCGTGGCGCGCTGGGGAACGCGGCGTTACTCGCACTATCGCGCTGCGAGTGGATGCCGCAGCACAAAACCGGCACGTCCCTAATGCTCGTGGCACACCGCTAGGGTGACGGTGCGGAGCCGTCCGTTGGACCTTCCGAATCCGCGAAGACGCGCTGATTTCCGAAACGCGAGGCGTCGTCACTGAAAGCGGGCCATCCGACTAAAATTACGTATCGTTTCGATCCGATGCGCTACTCTTTCCAAGGACCGCCTCCGCAGTCGAGAGCATCGCGGCGTCGTCGTTGTCGCCCAGATCTCGCAACGCCTCTTTGATCTTGCGGAAGGCGCGCTTCACGAAAAGATCCGCCGCGACGTGATCGGTGCTGGCCGCTTTGCCGTTGCGGGCGACCGCTTGCAGC
>JBBSQB010000076.1:0-1594 GCA_038258245.1 Chthoniobacterales bacterium
CCGCGAGGAAGCGCGCAAGTACACCTTTTACCAGGGCGATGTGGAGGGGAAATCGAACGTCGAGAAAACGATGGACGAATACCTCCGCGGGAAACCCGGCATCCGCGTGATGCGGCGCAACGCCAAGGGCACGATCGATGGGGTGATTCGCGAAGAAGCGCCGAAGCAAGGAGCGAATGTTTATCTGACGATCGATGCCCGCATCCAGGCGATCGCCGATGAAGCGCTCCGCCAGGTCGGCCGCGGCGCCGCCGTGGTGGTCGATCCAAACAACGGCAACGTCCTCGCGATGGCTTCGGTGCCGTCGTTTGATCCGAACACCTTTATTCCCAGCATCAAGGCGAAGGATTGGAAAGAGCTGCGCGAAGACAAGGCCAAGCCGCTCATCAATCGCGCGGTCAGCGCCTTCCCGCCGGGCTCGACCTTTAAGCTCATCACGGCCCTCGCCGGGCTGCGCAAGGGACTCGCGAAAGAGCACTTCACCTGCACCGGTGGAGTCACCTATGGCGATCATTATTTCCAATGCTGGATCAATGAAAAAGGCGGCTCGCATGGAACTCTGAGCGTGAGCGACGCGATCAAGGTTTCCTGTAACGCATTCTTTTATCAGTACGGCAACGCCGCCGGGATCGACGCGATCGACTCGACCGGCGACTCGTTAGGCCTGGGCAAGCCCACCGGGATCGAGATCACGGGTGAATCGGGCGGTGTTCTCCCCGGGCCGGATTGGATGCGCATTCATAGTCCTTCGGAAAAGTGGTCTTCGGCCTATACCGCAAATGTTTCCATCGGGCAGGGCTACGATCTCGCCACGCCGCTCCAGATGGCGATGGCCTACGCCACGATTGCGAATGGCGGCGTCTCCTATTATCCGCGGCTGGTCGATCGGGTCCTCAATCAGGACGGCACCCCGGTCCTCGATGCGGAGGGGCATGTGGCTCTCCCCCAGACGCCGAAGGTGCACGCCGACTTTCGGACCGAGCTGACCCCCGACCAGATCGAGATCGTTAGGCACGGGTTCTGGAGAGTGATCAACGAAGACGGCGGGACCGGACGGGTCGCCCGCATGAAGGACGTGCAAGTGGCCGGCAAGACCGGCACGGCCCAGGCGATGTTGAACGGGCAAAAGGACACGGTCGCCTGGTTCTGCTGCTTCGCCCCTTACGATCACCCGCGTTACACGATCGCGGTCATGGTGCAGGGCGGAGAACATGGCGGCTCGGTCGCCGGGCCGATCGCCACCCGCATCCTCGAGCGCACTCTCGCGATGGACGAAGGAAAATTCGAGCCGCAGCTCGCCTGGGTCGCCCCCGCGCACAAACCGAATCCTTTCCAGATGATCCCGGCCGTCACTTTCAAAGACACCTTGGCGGACGCGAAAGGGAGCGATGAGGAAGGCGCCAACGACTCGCAAGCCGCGGAGAATCCCGACATGGCCCAGCAGGGTGGCGCGCCCGACGTCGAGCCGGAAGCCGATGCCCGCGGGAAAGTGGAAAACGCGCGGCGGCCGAAGCGCGTTCTCCGGGCCCAACTCGTGGCGCCTCCTCCGCCCAAACAGCAGCCACGCCCACGCAACTTTTTTGAGCGCATGTTC
>JBBSQB010000077.1:0-1558 GCA_038258245.1 Chthoniobacterales bacterium
AATCGGCGTTCGCTATCAGGCGGTTGATCGTATAGTCCATTGTGGTTCCTTTCGGTTCATGACTTCGATTCCAGCAGCGGCGTCTACTTTCCACCCGTCTGCGATATCAGTCGCCCTCGGCGCGGGGTGTGCCCGCAGGTGCCTCGCCGTTCGCCTCGATGTCAGCGATATATCTCTTCATTTCAGCAATTTCGCTGAGCTGCGCCTCTATGATTGCATCTGCCAGTGCCCGGACCCTCGGGTCCGAGATATTCGCGCGCTCGCTGGTCAAGATGGCGATGGAATGGTGCGGGATCATGGCTCGCATCCAAGCGAGGTCGTCGACCGTCTCTTGGCTTCGGACGAGCCAGAGCGACAGGGCGAAGGTTACAACCGCGCCCGCGAAGATCGCGAGATTGACCCTCTTGTTGGAATACATGCCCAGCATGGTAATTACCCACCCCCTTTGGCATCGAGCGTTGATTTTGCGTTTTGGCTGACAGCTATGCCAAGGTGCCGACGATGACGTCGAAGGGGTTGGCGCCTTTGAGCCGGGCGGTGTCGATGGTTGTTCGCACGTCGGCTTCGGCCTTGGCGGCCCACATGGCGCGATACCCGTTGGTGACCTTTCGCTGGATCACGCAGGGTCGCAGTTTGCGCTCGGAGGTGTTGTTGGTGACGTCCACCTCTCCGGGATAATCGCAGAACGTGAGCAACTGATCCCGGGCGCGCCCGATCCTGGCCTGCAATTTCCGAGCGAGCTCGCATCCGGTTTTCGCCGTCAGAAGTGCCGCGAGCCGCTTTTCCAGTTCGCGCTTTTTCCGCGCCACGGTCGAGAGAGCGAAATCGGTGATGGCTCTGGCCATGCCGAACGCCTTTCCGAGCCAAAGCTTGAACCGGAAAGGCAGATCGTCCGAACCGTGCTCCAACGCGAAGGCGTTGTCGCGTGCCAGATGCGCCAGACAGGTCTGATGCCTCATTCCGTGCGATTGCTGAGCGGAGTAGCGGTCGGAAATCCAGACCTCGGGCACGTGCCCATCCATCGTTTCGGCAACGACCCGCGCGGCGCGGGAATGGTCGGGCTGGTGAACCACGGCGTCCTTGCAATGGAAAACCCAATGATACGAGTTCGTCCCCTCGATCCGAACGCCGGTCTCGTCGCTGGCGACAACCTTCGCCGCGCGAAGCACGGCCTTCGCCTTCTCCGCCTCGATCTCGAACCGGGGATTGGAGCGGATGAACATGTTCATCAGCGCGCCCTCGCTCACGCTCAGCCCGAACGCGTCGCGAAACATGCCGCGCAGGCGCTCGTAGGAGAGCGCCTGGAACCCCTTGAAATAGACCGCCAGCGCGTGAATGCGCGGCCCGAACGGCGTTGTCGTCGCCACCGCCGGCGACGGCGCTTTCGCCTCCACGCCGCAATGCGGGCAGCGGCAGGAAAACCGCCGATGACGCACGATATGCGGCTTGATCGGCGGTATCTCGATCTCGTCGTATTCGCCGATCAACTCCCGCGCGACGTCGGACGAAAAACCGCCGCCGCAACGTTCGCAGACATCGGGCGCATGGTCGCGAAACT
>JBBSQB010000078.1:0-1509 GCA_038258245.1 Chthoniobacterales bacterium
GCGGTGGCGATGGTTGACTTCAAATCGCGGGATCGCGCCGCGTTCGACCAGCATTGGGCGAAGATCCTCGCGGACGAGACGGGCCTGATTAGGACGATCGTTGTCACGTCCGATGTCTCACCGGAACCTGTAGCGTCCGGTGTCTCACCGGAATCCGCAGGCCACGTCGCAGGGAACATCGTGAGCTGGAATTCGGACGGGAAGCGCGAGATCGGCTACTGGATCGACCGCGCGTTTTGGGGCCGCGGCGTCGCCACCGGCGCGCTCTCCGCTTTTCTTCGCCTGGAACAGACGCGGCCGCTTTACGCCGGCGTAGCGAAGCACAACGTCGCTTCGGTTCGCGTCCTGCAAAAATGCGGGTTCACGTTCCTCGACTCCGCCAGCGGGGCAGCAGACGGCTCCGACGATTCGCACGTTCTTCTGGTGCTCGCGGGAGAGCGTTGAATCTGGAAACCATGAAGCCAGGAAGGATTTGAATCAGGAAAGTAGGAAGGCAGGAAAGAAGACCGGGCTTTATCTGCTTACTGGATTTCTTGCTCCCAAATCGAAACCCTCTGTTCCTGCTTTCCTATTTTCCTGATTCAAAACTCTTTCGCTGCGTTCCGCCGCCCGCTCCCGCGAGATCGGCCTGCGCATGGCGCTCGGCGCCCAGCTGTCCGACGAGCAAGAGCCCATCGTCCGCCAGGGCATGTGATGGGCAGCGACCGGCTCGCTCCTCGGCTTGGCGCTCCCCCTCACCGGGCGCCCAACTGCTGAAGAGCTTCCTCTACGGCGTCAGCGCTCTAACCCGATCACCTTCACCGTCATCGCCTGCTGGATTCCCGCCCGCCGCGCCAACCGCGTCGACCCGATGATCGCGCTGAGGACGGAGTGAATCTGGAGGTTCACCCCTCGCCGCCTCGGCGGGGGCTATCGCGTAGCCGTTAAATGCGACAATCAGCAGTCGCCGGGAACAGTCGGCTACGCCCGCGCGGTGATGCCATTCCGATCAAGCTCTAGAAAACGCGCCGAACCAAACGCAAGAACCACATCTGCCAGTCGCGCTCGGAACAGCGCCTCTAGCTCGCGATTAGTAATGTTGCCTGTCGAGACGAGTAACAGCCGGGCCGGCTCGCCGCGGAGGAAGAACGAGTCGGTGAAATCGGAGTCTTTCGTCACCAGCATCCGATTGTCGCGCTGACAGATTTCACAAAGCTCGCGATCCGGCGTTCTGTTTCCACCGGGCAAATCGAACGTGTGGACAGCATCGTGCCCCGCCTCCATGAAAAGATGCGCCAATCGTCGAGGCAATTGGGCGTCGACGAGGAATTTCATCACGCCAACGCGATGCGCTTGGCGTCACTTAAGCGCGCGGCATACGCCAGCGCTGCGAGCAGATCATCCGGCGCGAGATCAGCGTAGTCCGCCAGGATCTCTTCATTCGTCATCCCGCTACTCATCAGCTCCAGCAGCATCGTCACCGGATAGCGGAGTCCGCGAATGCACGGCTTTCCGTGGCAGACCTGCGGA